>NZ_JABSUT010000005.1:0-493935 GCF_013284285.1 Brevibacillus sp. HB1.4B
GAAGCGTGGTAACGCGTGGAGCTGACGAATACTAATCGGTCGAGGACTTATCCACAAACTTAGCAACTGATCATGCAGATCCAGTTTTGAATGAATAATGAATGAAGAAGCCATTCCTTTAAGGAATGGCTTTTTTTGTGATAGGTTTGGAAACAAACACGTTCCCCGTATTCACTGGAATATAGACTAAAAGCGTTAGATTCAATGCGATTCATTAAACTAACGGGCTTGTTCCCTGTTCTTGAAATAGGATTTTACAATGGTGATTGTATCTAATTTGGCCGAAGTTCGTTTCTTTTGGATTGCTATCTCGAGCGTTTTATACAGAAGACGTTTACAGATGTTGACAACAACGAAACTAACGTAATAATATAATCCTACGTAAAAAATGAATTTTACGGAGGTCTGATTGATGGAAATTTCAAAGGGAGTATCAATGCTTCATCTAGATTTTCATGGAAATATCATTCACCCCGTTCTTTTGTGGGATCGAGACATGGCTGTTTTAATAGACACAGGATTCCCAGGGCAAATGGATGATTTACGCGTGGGGATGGAAAAGGTAGGAGTATCGCTCGACAAGCTAAAAGCTGTGATTTTGACGCATCAGGATGTGGATCATATCGGCAGTCTTCCTGAGATTTTGCAGGAGTGCGGGAATCATGTTCACGTTTACGCACACGAACTGGAGAAACCGTATGTCCAAGGGGAGAAACCGCTTTTAAAAGACGGGCACCTTGAGAATCCTCCCAAAGGCAGAGTGGACTATACCGTGAGTGACGGTCAGGAACTGCCGTTTTGCGGTGGGATTCGTGTCATCCATACTCCTGGACATACTTCCGGTCATATCAGCCTTTATTTAACGAAAAGCAAGACTCTCATTGCCGGGGATTCGATGTACAGTGTGAACGGGATTCTCTCAGGAATTCATGAACCGTCCACACCGGATATGGATGCAGCTCGTCTCTCTATAAAGAAGTATGTAGACCTCGACATTGCCTCTGTGGTTTGTTACCATGGAGGATTCAGTCATGGAAATGTTAAGGGTCAAATAGTTGAACTCAGTCAGGGGTTACGCTAATTTCGTGACAAAACCTCTCTTTTCCCCGTCTTATTGAAAAGCTGGAAAAAGGAAGGAGCTTTATTCGTGAAAAAATGGAATTATATCTTAGCGGGTGTTCTTAGTTCTACACTTATTTTTGGGGGAACGCCTGGCTTTGCAAAAAATAAAACGGAAACCAATCAAGGTACGAATTCAATGTCAACCGACAAGCCTATTGGACACGGCTTACATCTATGGAGCAATCCTGGTTTCCAATATACGCTGGAAGATCGGTCGAACAGCATAAAATTTCCCATTCCTGTCCCAAAAGAATTAGAGGGAAAAAGTAAGGGGCAGGAGCCTATTACTCCTGCACTTCCTTACTTGGACTTTACTAGTGACGATTCTAAATACGAGTTTTATATGTTTCATACTGGAACCGAACGCGAGGTTTTCCTACAACTTCTTCAATATGAAAAAGGGAAGCTTAGCTCTATGGGAGCTATAAAAGTAGCAGAAGATGTTCCAAATCGTATTTATGGCTTCTACAACGATGGGCGTAATTCCATCTATGTCCTTACGTTAAATAAAGAGGGTGAGTTGGATAGCTCGGCCGAGTACGTGTGGGATAATGAGACGAAGATGATCATAAAAGTATCGGAGCTCAAAGCCTCAAAACCTGATTGATGAAAATACTGAAGAATCACAGAAAACGGCAGCCTGTTTAATCGGCTGCCGTAATTTTATAAACAGGCAAATGTACTCACCCGTTAATCCTTTATCATTACCGAAGGAGTAGCCGTTCGTACGAAGAAGATCGCATCAAAAGCTTTTGCCGGAACCATTTGCAACGTATACAGCTTCTCCATTTTTCCATACCATCCACTAAAAACATCACCGATTGCACTGATGGGCTGCGCTTTATTTAGATAGGTGTAAAAATCCTGATGATGCTTTGCCTTTGCAAAATCTAGGAATCCATCCGCCATCCCTGTCTGTGCAAACAGAACAGCTAGCCGATCTTTGCCACTATTTTTTACAGTAAACGCTTTGCGCTCATTGGTAGAGGCGTCATTTGCAAGGAAGGTGCTTTCGTAGAATTCACTTCCGATTGCGTAATATTGGTCCCCCAAGGCTTTTGCGAGATGTGCCCCCATGCAGGTTGTCATTCCTACGGAAGTAGAGGTCTTTTCAATGTGTCCATTATGTCCAGCGATGAACATGTTGTTGCGACCGTACTGTTTCTTTTCAAAGGATAAAATCCACATCACTTTGTCCGCCATGTAGCGATCACGGGTGTTGCTGTAGTTCACATTTGTTCCGCGCAGTGTAGCGTTTTGCTTGATGGATTCTGCGAAGGCAGTAGCCAGCTCATATGCTTTCTCAGAGCTTTTCGCGATGTAAACGGATTGGTTTTGTTTCATCTGATCCATCAAGCTTTTTATGTGGGGGATCGCTTTCTGTACGAGGGCGACCTTTTGATTATACACCGTCTTATCATTCAGATTCGTAAGCAGCTTCTCATACTTGGATGAGAGTGTCGGATCGACTTTTTTCAAATAGGAAAATAGCCCGTTTTTGTTATGGTCATAGCGTTGCATGTCAAAGCCGTAAAAATGAATTTGATCTTTGGTATCTCGCTTCTCATTAAAGGCGCGCATCCAAGAGAGAAGGGCGGCCATTTCTTCTGTATGGTAAATCGTAAATCCGATGGCTTTTGCGGCATCCTGAGCAGTTCCGCTGCCGCCTAAAATGTATTCATTGACCTTTTGTCCACCGCCAAAATCACCTTCGATGGCAAATACGCGATAACCTTGTTTTTCTACCAAATGCTTAAAAATATCTAACTTCAGCGTAGTGAATTGCTTGTTGCCATGCGTAGCTTCTCCAAACCCGATGATGGTTTTTGCAGGAAGCTCCATTTTTGAAACAGGGACAAGGTTTGCTTGGAATGACTGTTGCAAGGTGTTGGCTGATGCGGGATGGAACCCTGTCAATACACTCAGGATGATGAACAAGCTGATAGTGAATAGGAGTTTTCTCTTCATGTCACTCTCTCTTTCTTGCGCTGATCTTTTGGTTGTAAGTGGTTTTTCTTACCATTTTCCCTATTATACTCCTTTATGAAGTCGTTTACCTAGATTAAAAAAACACACCTGGGTTTGAGATTCCCAGGTGCATTTTCTCTTTGTTACTTTACATATTTCGCCCGATATTCATCTGCCAGCATGGACATAAGAATAGAGTCGTGATAGGTGTGGTTGTAATAAAGAGCTTGTCGCTGTACGCCTTCACGCTGGAATCCGAGCTTTTCATACGTGTGGATGGCACGTTCGTTAAAGGCGAATACGTTTAGCTCGATGCGATGCAGATTGAGGATGCCAAAACCATAATCGAGCATTAGCAGGAGGGCTTCGCTGCCGTAGCCTTTACCTTGATGGGCATTTTGGTCAATCGAAATTCGGATAAAGGCGTTTCGATTATTCCGATCGATATCCCCAATCTGGACGTCGCCAATCACCTGATCATTTTCGCACAGGCAGATCAATAAGAGGACACTGGAAGAGTCCTGGCCTTTGTTCTCGATGTACTGGTGGATTTGCTCACGAGTGAAATGCTTTTGTGTACCAGTCAGCATACGCGTTTCCTTGTTGAACAAGGAGCGGAAGTATAATTCGGTATCTTCTGTACCAATCGGTCGTAAAAAGACGCGTTCCCCTTCCAAAAAGCGAACCGCTGCACGTGTATTCTCCTGTGTCATAGACATAGTCGTTGTCCTCCTGTTCGTTCAAAACTTCTTTTTCTTAGGATAACGAGCAAGTGTATACTTGAAAATGTGCAGTTTTGTAAAAATGAAAAGGACAGATGGAGGGGGAAATCGAGATGCTCTTGACCCCAAAATGGCAGGAAAATGACGACGAGCCGCAATACGTACAGCTATATGCTTATTTGAAAAAGGAAATCGTCGCAGGACGCTTGGCGGTGAGTAGCAAGCTGCCGTCCGTTCGAAAGCTGGCTGACTTGCTAGGCTTAAGCACAACACCCGTGGAGATGGCATACCAGCAGCTGCTGGCGGAAGGTTTTATCCAAAGTAAACCGCGCAGTGGGTATTACGTGGAGAAATTACCAGATCCTGAAGTGAAACCGGGTGCTGGTGCGAGCGCACAAACTATCCATCGGCCCATGGTGCGTGACGAGCGGGAATACGTCTATGACTTTCATCTCTCCCGCAATGATTTTTCGTTATTTCCAACCATGATTTGGCGCCGTCTGTACAATGAGACGCTTCACATAGAGCGGCAGGAGAATCTTTTTTATGGAGATCCGCAAGGGGAGGCTGGACTCAGGAAGCAAATCGCTGACTACTTGCACAGGTACCGGGGTGTCGCTTGTTCGCCAAATCAAGTGGTGATTGGGGCGGGCCAGTTTGGCTTGCTGTCCTTGATCTGTTTGATGGTAAAGCCACAGTTCCAACGCATCGGCGTAGAAAATCCGGGGTATTTGCTGTTTGCCAATACGTTTCGCCAGCATGGATACGACGTGGTGCCGATCTCACTGACAGAGGACGGAATTAGCGTCAGTGAGCTATATGAGTCAGGGGTTGGACTGGCTGCCGTTTCTTCGGCTCATCAATACCCACGTGGGATGATCATGCCCATATCCAAGCGGCTGCAATTGCTCGAATGGGCCAAGAATGTGGGAGGATACATCATCGAAGACGATTACGACGGAGAGTTTCGTTACCATGGCAGACCGATTCCGTCCATGCAGGGTTTGCTCCCGGATGCGAATGTGATCTATATGGGGAGCTTTGCGCAGGTGTTGGCACCAGCAATCGGCATATGGTACATGGTCTTGCCAGAATCTCTGCTGGATACGTACCACAACCTGCTGCGCGAGACACTGCTGGAACCATCTTCATCCCGACTGCATCAGCGGACGATGGAAGCCTTTATGGAAAAAGGATACTTCGAAAAGCATGTCCGCAAAATGCGCAAGCTGTACCGCAAAAAGCATGATGCGCTGCTGCTGGCTGTGCAAAAGCATTTTGGCGATAGAGCGACAGTCATTGGAGCCGATGCGGGGTTTCACGTCCTACTGCGGGTAAACAGCGAGCGAAGCGAGGAGGAGTTGAAAAAGCGGGCGATTCAGGCAGGCGTGAGAGCCTCGGCTGCATCGTTTACATGGCTGGTGCCACCTAATCCCTTGCCAAAAGAGTTTTTCCTCGGCTTCGCGGGTATTCCATTGGAAAAAATCGAACTCGGTATCGAAGCGTTGAGCCAAGCGTGGTTTGGCGATTGTTGACAATGCATGAGTACGCCGTTATGCTAAGAGTACCTTTTGGAAAATATGAAAAACAAAATATTTTCCTTGTTTTCGAAAGGAGGGCAAGAACATGCAGGAGCGAATCCTACAATGCGCCTATCATGAGATTGAGACCAAGGGCGTCCGTTTTACCATGTCCGATTTAGCTCGGCGCGCAGGCGTTAGTACCAAGACGTTGTATGCGAGCTTTCCTTCGAAAGAAGCCTTGATCACCAAAGTCATTGAAGAAAACATCGAGGATTTGCGTAAAGCGGAGGATCAGATTTTACATGATCTTGACCTCGATTTGGTAGAGAAGATGCGACAACTCCTGGCACTGGTCCCGAACAACTTCTCACGAACAGACTTGCGCGTGTGGTACGAGCTGAAGCGCTACTATCCCGAGCAATGGAAGCTGATCGACGAGTTCAATCAACAGGAGTGGGAGCATGTTCGGATCATTCTGGAGCAAGGGGTTGAGAAGGGCGTATTTCGTCGTATCCAGCTTCCGATCCTGATTCAGATGTATACCGGGACGCTCAACCAGCTGATTGATCAGCAGTTGGCGAACCAGCATCAAGTGACGATTGGCGATGCGCTGGATGCAGTCATCGATATATTACTAGGCGGCATCGTAGATTCTTCGTCTTCAAACAAGTAAGTAGGAGGAACATAATGAGTTGGGTCTATCTATTAATGGCCATTTTGCTAGAGGTGGCTGGAACAACATCGATGAAGCTGTCTGACGGGCTGAGCAAGCCTGTCCCTAGTGTGATGATGTTTATCTTTTATATTTTGTGCTTCTCGTCGCTGAGCCTGGCGCTCAAGGAAATGGAGGTCGGGACCGCCTATGCCATCTGGTCTGGTCTCGGCACCGCGATCATCGCGGTCATTGGTGTGGTGGTCTTCAAGGACGCCTTCACTGTCAAAAAATTGATTGCTGTCGGACTGATCATTGTGGGCTGTGTGCTGTTGAATCTTGGAGACACCTCCCACGCGCAATCTTCTAAAGAGACAGGAGTAGCTGAGGCGAAATGAGTGAGAAAAATGCAAGAGCAATGTTAGTGTTCTTCTGGGTCACCGATGTGGCTTTTGTCGTATACTGGCTCGTTACATTTTTGGAGCTTCTCCCTGTGGAATATCTGTATCAGGATTACTACAACCCCAATTTGCTTGCATGGAACTTGTCCTTTTTTCCATTGGATATTTTCATTTCCATCACGGGCTTTGCCAGTCTGTACGCCTATCGCAGAGGACGGCACATCTGGAAGCCGCTTGCCATGTTGTCGCTCGTTTTGACTTCCTGCTCGGGTTTGCAGGCGATCGCTTTTTGGGCGTTCAAGGCAGATTACGATTGGTCCTGGTGGATTCCGAACCTGTACCTGCTGATATATCCGTTATTCTTTTTGCCGGGCTTGATGCGAGAATTGGCAAAAGTGAAGGAAAGGGATTCTTGACAAATTTTGAGCGGTGGCTATATAGTAGGTCTTAAGTTAATAGTGCTGTGGAGATTGGGAGATCAGCTAATATTTGCAAAATGAGGGCATTGGCTCTTGTTTAGCGAGTATTAGCTTTTTTATTTTCTCTCCAGATAAACCACAAAGGAGTTAGCGTATTGTAAGCGTTTAACAGGAGTAGGTTTACGTTTTTTCCAAAAAGGGGGAGGATGGGGCATGTCTATTTATGTAGGGGAATTGATCGGGACGATGATCTTGATCATTTTGGGGGCAGGTGTTTGCGCCGGACAAAACTTGAAAAAGGCGTACTCCCAAAACGGCGGTTGGATTGTCATTACGCTGGGGTGGGGTCTGGCAGTTGCGTGCGGAGCGTATGCAGTAGGGAGCATTAGCGGAGCGCATTTGAATCCGGCACTTACGATTGCACTGGCAAGCATCGGTCAATTTCCGTGGGAGCATGTTCCGGGCTACATAGCGGCTCAACTAATTGGGGCGTTTATGGGAGCGACGTTCGTCTGGATCTTTTATTACCCGCATTGGCGTGAGACGAATGATGCAGGAGCCAAATTGGGGGTATTTGCAACAGGTCCTGCGATTCCCAATATAGTCGCGAATCTGTTCAGTGAAATTTTAGGTACGTTTTTCTTGGTGCTCGGTCTACTGGCGATCGGAGCGAATAAATTTGCAGAAGGACTGAATCCGTTTATCGTCGGCTTCCTGATTGTCGCAATTGGTTTGTCTCTTGGTGGTACTACTGGTTATGCGATCAATCCGGCCCGTGACCTGGGACCTCGTCTCGCTCATGCTCTCTTGCCCATCCACGGCAAAGGAAAGTCCAACTGGCGCTATGCATGGATTCCTGTTGTTGGACCTATCATTGGAGCAGTAAGTGGAGCGTTTTTTTACAAATGGACGTTTACAGATCATTCGCTGACAGGTGTAATAGCATTAGCGGCCTTCATGGTGATTGCCATCGTGGTCGGAATGACAACCAAAAAATCAATCGGCAGCAAGGAGCGACTCGCATCCGAAAGTGCACGTTCCTAAACATAAAAGTAAGAATGAAGGCGATTTCATATGAGTGAAGGAGGAACAGTTGTCATGGACAATAAATATATGCTTTCCCTCGATCAGGGAACCACGAGCTCTCGCGCTATTTTATTCGATAAATCAGGTGCCATTATCGGTGTGGCCCAGAAGGAATTTACGCAAATCTATCCGAAGCCGGGTTGGGTGGAGCACAATGCCGAGGAAATCTGGGAATCGCAGCTGGAGGTTTTGAAAGCGGTTTTACTGGAGAATCATGTGAAGCCGGAAGAAATCGCTGGAATCGGGATTACCAATCAGCGGGAAACAACCGTGGTATGGGATAAGCACACGGGTAAGCCGATTCACAATGCGATTGTATGGCAAAGTAGACAGTCCATCGATATTTGCAACCAGTTGAAAGAGCAAGGCTATGAGCAAATCGTTCGTGAAAAGACAGGATTGTTGATTGACGCCTACTTCTCCGGGACAAAGGTAAAATGGCTGCTCGATCATGTCGAGGGAGCACGGGAGCGAGCCGAGAAAGGCGACCTCTTGTTTGGAACCATCGATACGTGGCTGATTTGGAAGCTGACCAATGGCCTTGTGCATGTGACCGACTATTCCAATGCTTCGCGCACGTTGATGTTTAATATTCATTCCCTGGAGTGGGACGATGAGCTGTTGAACATGCTGCAAATCCCAAAAGCCATGCTGCCAGCTGTCCGTCCTTCCAGCGAATTGTACGGCTACACAGACGAGAAGCTCTTCGAATTCCAGATTCCGATTGCCGGGATTGCCGGAGACCAGCAAGCCGCTTTGTTTGGGCAGGCGTGCTTTGCGAAAGGGCAGGCCAAAAACACATATGGAACAGGTTGCTTCATGCTGATGAATACCGGAGAAAAGGCAGTTGCATCCAAGAACGGGTTGTTGACGACCATTGCCTGGGGAGTGGATGGCAAGGTAGAATACGCCCTGGAAGGTAGTATTTTTGTAGCTGGTGCGGCGATTCAATGGCTGCGTGACGGACTCAAGCTGATTGAAAAATCATCGGATTCGGAAAAACACGCACTGGCTGTTGACAGCACAGATGGTGTTTATATGGTTCCAGCCTTTGTTGGATTGGGAGCACCGTATTGGGATATGGAAGCAAGAGGCGCGATCTTCGGCTTGACTCGCGGAACGACGGAAGATCATTTGATTCGGGCAGCGCTGGAGTCACTGGCTTATCAGACACGGGATGTGCTTGAAGCGATGGAGGCTGATTCTGGCATCCGGCTGCAAAAGCTGGCGGTAGACGGTGGAGCCGTGGCGAATAACTTTTTGATGCAGTTCCAGTCTGACATCCTGAATACAGAGGTTGAGCGTCCGCGTGTCAATGAAACGACCGCGCTGGGAGCAGCTTACCTGGCAGGGCTTGCCGTCGGGTATTGGGGCAGCAAGGAAGATATTGTGAATAACAAAGTGGTGGAGCGCTCCTTCTCACCGGATATGGCGGAGGAACTGCGCCAGGAGCTGTACGCAGGTTGGAAGCAAGCTGTTACAGCAACGATGGGTTACAAGATTAGGCATTGATTTTTGTGTAAAAGAGGTCTAAAGTTAAAGATAAGTTAATCATGCTGTGGAGACTACGGAGACAGCCAGTATCAGAAGAGCAATGACATTGCATTGCTTCTTTTGGATATTGGCTGTCTTTTTCTTTTAGAGAGGATGAGAAGAACGATGAACGATCAACATGCATTATCATCAAGTCAACGCCAGGCTTGTCTGGATAAAATGGCAACGAAACAACTCGATCTTTTGGTTATTGGCGGTGGGGTGACGGGAGCAGGTATTGCCCTCGACGCAGCCGCGAGAGGTCTGAGTGTCGGACTCGTGGAAAAACAGGACTTCGCTGCGGGAACCAGTAGTCGCTCTACCAAGCTCGTTCATGGAGGATTGCGCTATTTGAAGCAGGGCGATGTGCAGTTGGTGCGGGAAGTAGGCCGGGAGCGAGCTATTTTGTATCGCAATGCGCCACATATCGTCATCCCGGAAAAAATGATTTTGCCCATCGTGAAAAATGGTACCTATGGCAAGCTGGCAACCTCTATTGGTTTGTATGTTTACGATGTGTTGGCTGGAGTCGAAAGAAAAGAACGACGCATCATGCTGAACAAAGAGAGAACTGTGGAGGCAGAACCGCTTTTGCGCCGCGATATTCTCAAGGGCGGCGGGCTTTATTTCGAGTATCGGACAGATGATGCTAGACTTACGGTTGAGGTCATGAAAACAGCAAGCTCGCACGGAGCGCTTTGCGTGAACTATACCGAAGCCACTGGCTTTATTTATGAAAACGGCAAAGTCATCGGGATTAGCGCGAAGGATTTGCTTACGGGCACAGAGTACTCCCTCCATGCCAAAAAAATCGTCAACGCAGCAGGTCCTTGGGTGGATCAGCTTCGAGAAAAGGACCACTCCCTGTATGGCAAGCGCCTCCACCTGACAAAAGGTGTCCACCTGGTCGTGCCATATAACAGACTGCCGTTGAAGCAGGCCGTTTATTTCGATGTATCCGATGGGCGCATGCTGTTTGCCATTCCGCGCAATAACAGTACGTATATCGGTACCACTGACACGAATTACAAAGGTGTGCTGGAGCGGCCAACAGTGACGAGAGAAGACATGGAGTATGTATTGAATGCCGCGAACGAGATGTTCCCTTCTGTGAAGCTGACGGAACAGGATGTCAGCTCCAGCTGGGCAGGACTCAGACCACTGATCCATGAAGATGGCAAGTCCCCATCCGAATTGTCACGCAAGGACGAGATTTTTTATTCCAAAAGCGGGCTGATTACGATCGCAGGTGGAAAATTGACGGGCTTCCGCAAAATGGCCGAGCGCATTGTGGATGTGGTGGCCAAGCAGTTGACCGAAGAAGAGGGCAGAGCATTTGAAGCTTGTCGGACAGACAAAATCGTCCTCGCTGGCGGAAAATTTGACTCCGCAGCCAAGATTCCTGTATTTGTGAAAGCACAGGCAGAGCGACTTCGCCAATGGGGAATCACCGAGGAACAAATCCGCGTTCTGGTCGGAAAATATGGAAGCAACAGTGAGCAAATCGTAACAATATGCCTGGAGTTTTTGACACAAAATGCTCAAAATGTGTCTCCAATCGAAGCACTGCTGAAAGCAGAACTGCGCTACGCTGTAAAGGAAGAAATGGTCATGACCATGAGTGATTTTCTGATTCGTCGTAGTGGCAGACTATTCTTCGAGAGGGATACACTGGAGCCTGTGTATCGAATGGTGGGAGAAGAGCTCGCTCATGAGCTGCAATGGTCGGATGAGAGGAAAGAACATGAAATAAAAGCGTTTGAAGAGGAATATCATCTTGCGAAAACATTTCAATAGGGGTGATTCGTGATTGGCAAACCTGATCAATCAAAAAATACTTCCTGCCGCCCGGACATTAAAAGAATTTGATGAACTCATGGAAAGCTGCTACGAGCGCATTATTTTGCTGAATGCTCATGTTGCGCAAGTAAAGCCACTGGGAAAACGGGCCAGAGCATTCGGGAAAAAACTGCTGATCCATGCTGATCTCATAGACGGGTTGAAGTCTGATGAATATGCGATGGAGTTTCTTGCGCAAGAAGCCCAGCCCGAAGGAATCATCACCACACGGAACAGTGCCGTTCTTGCCGCCAAGAAAAAAGGGCTCATTTCCATCCAACGACTGTTTCTCATTGATACGATGGCATTAGACAGCAGCCTTACCCAGCTAGCGAGAACCAAACCGGATTACGTCGAGGTTTTGCCAGGAATCATTCCCCACCTGATCGAAGAAATCACTGTACGAACCAGCATTCCGGTTATCGCTGGAGGATTTATTCGTACAAAGGAAGATGTGGATCGCGCTATTCTTGCCGGTGCGACATCTGTAACCACTTCTCGCAGAGAGCTGTGGACGAAATCATAAGGACATATTAGGGTAGTCAAAAGCCGGTCATTCTGTTCGTAGGAATACCGGTTTTTTTGATAGGTAGATACCCTTTTATTTATAGGGATGTCAGTAGTCTATGCGGATGAACGCCACCGTGCATATACACATATAGTCAGCAAAAAATAAGAGGAAAGAAGGCGGTTGCGTGAATTATCAAAGCTCTCAATGGCAATCATCGTATTCTTCGCGGGAAGGACATTCTTCTTATTACCCTTGGCAAAGAGATCGAGAACGGCCACCAGGATGGGATCGTGGAAGAGAGTGGCAGCGACCTTTCCGGAGTTGGGAGTTTGACCACAGACGGAGATGCCCGGACCACTGTCGTTGGTGCCCTCCTGGCTGCTGCGGACGCTTTCGCTAACAGATAAGTAGTAGAACGAGAGCCAAATCTTGAGAGGTATTCGAGATTTGGCTCTTTCTTTGGGTAATAGAAAAGGAAGGCGACACTCGCCACGCACGACCAAGCGATTGTAGACGAGCTAGCCCGTCGAGACTATTTGCATCGACCGAATGTAGAAGTCGAGCTGTTATACGGGGGGCGCCCAGAGCTGGCTCATGCCTTGCGAGAAAAAGGGGTTCCGGTGCGCTTGTACCTCACATATGGGACAGAGTGGTACTTGTACTTGTGTCATCGACTGGCGGAGAACCTCAGGATGTAGGGTATGGCATGTCATAGAAGGATTACGAAAAACGTCAGAGCACAATCCTGACGTTTTTTCTTTTTTTCACGTTTGCACTTTGTGACCAAACGACTTCATTTTGAAAAAAATGTAGCTATTTGTCTGGAAATAACGTCAATAACTGTATGAGAAGAAAAGATAGGAAGAAAAAGAATGGTCCGTGGAGGTTTTGAACGAATGAAAACGGCGCAGTGTAAGCGATGGCTCCTGGCCTTCTGTGCGTTCCTCCTGTTGGTAGCGGGTGTTCCTTTCGGATTAACGGGGACAGCCTTGGCAGAAGGAAACATTCAGTTGGGAGTAACAGTCGGAATTGAAGGAAAGTACAGGGATACGGGGATGGTACCCGTTGTGGTAACGGTGAGAAATGGAGGGGCGGATATTGAAGGGGAACTGTTTGTCGCCACTGGGGAACAGGGAGACAGACGCTTCGCAGTTGCCAATTATCAGCCGGTTTCGATTGCAGGCGGAGTGACCAAGCAGGTAACGATTCTCGTTCCTGGATCAGAGCTGCATGGCAATTCTTTTGTGGCCTTGATGCAAAATGATAAGATCATCACGCAAACTCCGGTAACAGGCGTTTCATACAGCGAGGATACGTTGATGATCGGCGTGTTGGCAGAAAATCCCGACACAGCTAACTTCCTTGGTGTACTGCCGAAAGGCTCTATTCATAACCCTGTCCAGCTCTTGACGATGAAGGCAGACAATATGCCTGTGACAGGTACTCAACTCCAAATGATCAATATGCTCGTTATCAATAATTTTGCTTTGGATTCATTGAATGAACAGCAGATCAAGGCGATTCGGGATTGGACGAATTCTGGCGGGATGCTGATTTTAGCCGGAGGAGCACAGTACAAGAAAGCCGGAGGCATTTTGGCTGACTTGTCGCCCGTAGAAGTGACTGGAGTGACGAGTGTACAGACACTCTCTAGTTTAAAAGTGGATAAGACCAATCCGATTTCACTGACATCACCCTTTACTGTAAGCAATGGGACAGTGAAGGCAGGGAAGGTTCTGTACAGCGAAGGCAATATTCCGCTGATGGCTGTCCATAACGTGGGAGCCGGAAAAGTAATGTACGTCGCCTATGATTTGGCGGCGGAACCAGTAGCCAGTTGGGCAGGAAACAGTCGCTTTTGGGCAGATACATTAGTAAAGGCTTTTGGTTCTTCCATGAACGCTTCAAATAGGAGCATGATCGACAACGTATGGCCGCTTCGGGATGCTGCTGATCGAGTCCCATCCTTGAAAATTCCAGAGGTTGGCTGGTTCGCCGTGTTTTTTGGAATTTATGCACTGGTTGTAGGGCCAGTTCTTTTCTATATTTTGCGGAGACGCCGCAAGCAAAGCTACATGTGGGTGATCGTCCCTGCCCTTTCGGTGTTGGTGGGAATCGGAATCTTCTCGATTGGTGCCATCCAGCGGGGGGTGGGTGTAAAGCTGCATCAGGTAGGTTATATTGAGCTGCAAAACAACGGACAGGCGAATGCGATGAGTGTAACCGCATTATTCGTACCGAGTAATGACGACTATCGTTTGACGATAAAGGGAGAGGGTATAACCCAACCCGTCACTGAAAGAGATTATATCGATCAAATTCCGAAAACGTGGATTTCCATACAGCCAGATCAGACTCATATTGATTTTCGAGATGTAGAATTTTGGTCGATGCGCAAGGTTGCAACGGAGCAAACCTTATCGGACGTAGGAAAAATAGAATCGAACCTGTCGTATGAGAATGGCGCACTGAAAGGAACTGTGACAAACCATACGAAGTACTCGCTGCGAGATGTGACGATCTCGACAGGTATAACGGTACAAGAGTTTCCGCAGTTGGCGGCTGGCAGCAGTATCGAAGTGAACTTGCCGTTTGCCTCTCAACATCAAGCAAGGCGGAACCAACATCGGATGAATACGGGGAATGCACTGCCGCAGTATATGCAATCGAATGGCTATGACAGACAAACGCGCGAGCAAGTCATCGTGGAAATGCTCGACATGATGGACAGACGTGGTGGTCAGTCTGAAGTGGTAAAACTCGTTGGCTGGACCGATGAGCAAGTTGTTGAGGCTGTCGTACCAAACGAAAATACAGAGAACAGCAGCATTGCGATGGTCACTTCGACACTGCAAGTGAATCCATCCAAGGACGGACACATTTATTATCCGACGGGATCATTTGATGTGACGATGTCGGGTAGCTCTGTTCCGGTAGATGACTATGGAGATGGCTTTAGATTGCCTGCCGGGGATATTACCTTTGACATCAATCTGAATCAGGAAGGGCAGGATCTTCTCATCAGCAATTTGTATCTGTACACCTGGTCAGAGGACAATACGACATTTGAAAAAGAGGTTTACAACTGGAAGACAAAAGCTTTCGAACCATTTGAAAAAGCATTCATGAACAACGTCATGACAAGCGACAAGACCACTACTTATGTTTCGGGCGACGGCATTGTCCGCATCAAATTTGCCCACCAGTTTGAGGATGATCGCCACATTGGGGTTCCAAGTGTCAGTGTGGAAGGGAAGGTGAGCAAGAAATGATCCAGATCCAAAATTTGCGTAAGCGCTACGGCAAAATGGAAGCGTTGAAAGGACTTTCGCTCGAAATTGACAAGGGAACCGTTTTTGGTTTCGTCGGTCCGAACGGGGCAGGAAAATCGACGACGATGTCCATTTTGGCGACTTTATTGGAGCCGACCAGTGGGAAAGCATACGTAGGCGGCTACGAAGTGACCAAGCATCCAAAGGAAGTACGCAAGCTGATTGGCTACATGCCTGACTTTTTTGGTGTCTACGACAATTTGACAGCAGAAGAGTACCTTGATTTTTACGGCGCGAATTACGATATTCCGGCAGCAGAGCGAAAACAAATCATTCCGCAGTTATTAGAGCTGGTGAATCTCACGCACAAGCGGGATGCCTACGTCGACTCGTTGTCGAGGGGGATGAAGCAGCGTCTCGGGCTGGCTCGCTCGCTGGTTCACAATCCGGAAGTGCTCATTTTGGACGAACCAGCTTCTGGGTTGGACCCGCGTGCACGCATTGAGCTGCGGGAGATTTTGAAGGAACTGCGGGACATGGGCAAGACGATTATCATTAGCTCGCACATATTGCCTGAGCTAGCGGAGATGTGCGACGTCATCGGGATTGTGGAGGAAGGCAATCTGGTTGCCTTTGGACGAGTCGATGAGATTTACTCGAAAATGCAAGAACAGCGGGTATTGCGTATCCGTCTATTGGATCGGGTTGATGAAGCAATGACGCGCTTGCGTGAGATGCCCGTCATTACAAGGGTGACACGCGAAGGAAACTGGGTCGTTGCAGGCTTTTCAGGCAATGACGAAGAGCAGGTTGAGCTGCTGCGTGAGCTTGCGGTGTCAGGCTATCCTGTCGCCGCGTTTAATGAGTCAGTTGGTGATTTAGAAGAAATCTTCCTGGAAATTACGAAAGGGGTGGGCTCATGAGCGACTTGAGACGATTTCGCAACCCTGTCTTGTTTAATGAATGGAAAATGCGGATGCGGACCAATCGGTCACCGTGGATCATCCTGCTCTATTTGCTTGTTTTGGGCGCAATGACGCTCACGCTGATTTTCTTTATGACAAACGGTGGCAGCTACTACAATCCGAATGATACACGCGAGCTGTTCATGATGCTGTCTGTGTTTCAACTCGGGATGATCTGTTTCGTCGTGCCAGGACTAACGTCAGGTGTGATTTCCGGTGAGCGCGAACGCCAGACGTTGAGCGTACTGTTGACCACGAATGTCAGTGCCACACGATTGATTTTAGGCAAATGGCTGGCGTCGCTCAGCTTCATGACCTTCTTAGTTATTGCGACTATCCCGCTCTATGCTATCGTCTTTTTGTATGGAGGAATCTCACCTGCACAAGTGATCAAGGTGTTTGGCTTTTACGTCATTACAATGTTTGGCATCGGCAGTATTGGTGTGCTCATGTCCACGCTGATCAAGCGGACAGGTATCGCTACGGTCGTTACTTATGCCGTGGTGTTTGGATATGCGATTGGATCGAGCATACTGGCGGAAATTATCAAAGAGTTCATTCGGTACCAGCGACGATCGGGTGGCATGTCATCTGCGACTAGGCCGGACTGGCCGGATCTCCTGCATAATTTCAACCCATTGTTTGCGATGTTAAACATTTTTGAAGAAGGACCGCAGCTCAGGATTGGGAATGTGGACCCGTACGCGGTTTACTGCCTGTTTTTCGGGATCATTACACTGTTCTGCCTTTTACTCGCTATCTATCTCATTCAGCCAGTGAAACCGAGATTTCGCAAAGTAAAAGAGGAGCAATAAGCCATGTTTACCTCTAAATCGAACGACGAGCTGAAGTCACTGCTTGCGCCTATTCGAAAGCAATTGGGCTTGCGTGTATGGATACAGCAGCTAACGGTCTATGGTTTGTGGGGAATGGGGGCGAGTCTGGTGCTCCTCCTCCTTGCCCGCATCTGGCCGATTCCGTTTTACCAATGGATCGCGGTAGTACTGCCAGTGCTTGTTGTCATCACGGGTCTGGTGCGTGCGCTTTGGATGCGCCCTACCTGGCTCCACTGTGCGCAAGTGGCAGACGGTAATGGTTTGGCTCAGCGAGTCGTCACAGCATGGGAGAATCAAGAGAATCAGTCGATGGTAGCGGGTATGCAGAGGGAAGACGCCTTGCAGCATCTGCGTAAAAATTTGCCGCAAATCGTAGAGAGCGTCCGCATCTGGTCGCTGATCCAAAAAAAGGTGTATGTCACAAGCAGCTTGCTATTGGTATGCCTGGTGCTGTTTCTTTGGCCGAATCCGCAAGACTTGCGACTGGCCCAGATAGCAGAGGAAAAGAAAGCAATCGCGCAGGTCGAGGAAGAAGTAGAAGAAATCAAGCAGGACGTGAAAAAGAATACAGGCTTAACCGACGCGCAGAAAAAGCAGCTGGAGGAAATGCTTGAGCAGGCAAAAAAGGCTCTGGCGAAAGCAGACGATCCGGCAGAACGTCAAAATGCATTGCGCGCTGCGGAAAAACAATTGGAGAAGGTCAGAGATGCAGAGCAGTACAAAGAAAAAGCGCTGCAAGCACTCCAGCGCAGCTTGGGTAATCAAGAAGGGACCAAATCCTTGGCTGGCGCGATGGAAGCGAAAGATCGACAAGCGATGACCGAGGCCCTGGCACAAATGGCAAAAGCCATGGAAAGCATGCCGCAAAAAGAGCGGGAAGAGATCGCCCGCGAACTCGCAAGTGCAGCAGAACAATTGAAAAAAGAGGCAGAGTCTGCCGACTCGAAGGAGCTGGAGGATATCGCCAAACAACTGGCGGAGGCAGCCCAGCAAACAGCGCAAGGACAAATGCCTCAAGCAATGACTGCGCTCGAGAACAGCTTGATGCAAGCGATGACGGGCATCCAGCAATCTCAGCAAGCCATGCTTGCAGCTATACATGCCGCTGCTTCGCTCAATCAGTCGCAGATGACGCTTGCCAGTGCAGGCGCACAAGCAGGAAATGCTGGAGCGAGTGGAGCTGGGGCAGGTACGGCGGCAACAGGCCAGGCGACTCCAGCATCGGGGACACCCGGGAATCAGCCAACTGCGGCAACACCGGGAACAGGTACCAATCCCAATCAAGGGACGAACCCGGCAAACCAGTCCGGGAATGGAAATAATGGCTCGGGGCAAGGGAATGGAAACGGAAACGGTAATGGCAACGGCAACGGAAATGGAAATGGAAACGGCGGTCAAGGAAGCGGTCAAGGTGGCGGGGCCGGGTTAGGAAAAGGCAAACACGAGCTCGTTACCGTCCCGGCAGATCGCATAGGTGGGGACAAAGGACCTGTTGATACAGTCGGAGGCACACTCGGGTCAGGACCTTCCCAGTCGCAGCAAAGCGGAAACACACAAGTCTCCTCCGGTGGAACACTGCCGTATGAGGAAGTGTACGGCCAGTATGAGCAATTTGCCCGTGAAAGTATGGAAAAGGGCAGTATTCCCGGCGATTACCAACAGATCGTAAAGGATTATTTCAGCAAAATTGAGCCTTAGATCATTCAACAACAGGAAGGAGACACGGCGATGGCGCAGCAAACGCTAGAGGATTGCTTGCAGCGAGTAGAGCTTGTCAGGCAGGAGATTGGAAAGGTATTGGTAGGACAAAAAGATGTGGTCGAGCAACTTCTGTGGGCCGTGTTTGCAGGTGGACATGCGCTTTTGGAAGGCGTACCCGGATTGGGCAAAACGCTGCTTGTTCGGACACTGTCTCAAGCCTTCGAGCTGTCGTTTCAGCGTATTCAGTTCACACCGGACCTGATGCCGACAGACATTACTGGAACGAACATCCTGTTGGTCGACGAGAAGGGTCAGCAGTCTTTCCAATTCCAACATGGTCCGATCTTCGCTCATGTCGTGCTGGCTGACGAAATCAACCGGGCGACGCCGAAGACGCAAAGCGCTCTGTTGGAGGCCATGCAGGAGCGAACCGTTTCTGCCGGCGGTGTGACTCGTCAGCTGCCGGCGCCATTCTTCGTTCTCGCGACACAGAACCCGCTGGAACAGGAAGGGACATACCCGTTGCCAGAAGCGCAAATGGACCGCTTTTTATTGAAGATCGACGTGCCGTATCCGACGGAAGAAGAACTGAAAATGATCGTGCGGCAAACGACCACGAGTCAGGTGATCACCGTGGAAAAAGTGGCTTCAGCCGAGCAAATTGCTGAGATTCAGCAGGCAGCGCGTGAAGTGCTGGTTGCCGATGCGGTACTAGATTACGCCGTGAAGCTGCTTTTAGCGACGCATCCGGGGGAACAGGCGATTGCTTCCGTGAACAAATATGTGCGCAACGGTGCAGGTCCACGTGGCGTGCAGGCGATTGTCTCCTTAGCAAAGGTACGTGCGTTATTGGCTGGCCGATACAATCTGGCATACGAGGATGTGACAGCAGTTGCTCTGCCAGCGTTGCGCCACCGCATTTTCCTTAATTTTGAAGGAGAGGCAAACGGCATCCGACCAGACCGCGTCATTATGGATATTTTGGACGAACTGGGGACGCAGAAAGTATGAATCAACACCTGCTTGATCCGTCATGGCTCGCCAGACTGGAGCGAATGCAGATGGCTAGCCGCAAAGCGGTCAGCGGTAGCCAGGCAGGCAAGCGAAGGGCGAGACAGCTGGGCAGCTCCATGGAGTTCGCGGACTTTCGGGCGTATGTTCCCGGCGATGATTTGCGGCAGCTCGATTGGAATGCGTATGCCCGTTCAGGCAAGCTGTTTTTGAAAAAGTACTTGGATGAAACAGAGCTTCATGTGAACTTGTATATCGATTGCAGTCGCTCGATGAGCTACGGGCAACCGAACAAAATGGCCCGAGCTGTCGAGATTGCCGCGGCTCTTGGCTATTTGTCCCTGTGCCATCTCGATCATGTGTCGGTCTATGCATTTGACAGCCGCATTACGGCAGCACTTACCGGGCTGCAAGGAAAGAGTCAGGCACATCGCTTGCTCAGCTTCCTATCTTCCCTGCAAGAAGGGGAAGCAGGTGATATTCAAACGGCAATGCGTCAGCCTGGGGCTGTCAGCGGCAAAGCTGGCACATCTATCGTGCTGTCGGACTTTTTGTTCGAGTCAGGCTATACGGAAGGCATCGCGTATTTGCAGGCGGCCAAACAAGAGGTCACGCTGGTTCAGGTGCTTTCCAAAGAAGAGCTTGCGCCCGAGTATGCGGGAGAGCTGCGGTTGATAGATTCAGAGACCGGGCAAGCAAAAGAAGTATCCCTGACCAGCCTTTTGATGGAAGAGTACCACAAGAGCTTGCAAGATTATCAACAAGAACTGTCCGCGTTTGCTTATGGAAGAGGGATCGCCTTCGTGTCTGTAGAGGCGGAACAATCGCTGGAATCGATTGTCTTCCATGTCTTTCGTCAGGCCGGCTTGATTCGCTAGAGAGGAGAGAGACTACATGCAGTGGATGGGTTTGGGCAACTTGTGGTTTGCGCTGATTATCCCGGCCATCATCGTCCTCTACCTGCTCAAGCGAAAAGTAGAGGATCGTGTCATACCAAGTACACTCCTGTGGCAGCGCACGATGCAAAACTGGGAAGCGGTGAAACCGTGGGAAAGGCTGCGGCGTAACCTGTTGTTGCTGCTGCAACTGCTCGTTGCCTGCATGCTCGTGCTGGCTTTGATACGACCGGGCGTTCCCACTGAGGGAATCACATCCGACCATACGATTTTGGTCGTGGATACATCAGGGAGCATGATGGCGAAGGAAGGGAACGAGACGCGGCTAGAACGAGCCGTTTTACAGGCAAAAGCACTCGTAGAGAAGCTGGGAAGTAGCCAGACAATGACCCTCATCGAGGCAGGGCGTGAGCCGAATGTTTTGGTTTCCAAAAGTGCAGACAAAGAGCCGCTCTTGCAAGCCATCGAAAAGCTTGCGCCTTTTTCCGGGACATCCGATCAAATCGCTGCGTTGTCATTAGCGGGAGCTATTGCAGAGAATGAACCAGGTAGTGGAGTGGTGTGGATGGGGGACGGAAGCGGGGAACGCAAGCTGGATGGAGGCCCAGTTCCAGCTTTTTCCGGGAGCTTTCAGTTTATGCAGATGGGAAGCACCCGCGAGAATACCGCAATCGGTGTTTTTGTGACCCAGCCGACGGAAAAAGGGGTAGAGGGACTGCTGCGGGTGGACAATCACGGCAGTATGCCTGCGAAAGGAAAAGTCACTATTTTTGATGAGCAAGACAAGTTGCTGGATACCGATTCTTTTGCGATTGGGGCAGGTAGCTCCCAGACATTTTCGTTTCAGAAGCTAGCGGTGTCTAGCGTCTATCGTGCAGTCATCGAACCGGAGCAGGACGGACTTTCCCAGGATAATGTCATGTGGAGCGTGCCATTCGCTGCCGGGAGGGGAAAGGCAGCGTTGTATTCGCCAGAGGGGAACCGCTTCCTCCATCAAGTATTGCAGACAGTCGGAAGTCTTGAGGTGGAAACGATTCAGCAGGCACCGGTTACAGCGGCGGCTGCGCGTGACTTGTGGGTTTTTGACGGAGTCGTGCCAGAACAGTTGCCAAAAGGAAACATTTTGTTGATTGCTCCGAACAAGAAAACAGAGTGGTTACCGCTTGCTGGGGAAAAAGAACTGGATCAACAGCCAAGGCCAGTTTCCCCGGATGACCCTCTGCTCAAGCACGTAGATTGGCGGGATGTGCACGTCGCCAAAGGATACGTATTGGACGAGATGCCTGGTATGAAGCCATTGGTACGCGCAGGCGATGTCGATCTGGTCAGAGCTGGGATCATAGACGGTCGTCGAATGGTCATCATCGGATTTGATTTGCATGCATCGGACTTTCCACTGCGTCCTGCTTTTCCGATTTTCATGCAAAATATCGTCAATTGGCTGTCACCTGGTCAAACAGCCCCAATCCCCACGGCACATCCGGGAGAGGTCTTGACCATCCCACTCTCACCTGGAGCGACAACACGTACCTTGACGTATCCGAATGGACACCAGCAGTCTCTTACGGAGGACGCCACGTCGAAAACGATGCAACTACCGGAGATGACCGGACTATATCGTCTTGACGAAGGGGTAGATACCGGGACCAAAAGTACGTATTTTACTGTCCAAATGAATGAGGAAGAATCGAATATTACACCAAAGTCTGTGAGCGTTGCCCGGAAGAATGCCGAAGAACAAAAGGAGAGTGAGGAAGCAACAGCGACTGACACAACAGGAGCACTGGGAACGAAGGAGTTGACCTATTGGTTGGCGGCGTTTGCTCTCTTGGTGTTATTGGTGGAATGGAGGGTGTATCAGCGTGGGTATTAACTTTATACAGCCGCTATTCCTGTTGTTATTGCTTCCCGTTGCGTACGTCATCATCAGCTGGTGGCGACATCAAAAGCAAATGCCAATCGCCAGAAAGGCGACAATTGCAACTATTCGCTCGCTCTTGTTCCTCCTTCTGGTGTTGGCGTTGGCAGGGACACAGCTGTTGACACCTGTTCAGGCGAAAACGATTGTGTTTGTTGTAGATCGATCCGCTTCTATGAAGGACGATCCGCGGGTTCTCTCCTTTCTGCGCGAGGCGATCGGGCAAAAGCAAGTAGCAGATAAGTATGCTGTCATTGCAGTAGGTGCAGAGGCAGCGGTTGATCAACCGTTGACGATACGCCAAGAGGTACAGCCCTTGGGCGTGGATGTCAACCGGAATGCAACCAATTTGGCAGAAGGAATCCGATTGGCGTCTGCCATGATCCCTACCAATGCAAGAGGAAAAGTCGTCTTGCTGACAGATGGTCAGGAAACAAACGGAGATGCGGCACGGCAGACAAGACTGGCGAGGGAGCGAGGAATCGCTGTAGAGGCTGTTTCCTTACAGCAGCCACACGGGGATGAGGTCGTTCTTTCATCTGTACAGGTACCGCAAAGACTGTATGCAGGAGAGGAATACGGCATCACCGTTGATGTGGAGAGTACAATAGCAACCGAGGCAACCCTACGCTTGTATGAAGGCAATCGAGAGGCGGGCCAGCAAACGGTACAGATCGGCAAGGGCAACAACCGCTTCGTTTTTTCGCAAAAAGCGATGCAGCAGGGCTTCCATCGCTATCGCGTGGAAATCGAGCCGCGACAAGATACCGTAGCGGCGAACAATCAGGCTACTGCTTACACACAGGTAGCCGGGGCACCAGTCGTGCTCGTAGCCGAAGGGCATCCAGGTGCCGCCAGCAACCTCATTCAAGCGCTGGAAGCGGGCAATATCAAGGTGGAGCTGCGCGATCTTGCACTGCTGCCAAAGGAGCTTGAGGGCTACAAGCAATTTGCCTCCATCGTACTGGCAGATGTGCCTGCTACCAGCATGACTGATGCGGATATGGAACGGATGCGGACCGCTGTACGTGATTTGGGCATTGGTTTGATCATGACAGGGGGGAAAGATAGCTTCGGCATGGGTGGCTGGTTCCAGACACCAATCGAAGAGGCATTGCCCGTTCACATGGATTTGAAAGGGAAGGAACAGCTCCCTACGCTCGGGCTCCAACTGGTCATAGATAAATCGGGCAGTATGAGTGCCGATGCCAGAGGTGCGGATAAGATGGCGTTGGCTAGAGAAGCCGCAATTCGAGCGACAACCATGATGAATGCACAGGACTACATCGGGGTGATCGCATTTGACGATGCGCCATGGGATGTCGTAGCGCCACAATCTGTCACGAAGCTGGATGAAATCCAACAGCAGATCAGCAGAATCCAAGCGGATGGCGGGACCGATATTTTCCCTGCCTTACAGCTGGGCTACGAACGTGTAAAGGCGATGAACACCCAGCGCAAGCATGTTATTTTGCTCACAGATGGGCAGTCTGCAATCGGCGATGATTACGAGGGCCTGCTACAACAAATGACGGCTGAAAATATTACCGTTTCAACTGTGGCGCTGGGTGATGATTCGGATAGGTCGCTGCTGGAGATGATTGCCGAGTTAGGAAAGGGCAGATATTACTTTGCCAACGATGCCGAATCTATCCCGAAAATCTTCAGTAAGGAAACAGCGTTAGCCAGTCGCACCTTTATTGTAGAGAAGCCCCAAGTACCAGGCTATACAGGGATGGGAGCATGGCCTACGCTGAAGCAGACATTGCCTCCAGTGCGAGCGTATATAGCAACAACACCGAAGCAAACAGCTGAATCATCCTTGATGAGTGCTGACGATGATCCGATTCTCACCCGCTGGCAGTACGGCCTGGGGCGTTCTGTCGCCTGGACGAGTGATCTGGAAGGGAAGTGGTCACCGGACTGGGTGGCTTGGGGAGGAAACAGCCGTCTGTGGAACGAAATCGTGGCATGGACTTTCCCACAAATTACAGAAGGCACTTGGAAGACGACCACGAGCGTGAACGGCGCAAAAGGCAATGTGAGGGTTACGATGCCAGCTGGTGGAAGCATGCCTCAAGAGATGGAGGCAGTGGTTCTCAATCAAGAGATGAAGCGAGAGGTCATCAAGCTTAAGCCGGTTGCGCCAGGCGTCATGGAGGGTGAATTCGAGACTGCTGATCCGGGCACTTACATGATTCAGATCTCACAAAAAAATCAAGGACGAGTCATGGCGAGCCAAACGACTGGATTGACTGTTTCCTATTCACCCGAATACGGAATACATGCCGATGGAGAGAAAGAACTTCAAGAGTGGCTAAGTGCCGGTGGCGGGAATCAGATCACCAAACCGGAAGAAGCTTTTGGCGGCACGCTTCCTGATAAATGGGACACACAGTCAATCAGTGAGTGGTTGCTGATGTTGGCGGCTTTGCTGCTGCCAATCGATATCGCCGTTCGCCGTCTGCAGTTGCCAGATCAATGGTGGGCAAGGCTATCTAGTCTATGGAGATTGCGCAAGTCCACGTCTGCCGATTCTGAACAACAGGCAGTATTGTCTCGCCTCGGCGAGAAGCGCTCTGCGACAAGACGGACACGTGAAGAGCGGATAGATGACCAGAAAGTCGTATCTGCTCCTCTTATTCATCCGGTAGGGACGGCTGGAAATCGGGTGAAGCCAGCAGCAATCAAGAACGAGCAGGCAAAAGAGAAGCAGGAGAAGCAAACACAGCCTGACGAAACGTTAAACAGACTATTGGCGGCCAAGAACCGGAAAAAGTCTCAGTAACAGACAAAAAAGAAAGCAGCAGCCTGGCGAAAATCGCTACGGACTGCTGTTTTCTTTTTAGAGATGCTCTTCATACACGAGCGGGATTGCTATACCAAAAGCAGTGTCACCTGTAGGCAGGCTCTCTTCCATTGATGCATCAGGATTATTCGCGCGGAAAGCAACTTCATAGGTTTCACCTGGCGCTACCTGGAGAGTGTCCGTCCACCATGGACTTCCTGTCACCTTTTTGCCGTCTCGACTCAAGATGAGCATGTGATGACCATGCAGATACATCGATTGATCCTGGAAGCTGCGGTTGACGAAAGTCAGCTTTATGAGATCCCCTTCTTCCATCATCATTCGCGTCTCAGGAAGCAAGTCGCCATTTACCGTCGACAAACGCTCGAATTGACCGTCAAAAAATCCGTACTGACCATCAATGAGCAGTTGATATTCCCGATCAAAATGGGAAGAGAGATCAAAAGGAAGCGCAATCGGACTGCCGTAACGTGCAGGGTCAAAGACAGAAAGCTCTGCATCTAAGAAGGGCACAGCATCTTCGGACCCGTCTGGACGTAAGAGTAGCCCTTTGTCATGCTGGTTTGTAGCTGGAGCAAATAGCACGGGACGATTAGGCATCGTAAACTGAATGTCGTATCGACCGCCTGCCCCCGGCTGCAAGGCTTGATTGGCAATCAAATTCGGTTCGTTTACCTCGGTTCCGTCAATCGCTACTACCTGAAAAGGAGTTCCTTGCAGCAAGTAGGTGACAGGAGCATTTTCTGCGTTAATAAAGCGAAGGCGAACCGTTGTGCCAGGAGTAACTGTTTCGATTTTTCGTGTATGTGAGCCGTTTAACATCGCGCCTGCCTTTTCGTCCTTGTGATGAATCATGGCGATGTCGCGGATGGGTGCGCCTGTAGTGGTAGCCTCGGCTGGCTCGATCACAAGGGCGCCGAACAGTCCGTTCACTACTTGCTCAGGAATTTGCTGATGAGAATGATACCAATACGTTCCTGTTTGTTCTGCACGAAAACGATAAACAGATTTTTCTCCTTTTGCAATGCGATCATAGCTAGCGGGAGTCTGCATGCCATGCCAGTGGATGTCTATCCCTTCGGAAA
Source organism: Brevibacillus sp. HB1.4B (assembly GCF_013284285.1). Lineage (NCBI taxonomy): Bacteria > Bacillati > Bacillota > Bacilli > Caryophanales > Paenibacillaceae > Brevibacillus > Brevibacillus sp. HB1.4B. The sequence goes on from NZ_JABSUT010000005.1 coordinate 26,270, forward strand.
TATCCTTGTTCAAAAGGATGATTTCGACGAGCTCCCCTTGCTTCATACGCAGCTCAGGCCCGGGATATTGTCCGTTCAGGGTCCATGCTTCTACGGTTTTTCCTGATGCTTGAAGGATGGGTGTTTTCTGTGCGTTCAGCGAAAACGTTCGATCCGGGGTTTCTTGTTTTGGTTCTGTTGGCCCATCGACACTTCCAAGTTTCCCTGTGGAAGGCATCGAATGGGCACTCGCCTTTACAGGGAAAACGAAATCGGGGAAAGCGTGATCGTCCTGATTCTGACCTCCCAAAGGTGAATGATCGGGAAGGCGACTCGCTATCATCGCTTGATTTCCCCAGATCGTCGCAAGTAAAGCAGTCATCAGAAGAAACGTGGCAAAACGGATAAAGCGATGTAGGCGACGTGGTTTTACCCAAATTTCCGCAGTGGAATGGTATTGATGCTGCCACGATTGCTGAATCCAGAGCAGGGAGACCCCGGCTAATAATACGCCCCAAGCGAGAAACAAAATGGACGGTTCCAGCGTAACAGCCGGAAAAAAGACTTGAAGAAAGAGTGCGATCAGACAACTCAAGACGCTAGCTTGTAGCGGAACGAGCAATTCGGGGCAAGATGCGTCTCCTCGCCACTCTGCATCTAATGCGTCGTTTAGATCTGGCGAGTTTGCTTTTGCAGACCTAGCATTTTTCTCTTGTAACAAAATGCGGGTATAATCCGTATCTACTTGTGACTGCCTTGACTCTCTGCCGCCTTTCCCGGTCAACTCCCACAATCGTGGAAAAGTAGAGAGAAGGCAAAAGAGCAATGGAACAAAAATAAAAGGTAAAAAGCCAAGCAACGTATCCTTTATGTAAAGCCAACCAAAGGATTCAAACAGAACCCACGTCATCACCAAATGCCCCGCAAATACAAAAAGGGCCGACCATGAAAAACATAAAGTGATGCGAGCACTGCTTATGAAAGCCCGTTTCGTCGGACGGAAAACGAGCTGGTTTGCCATGATTGTTGGGACCAGCATGACGATGAGAAGGACCAGAAACAATCCTTGATGAATCCCGGCAAGCACTTCAAAATCAGCCATGATCAGTTCCTCCTGTTTACTAGTTCGATACTAATGATATAGAGAAACGGCTAAAGACCAAACGTACCGAGGCAGTATTTTCACTCCGCCTTAAGTCGGAGAAGTGCGCTTGATCTACATACAGGATATACATTACAATTTTAGTAATCTTTCTCGGATTATCAGAATATTGGGAAGGGGGCTTTTTCTCATGTCCTTTGATTTTGTACAAACGTAACAACGCGCTCGAGCTCCTCCTGCCTCGTCTGGTTTGGAAATGAACAGACTGGTATAAATGAGAGGAGAAGCAGAAATGGAAAATAAGGATTGGATCAAAAGCTTTCAAGAGGAAGTGGAGGCACCATTCGCTGGGTGGGATTTTGCCAGATTGACTGCGACAGGCAGGATGCAGGATGCACCACTTGGCTGGAACTACGTAAATATCGTGAAAAAGAACATGCTTGGGATTCGCTCTATGCTGGAAATGGGAACAGGCGGTGGAGAACTGTTTTCTACGCTTGCGCCGTTCCCTGTGGAGACGTATGCGACAGAAGGCTATGAGCCGAATGTAGCTGTGGCAAAAGCCAATCTGGAGCCCTTGGGTGTTCGTGTGTATCCGGTAGACGGGGAAGAAATATTGCCTTTTGAGGATCAGTCACTCGACTTGATTATCAATCGACATGAAGCTTATTTGCCGTCTGAAATGAAGCGCCTGTTGAAGCCAGGGGGCACATTTGTCACTCAGCAAGTAGGCGGTCAAGACAATCTCGACCTGAATCGATTGCTGGGCGCTCCAATTCCGCCTGATTACTTGCACTGGAATCTTGCCTATGCAGTGAACGAGCTGGAGGAAGTCGGTCTTACGATTGTGGAGCAAAGAGAGGAAATGAGCCTTTCACGTTTTTACGATATCGGTGCCATTGTTTACTACTTGAAGGCGATCGAATGGCAGATTCGCGACTTTACTGTAGAAAAGTACGCGGATGCCTTGCTCGATCTGCACCAAAAAATCGAAGCGGTTGGGTATATCGATATTCCTACCCATCGATTTTTCCTGATTGCCCAACAAAAGTCCTAATTAAATCACTACCGATTGTCGATAAGACTGGTAGGGAGTGTTTAGGAAAAGCACCCTTTTTGGGTGTTTTTTTTATCGAGTATCACCGTGTGAGAACAACAATGCTGATCCTTTTACGAAAAGGCAAAACCTCCCGCAACAATGCATCTGCTCCCAGGTGGGTAGTCCGCAATACACATATCGTAACCGGCGAAGGAGAAGTGAAACAGGATGAGTAAGAGCTTGGCAACACGGGTCGTTGCTCTTGTAGCGGTGATCATTGCCGTCATGATGGCAATCAATATTATTATGATTTACGAAAATAGCGTAACTACTGTTGAAAAGACACTCTCGCGCTCAAGCATCAACACAGCCTTGCATATCTCCCAAGGGCTTGACTCAGAGAAGATAGCGAAATTTATATCTCAGCCACAAGAATCTGACGACTACTGGTCTATCCGAAATTTGTTGCTTGATTACACCGAAAAAACAGGTGCCCTTTATGTTTATATTCTTCATGCAGACGGTGAAAAGGTAAGGATTATGGTGGATGGAACGGCGAAAGGAGCAAAGGGAGCATCTGCAATCGGTCAAGAGACAACCTCTACTGGCATAGCTGACATTGCTCCTGCCCTGGAAGGCGGATCGAACAGTACGCCAATCGTCAAAGACCCTGTGTTCGGGGACTACCTGAGTGCATTCGCACCGATTGAAGATCCATCTGGTCAAGTAATTGCGGTGCTAGGTGTAGATACTGCGGCAGACAAAGTGGAACTGATTAATGATCAGGTTTTGGATGAGACCATGCCACGCATCATTCTCTCTATGATTGTCGTAACGATTATTGCTTTGGTTGCTGTATTCTTTTTGATCAAGAAGATGCTGCGTCCACTGCAAGTTGTACAAGAGGCGTCTATGCGTATTGCTTCTGGTGATCTCACGTCTACAGAGATTTCTGTTTCCAACAAAAAAGACGAGATTGGCCGAATTGTCGTTGCTTTTGGTGAGATGACGACACAGCTGCGTCAAATCATTGGCGGTGTAAAAGAGACAACCGAGCATATCGACAGCATGGCGAATTCCATTCGGGAAGGTGCCAACTCTGTCCGCGAGCAAAACAAAAATATCGTGGTTACCAGCCAAGAGATTGCGCAGGGGAATGAGCAGACAGCAACTGCGATGGAGATGACGGTGCAAACGGTTCAAGAATTCTTGAGCGAGCTGTCTGAATTGAATACGGCGATGGACGAGATGGATGCAGTATCCAATCGCGTGTCCGATATCGGAGAGAGCAGCTACAAAGTATTGCAAGAGTTTTTGGCAGATGGAACAGAGACGAACAAACAATTTCATGAAGTGCAAAATACAATGGCGATTCTTGAAGAAAAATCGAGCCGAATTAACGACGTGATTGAAACGATTCAGCAAATCGCCGGACAGACCAATCTGTTGGCGTTGAATGCAGCCATCGAGAGCGCGCGTGCTGGCGAAGCGGGCAGAGGCTTCGCAGTGGTAGCGGGAGAAGTTCGCAAGCTGGCTGAACAGACAGGTGCGGCAACCCACGTCATTCAGGAGAGCATCAAAGACATTCAAGATCAGGTAAGACAAGCTACGGAAAAGACAAATGCGACGCTGGATCGCTACAACGCGGGTACAGAGCGTTTGGATTCCGTTACACAAGGCATTACGGCTCTATCTGACATGACGCATACCTTGAAGACGTCGCTTGCGAATGTCATGGCGAGCGTAGAGACGATGAAGCAAGGTCAGAACAAGGTGAATGAATCCGTGTTGACGGTTACTGCCATCTCGGAACAAACAGCAGCAGCTACTGAAGAAGTATCTGCTACGATGCATGAGGTCAGTGGAAACGTTGATCAGTTCGTGTCTGAAACGGAGCAGGTGACAGACAGCATTCAGGAGCTGCGCAGCAAGGTGGATACGTTCCGACTCTAAACAAATCACTTTATCAATAAATAAAAAAGCAGCTCTTCTACTGATGAAGAGCTGCTTTTTTTGTGGCTGTAGTGGAGGGAAGAAGCGGCATTTGATAAAAAGCATTCTTTAACTACAATAACCCAATGAGCACAAGAACTACACCGTGAAAACCCAACAGAATCATGCGCAGCCAGCTAAATGACTGTTTCAACTGACCATCTCGAATCGGAAAAATCGCATACCCGTTTCGCTTTTGCTGGTGGCGCCAGAGGGTGCCGATCTGGCTGGCAGTCATGAAGAGAAAGAGCAGGCCGGCAATGATTTTTGCATATGGGCCTGGCAAAATCAGGACCAGGAAGGCGGATAGCAGGATGAGCCTGAAGTATATACCCGCAAAGTCACCAGATCGAATAAATTTTTTGGTAAACAAATGACGTCCTGCTGTTGATTGACGATAAGGCAGAAGCTTCGTCAGGGCAATGAGCCACGAGCGTGACTTCACCTGGTGCTGCATGGCAGGGACATCCCGGAAGTTATTCATGAACTGATAAAAGCGGTGACGCAAGCCGCTTTCGATAGCCAGCAGGCGATACCATTGTATGGAATGTTTTTTCTTATAGGTCAACATTCGCAAATGGAGCCAGATCAAGAGCGCAGCGCAGATCAGAACACCAAATGGGATCATACCCACGCGTAAGAATTGTCCTTCACTCAATACCCAAGCGAGGAGGATATACGAAAAGGCAAATCGAGCGAGCGTATAGAATCCGATCTTCTTCTGATCTGGCAAACGTAAGAACGTCCAACTGCTGTAAACATTCCACCCCTTCAAGAGCAGGGGAATGCACCAATAAACCCACAGCTGCACGCCTTGTGCACCTACGACCTCTGTATACATAGGCATGAGCAGGAGCAGGACGATAAACACCACGATGCTCTGAGTAGCAAAATTGTAGACGAGCGCCTTCCGGAAATAGCGATCCAGCCTTACTTCGTGCGGAGTCAAAAAAAGCAAATCCGCTTCCAATAAAAACGTGCGTAGGGGGCTTCTCACAACGACAAAAGCAATTACGAGAGCCATGGCATACGGCAAAGGGAACCAGGGTGGGATCATCGCGATGATGCTGCGGTAGTAGAAGGCGAGCAAGCCCATCAAAAAGATCGCGACGAACATCAGGCCGCCATTGGCCATGTACTGGGCATATCGAATGAATTCGACTGAAAAGGCATGGAACCGTTTGCGAAATAATTGATCTACGTCTATTTTCACTGGCCGTCATCCTCTACGATATGCAAGTATATGTCGTCCAAGGAGCTATCTGGGAGCCCTGTAATACCCCGAAGCTCTTCTAGCGTTCCTTGGGCTCTAATCTCGCCTTTGTGCATAATGATGAATCGGTCACAATGCTTTTCGGCGGTGGCCAAAATATGTGTGGACATCAGAATGCCAGCCCCTTGCTCCTTGCAACGGTTTAACCACGTGAGAAGAGAACGAATCCCCAGAGGGTCCAGACCCAGGATCGGTTCATCCACGATGTACAGAGGCGGTTGTACGAGCAGCGCCATCATGATCATGAGCTTTTGTCTCATGCCTTTGGAAAACTGCTGGGGAAATCGGTCTTTCATTTCTTCCATGCGGAATTCTTTTAAGAGAGGACGTGCCCGTTCATAAAAAACTTCCTGGTCCAGCCCATGGCTCATGGCCATTAACTCGATATGCTCCCACAGCGTAAGCTCTTCGTAATAAATGGGTGACTCGGGAATATACCCGTAAGACAAACGATAGTTTTCAGGGTCTGATTGAAAGGTCTTCCCCGCAATGCTGATTTCGCCTGCGTTTGGTTCCAAGAGTCCTAAAATATGCTTGATGGTCGTGCTTTTGCCTGCGCCATTCAGCCCGATTAGCGCTACAATTTCCTTTTCGCGTATGTGAAAGGAGACGTCTTTGATTACAGCGTGGTTGTAAGAGTACCCACCCGTTACCCCTTTTACCTCCAGCAAGGTTGTCATGGTATCCTCCTTTATGAATAAACGGTCATGTCCCCGTTTATTTGAGAGAAATGCTAGATAGTCTTCCATCTATTTTAGCTGAATTCAGGATTTGGAAATACATTTGTTTGCCGCCTTTTTTTACACGAGACTGAACAAAGAGGGATAACCGTACAAGCAATGCTTCTCTCCGCTACATAAACAAGTAGTATAAAGGACGGACGGGGGAGGTGGAATCTATGACAGCGGGACCATATGAAAATCAGAGAAATATAGATCAGCATATACAGCGCATCTATTTGAAATTAGACAAATTCGAAGAACGAATCGATCAGCTTGAGGGACAAATGATAGTAGTCACGAAGTGGTTAGAACGAATTGAACATCAATTGGGACGCATGGAGGATGTGCGTTATGATGTACTGCAAGTTTTGAACAAGTTGCAAACCGAGTTAGAAATGAAAGCAGAGAAGACGGAAAAAGACAAAGATATTATCCTGCAATTACTGGAGAACGATACTCGGGACAAGGAAGCACTCGCTCAGTTCATGGAAGTAGAAAAAGACAGGAAACAAGAACGCTTTTTACAGGTTTGGGCAGTTTTAGGTCCTGTCATCGCCTCCGTTCTCTCCTCTTTTTTTACCCGATTTTTTATGTAGCGCATAATATGTTTAGAATGTGGAAAAGTTGTGTAATACGCTTTCCATTTTTCTACCGTAACTTCTTTCTATACTTGGAGGGCAGATTATAGAAAGAGAGGATATCCAAGTGAAGAAGTTTGATCTTTCCATGCTTTCGGTTGCCATATTATTAACGGGGTTAGCTGTTTTAGGGTTTTATCAATCATGGGCAAAAGGCAATGACCCTGTATTGGTAACGGCTGGCGATACCTCCATTACACAAAATCAGCTTTACAGTGAAATGAAAAAAATGTACGGAAAACAAACGATACATGAACTTGTTGCGGAAGCGTTAATCAAGCAGGAAGCCAAGGCGCAAAACGTCGCGGTGACGCAAGAAGATATGGATAAAGAGATTGATTCGATGAAACAACAGGTAGGTTCACCTGAGGCATTCCAAAACTACTTGAAGAGTATGGGAATGACCGAGGCCCAGCTGCGGGATAAGTTGAGCGTGCTCATGACACGGGATAGGTTGTTGGATAAAGCATTCCCGGTTACCGAGGAGCAAATCAAAACCTACTACGATACAAATAAAGAACAGCTGGGGTCACCGGCACCTGAGTTTGATAAAGTCAAAGATCAGATCAAGATAATGCTGACTGACCAAAATCGCAGTCAGAACTACGGTACCTGGTTAAATACGCTTCAGGAAAAACATAAAGTAGAATGGCACGACCCATCCTTTGACGATGCACCAGTGCCAGGTGATGCACAAACACCTGCTCCATAGTGTAGAACACATACCAAAAGACCTTGTCCTCTTAAATGAGTGCGAGGTCTTTTTCTGTGAAAACGGATAGGAGCGTTTTGTTTAGTAATGGGAGCAATCGGAGAAACTGTGTTCATAATTGCCGATGTGAGGAGCAATCCGAATGGCTCAGATTGGTTGCAGCTTAGACGACAACGTTCACTATATTAAAGAATCGCTCGGATACAGCAATGATATTGTGATTCGAGAGGTAGTCCTAAATAGCCTAGAACCCATTCGGGCAGCTGTCTTGTATGCGGATGGCATGGTTGATTCGTATTTGGTACAAGCCGTATTAATCGATAGTCTTTTATACAAGACGCGTTTGAAGGAATGGGAAGGGATACGCGAGGACGAGTTCGTTCCCTTTTTAAAAGAATCGGTCCTGACCGTTGGGGATATGGGGGATTTATTCGACTTTCCCACATTGTTTACAGCATTGCTGTCCGGCTGTGTCATTATTCTCATAGATGGCTGCTCGCAAGGAATTCATATTGGTTTGCAGGAGTGGAGGGATAGAGGAGTCACTGAGCCGTCATCCCAAACAGTCATTCGTGGACCGCGGGAAAGCTTCACGGAGACACTCCGTACGAATATTACATTGCTACGGAGACGGATTTCCAGTGAAAAGCTATGGATTGAATTCAACAGAATTGGCGAGGAAACCAAGACAGAAGTCGCGGTTGTGTATATGAAAGGGATTGTAGAAGAGGGTGTTGTAGAAGAAGTACGCAATAGACTGGATCGAATCAGCATCGATGGCATCATGGAAAGCGGAATGATTGAGGAGTTGATCCAGGACGAAGCTTACACGCCTTTCCCCACGATCTCAAACTCGGAGCGCCCGGATGTGGTGGCTGCGAATCTATTAGAGGGACGCGTAGCGATTCTTGTAGATGGGACTCCCTTTGTTTTGACCGTGCCCTCTCTCTTTGTTGAGTTTTTTCATTCAGCGGAAGACTACTATCAGCGCTTTGATTTTAGTACGTTGATTCGTATGCTGCGGTTTGCCTGTTTTTTAATCGCGTTGCTTGCTCCCTCCCTCTATATCGCCATTACGACCTTCCACCAAGAGATGCTCCCGACACAGTTGCTAATTAGCTTGGCGGCACAGCGAGAAGGAGTGCCCTTTCCAGCCTTTATTGAGGCGATCATGATGGAAGTGGCTTTTGAGATATTACGAGAGGCTGGAATCCGCATGCCGCGAGCAGTAGGTCAAGCCATTTCCATCGTGGGAACACTGGTTATCGGACAAGCAGCGGTGGAAGCGGGGATTGTTTCGGCCGCGATGGTCATTGTGGTCTCGATTACCGCAATATCCAGCTTTATTTTCCCAGCGAGCAATATGTCGATTACCGTGAGGATTCTTCGTTTTCCCCTGATGGTTCTGGCTGCTTCTTTTGGCATTTACGGGGTCATTGTAGGGATGCTTGCCTTAGTGTTGCATTTATGCAGTCTGCGCTCATTTGGCGTACCGTATATGGAATCGTTTGCCCCGTTTTCCTTGAAAGAGCAAAGAGACACGATCCTTCGCTTGCCTCGCTGGGCCTTGGACAAACGCCCTGAATCGATTACCAAAAACAATTTGCGTCGCCAATCTAAAGGGATAAAGCCATTACCACCGCAGAAGTAAGAGGCTTTTCACAGCATGTAAAGGAGTGGGCACCAGTGAAAGGGATAAAAGTTCTTCTCTGCATCGTGCTCGTTATTATCCTAGCTGGTTGTTGGGATCGCAAAGAACTAAACGATTTGGCGATTGCTGTTGGGATCGGTATTGATAAAGTGCAAGGAGGTTATCAGGTTTCCGTTCAAGTTGTAGACCCGGCAGAGGTCGCAGCCAACAAAGGGAAGCCTGGACGTGCGCCCGTTACGCTCTTTACCATGAACGCTCCGACCATCTTTGAGGCTGTGCGTAAAATGACCACGGTATCTCCGCGTAAAATATACATGGCGCACACCAGGATGCTCATATTTGGCGAGGAGGTGGCCAGGGAAGGGATCTCTTCAATCACTGATTTTGTCTCACGCGACCATGAGTTTCGAACTGATTTTTATATCGCCGTAGCTAGAGGAACAACAGCCCGCAATATCTTGAAAGTGATCACACCGCTTGAACAAATTCCTTCCACAGAAATGTTTGCTTCTTTGGAGACATCTTCCAAAGTATGGGCGCCTACCGCAGCAGTTACGATGGATCAATTGATTACCGACTTTACCAGCAAGGGAAAGCAAGCAGTATTGACAGGTATCCGCACGGCTGGGCCAGGAAGTGAGGGAGACGAACGAAAAAATGTTGAAGAAATAGATACACCTGTCCTGCTTCAATACACGACATTGGCTACGTTCCGGGGGGATAGGCTGATCACTTGGCTGAGTGAAGCGGACAGCAAAGCGTATAGTTACATTACGGGTAAAGTAAAAAGCACGGTTGGAAGCATGCCTTGCAAGGGGGGAGGACGCTTGACGATGGAAGTCATGCGCGCCGACGCCAAAATCGAGGCTACTATGAAAAATGGTACGCCTGAAATCATCGTTCACATCGGTTTGGAAAATGATATTGGTGAAGTGCAATGCAAACTCGATCTGACTAACATGAATACGATCAAAGACCTGGAAAAAGAGTCGGAAAAATCAATGGAAGCATTAGCGACAAAAGCAATTGCCAATGCCAAGAAAAATGGCATAGATATCTATGGATTCGGCGAAGCGATCCATCGAAAATACCCGAAAGTATGGAAGAAGATAGGGGGCAATTGGGAAAAGGAATTTACCAAGCTGCCTGTACATGTCATAGCTGATGTGAAAATCAGACGTTTAGGAACCATCAATAATGCCTTTGACGAAAAGTGATTGTGCAACAGGATCAGGGGGAGTTTGTATGACGACATTTGCTGTCATCGTTGTATCCATAATCGTTTGTGCATACGAGCTACCCCGATTGATTCGGAAGCGGCAGCGCAAAGAGATCGCTGTCTTTCTCGGGTTGCTTGTCATAAGTGTGGGCTTGTACGCAGGAGCCGAAAAAGGGGTTGTCCCCAATCCTGTTTATTGGATGGAAATGGTTTACAAGCCGGTATACGACGGAGTCATGACATGGCTGAAGTAAACGAGGGGCATACTGAGTACACCCCCAGTAAAGGAGAGTAAATAGACGTGGACGGTCTTTTGATGAAGCTGCTCGTTAGTCCGGTGTTGGTCGTTTTGGCAGATGCTCTCTTTCCAGAAGTGAATTTCGCAAATCTATATCAGTCTGTCGGAGTCGGATTTGTCTTGGCAGTCGCCGGATATTTTTTGGATAGGGCGATTCTTACATCAGGGAGTCTTTGGCTGACGACCATGTTTGACTTGATTATCGGCTTTTTGATCGTTTATGGAAGCATTGTGTTTTTGCCGACGGCTCAAATCGCCGCAATCGGGGCCGGTTTTGTTGCGATATTTTTTGGTGTAGCTGAATATATCCAACATGTTTGGCTGATACGCACAGGACGAACGGAAAGTGTATAGTGTTCAACGTGCAAACACACTCCTTACGGGGGTGTGTTCTTTTATGCATAAACAAAACATCACGATCGCTTTGTCACGATTCGCTCAATCCATGACCACGGAAGCCAATTTTTTGCGGCGATTGTGAGCGCCACGCCTCGGCCAACCGGGTAACGGAATCGTGGCTTGGGAGTGGTGGCCGCATGGACAATCGTCGAGATGACTGCGTCGGGAGCAGGTGCCTTTTCTATGATCGCTTCTACGTGACGCATCAGTTGTTTCATTTGGGAGGCGTATGGAGAGGCTTCATCAAGCTGTTGGTCTTGCATGCCTTTCTCCCAGATTGCTGTACGAAAGGAGCCGGGCTCAACAAGGACGACTTGAACTTGAAAGGGTAGCATTTCAAGGCGAAGTGATTCACTGAAGCCTTCAACTGCATGCTTGGATGCGGCATACGGCGAGAGACCGGGGAATCCAAATCGCCCACTGATGCTGCTTAGGTTAATAATTCGTCCAGATTGTTGCTGCCGCATATAAGGCAAGACTGCCCGAGTGACGTCGATCAGTCCGAACACATTTACATCAAACTGCTTGCGCCATTCCTCAGAAGAGACTTCCTCCGCAAAGCCGCCCAACGCGTAGCCGGCATTGTTCACCAACAGATCAATGCGCCCATGCTTTGCAATGATGGAGGAGATCGCATCCTGAATTTGTTCCGGAAGCGTAACATCAAGGGAAAGGACTTCCAGATGCTCAGGATCTATATGCAAGCTTGTCAATTTGTCAAGAGGGTCTCTTTTTGCTAGATCACGCATAGCAGCAATTACCTGAAAACCAGCCTTGACTAAAGCGACTGATGCGTGCTTGCCAAAGCCACTTGAGGTACCAGTGACTAGTGCAATTGGTCTTTTTTGCATGGAATTCTCCTTTAAATTGGATGTTATGGTAGGATTTAACTGCAAAGTTCACAAATTTGTTCATAAATTTGTTAACAAAATCATAACAAATAGCCTTTGTATTAAGGAAAATTTATGTATACTTAAATGGTTACCACGCTTGGGTAGAAGTGTGCAATACTGCCCCTTACTTTCCTGTTTGTTTTTGGAATTGCTGCTAATACTTTTCCTGTTTGGGCATTATAGTTGTGGAAAGTATTGAATGCGATTTCTTCATTCAGATAGAAAAGTACGAAAACTTCTAGTTGTAGGCGTGGCTAGAACGTTACCAACACGAAGAAAGAGGGGTTCATTGGTATGAAGGGTTGGCAACAGTATTGGCGTCAGTTTTCCCTGTTTGCTCTGCTGGCGCTAGTGTTAACCGGGTGTGGCAAAGATGAGCTCTCAGCGCTCAAGCCCTCTGGTCCGGTAGCTGCGATGCAGTTTGACCTGATGAAGCTGTCCTCCGCTATCATGATCGGCGTCTTCATTGTCGTTATGACGATCTTTACGTACGTCCTTATCCGTTATCGTAAGCGTCCCGGACAGCAAGGCATTCCTAAGCAGGTCGAAGGAAATCATGCACTTGAAATTCTTTGGACGGTAATTCCTTTCTTGCTTCTTATCATCATGGCGATTCCAACTGTTACTACCGGTTTCGCACTGCACAAGGAGTTTCCGAAAGAGGAAGCAGTTCAAGTAAAGGTTACCGCTCACCAATTCTGGTGGGAATTCGAGTATCCTGATCTTGGCGTATCGACTGCACAAGACTTGGTATTGCCAGTTGGCAAAAAGGTTCAATTCGTATTATCAGCGTCTGATGTTAAGCACGCATTCTGGATTCCTGCATTGGGCGGTAAAATCGATACGAACCCAGGGCAAGAAAACAAATTGTGGCTGCAAGCAGACAAAACAGGCATTTACTACGGTAAATGTGCGGAGCTCTGTGGAGCGTCCCATGCCTTGATGGACTTCAAGGTAGAAGTAAAGGAACAAGCAGATTTTGACACTTGGGTAGCTAACATGAAGGGCGTTCAGGCAAAAGAACCTGTAACGGCAACTTCTCCACTGGCTGCAGAAGGTCAACAAATCTTCGATAAGAGCTGTTTGGGATGTCACGCTGTGGCAGGTAAAGGCGGTAAGATGGGGCCAAACCTGACTAACTTTGCAGATCGCGAACGTGTAGCAGGTATCAAAGCACATACGCCTGAAAACATTGCAGAGTGGCTGAAAGATCCGCAAAAAATGAAACCGGGCAACAAAATGCCTAACCTCAACCTCGATGACAACCAAGTGAAAGCGCTTGTAGAGTACATGGAGACATTGAGCGTAAGCGAAAAAAAGTAAAGTAAAACCTCATAAAACTTATTGCATTGACAATCGTCATAGGCAGTGACGCTTAAAAAGGAGGTAAACCCGTGTCTGCACATGCTTCTCATGCACCAAATCGCTCGGGGCTGTGGGATTATCTTACGACAGTGGACCATAAGAAAATTGCGATCCTGTATCTGATTGCAGGTGGAATTTTCTTCTTGGCCGGTGGTTTGGAAGCCCTGCTGATTCGTTTGCAGTTGATGTACCCAGAAATTCAATTGGTTGGTGCCAAGACGTTTAACGAATTAATTACGATGCACGGCACCACGATGATTTTCTTGGCAGTTATGCCGATCATTTTTGCTTTGATGAATGCGATTGTTCCCCTTCAAATCGGTGCACGCGACGTAGCATTCCCGTTTGTTAACGCACTCGGATTCTGGCTATTCTTCTTCGGGGGAGTGCTATTGAACACAAGCTGGTTCTTGGGTGGCGCACCTGATGCTGGTTGGACATCGTATACGACTTTGGCTTTGAATCAATACAGTGGAATCGGCGTAGACTTCTACGTACTCGGTTTGCAAATTGCCGGTCTTGGAACGCTGATTGGTGGTATTAACTTCTTGGTTACCATCATCAACATGCGTGCTCCAGGTATGACATTCATGCGTATGCCAATGTTCACCTGGTCGTCCTTTATTACATCCGGTTTGATCCTCTTCGCATTCCCTGCGATTACGGTTGGTTTGGTTCTGTTGATGTTTGACCGTTTGTTCGGCGGAAACTTTTTCAACCCTGACGCAGGTGGTAACGTTGTTATCTGGGAGCACTTGTTCTGGATCTTCGGTCACCCCGAAGTATACATTTTGATTCTCCCAGCATTCGGTATCATTTCTGAAGTGGTTTCTACATTCTCAAGAAAGCGTCTGTTTGGTTACAGCTCCATGGTATTTGCAACTGCGCTGATCGGTTTCTTGGGCTTCATGGTGTGGGCTCACCACATGTTCACAACAGGTTTGGGCGCAATTGCCAACACGCTGTTTGGACTTGCAACCATGTTGATTGCTGTTCCTACAGGTATCAAAATCTTTAACTGGCTGTTGACCATGTGGGGCGGTCAAATCCGCTTCCCTACCGCAAACCTGTTTGCAGTAGGATTTATCCCGACGTTCACAATCGGTGGTATGACAGGGGTTATGCTTGCGGTTCCGCCAGCTGACTACCAATACCATGACAGTTATTTCGTAGTTGCTCACTTCCACTACGTTATCGTAGGGGGTCTCGTATTCGGTCTCTTCGCTGGTCTTTACTACTGGTGGCCGAAAATGTTCGGTAAAATGCTGAACGAAACAATTGGTAAATGGAACTTCTGGACGTTCTTCATTGGTTTCCACCTTACCTTCTTCCCGCAACACTTCCTGGGTCTGATGGGGATGCCGCGTCGCGTCTTTACATACCTCAAGGATCAGAACCTGGATATGGGGAACTTTATCAGTACGATTGGTGCATTTGGTATGACGATCGGTACCATCCTATTCTTGATCAACGTAGTCGTTGCAGCGAAAAGCTCCAAACGCGCTCCTGCAGATCCATGGGATGGACGTTCACTCGAATGGGCGATTCCTTCGCCGCCACCAGAATACAACTTTGTTCAAACCCCTCTCGTTCGTGGTTTGGATGCGTTGTGGGTTGAGAAGATGGCTGGTAACAAAGGTATGACACCTGCAGAACCAATCGGTGACATTCACATGCCATCACCATCGTTCCTGCCATTCTTGATGTCTCTCGGTCTGTTCATTGCAGGTTATGGCTTTATCTACCACAACTACGTGGTCGTAGTTATTGGATTGCTCTTTACACTGGGCTGCATGTTTACCCGTTCTGTGAAAGACGATCCAGGTTATCACATTCATGAGGACGAACTCGACGAGAAAGGGGTAAAGGCTTAATGGCTAACCATCATGCACATGCAGTATTGCCTGACGAACCGGAAAAAGCCACCCTTGAAGGCAAGAATAAGGTTCTTGGCTTCTGGCTCTTCCTCGGTGGAGAGACAGTTCTCTTCGGTTCCTTGTTTGCAACATTTATCGCTCTTCGTGATCAGGCAAATGGTGGACCGACGTCCCAATCGTTGTTTGACATGAATCTCGTTGCCGTGGCAACACTTCTCTTGCTTACCAGCTCGATGACAAGTGTTATGGCTACGCTGGCTCTGCACAAGAAAGACCTGAAGAAGATTCAGCTTTGGCTGACCATCACTGTATTGCTCGGTCTCGGCTTCCTTGCTTTGGAGATTTACGAGTTTGTACACTATGTGAATGAAGGACTGAAAATGTCAACAAGTGCATTCTCATCTGCCTTCTACACCTTGGTTGGATTCCACGGAGCTCACGTAGCGTTCGGGATTAGCTGGATCATCCTTTTGCAAGTATCTGCGACGAAAAAGGGCCTGACGGTAGTAACTGCACCGAAGTTCTATCTGGCATGTCTGTACTGGCACTTTATCGACGTTGTATGGGTATTCATCTTTACCGTGGTATATCTCATGGGTATGATCGGTGGAAAGGTGGGATAATCTATGGGAGCACAAGCTCATAATGAAGAGGTACGCAAGCCGAAAGTCAAACACGAGGGTCCGAAAAGACACCTAGTTGCTTTCATCGGATCTCTCGTATTGACTGCACTGGCATTCATTGCAGTGGCGTATGAAGCAATTCCATCAGGTTTTACCGTACCATTCATCGTTGCTTTGGCCTTCGTTCAAGCGTTCTTCCAGCTGTATGTCTGGATGCACATGGATCAAAAAGGTCATGAGTTTGCACGTATCAGTATTTTTGCAGGGTTATTCGTAATCCTATTGGCAATTTTCGTCTTTATTTTCTGGGTTTGGATCTAGGAAGTGGAGCGAATAGAAGAGGACAGACATTGGGTCTGTCCTCTTTTTTGCGTTTAAAGGAGCTGTGGTGGAGGGGAAGAAGCGAATTTCCAGTCTACGCTTCGGCCTACGCCCTGCAAGGGGGGGAACTGTCCGCTCCGGAGGCGCTTGACTGGAAATTCGCTTCTTCCCACGTGGCTTTTATTAAACTCCGAGAAAGCTAATTCAATGAGGACTTCTTGAAATACCATAACAAATTTTTGAAAAATCAAATGCAGCCACAGCTGTTCGAAAGTCCTGTCACATGTTTGGAAGGAGACCGCCGAACGAAGAGAGGATACAGGCGACTGGAAAACATGTGGCAGGGCTTCCCCCGACCACAAAAGATGGAATTGATGGAATTCACCCCATCGAAGCATATTCTGTCAGCCTTTTCCCAGTCATAAACATGAAGAGAAGGAGGGAAAACGATTCGGCAGAGTTTTCTTGCTTTTTGAAAAATACTTGCACCTGTCACAAAGGCTTTATATAATAAAAATATTAACATGCGTTAAAATAACGTTATATGAATTAGTCGTCACACATTACAACTATAATCTGAGGAAAGCAGGGATCATGATGGTGAAATTGGTAGCGATTTATCGCAAGCCCGAAGATATCGATGCTTTTGACAAGCACTATTTCGAGGTACATGGCCCATTGGCAGAGAAAATGCCTGGCTTAATCAAAATGGAAGTGAGCAAAATCTATGGAACACCAATGGGAGAATCCGACCTGCATCTGATGGCAGAAATGTACTTTGAATCAAAAGAAGCGTTGATGGAAGCGTTGTCATCGCCTGAAGGTCGCGCAGCAGGAAAAGACCTCCGTGGTTTCGCTGGACCAATTGTGTCCATGCATTTTGCAGAAGTAGTTTAATCATGACCACAAAAAGATTGATAGACGAACAAGCGATCCATCAGAAGCATTACACAGAGATTTGTGAGAAGCTAAAGCAAGATCCATTTGCGCAATTTTTGGGTATCAAGCTGATTGAGCTGGGAGAAGGAACGGCGACTGCGGAAGTCACAGTTGCCGAGCATATGCTGAATGCACATGGCACCGCTCATGGCGCAATCATCTTCTCCCTGGCAGACTTTGTTTTTGCAGCGGCCTGTAATTCCTATGGCAAAACGTCTGTAGCACTGTCGATGAACATCGGATTTTTGGCTGCTGCCATGAAAGGGAATCGCTTGGTGGCAATCGCGACCGAAGAGAAGAAAAACAATCGAACAGCCTGGTACCGTATTCGCGTAGAAACGGAGCATGGCTTGGTAGCGACACTGGATGCACTGGCTTACCGGAAAAGTGATTACTTCGTCGAAATCGACGAAAACGAATAACTGACAGCGAAAATAAAACGGAGAAAGGATGCCAAAAGCCACGTGCTTAGGCTCCTTTCACTGTTTCAAGACAATACGTGAAAGGGGGCAAAGATGTCAGTGGAGATCCGTAATCGATTCAATCACTACCTGGGCATAGAAGTTGTGCACCGAGATGAACAGGGCTGTAAGGTAGCACTGAAAATTCGCCCCGAGCTGTTCAATAGCATCGAAGGTGTCGTACACGGAGGCGTTACGGCGACATTAGCCGATGTGGCAATGGGGCATGGGGCAGCACCTCATGTGGATGGTGTACAGCAATGTGTGACGGTGGAGAGCAAGATTCAATACCTGCACCCAGCTCGCGGTGAGGTACTCGAGGCACAATCTCATGTATTGAAACAAGGAAAAAGCTTGATCGTGATGGAAGCACGCGTGACTTGTGATGGCAAGCTTGTGGCTTTTGCTACCGGAACGTATGCACGGGTTAACCCGCCTGCACAAGGAGGACGTTGATGATGGAAGAGAGCGTTCGATTTGAACGTGAAGGACATATAGGACTGATTACGCTGAATCGCCCAGATGAGTTGAATGCGCTGAACTACGATACATTGGAGCGCCTGGGAAACTTGATTGAGCAGGTACGTCTGGATGCAAAAGAGATTCGCGTAGTCATCGTGAAGGCAGAAGGGCGAGCATTTAGCGCAGGGGCAGATCTGAAGGAGCGCCGTACACTGACGGAACAGCAGGTACGCCGCAATGTACGCAAAATCCGCGATGTATTTACTGCGTTGGAGAGGCTTCCGCAGCCGACGATTGCCATGATTAACGGATTTGCTTTTGGCGGGGGTTTTGAGCTGGCGCTGGCCTGTGATTTCCGCTATGCCGTCGCAGATGCCAAAATGGGTCTGACAGAGGTGAGCTTGGGCATCATTCCAGGTGCGGGTGGTACGCAGCGGTTGTCTCGCTTAATCGGAGTCTCCAAGGCAAAGGAGCTGATCCTGACTGCCAGGCGCATCCAAGCGCAGGAAGCGTATCAAATCGGTTTTGTAAATGCTGTTGCAAAAGATACAGAGGAGCTGCGTGAGCTGGCAATGGGGCTGGCAGACGAGATTTTAGCAAATGCTCCGCTGGCTGTGTATCAGGCAAAATCAGCCATTGATCGCGGAAGCAGTGTCGATTTGCAGACAGGACTAGATATCGAAACCATGTGTTATGAAGTGATTATTCCCACGACAGATCGTCTGGAAGCATTGGAAGCCTTTCGCGAAAAGCGAAAACCAGTTTTTAAGGGCGAGTAACATTTTCAAACAAGTACTCCTACCGAGTCATAACGCAAGGGGATGAGGGAAGCGACATGATCTTTAATACAGAAATGGAAACGCTACCAAGAGAGAAAATGACGGAACTGCAACTGGCACGCTTGAAAGAAACGGTCAAACGCGTATATGAGCGCGTCTCTTTCCACACCAAGGCATTCAATGAAGCTGGTGTGAAACCAGAAGATATCCAATCGATCGAAGACATACAGAAGCTCCCATTTATGAAAAAGACAGATTTGCGAGAAAATTATCCATTCAATCTGTTTGCAGTCGAAATGAAGGAAGTAGCACGCATTCACGGTTCATCCGGGACAAAAGGAAAACCGACTGTTGTCGGCTACACCAAAAAAGACCTGGAGAATTGGGCGGAGATCGTGGCGCGCGCCATTTGCTGTGCGGGTGGTGAGCCGGGAGACATTTTCCATAACGCGTATGGCTACGGCCTTTTTACAGGCGGATTGGGTCTGCACAACGGCATCGAGCACATGGGCGCAGTTGCAGTGCCAGTATCCGGTGGCAATACCTCCCGTCAAATTACGTTGATCGAGGACTTCAAGCCACGTGGCATTGCAGCAACGCCATCCTATGTCCTCAACATCGTGGAAGAGATGAAAAAGCAAGGAATCGATCCGCGTGAGACGAGTGTCAAATACGGGATTTTTGGTGCAGAGCCGTGGTCGGAAGAAATGCGCGTACAACTGGAGCATGAGCTCGACATTAAAGCGGTGGACATTTACGGGCTGAGCGAAGTGATGGGGCCAGGTGTTTCCATTGAATGTCATGAAGGGCAGGATGGCCTGCATATCGCAGAAGACCATTTCTACGCAGAAATTATCGATCCGAGCACTGGAGAAGTGCTCCCATATGGACAAGAAGGCGAGCTCGTATTCACGTCACTGACGAAAGAAGCATTCCCGGTTGTGCGCTACCGTACGGGTGATATCGCTTCCCTCAATACTGAGCCCTGTAAGTGCGGACGGACAACCATGCGTATGTCGCGCATCAAAGGGCGTGTAGATGACATGCTCATTATTCGCGGGGTCAATGTGTTCCCGACAGAGATCGAGTCCGTTTTGCTTACGTTCCACCAATTGGCTCCACACTACCAGGTCGTCATTGAACGCGACGGTGCCCTCGACCGTTTTGAGGTGCACTGTGAGCTGACACCAGCATATGCAAATGAGATCAGTGGAAATGACAGCTCTGCTCTCTCGCCATTGGTGAAAGAAATTTGCCATCAGATCAAAAATACGTTGGGTGTGTCCGTGGTGCTGCGGGTGCAACCGCCGAATTCTTTGACGCGCAGCGAAGGAAAAGCGATTCGTGTCGTGGATAACCGGAACAAATCACAGGCAGCTATTTAAACCAGCTCCTGTAAAAAAAGGGTGTGACAGTTCATGGCCTATGAATATATTAGCGTAGCCAGTGAAGATGGTGTCGGTATCATTACGTTGAATCGACCGAAGATTCTAAACGCACTGAATTTGCAGCTCGTCGACGAATTGGTTGAACAGCTGGAGCAAATGGACCGCGACCCGGATATTCGGGTGATCATCCTGACTGGCAACGCGAGGGCGTTCGCAGCGGGTGCCGACATTAATGAAATGGCGGAAGCATCAGCCATCGACATCATGAAGCGCAATCAGTTCGCGGTTTGGGATCGCATCTCGCTTATCTCCAAGCCGATTATTGGTGCCGTCAGCGGCTTTGTGCTCGGTGGTGGCTGTGAATTAATGATGAACTGCGATATCGTGATCGCTTCGGAGACAGCTGTCATTGGTCAACCGGAAATCAAGCTTGGAGTCATGCCTGGGGCTGGTGGTACACAGCGTCTGACGCGTGCGGTAGGTGAGCGAAAAGCATTGGAGATGCTGCTCACAGGTGAACCGATTTCGGCCAAAGAAGCGTTGAAATACGGATTGGTCAATCGGGTAGTACCAGTGGAGGCGTATTACCAGGAAGCGCTCAAGCTGGCGAAGCAAATCGCCCAGCAGCCGCCGCTCGCAGTACAGGTAATCAAAAAAGCCGTGTACAAAGCTGGTGATCTCCCTCTTCAAGAGGGGATGGATTACGAGCGAAACAGCTTTTATCTTCTTTTGGCAAGCGAAGATCGAAAAGAAGGCATGCAAGCTTTTCTGGAGAAGCGCAAACCCCGTTTTACGGGAAATTAGGAGGCGGCCATGTACGAAACGATTCTTTATGAAGTGTCAGAAGGCGTAGCAGTAGTGACCTTGAACCGTCCGGACAAATTCAATGCGTTTACAGCCGTCATGAACAAGGAAATCACCGATGCATTGAAGCAAGCGCAGAAGGATGCGGATGTGCGCTGCATCGTTCTTACCGGGGCAGGGCGGGCGTTCAATGCCGGTCAGGATCTCAGTGACGTTTCTGGAGGGGGAGATGTGGATTACGGTGGTTTCTTGCGGGATCGCTATAATCCAATGATCCTTCAGTTTCAAAAAACAGAGAAGCCGATCATTGCAGCAGTAAACGGTGTAGCAGCAGGTGCAGGCATGAGTGTTGCGCTAGCGTGCGATATTCGCCTGGCATCGGAAAAGGCATCCTTCGTCAATGCTTTTGTCAACATCGGGCTCGTTCCTGATTCAGGAGGCTGCTATTTCTTGCCACGCATCGTCGGGATCGGCAAGGCGTTGGAGCTGGCGATGACAGGGGAAAAAGTATCTGCTGAGGAAGCAATGCGAATTGGATTGGTCAATCAGGTGTACCCTGCGGAGAGCTTCATAGAGGATGCGTTGGCGTATGCGCGCAAGCTGGCGTCACTGCCGACGAAGGGGATCGGTTTAATCAAGCGCACGATGTACAAAGGGCTTGAGATGGGGTTGGAAGAGACCTTGGAATATGAAGCTTTTGCACAAGAGGCGGCTGGCAGCACAGTGGATCATAAGGAAGGGGTCACCGCTTTCATGGAAAAGCGTGCGCCTCGTTTTACAGGCCGTTAGAGGCGAAGGGAGGCAAGCCCGAGTGAGTATAAAAACAGTAGGCGTCATCGGGGCGGGAACGATGGGAGCGGGGATCGCTCTCGTTTGTGCTCGCAAAGGACATCAGGTCATGCTGCTGGATGCAAATCAGG
This sequence comes from Brevibacillus sp. HB1.4B, assembly GCF_013284285.1. Taxonomy (NCBI): domain Bacteria; kingdom Bacillati; phylum Bacillota; class Bacilli; order Caryophanales; family Paenibacillaceae; genus Brevibacillus; species Brevibacillus sp. HB1.4B. The sequence continues at coordinate 48,126 of NZ_JABSUT010000005.1, forward strand.
CGGTGCTGGACAAAGCGCTTGTCTATTTGGAATCGATCCTGACAAAAGACGTGGAGAAAAGCAAAATCAGTGAACAAGAAATGGCAGAGACGCTAGAGCTGGTCCATCTCGTATCGGAAATAGAGGAATTGGCAGACTGCGATATCGTCATCGAAGCGGTGCCAGAGCGTCTTGATTTGAAAAAAAGCATTTTCAGCCAGCTTTCTGTGATTTGCAGAGAGGATGCCCTTTTACTAACGAATACTTCCTCCATCTCGATTACGGAGATTGCAGGAGGGCTTTCGCATCCCGAGCGCATTCTCGGATTTCATTTTTTCAATCCGGCACCCGTCATGCCCTTGGTTGAGGTTATTCGTGGAAAAAAATCGAGTGAGGAAAATGTGGTGGTGGCGTATCGATTTGCGCAAGAGTTGGGCAAGGTGCCTGTCCTGGTGACGGACACCCCAGGCTTTATCGTCAATCGAATCGCGCGGCCTTACTATAATGAAGCATTGCGTATCATGGGCGATCATGTGGCAGGTGTGGAACAGATTGACCGCATTATGAAGCTGGCTGGCGGATTCAAAATGGGACCGTTTGAGTTGCAAGACATGATCGGCATCGACATCAATTTTGCCACCACCAAATCGATCTATACCGACTTCTTCCATGAAGGACGATTTAAGCCTAGCCGGATTCAGCAACAAATGGTTCAATCCGGCAGCTTGGGCAGAAAGACGGGGGAAGGCTTCTATGATTACAACCAATAAGGCTGTATTGCTCGTGGGCACAAGCCCGCTGTACGCAGAGTTGAATCATTTGATGGTGGAAAGAGGTTACCAGGTGCTTACGCTTGCAGAAGCGATGGCTGAACCTGAGCTGATTGAATTGGCTGTGGAAGTAAATAGCGTCGATTTGCAGGCGAAAAAGAGGCAGGTACGCGAGCTGGATGACCTATTGCCACCAAACGTACCGATTATCACAACTTCGCTCGCGATTACAGCGACAGAGGTAGCGTCATGGACACAGCATCCTGAACGCGTTTGCGGATTTGGAACGCTCGTGCCCTTGGTTGAACGGGAGCTGATCGAGATTGCCCCTGCCCTGCAAACGGAGCTGGATACGATTCAAGCAACGGAAGGCTTCTTTCAATCACTCGGGAAAGCAACGGAGACCGTAAATGACGAGGTAGGTCTCGTGTTCCCACGCATTTTAACACTCATTATCAACGAGGCTACCTTTACGCTGATGGAAAAAGCAGCAACCGCTACCGATATCGATATCGCGATGAAAAAAGGAACCAACTACCCATACGGCCCTCTCGAATGGGCAGATCGTATCGGGTTGGATGAGATTTTTGCGATATCGAGAGGCTTGCAGCGCGACCTGGCCGAGGAGCGTTATCGCACAGCGCCGCTATTACGCAAGCTGGTTCTGGCAGGGCGTGTCGGCGTACGCAGTGGGCAAGGCTTTTACACGTACGAAGAAAAAGTAGGTGTAGAGGCATGAGCTTGACTACCAAGAAGGTGTACATAGCAACAGCAGTACGTACACCAATCGGCAAGCTGGGCGGAAGTCTGAAGAACACCCCCATCGACGACCTGACAGCCATTGTCTTGAATGGAGCGCTTGCGAAGGCAGGACAATCCGGTGAGATTGTTGATGGGGTCATCATGGGTAACGTCATATCGGCCGGGCCGTTTATTAACATTGCGCGCGTTGGTTTGTTGAAAGCAGGGCTACCTGACACCATACCTGGACTGACAGTGAATCGGGTGTGTGCATCCGGGCTAGAGGCAGTCAATTTGGCTGCGCAGTCCATCCAGGCAGGACATAGTCAGGTCATGCTGGCTGGTGGTGTAGAAAATTTGACTCGTTCACCGTACATCATGGAAAAATTCGAGCAGCCGTATCAACGTGGGGGACAGATGCTGATCGAGTCCTTTGGCGGACCTCGTTCTGCTCCTGTCTCGCTTTATGGCGATCTGACCATGGGAGATACAGCGGAAAACGTGGCGGAGCAATTTGGTATCAGTCGCGAGGATCAGGATCGTTTTGCAGCAGAGAGCCAGTCTCGGGCTATCAACGCTATAGAGGCAGGTCTGTTTCGCGATGAGATCATTCCCATCACGTTAACTGGGAAAAAAGGGGAAGAAGCGCTGTTTGATACGGATGAATTCCCAAGAAGGGATTCTAGTGTGGAGTCATTGTCCAAATTGCGACCTGCCTTCCGAAAAGATGGTAGCGTCACAGCAGGCAACTCCTCCGGTATCAACGATGGCGCAGCGGCCTTGCTGCTGATGAATGAAGAAATGCTGTTAAAGACAGGCATCGCTCCTTTGGGGCGCATTGTTCATTTTGTCAGTGCTGGTGTAGATCCGCGCATTATGGGCATTGGTCCGGTCGCTGCGATCCGCAAGCTGTTAGCAGAAACGAACATGACCGTAGATCAAATTGATCTATTTGAGTTAAATGAAGCTTTTGCTTCCCAGTCACTCGCCTGCATGCGCGAACTGGGACTGGACCCTTTGAAAACGAATGTAAACGGTGGAGCAATCGCGTTGGGTCATCCACTCGGAATGAGCGGTGCCCGACTGGCAGGTACGATACTTTTCGAGCTGAGACGTCGCCAAAAGAAATACGGAATCGTTTCTTTGTGTATAGGCGGCGGTCAAGGATTGGCCACGTTAGTAGAAGTGCTATAGAAACAAAGCCCTTGTGCATGGGAGGAGTGGAAGAATGAGTACACCTGTCATCATAGATGCTGTGCGCACGCCAATCGGCCGTATTGGTGGTGCGTTGAAGGATGTGCGCCCGGATGACCTGGGCGCATTGGTGATTCAAAAGCTACTGGAACGAAACTCGATCGATCCGAAGACGATTGATGATGTCATCATGGGTTGTGCCAATCAGGCTGGGGAAGATAACCGCAATGTCGCGCGTATGTCACTTCTGTTGGCGGGGCTACCTGTCGAAGTGCCGGGAGTGACAGTGAACCGTCTGTGCGGCTCAGGTCTGGAGGCTGTGAACCAAAGCGCGAATGCAATCAAAGCCGGAGCAGGTCATGTCTATATCGCGGGCGGGACAGAGAGCATGACACGCTCTCCGCTGGTGATAATGAAGCCAGGCACAGCTTTTCAGCGCGGCAATCAGCAGTTGGTCGATACGACATTGGGCTGGCGATTGGTTAACGAAAAAATGAAAGAGATGTATCCGCCGATCAGCTTGGGGGAAACAGCGGAGAAGGTAGCGGAGCAATATGGCATTAGCCGTGAAGCGCAGGATGAGTTTGCTTTGCGCAGTCAGCAAAATTACGCACGTGCCTTAGCAGAAGGAAAGTGGGATGCGGAGATCGTTCCCGTTGAGCTGAAAGGGCGCAAAGGCGAGGTTACGCTGTTTGAGCACGATGAGCATGCACGTCCAGAGACGACCATCGAACAGCTCCAAAAGCTGAAACCAGCATTCCAAGCAGATGGCAGCGTCACAGCAGGAAACTCCAGCGGTCTAAACGATGGAGCCTGCGCTCTGCTTATCATGGAACAGGAAGCGGCTCTTGCAGCCGGCTTGAAGCCTCGTGCAAGAATCGTCGCATCCGCTGTGGCAGGGGTCGATCCTTCCGTAATGGGAATTGGGCCTGTACCTGCTACTCGCAAAGTACTGAAGCAGGCAGGCTTGTCGCTTACGCAGATTGATCTGTTCGAATTCAACGAGGCTTTTGCGGCGCAGGCAGTGGCGAGCGTACGTGAGCTGGGGGTCAACCCTGATCTGGTCAACGTAAATGGCGGAGCAATTGCTTTGGGCCATCCTCTCGGGTGTAGCGGAGCGCGCATCCTTACTACTCTTCTGAATGAAATGGAGCGTCGTGATGCTCATTACGGGCTGGCTGCGATGTGCATTGGAGTTGGACAGGGAATTGCGACGATTATCGAGCGTGTGTAGCTTGGGTAGATAGGGAGGCAGGTACTCTTGATAGATAGACTGCAGCCAGGTACGACGGAAGAATTTACTGTGACAGTGACAAAGGACATGCTGCCTGTTTTTGAAGGCCAAGTCGTGCATCCCGTGATGTCGACAGTCAGCATGATTTATTACATGGAATGGGCGGGAAGACGTGTCATTTTACCGTACCTGGAAGCTGATGAAGAGGGCTCGGGATTTGCTGTAGACATCAAGCATGTCGGCCCAGCAGTGATTGGTCAAGCGGTCACGTTCCGGGCTACCTGCGTGCAGGTTACCGAAAAACGCGTAGTGTGCGAGGTTACGGCGGACACTACGCGTAATCGTGTAGGACTCGGTACGTTCGTCCAAGCCATCTTCAAAAAGGACGAGATCAAGCACCGATTTGAGGCCTTGCAAGAAGAGATCAACCAGGAAGTAAATGGGAAATCATAAATATGACAGAATAAATTGACTCTTTTAAAATGTTTTACTATAATTACGTTTAAATTACGTTATACGATTTTATCGTCATATACTCTCGATCGATTCACGCACTTCCTACAGAATATGGTACAATTTCACACAGCATATAGGTATGAATCGATTTGGGGGTAGAAGAAACGTGAAGCCACAATCCATGCTTTTTACAATTTACGGGGAATACGTCCGCCATTATGGAAGCGAAATCTGGATTGGTAGTCTGACCAAGCTGATGGGGGAATTCGGACTGTCGGAGCCGGCTGTTCGTGCAGCAATCTCCCGGATGCTTCGCCAAGGCTGGCTGGAATCGCGAAAAGTAGGGAACCGCAGCTTCTACTCGGTATCCGAGCGCGGCAAAAAGCGGCTGGAAGAAGCAGCGGCACGTATTTATAAGGTCGAGACAGATGTGTGGGACGGCAAGTGGTGCATTGCCAGCTACAACATCCCAGAGGAGCGTCGAGCGCTGCGTGATCAACTGCGCAAGGAGCTGGGCTGGATGGGCTTCGGGATGCTGACGACCAGCACATGGATCAGCCCGAATAACCTCAGTGATCGCGTGAAGGACCTGACGGAAGCACACGAGATTACAGAGTATGTCGAGATTTTTACAGCAGAGCATATGGGCTGGAGCGATCCGAAGCAGCTCGTGCAGAAATGCTGGGATATCGATGAAATCAATGAAAAATACAAGGCCTTCATCGATGCCTACCGAGGTGAATACGAGCAGCTTTCAGCAAAACTCAGCAATGGGGAAGAGGTTCCAGACAGCCATTGCTTCGTGGAAAAGACAAAGCTCGTCCACCAATACCGCAAGTTCTTGTTCATCGATCCTGATTTGCCGCAGGAATTGTTGCCAGAGCTGTGGTTGGGCAAAGAGGCGGATCAGTTGTTCCAAAATTACTACCAGTTATTGAATCCAGGGGCAGTACGATTCTTCGAGACCGTGTATGAAGCTGCGCCATCCGCATAGGCGATAGCTGCGAAGGAAAGGCCCTAGCAAGTCTAGGGTCTTTTTCATTCAATTCATTTTCCATTATTTAAAATGTAAGCGTTTTACTTGGGTGTGTTTGGTGGACGCGAAACAAAGGGGGTACAGCACGAATATGACGGAATTGCTGCAGTACGTTGCAAACGGCCTCGTCAGTGGCGGGATTTACGCGATCGTAGCGGTGGGTTTCATCACGATTTACAACGTAAGCAAGGTCATTAATCTGGCACAGGGTGAATTTTTGATGCTGGGCGGAATGGTCACAGTCGCCTTGATTGGTATGAATCTTCCATATGGGTTGGCGGCATTGCTCGCGATCCTCCTGGTCACCTTGATCGGTGTTTTGATGCAGAAATACGTAATCGCTTATGTCAAAAAGGCTAATCCAATTAGTTTGATTATTTTGACGATAGGAATTTCGACACTCATTCGCGGCATTGCCAGCTTTATTTGGGGAAAAGATGCGTTTGCACTCGAACCGATTACGAGCAATGAGCCGATCTCGATCGGCGGCGTGATGATCGCGCAACAAAGTATCTGGATTTTGGCTGCTGTTCTTATCATTCTTTTTCTACTTTGGTACTTGATGGACAAGACGATTCTCGGCAAAAAAATTAACGCCTGTTCGGTCAACCCAATGGCAGCTCGCTTGATGGGGATCAGCCCAACAAAGATGAGTATGCTGGCCTTTGCCATCAGTGGAGCGACAGGGGCGATTGCAGGAATCGTGATCGCGCCGCTTTCCGTAACCTCCTACGATATAGGCGTGCTGCTCGGAATCAAAGGCTTTTCCGCAGCCATTCTAGGCGGACTGGGGAATCCATTGGGTGCAGCCGTAGCCGCCTTTTTACTCGGGATCGTCGAGTCGCTAGGAGCTGGTTACATCAGCTCGGGTATGAAGGACGCGATCGCCTTTCTGGTGTTGATCGGCATGCTGTTGATTAAGCCATCCGGCATCTTTGGAGAACGTAGCGTTGGAAAAGGAGGGCTATGATGAAGCAGATCATCGATAAGTGGGGCAAAAGCATAGGAATCTACCTGTTTTTGATGATTCTTTTCCCATTCGTTATGCCAGATGAATACTATCGATCTGTCGGAATTATTATCGGTCTTCAAGCAATCGTAACCATCGGGCTATGCCTCGTGATGGGGCTGGCTGGACAAATTTCGCTGGGGCAAGCCTCGTTTTGGGGGATAGGCGCCTATACGTCGGCTGTATTGACGACGAAGTACGGTCTGCCGCCATTTGTCGGTCTTATCGCCGCTGCAGTTGTTCCAGGGTTATTCGCCTTTATCCTCGGACGGGCGATAGCGGGGCTGCAAGGCTACTACCTCGCGATGGCAACTCTCGCATTTGGCTACATCGTCCAGATCGGGATTACGGAATGGGAGTCGGTCACAGGGGGAGCAAACGGGATGATCAGCATTCCGCAGATGACTTTCTTCGGTGGAAGCGAGCTATCCATGTACTTTCTGATTTGGGGAGTCGTCACCTGTGTGCTGCTCTTCTCACTTAATCTCTTGAATTCACGAGTCGGCAGAGCGTTTCGGGCGATTCACAAAAGTGAAATTGCCGCGACCTCGATGGGAATTGATGTCCGCAAGTTCAAGCTGAATGCCTTTGTAGTAAGCGGCATGTTCGCTGGTATTTCCGGCGGCTTGTATGCCCATTACATGGGAATTCTTGATCCGCAGCCGTTCGGACTGCACGAGTCGATCAAGTTTCTGACGATGGTCGTCATCGGCGGGATGACAAGCATCTGGGGCGCTTTGATCGGGACCATCCTGATTGGCTTTATCAGTGAAGGGCTGATCCTCTTGGGTGAAGTGGTGCCGGGCTTGCAGGGGGATGTGGATACGATTGTGTTCGGTGCGATTCTCGTGCTGATCATTATGTTCATGCCAGAAGGATTGGTTCCGCGTATCCGGGCTGCTTTCGAAAAAGGGCAGGCGAAAAAGGCGAAGGCCATGGCTGACGACGCACAACGAAAGCAGCAGGTGGAAAGGAAGGCTGCAACATGACAACACTTTTGGATGTGCAAAAGCTCTCTCGTGATTTTGGCGGCGTGCGGGCAGTGAATCAAGTAGATTTTCAGGTGCGAGAAGGAGAGATCCTCGCGCTGATCGGTCCGAATGGCGCTGGAAAAAGCACGGTGCTCAACATGGTGTCGGGTGTGATCCCGCCTTCGGAAGGAGAGATTCGCTTCAGCAGCCAGCCGTTGACACGTGTGCAAGGCTACGAATATGCCGGATTGGGCATCACCCGAACCTTTCAAAACCTCCAAACCTTTGACGATATGACCGTCTTGGAAAACGTGATGGTCGGCATGCATACCAAGACAAGCGCGAGTCTCTTTTCCTGCGGCATGAATCTGGCAAAGTCCCGCAAGGAAGAGAAGATGATGCAGGAGCAAGCACAGACGTGGATAGAGAATGTTGGCTTGGCAGAGGAAGCGTCCTTGCTGGCTGGGAGCTTGCCATACGGGAAACTGCGGCTGATGGAGATTGCCCGCGCAATGGTAGCCAAGCCACGGCTGCTCTTGTTGGATGAGCCTGCTGCGGGTCTGAATCATACCGAGACGGCGGAGATGAGCCGCATGTTTTGCGAGATTCGTGACAACGGAACGGCTATTTTACTAGTGGAGCATGACATGGATATGATCATGACGATTGCGGATCGCATCGTTGTATTGGATCAAGGATCAAAAATCGCAGAAGGAACCCCGCGTGAGATTCAGGAGAACCCGCGAGTGATTGCGGCGTATCTGGGTGCAGAATGAAGCGCGAAAGAGGTGGACAAACATGGGGAAGGCAGTCCTTACAGTAGACAACATCACGGCTCGCTACGGTCCGGTGGAAGTGTTGCACGGGATTACTTTACAAGTGAACGAAGGCGAGATCGTCTCTCTGTTAGGTGCAAATGGGGCAGGTAAAACGACGCTTTTGAACTGTATTTGCGGTCTGCACGGCGACAAGGAAGGCAAGATTTGGTTTCGTGACGCGGACATTACACGTGTTCCTGCGGAGCTGGTAGTACCGCGGGGCATGGCGCATGTACCGGAGCGCAGACAAATTTTTTCGACGCTGACCGTAGAGGACAATTTGTGGCTGGGTGCTTCGCATCGGATGCCCAAGACGAGCAAAAAGGAAATTGCCAAAGAAATGGAGACGGTGTATGAACGTTTTCCCATTTTGGCAGAGCGGAAATGGCAGCTCGGGGGAACGCTTTCCGGGGGGCAACAGCAGATGCTCGCCATTGGCAGAGCGCTCTTGTCTCGACCGCAGCTTCTTTTGTTGGACGAGCCTTCGCTAGGATTGGCTCCATTGATTGCCAAAGAAATCCTGACGATTGTGCAGGAGATTCGCTCGGAGTGGGGCACCACGGTGCTGTTGGTCGAGCAAAATGCTCGCGCAGCGCTCGCTATTTCCGACCGGGCTTACGTACTCAGTACAGGAACCGTCATGCTGGAAGGGAAGGCAGACGAGATTAGCAATGACCCGCGTGTGCAATCTGCTTATTTGGGAAGCTCCCACGAGGCAGTGTAGCCAATAGCAGTTTGACTAAGATAGACACATACATTTGAGGGGGTACACCCATGAAAAAACGAACATTCAAAAAATGGCTATTTCCAGCAGCAGTCGCTTCGCTCGTTTTCTTGAGTGCCTGTGGAGGCGGCGCTACGCCAGCGGCAGAGTCGGGCACTGGTGGCGCCAGCAAGGACCCGATCAAGGTCGGCGCTATTTTCTCGCTGACTGGTCCGAACAGTCCGCTCGGCGTACCAGAGAAGCAAGCGGTAGAGTTGTTGGTAAAAGAAATCAACGGCGCTGGCGGAGTAGAGGGTCGACCGTTGGAAGTCATTTTTGAAGACGACAAGTCTGACAATACGGAAGCAGTAAAAGCAATCAAAAAGCTCGCTTCGAAAGAAAAGGTCGTAGCTGTACTCGGTTCCTCGGGCAGTGGTCCGTCTCTCGGGATGGCTGAGTATGCCGCAGCAGAAAAGCTCCCGCTGATCTCGATGGCAGCGGCAGACCAAATCACCAATCCAGTTCGTGCAGGCATCTACAAAACGCCGCACACGGACGTACACGGAACGAAGCGCATCTTCAAATATTTGAAGGAAAAAGGCATTACGAAAATTGCTACGCTCAATGACAGCAATCCATATGGAAGTGGCTGGACCACGCAATTGCAAAAATATGCGCCTGAATACGGCATCACGATTGTAGCCGAGGAAAAGTACGGCACAAAAGATCCGTCTATGAGCTCCCAATTGACCAAGATCAAAGGGACGGATGCGCAGGCACTGATTGTGGCAGGTACGAATCCTGGACCCGCTACGATTGTGAAGGAAGCCAAGCAACTGAACCTCACTATTCCGATCATTAGCAGCCATGGCTCTGCGAATAGCAAATTCCTCGAACTGATTGGAGACGCAGGCGAGGGAGTCCTGATGGTAGCTGGAAAACTGCTTATTCCTGAACAAGTAGCGGCAGACGATCCGCAATCTGCCATCATCAAAAAATTCGTGGATGGTTATCAAGCTGCCTACAATACACAGCCAGACGGCTTCGCGGGATACGGATACGACGGCTTGAATCTGCTCGTGGAAGGCTTGAAGCAAGCAGGCGGCGACACCTCTAAACTGGGCGAAGTATTGGAAAAGGCGAAATACGTAGGGGTAACCGGAGAATTCAAGTTCACGGCTGATGATCATAACGGTCTGACAGAAGACAGCATGATCATGGTTGAAGTGAAGGATGGAAAATTCCAGCTCGTTAAATAAGAGAAAGAAGTTCGTTCCCTCCGCGTCGTGAAGAAGAATGCGGGGGGAATCGTTGTTTTCATCACAAGGGTAGGAGGATCATGCATGTCTCAATTGCTGAATAGCGTCTTAATGGTCGCACCGATTTTACAAAAGGCGTTTTTGTCTGAATGTATGGTAGGAGTCACCGACAAAGAGAAGTTTCTCGCCTATTATCCGGCACAGGGCTTGAACCTGGGGATTCGAGTAGGAGACGAATTGCGCCCGGGGAGTATCAATGCGACGGCGGTAAAAGAGGGCAAGCGGGTCGTGAAGAAGATTTCCAAAGAGCTCTACGGCATTCCGTATATCGCAGTCGGTTATCCGCTTGTCGAAAACGGGCGTGTAGTTGGTTGCTTGGCGACAGGCGTGACGACCGATGAAGAGGATCGTTTGCACGGTTTGGCTCAAAACTTGACGGACGCGCTGGAAAATATCGCACAGCATACAGAAAGTCTGGCAAAGGACGCGGACAATTTGGCACAAGCTAGCCACACGCTGAGTGATGCAGCTGGTCAATTAGAGCTGAAAATTGCAGAAACGACCCAAATCAACGAATTGATCCGCAATATCTCGACGCGCTCCAATGTACTCGGCTTGAATGCCGTCCTCGAAGCGGCACGGGCAGGTACTGCTGGTCGCGGCTTTTCCGTGGTCGCAGAGGAAATTCGTCAGCTTTCCCAGACGACCGCTACTTCAGCGAAAGGTATTTTCCAGCTATTAGATGAAATGAATGCACTCGTCGGGACGGTAACGGGCGAAATGGAGAAGACGATGAATCACAGCGTGCAGCAGTCAACGCGAATACAGGAGCTGGATGCAGTCATGCAGGAGCTGCGGCAAATGGCCGAGCAATTGAAAAAGGCAGCAGAAATAACTGGGCGCGGAGAATAGTAGAGTCTCAATGTAAGCGTATTGCAAAAACGTATGACGATATGTTATTATTGCGTTATAAAAACGTATTATAATTTTAACATAATGCATATCTGATAAAAGGAGGGCGTTCTCCATGCAAATGAGGCTCGAACATGCCGATCTGACTGAAAACGAAAAGTTGGAAGCGTTTTTAGCGAGAATCGAACGCGGGGAAAAAATAGAGGCAGACGATTGGATGCCAGACGACTATCGCAACCAGTTGATCAAGTTGATTTCGATGCATGGCATCAGTGAGATCATGGGTGCCTTGCCGGAAAAAGAATGGGTACCAAAGGCGCCGACACTGCGCAGAAAGCTGGCAATTATGGCGAAGGTCCAGGACGAGATGGGGCATGGTCAATTGCTGCTTCGCGTCGTAGAAGACTTGCTTGAGCCATTGGGCAAGACGCGCGAGGATATCATGAATGATTTGTTTACAAAAAGACTGAAATTTCACAATGTATTCCACATGGAGGCGCCTACCTGGGCTGATGCTGGTGTGATTGGCTGGCTGGTTGACGGCGCGGCTATCATTACGCAATCGATGTCCCTTGATACATCTTATGCACCTTACGCCCGTGCTCTGCATCGGATCTGTGCGGAAGAAAAGTTCCACGCCCAACACGGGGAGAGCATCGTCTTGGAGTTGGCAGAAGGCACCGATGAACAGCGCCAAATGCTGCAAGATGCTATCCATCGTTGGTGGCCAGCGCTCTTGATGTTTTTCGGACCGCCGGAAAACGGCAACATTACGAGCAATCAGGAATCCAACATGCGCTACAAGATTCGTACACAGACCAATGAAGAATTGCGCCAAGTATTCCTGAAAAAGTATTTGCCGCGTATTTTCCACCTTGGCTTCACAGTTCCAGACGATACGATTTACTTCGACGAGGCAGAAGACAAATGGGTCTACCAACAGCCTGACTGGGAAGAGTTCAAGCAAATCGTCAAGGGGAACGGACCACGCTCCGCTCACCGTCTGAATCTTCGGGTAATGTCTTATGAAGAAACCAAATGGGTGCGTGACGCGATCATGTCGTACGGCCGACAAGTAGGGTAGGTGAATGTGGATGAGCAACGAAAACTTTTTCATATACGAAGTATTCAGCCAAAAAAGCGTAAATGCTCCGTTCGTCCAACAGTTCAGTTTGTTGGCACCCAATAAAGAAGTCGCATTGAGCATGGCGAGGGAAAATTTCTTGCGCCGCGAGCCTTGTTTTAATTTGTGGGTAGTCAAGCGCGACGACATTTTTGGACTACCGCCAGAGGAGCGTCCTTTCCTGGAAAGACTCGACAACAAGAGTTATCGGGAGACCAAAGGATACGGCGACTTGCAGTCGAGATGGCGTCACCATCGCGAGCAGTACGAAGAAAAACAGAAGCATGCAGGCAACGGCAGTTAAGCAGGAGGGATACAATCATGGGCGACATTTTACATGTAGAAACAGTGGAAGTAGCAAAACAAAACCCGGCATTCGCAAAAGCCTTAACCGACCTGTTGTTCCAGCTTGCTGATGACGATTTTATATTAGCTTATCGCGGATCGGAATGGCTTGGGCTTGCTCCGCATATTGAAGAAGATGTGGCCTTTTCTTCGATGTCCCAGGACATGATGGGCCATGCCGTGATGTTTTATGAAATGCTGGAGCAACTAGGAGTGGGCAAAGCAGATGATCTCGCACAGCTGCGCGAGGCGAAGGCGTTTTCCAATGCGATCTTGGTAGAGCGTAAAAACGGCGAAGGTGAATACAACGATCATCCTCATTACGATTGGGCTTATGCGATTGTTCGCAGCTATGTGTACGGCTTATACAAGCAGGTTCGCTTGGAGGCACTTACGCAGTCGTCATACGCACCACTCGCGCTCGTCAGTCGCAAAATGATGACAGAGCATCGCTATCATCTGATGCACTGGCAAGTTTGGCTGAAGCAACTGGCGAACAGTACGGCTGATGCACGTCAGAGGCTGGAGGCAGCCATTGCAAAAGTTTGGAAGGATGCCGGGGAGCTGCCTCATCTCGGACCAAACGAGGTCGATATCGTTCAATTTGGCCTGATTGTAGAAGAAGAGCAACTGAAACAAAAATGGCTGACACTGACCCAAGACATTTTCGAAAAAGCAGGACTCGAATGGCAGGGGGAGCCAGGAGTGCCACAAGAGCGCGGACGTCACGGTGAACATACTGCTGATCTGGTGCAAGCTTTGGCTACCTTGTCTGAAGTGTACCGCATTGATCCGGCTGCAGGCTGGTAAAAAGGAGTGATTCTCTCATGGCGCAAGAAGAACTGCAACTGCATGAAGGGCTTGAAGCGACATGCTGGGAACTGCTGCAGCAAGTAACAGATCCCGAAATTCCGGTGATCAGCATGGTAGAGATGGGGATGATTCACAAAGTGCGCGTCGAGACAGACGTCGTACACGTCGAGGTGCTCCCTACCTTTGTCGGCTGTCCGGCACTCGAGATCATGAAGAAGAACATCACAGAAAAGCTGGTGGAGGTAGAAGGAATCAATCAGGTTCAGGTAGCGTTCGTCTATGATCCAGCCTGGACATCTGATCGTATCGCCTTGGATGCTCGTGATAAGCTGAAAAGCTTTGGCATCGCGCCGCCACCGCTTGACTTCAAACCGGGAGATACATGGGAAGTGGCATGTCCCTACTGTGATTCCCCTTATACACAAATGGAAAATTTGTTTGGCCCTGCTGCTTGTCGAAGTATTTTGTATTGCCGGCACTGCAAAAATCCGTTTGAGGCCCTAAAACCAATCTATTGAGAGAGATTGAGAGGAGCGAATGTCATGGGAGAGTACAAGCAAATGTTTATTAATGGAGAATGGGTGAATGCCGAGAGTGGCGAGTCCATTCAAATTACGAATCCTGCTACAGGCGAAACAGTTGGAACAGTAACCTTCGGCGATGGTCGTGATGCCAACAAGGCCATCGACGCTGCTCATCAGGCATTTGCAAGCTGGTCTCGACTGACTGCTCGCGAGCGCGCCAAATATTTGTACAACTTGTCCGAGCTGGTGAAAAACAATCGGGATGAACTAGCGGGCATCATTTCTGCTGAAATGGGCAAGCCTTTGGGCGAGGCAAAAGGCGAAGTTCTGGGTGCCGCTGATAATTTCGTTTGGTACGCAGAAGAAGCCAAACGTGTCAACGGAGAAACGATCCCATCCTCCGTTGCGAACAAGCGAATCATGGTGCTGCGTCAGCCTGTAGGGGTGGTTGGGGCGATTACCCCGTGGAACTTCCCGGTGAACATGGTTGCACGCAAGATCGCTCCGGCATTGGCTGCGGGCTGCACGGTGGTTTTAAAGCCAGCAGAAAGCACGCCGCTGTCTGCGATTCGTATGTTTGAGCTGATTGAGCAGGCTGGTTTTCCAAAAGGCGTCGTAAACCTCGTCATTGGAAATCCTGAATCGATTGGGAAAGAGTTCATCGACAATCCGAAGCTTTCCAAAATCGGATTTACAGGCTCCACTCGTGTCGGCAAGCTGCTGATGGAGGGGGCGGCGAAGCAAGTGAAGCGCGTCAGCATGGAGCTTGGTGGTCACGCACCGTTCATCGTATTCCCGGATGCCGATCTGGATGCAGCCGTAAAAGGTCTGTTTGAGAGCAAATTCCGTAACTCCGGTCAAATGTGCATTTGCACGAACCGTCTGTACGTCCACGAGGATGTCGCAGATGCGTTCACAGAAAAGCTGGTAGAGCGTCTGAAGCGTGCGAAGGTAGGAGATGGTCGCCAGAAAGAGACAGAGATCGGTCCACTGGTGAACGAGCGTGCCTTGAACAAGGTGCTCGAGCATATCGAGGACGCCAAGGACAAAGGCGGGCAAGTGGTATACGGCGGAAATCGTTTGGTTGAAGGTGATTATGCGAAGGGCTTCTATTGCGAACCGACCTTGCTTGCTGGCGTTACATCGGATATGAAAATCTCTTTTGAGGAAACGTTCGGTCCAGTCGTTCCACTCGTGCGTTTTACAGAGGAAGCGGATGTTGTACAGATGGCAAACGACACACGTTACGGCTTGGCTGCTTATGTGTATACCCGCGATAATCAGCGTTGCTTCCGTATGGCTGAGCTCCTCGAATACGGAATCGTAGGGATCAATGATGGTTCTCCTACGCAGACGCAAGCGCCGTTTGGCGGATTCAAGGAAAGCGGAATCGGCCGTGAAGGTGGCCGCTACGGAATGGATGAGTATTTGGAAACCAAGTTCGTTTCCTTTGGACTGTAAGATAGGAAGAGAAGAAGAGTTCAGACAAGATCTGGACTCTTCTTTATTTTCATATAGGAAAGATTTTAAAAGGTACTGATGAACAAACAAAGCAGGTGAGAAGAAAAAGCACAGGGCTCGTAGACCTTGACACCGCCAACCCAGTCGGAACTTCAAAAAGGGGACCACGCTTGTCGAACACTTCTTCCTTGAGAAACGTCCGCCCGTAGGGTGGCTTTGGCTCGACGGTCCCCTTTTTGAAGTGGAGACGGCCAGTCAATCCCACATGCTGGCGTGTCAGAGTCGAAGAGAACTGTGCTTTTTCTTCTCCTCCACTATGCTGACTCCACTCATAAGGAGTTTTTTTTATGTAAATTTTGTGAATTGTTTTGTTCAACACTTTGTTCATTTTTATCTACAAAGAAAAAGGGAATCAACGGTATAATGGAGATTGGATCAAGGGCAACATTTAATAGATAAAAATTGGTATTTCATATTGACGCAATATGTACATATGACGACGCCCAGCAAGAGTGTATCGTCCAAGATTTTACATTTTGGAAGGGAGGATATAAACATGGGAAATGAACATCAAATGCACGAGATGTCACCGGCTGTCGGAACCGCAACCTTTTCAGATTTGTGGAGTCCGGATGTGATGCTTTTGTCGTTACTCGTGACTACTGTCTATTTTCTCGTAACCGGTCCTATGCATAAACGTTTTGAAAACGCTACACCGGCGACTGGCAAGCAAAGATTACTTTTTGTGTTGGCAATCGTGTTGTTTTACACCGCACAAGGAAGCCCTATCAGTTATTACGGCCATCATTACATGTTTAGTTTGCACATGCTCCAACAATCGATTTTGTACTTTGCCCTGCCACCGCTTATGCTTCTCGCAATGCCTGAATGGCTTTTGGCCAAGATTTTCCGTCCGAAAGCGATGAAGTTCATACTAAACTCTTTGACACACCCGTTAGTGGCAGCGCTGTTGTTCAACTCACTGTTTTCGTTTTACCATGTTCCATTTATTTTTGATGCCGTCGCGATTAACCATGAGTGGATGACGTTTTATCATGTCATTCTCGTGATTGCCGCATTTGCGATGTGGTGGCCGATTGTGAGTCCGTTGTCTGATAACAAGCGACAACTGGCTGGATTGAAAAAACTGTCGTACGTTTTTGCAAACGGTGTCTTGATTACGCCCGCCTGTGCGCTGATTATTTTTGCTTCGGAACCGCTGTACGCTACGTATATAGCTGCGCCACAGCTATTCCAAAGCCTCGACGCGTTTAACGATCAGCGTCTTGGCGGAATCATTATGAAGCTGGTACAGGAGCTTGTTTACGGCTGTGTGCTGGCCTATGTCTTCTACCATTGGTACAAGGCAGAGAAGCAGGACGACATGCCGATGGATCAATCTTTCGGTGCTGAAAAGCCGACTTTTTAAATATGCGCGAACAGCAGAAACGTTTGTTGAATGAGGTGAAAAAATGGGGCTCATATTGCCTACGGTAAGTACGGCTTTTATCGTGATTAGCGGAATTCTCGTTGCGATTGGCTGGTACGCCATTGCGAAAAAGCAAGTAGAAAAGCATATGAAGATTATGAAATGGGCTGCGTTCTGTGCCACGATTTTCTTTATCACTTATGTATCCAGAACGGTCTTTGTCGGAAACACACATTTTGGCGGACCAGACAGCATCAAGCCAATCTATCAGACGTTCTTGTTCTTCCACATCATCCTGGCAACAGTCGGTGGTGTGATGGGTCTGATTACACTCAGATACGCTTACACGAAAAACTATGCTTCTCATCGTAAGATCGGTCCTTGGACATCCATTGTGTGGTTTGTCACTTCCATTACAGGAGCGGCGGTTTATTTGCTGCTGTACTGGATTTATCCGGGTGGCGAGACGTCTGGCGTACTGGATGTAATTTTTGGTAAGTAATCGTTTTAGTAGTTTTTTGGGCATTGGATACAATGTAGTTAGTTTATCCAGTCATGATTCGGATGTTCAGATAGAAGGAAACAGGAGGTACAAAACGTGGACCAGCAAATGCCGATGCAGGAATCGCTTGATGCCGATGCTGCTTTGCAGACACAGCCGGTAGGGCCAGCTACCTTTCAGGATTACGTACAACTGACGAAGCCTGGTATTACCCTGTCAAACTTGATGACCACTTTTGCTGCTTTATGGTTAGCGTCCTACGGTTATCCGAACTGGAAACTGGCTTTATTCACCATGCTAGGAACCGCTTTGGTCATTATGTCGGGTGCGGCTTTAAATAATTTCTACGACCGTGATCTGGACAAAAAAATGAAGCGGACGCAAAATCGTGCGGTAGCGACAGGAAGAATTTCTGCACGTAACGCGATCCTCTTAGGGATTGGCCTGCTGTTGGCAGGGGTTACTGTGTTGGCTGTATATGCGAATCCCTTGGCGGCGGTTTGGGGATTAATCGGTCACATTTTTTACGTCTTGATTTACACGCCGCTGAAAAGAGTAACAACTCTCAATACGGTGATTGGTGGTATTTCAGGTGCAGCTCCTCCAGTGATTGGGTGGGTAGCAGTAACAGGCACCATGGACATGACGGCTTGGCTGTTGTTCCTGGTCTTGTTCTTGTGGCAGCCACCCCATTTTTTGGCGTTGGCCATGCTGAAAACAGAAGAATACCGTGCAGGTAATCTGCCGATGCTACCGGTAGTAAAAGGCTTTGCCGAGACGAAGCGACAAATGGTGCTGTGGGGTTCGGTGTTGTTCCCGGCTTCTTTGCTGCTGTTCGTCCACGCTAGCCTAGGCTATGTGTATTTGCTTGTCATGGGCGTGATGGGGATTGTGTACATGGTTCTGCTTTTACAGGGGTTCAAAACCAAGGATGATCTTGCTTGGGCACGCAAACTGTTCGGCTATTCCATCCTTTATTTGACCGTGTTTTGTGCAGCGATTGTCATTAGTACCATGGTCAACTATTATTGACACGAAACACTCACTAAATGTTCACGGAACATCCCTTGCTTAGCAGGGGATGTTTCATTATCGTAAAAGAGGACATAGAACGAGGTGTTGTTTGATCCTCACAAGAAACAGGGTGAATTACTATGGAAAAATGGCTGAAGCCGTTAGCTTTTCTTGCTACCTTGATCATGTTTATCGTGATGGTAGCCGGTTCGCTTGTTACCAAGACAGATTCAGCACTCGGCTGTGGAAATGACTGGCCGCTGTGCAACGGAAAATGGGTTCCGGAATACACGTTGGCATCCATTATTGAATATTCTCATCGCCTGATTACAGGTGTTGCCGGTATTGTTGTCGTGATTTTCTCTGTACTTTGCTGGCGCTATTACAAAGGCAACCAAGAAGTTCGCAATCTCGCTATTTTTGGTTTGTTTTTCATCGTAGTGGAGTCCATTCTCGGCGCTTCTGCCGTCATTTGGCCACAGTCCTCATCTGTTTTGGCTCTGCACTTCGGATTCTCCTTGCTTGCTTATTCAGGCGTGTTCTTATTGAGTGTGTTCGTTTATCAGCGGGAAAAAACGCAAAGCTTGGTGAAAACGACCGTCTCAAAAGGCTTCCGCAACTGGATGTGGTTCGTCGCTACTTATACGTACGCTGTTGTTTATCTCGGAGCGTATGTCAGACATACGGGTTCAAGTATGGCATGCAGTGACTGGCCGCTGTGCCAGGGACAGATTATCCCAGAGTTGTACGGACAGACTGGTATTCATTTTGCCCACAGAATCGCTGCGATGGTGTTGGGATTCTTGTTGTTGGGGACAATGATTTACTGCATACGTCATTTCAAGGAAAAACGGCGTGACTTATACGGTGCGAGTATCCTGAGCTTTATTCTTTGCATCGCGCAGGTGTTCAGCGGTGGCTTCGTCATTATTTACAAGCTTCACCTGTACGCTACGCTGACTCATTCCATGATTATCACCATTTTGTTCGGGATCATCTGCTACATGTGCTTGCAGACATTGAAGTCACCGACAAATGAAAAGCTGAGAAGATAATAATGAGGAAAAGCTGCGCTCCTAATTCGTGGAGGGCAGCTTTTTTATTATATAGCTGTAGTGGTGGGGAAGAAGCGCATTTCCAGTCAACGCTTCAGCCTACACCCTGCAAGGGGGATTCACTGTCCGCTCCGAAATGAGTGGCAGGAGCGCTTCAAACGTTGAAGTTTCGAGGAAGGATCTCATAAGTGAAGCTGAAATTCCCTGCCATTCATTTCTGCGCTGGGTAGGGCTCCAGAGGCGCTTGGACTGGAAATGCACTTCTTCCTACGCGACTTTTTATTAAACGTCTTGTGAGTAAATTCAAGAAGCTCCTTGTCATACTTTCACAATGATGTAAAAGCATCGAATCAGATACACAGCTGTTGGGAAGACCTGTCACATGTTCGGAAGGAGACCGCCCGAACGAAGAGAGGAAAAAGGCGACTGGAGAACATGTGGCAGGTCTTCGCCCCCACCACAATCGATAGAGGACATCGAATTACAGACCGTCAGGCTATTGCCCAGACGGTTTTTCCACATTCATAGGAACAAAAACACCATTTTCCCAACGATAAATTTGCACAGCAGTCTCAGGCTTGCCCGGCAGCAGTTCACCTGTATCCGGGTTTAGCTCCTGCTTCGTTTGCCAGTGGTAGAGCAGTGGTTTTGCTTCGTCATCATGTACGATTTGATAACTGCCGACCGTCCGGAAAAGTTGACCACCCGGCACGGAAACCGTTTCCCGCAGCAGTCCTTCCCATGCTTTGACCAAACGACCTTTGTCCAAATACCACAGATTCGCCTGGTAGACCGATATGCCTGATCCGCCAGTATGCTGGACGGTTTCAAATACTCGTTTTTCTGCGAGTAGACGCGGTTCAACTTCAGTGTTCTTATCAATCTCGGAGTAATTTACTTCACGTGTATAGTCCCAATGATCCAATTGCAGGCGCGGTGGATTCCATTCCTCTTCCGCGATGAGGGCATACGTACGATCAGGCTTTTGATCCAAAACGTAAAAACTCCCGATATGTACGCTGCCGTTATGCTTGGCGGCAATTTCTGGTTCCGGGTCATCATCGAGATTGACGAGTTGAAAATCAAAGTTGTCGGAAACAACTGGATTTTTGGCTTGCTTGTTAATCCAATCCATTATTTGGGTCTTGGTAGGCTCTCTGGAGGCAAGGGAAGAGGGGGCAGTGAGGACGAGACTGGAGACGGCAAGTCCTACTGTCAGGGTGAGCAACAGGCGGGAATTACGCAACGGTAACGAGCTCCTTTCCGGGATGAGATCGATCAATCGCGACCTTTTCAGTTGGAAGACGAGCAGTCAGGAGCAAAAGTAACGGGGAAGTGGAGTAAATTTCAACCGCGAACCGCGCTGTCTTTTGTTACAATGAAAAGCAAACACATGATCGTGGAGAGTGATAGTAGACATGCGGATATTACATACAGCCGACTGGCATTTCGGGCGGCAGCTGGAAGGGCGGGACCGACGGATAGAACAAACAGCTTTTGTGGACGAGCTCTGTCACATCGCTGATGAGCGGGAAGTGGATTTGGTGCTCATTGCTGGGGATGTGTACGATTCGGTCAATCCGCCTGCTTGGGCGGAAGAGCTTTTTTATGATGCATTAGAGCGCTTGTCTTCGGAAGGCAGGCGAGGTGTTGTCGTGATCGCGGGGAACCATGACCAGCCTGAGCGGGTGCGGGCAGCAGCGCCGCTTGCCACAAAGCACGGAATTGTATTGTTGGGGTTGCCGAAGGAAGCGCCATTGCTGACGCAGGAAGCATCGACTGATCGCGTGCAACTTGTGCAGGGAGGCCCTTCTTGGCTAGAAATGAAGATTCCTGGCTGCGCAGCGAATGCGGTCATTTTGGCTTTGCCGTATCCTTCTGAATCGCGATTAAAGGAGCTGTTGAGCGAAAGCTTTACCCAGGAGCAGATGCAGCTTGCTTTTTCCGAGCGCATTGCACAATTGCTTGCTGATCTGTCTGTTCATTTTCGTGAGGATACGGTCAACCTGGTCACGAGCCACTTATTTGTCATGGGCGGTAAGGAAACAGATTCCGAGCGACCGATTCAAATTGGGGGAGCGTTGACTGTATCACCGCAGGCTTTTCCGAAGAACGCTGATTATGTGGCGCTCGGCCATCTCCATCGACTGCAAAAGCTCAGTGACAAGCCGTTGGTGCGTTACAGCGGTTCACCGATTTCGTACAGCTTTTCCGAAGCAGGTCAGAGCAAGGCAGTCGTACTGGTCGAGGTGGAGCCAGGGCAAGAAGTGCGTGAGGAGATCATTTATTTGACGAGCGCACGGCCATTGGCACGTTGGAGGGCGACGGAGGGAATTGAGCAAGTCGAGCGCTGGTTGGAAGAGGGACGCGATGCAGGGGCGTGGATTGACTTGGAGCTGCATGTATCTGGCGTGATCGACCCGGCAGAATTTCAGCGTGTCCGCAAGCTTTCGGATGATTTTTTGAAAATACAACGTGTTGTCGTGAGGGAAGAGCGTGAGGAGGAAGAGGAGCAGCGGGTCGAGCTGACAGAGCTGACGTCCGATCAATTGTTCAAACGCTTCTATGAACGGAGACGGGGAGCAGAGCCGGATGAGCAGCTGGTGGCCTTGTTCCAGCGTCTATTGGCAGAAACCGGAGGAGAGGGGGAAGAAGAGTGAGACCGATACGATTGAAGCTGGCAGGGATGCACAGCTACAGAGAAATGCAAGAGGTCGATTTCGAAGTGCTATGTCAGGCGGGACTGTTTGGGATATTCGGTCCGACTGGAAGCGGGAAATCGACAATCTTGGACGCGATCACGCTAGCGCTGTACGGGCAGGTCGTCCGGTTGGGCGGGGGAAACCATCCGAAAGAAGTGCTGAACCAGCTGGAGCAGCGCGTATTTGTGTCCTTTACCTTTGAGCTGGGGACTGGCGATGAGCGCAAGCAATATACGGTGGAACGGGAATTTGGCCTGGATAAAAAGGGGAACAAGAGACAACCGGAAGTAAGGCTGATTCAGTCGGGAGCCTTGACCGGAGAGCCGGATGTCGTATTGGAATCCAAAGCCACGTCCGCGACTGCCGCGATTGAGGCGCTGATTGGTCTCACTTTGCAGGACTTTACCCGGGCGGTCGTTTTGCCACAGGGGCAATTTTCCCGTTTCTTGACGCTGAAGGGCAGTGAGCGCAATGAAATGCTGCAACGAATGTTCCGCCTACATATTTATGGGGAAAAGCTGAGCGAGCGCGTACGGCACGCGTTGGAGCAGGTCAAGGAACAGATGCATCGCTTGCAACTGGCGAGTGCAGCTCTGGGTGACGCAGGTCCGGAAGCCTTGGAGCTGGCGAGACATACATGGGAGGAAGCTGCACAAAAAGAGCAGGAATTCACCCAGCAAAAACAGGAGCTGGCCGGGAAGCTAAAGGAGCTGGAGCAGCTGAACCAGTGGCATCAGGAGCTAGTGCAAGTCCAGGCGCAACTACAGCAGCAGGAAGCAAATGAAGCGGAAATGGCATCCCTAACCGCGAAGATTCGCGAATGGGAGTCGAGTATTCGATTGTGGCCATTACTCCAGCAATATGAGCGTTTGGATCAGGAATGGCATGCGACCGGTACGGCATTGGAACGCAGCCGCGAACAACAGGAGAGTGCTCGTTTGGCCGTAGATGAGGTAGAGCAAGCGTATCAGAAGGTTCATGCCGAATTGGCTGTACAGGAGCCGTTACTGATTCAGCAAAAGGGCAGGCTGGTACAGGCACAGGAGTGGGAAGAGGAGCTAAAGGCGATCCGGGAAGAGTGGACAGGTCTGGAGCGAGAGTGGAATGAAGTGTCAGTCGCCTTGACCAACATCGAACAACAGTTGGAAAAGGATGAAGCCGAATTAAAAAACTGGGAGCTAGCGTGGGCGGATCTGCAAGAACAGATGAAGCAGGTCACGATCTCTCCAGAATGGCGAGCACAAATAGCGGCAGCCAGAGAAGCGAAGCAGCAGTGGGAACGGGACTATGCCAAGGTACGTGAGCTGGAAAAAGAACAACTCGCAGCAGAGGAGCACATCCAGACGGCAACCCATACGGCCGATGAGAACAAGCGCAGCTGGGAAGTGTGTGCGAATCGGTTGGCACAAAAAAGAGAAGAGCTGGCAGCACCTACCGACTCGGCTTTGATGAGTGAAGCAGAATGGGAGAAAGCAAGAAATGTACTGGCAGACATGAAGCAGGTAGGGCGCCAGTGGCGGGAAGTATTGCAGGCTTTCTCATCATGGCAGGAGAAGTCGCAACACATCGTCCAGGAGCGTAAGCAGTTGGATGAGCGCAATCAAGAGCTGACTCGGGCAGTAGAGACAAGCGAAGCGCTTGTGAAGAGTCAACTGGTCCAACGAGATGAGCTGCGCCAAGAATGGGAACGCTGGCAGCAGGAAAACATGGCGCGATTTTTGCGCGAACGTTTAGAGGAAGGCAAGGAGTGTCCGGTATGTGGTTCCGAACACCACCCACACGGGCACCAGAACCATACAAAAGCGTCTGAAGTGGGGACGGAGGGTGATTCCCTGCGTGCCCGAATCAAAGCGTCAGAAGAGGCTTTGCGTGCGGCTGAGCAAGAAGCAGGCAAGACCAAGGAAGCTTGGTTGGCAGCGAAGGGAGCGCTTGCTGCTTTTGATGAGCGCCTAGCAAGCGTAAAGGCTGAACAGGAACAGCTGGAAGCGCGCTTGGAAGCGATCAAGGCAGAGTGTCGCGGGTACGGACAGCCTTGGATCGTGGATTCTTTTGAAGAGCTACTCGGAGTCTATCAGCGCGAGGAAAAAGAACGGATCGCCAAGCAAGCGGAAAGAGAGCGACTAAAAGCAGAGCGTGAGCAATTGCAGCAGCAGCTGGAGGCCTTGCGTGAGGAAGAAGCGGAAAAGAAACGCTTGATGGAGCGGAGCACGCTGTTGCTCGAGCAGGCACAGAAGGCAATCAATGACAATAAAGCTCGCCTGGACGCTGCATCCATGCAAGAAAAGCATGCAAGAGAAGAGCTCGACAAGAAACGCAATGAGCTTCCCATCGAGGAAATCGAACAGCGGTACGAGGAAATCGGAAAATCAGATCGCCGTTTAGCAGAACTACAGCAGGTACGATCCGAGAAAGAAACGCTGCGCGGAAAGCTGACGATGCAAGTAGAAGCCGCCAAGTCGCGTAAGGTAGAGGGCAAATCACGGGAAGCGGCGCTGAAGGAAAAGCTTGAAGATAGAAAGCGCATGTGGGAACAAAAACATGCCCAATGGCTGGAACGCACGGGAGGACTTACTGCGCAGGAGTGTCTGATGCGGGTAGAGGATTCTCTCCTCGGTTTGCGTCAGGCAGTCACGTTGGCAGAGACAAAGCGCAAAGAGACCGCCGAGGCCCGGGAAACGGTGCAAAACAATCTGGTCAAATATTCGGAGACGTTGGCCATCCTCACACGGCAACGTACGGAAGCTCACGAGACATTGTACCAAGGCTTGCAAGAAACAGGTCTCGGCACTGTCGAGTATGTACGGGAGCGGTACGCAGAGCGCGAGCAATTGCCACAGGCACAGGAACAAGTCGAGGCTTACACGCGAATCGCAGGGCAGCTTCGTTACGAGGAAGAAAGGCTACAGCAAGCAGTAGCAGGCCGTTCGTTTACGCAAGAAGAGCTCACCACTGCAAAAGAGGCATGGGAGCAATGGGAGCAAGCCTTCCAGGAGGCGCAAAAGCAAGTCGCTGTCGCCAAAGAGCACGTGGATCGCATGGAAAAAAATCATGACAAATGGCAAGAGCTTCATAAAGAGATGGTACAGCAGCAGGATGAGCAGAGCCGCTTGGAAGAGTTGAAAAAGTTGTTTGAAGCCAAGGCGTTTGTCCAGTTCATTGCGGAGGAAAAACTGGTATCAATCGCCAGAGACGCTTCGTATCACCTGAAGCGGATGACCGCCAATCGTTACGGGCTGGAAATCGGCGACGAGGGCGAATTTGTTTTGCGAGATGAAGGAGCTGGAGGAATGCGCCGTCCAGTAAGCACATTGTCTGGCGGGGAAACATTCCTGACTTCCTTGTCGCTGGCTCTTGCCCTGTCGATGGAGATTCAAATGCGTGGCGGCCGCCTGGAGTTTTTCTTCTTGGACGAAGGCTTTGGGACACTCGATCCGGAGCTATTGGAAGTCGTTATGGATGCGCTTGAACGACTGCGCATGGACGATTTTACCATCGGGGTCATTAGCCACGTCCCGGAAATACGTGTGCGCATGCCGCGTCGTCTGGTCGTGACACCAGCAGAACCGATGGGAAAAGGCAGCATGCTGCATCTGGAAATGGAGTAGGGAAGGGGAAAAATCATGGCAGTCCAATTTATACTGGGACGGGCAGGAACGGGGAAGACAGAATCGATTCATCGGCAGATGCAAGCCCGGCTACGGGAAAAGCCGTTGGGTTCGCCTATGATTCTGCTCGTACCGGAACAGGCCAGCTTTCAGGAAGAGTATGCGCTCGCCACACTGCCAGAGCTAGGCGGTGTGATGGGGACACAAGTGCTCAGCTTCGGTCGATTGGCTCACAGGCTCATGCAGGAGCTGGGCGACCTGATTACCGTGCCTGTTGACGATCTGGGCAAGCATATGGTTTTGCGCATGCTTTTGGAGCGGCACAAGGAAGAGCTGAACGTATTCGGGCGCTCGGCGACACAGCCTGGGTTTGCTTCTCAGCTCGGTCGCTTGATTAGCGAGTGCAAATCGTATGGGGTATCCTTCACCGATTCCGAGAATCTGGAGTGGGGAGGAGCCAATCTCAATCAAAAAATACATGACCTTCGCTTGATTATGAATGCGTACGAGGCTTACTTGTCGGAGGGGTATTGTGATGCGGATGACATCCTGAACCGAGTGGCCACAATGGTACGTGATTCCATGTACATCAAGCAGGCTGAAATATTTATCGATGGCTTTACCGGGTTTACGAATCAAGAGCTGCGCTTGATCGAACAGTTGATGCAGCACGCCAAGCAGGTGACGATTGCGCTGACGCTTGACCCGAATGAACGGGACGCCTCTGTGGATGAACTGGGGCTGTTCCACCCTACACTGCGAACATACCAAGCCTTGACACTGATGGCGCGTGAATCGGGTGTCTCAATCGCCAAGCCGCTTTTATTGACCGAGGCACAGCGATTCAAGAGCAGTCCATGGCTGCGTCAGGTCGAACAAGTGTATTTCCAATGGGGAGACCCGCCAATCCCGGATCAGCCCGGACGTTCGGACGAAGTGACGATGCTCTCAGCAGTGAACAGGCGAGCAGAGGTAGAGGCTGTGGCGCTGAAGCTCCTGACTCTGTCGAGAGAAGAGGGGTATCGCTGGAAGGACATGGCGATTTTGCTTCGGGAAATTGGTACGTACGCTGACGAGATTTCGGCTGTATTTACCGAATACGGCATCCCGCACTTCTTGGACCAGAAGCGCTCTGTCATGCACCATCCCTTGGTCGAGCTGGTGCGCTCGGCATTGGAGGTCATTGTCACAAAATGGCGCTACGACGCTGTTTTCCGCTGCTTGAAAACAGACCTGCTCCTGTTGGATATCACCGATGAGCATACAGCCCGGAAGGAAATCGACCGACTGGAAAACTACGTGCTGGCTCATGGTGTCTTTGGTTATCAATGGGCAGAAGAATCTGCTTGGCATTTCCGCGGGCAAGCTGGCGCTGAGGAAGACGCGAAAATCGATGAGTTGAGACGCAAATACGCAGCGCCGCTCCTGTTCTTTGAAAAAGAGATGAAGCAAGCAACGGGCAATAACGTACAGGAAATGACTCTTGCCCTGTACAATCTTCTGATCGCGCTGGATGTGCCTAACAAGCTAGAGAATTGGCAGAGGAAGGCAGAAAATGACGGTGATCTCGATGCAGCACAGGTGCACGGGCAAGTATGGACGGGATTGATCGAGCTGATGGATCAGGTCGTGGAGGTCATGGGCGACGAGAGCATGGATCTGGCGACATTTGCTCGTGTGCTCGACAGCGGTCTGGAGACGATTGAATTGGGACTCGTTCCCCCGGCGCTGGATCAGGTGCTGATCGGGGCCATGGAGCGCTCCCGTCAACCGGATGTCAACGCTCTGTTTTTGCTTGGCGTTAACGAGGGCATTATTCCGTTGCGTCCAAAAGAAGAAGGAATTCTGGATGAGGCGGAACGTGAGCGACTGGCTGAAATGGGCATGTCGCTGGCACCGAGTGCAAAGCAACGGCTGATGGCTGAGCCTTACCTGCTGTACCAAGCGATGACGAGACCATCGGAGAGACTAATCCTGAGCTGTGCGTTGGCAGATGAAGAGGGCAAGGCACTGCTGCCCTCCTCCGTGTTTACACGCATCCGGGAAGTGCTGCCGGATATCCCGCATCAGGTGTTTTATAACGAACCGACGGGGCAGCACGAGACCGATGCATTCTTGCTCGGTCATCCGAGACGTGTGTTCCGCCACCTGTTGACGCTATTGCGATCTATGAAGAAAACAGGAGAGCTGCCAGATTTCTGGTGGGAGGTATACGATTGGTATATTCGTACCTCTTCCGATGTCAAACGGGAGCAGTGGCTGTTGTCCGGCTTGCGTTACTTCAATCGGCCGCAGGAGCTGGATTTAGAAACGAGCACGACCTTGTACGGCAAACAACTAAAAATGAGCGTGTCTCGTCTGGAGCGGTTCCAGTCATGTCCGTTCTCGCATTTCTCTTCCCACGGTCTCAGATTGGCAGAGAGAACGATGTACAAGCTGGAACGTTTCGATGTGGGAGAGCTGTTCCACGCATCACTCAAGCGAGCCGTTGAAAAAATGAACGAAGACAATCTGGAGTGGAGCAAGCTGACGGAAGACAATAGCATGCAGCTTGCAAATGTGGTTGTAGAAGAACTGGTTCCTGCGACTCGCAGCAGCATTTTGACGCGGACTGCCCGGTATCGTTATTTGTCCGGCAAGCTGAAGCGAGCAGTTGGCCGCGCGATTTACGTACTCGGGGAGCATGCGAAGCGCAGCCGTTTTGCACCAGTAGGACTGGAGGTTTCGTTTGGGCCAAGTTCAGATTTACCGGGATTGGCTTTAACACTTGAAAATGGCGTGGAGCTTCAGTTAATCGGACGAATTGACCGCGTTGACCAATCACTGGATAGTGAGGTCCCGTATTTGCGCGTGATTGACTACAAGTCCAGTCCCAAGCAGCTGTCTCTCTCCGACGTGTGGAATGGCCTGAACTTGCAACTGCTCGTCTATCTGGATGTCGTCGTGGCAAATGCGGAGGAATGGCTGGGGAAAAAAGCCGAAATGGGAGGCGTTTTCTACTATCAGGTAGCCGATCCTTTTGTGACGGCAAAACGCTTGCTAACGGCTGACGAAGCGGCAAAGGAGCGGGCAAAGCGCTTGCGCATGAAAGGCTTGATGCTCGCAGACCCAGAGCTGGCACGAATGATGGATGGCTATGTAGAGCAAGGGGCGTCAGAGCTGGTGCCATTTGAAATCAAAAAGGACGGAACGCTTTCGTCGCGATCATCTGTGGCAACAGCCGAGCAATTCCAAGCCTTGACCTCCTATGTTCGCGATACTGTAAAGCAAATCAGTACGCGCATGACCAACGGGGAAATCCAGATCGAACCGTACACAAATGGGACGATGACCGCTTGCGATTACTGTTCGTACAAGCCTGTATGCAAGTTTGACGGAGATGCAGGCGGGAATGAGCACCGACAGCTTGCCAAGTGGAACAACAAGCAAATATGGAGCATGCTGGCAGAACAGCAGATGGCAGGAGAAGGAGGAATGACCGATGGCGGATCAACAATTGCAGGCCAAGCCTGAACAATGGACGGACGAGCAATGGCAAGCGATTATCCAGCGCGGGAATAATCTCCTGGTGGCAGCGGCAGCAGGCTCAGGGAAAACCTCTGTTCTGGTTGAGCGGATTATCCGACGGATCATGGACGAGAAGGACCCGGTTGGAGTCGATCAGCTGTTGGTGGTGACCTTTACCAATGCGGCAGCGGCTGAGATGCGTCACCGGATTGGCGATGCATTGCGAAAAGCATTGAAAGATGACCCGCACTCTTCTCATCTGCGTCGACAACTGGCGCTGCTTCAGCGGGCGACGATTACGACGCTTCACTCGTTTTGCTTGGGGATTTTGCGCCAGTATTACTATCTGATTGAACTCGATCCTGATTTTCGCATTGCCGATCAGATGGAAGGCGAGCTTTTACGGCAGGATATCTTGGAGGAACAGCTGGAGAGCTGGTATGAGAATGACGTGGATTTTCATGCATTAGCTGATGTGATGCTGGACGGTCAGGACGATCATGCTCTCACCATTTTGCTGCTCAGACTGTATGAGTTTTCACGCAGTCATCCGGCACCAGAACAATGGCTCGGGGAAGCGGCTGGAATGTTTGCGGTTCACGATAAAAACGGTCTGGACGGACTGGAGTGGACCAGAAGCGTGCTGCGTTCTGTGGAGCTGGCACTCGGTGGAATGACGGCTAAGATGCGCAGGGCAGTTCTATTGGCAGGCTCACCGGAAGGGCCTGCTGGCTATTTGCCTTTGCTTGAGGCGGAAGCAGCTGCCCTAGAGCGTGCTGGAGCGGCTTGCATAGATGGCTGGGAAGCGACTGTCGGAGCTGTCCGAGGAGTTGTATTTGCCAAGCTGCCTCCAGTGAAAGGTACAGATCCGCTCGTGAAGGAACAGGTGCAAGACCTGCGAAACAGCGTGAAAAAGGAACTGGCAGAGCAAATCGAGCAATACTTTTCTACGACAGCCGAGCAGTACGTTGCGGATTTGCAGCGGATTGCTCCTCACATGCAGACATTGGCAAGACTGGTGACAGCATTTTCGGACGCATTTCAATTGGAGAAGCGCTCGCGTGGCTTAGTCGACTTTGGCGACTTGGAGCATCTTGCTCTGCGCGTTTTAACCGAAACGAATGAGTCTGGGGAGACTGTTCCATCGTCTATCTCGACCCAATTGCGTGAACAGTTCGCTGAAGTGCTGGTAGACGAATATCAGGATATCAACCTCGTGCAGGAGACCATCTTGCAAATGGTTTCCCGAGACGGAGCGGATGGTCAGCCAGCGAATCGCTTCATGGTAGGTGATGTGAAGCAGAGTATTTATCGGTTCCGCTTGGCAGAGCCGAAGCTGTTTCTCGAAAAATATGTGACCTATCAAAAAGATAGGGACGCTGACGAAGTGTGCATCGGACGGCGTATTGATCTGGC
The DNA here is from genome assembly GCF_013284285.1 of Brevibacillus sp. HB1.4B. Classification (NCBI taxonomy): domain Bacteria; kingdom Bacillati; phylum Bacillota; class Bacilli; order Caryophanales; family Paenibacillaceae; genus Brevibacillus; species Brevibacillus sp. HB1.4B. Next base: position 78,704 of record NZ_JABSUT010000005.1, read on the forward strand.
GGCAAACTTCCGCAGTAGAAGAGAAGTCGTAGATGCCGTTAACTTTTTGTTTCGTCAGATCATGTCTCACGGGGTAGGTGAGATTGGTTATGATCCTTCGGCGGAGTTGATCAACCGTGCGTCTTATCCTGAAGCACAGCCGAACCGTTTGCAGGCAGAGATGCATCTGATCGACCGGAATACAGCGATAGCAGAAGAAGGTCAGGTGGTAGTTGCCGAGTCGACAGATGAGGGCGAAGCAGGTATTCCCGAGACAGAAGGAGAGTCCGCAGAGGAAGCGAGTGTAGCACAGCTGGAAGCGCGACTGATTGCCAGCCGCATTCGACGTTGGATGGAGCCAGGCGAGGGAGAAGAGCCACTGCTCGTTTTCGATAAAAAGGCTGGGGGAATGCGTCCGCTGGCCTATCACGATATCGTTATTTTGCTTCGTGCGACCTCAGGCTGGGGGCAGACAATGCAAGAGGAGCTGCACGCGGCAGGAATTCCCGTGTATGCGGAGCAGACTGCGGGTTATTTCGCGGCGACGGAGGTAGAAACGATGCTCTCCTTGCTGCGTGTCATTGACAACCCGCTCCAAGACATTCCATTGGCAGCTGTATTGCGGTCTCCTATCGTGGGCTTGCGGGAGGAGCAACTTGCTCAAATCCGCATTCACTACGCGACAGGGCCGTTTCACCAAGCCGTACTCCAATATGCAGAGGAACGCCCGGCCCAAGAGTCGTGGGAGAAAAGGCTGCGACAGTTTTTTGGCCGATTGGATCTATGGCGGACAGAGGCTCGCAGAGGTGCTTTATCGGAACTGCTGACGATGCTATACCGGGAGACGGGCTATCTCGATTATGTGGCGGCTCTGGAAAACGGTCAGCAGCGACAGGCCAACTTGCGTGCGCTCTATGATCGTGCGAGACAATACGAAGCTGGCTCCTATCGAGGTTTGTTCCGCTTTTTGCGCTTTGTCGACCGTCTGCAAGAGGCGGGCAATGATATGGGCGAAGCAAGAACCATCGGAGAAAACGAGGATGTCGTACGAATCATGACGATCCATAAAAGTAAGGGGCTGGAGTTCCCAGTTGTTTTTGTGGCGGGTATGGGCAAGCAGTTTAATACGATGGATTTGAAAAGCCAGTTTTTGCTGCATAAAGATCTGGGCTTTGGCCCGATGGCAATCGAGCCCTCCATGCAGCTGCGCTATCCGAGTCTGGCTGCGCTAGGCATCCGGCAAAAGCTACGTCGGGATATGCTGGCAGAGGAAATGCGTGTGCTTTATGTGGCTTTGACGCGTGCACGCGAGAAGCTCATTCTTGTTGGTTCATCGAAGGATCTCGCAAAAAGTGTGACGGACTGGGGCAGACAGGATGACAGCGAGCGGCTCAGTGACGAAGATTTGATACAGGCAAAAGGTTACCTGGATTGGGTAGGGCGTGCGATGCTTCGACATCCTGGCGCAGGATTGCTGCGGGCATATCCAGAGCAACAAGGCTCAGGAGATGTCGTGAGAGTCAGAAGTGTGCAAGATGATTCGGTTTGGTCGTTTCATTTCTATCAGGCAGATGAGCTCCGTGCTCAAGGAGAGTCAATCAACGACGATGCGTCTCTGTGGGAGCGTATGACCAGACGAGAGGCGATTGAGGAACGGCCGTCTGATCACACGTTGCGAGAGATTGTAGACACGAGATTAGGTTGGCAGGACCCGCATCCTATTGCGCCACGCGTCGCTGCGAAATGGAGTGTCAGCGAACTCAAGCGACATGCCAAAGTCAGCAAAGGCGGACAGCCACTCACACTGCCGTCGATTACGGAAAAGCCAAAGTTTTTGTCTGAGCAAAAATCCAATCGACTGACAGCAGCAGAAAAAGGGACAATCACGCACTTAGTGTTCCAGCATCTCGATTTGAAGCGTCCGCTGGATGAAGCGGATATTCGGGAGCAGGTGATGGCACTCGCGGCACGTCGCTTTTTGACTGACGAGCAGGTACAAGCAGTAGATGTTCCCCAGATCGCCCGATTCTTCGCTGATCCTTTGGGGCAGCGAATGAAGGCGGCGGCGGTCGTGCATCGTGAATTACCATTTACCCTCGTGCTTCCTGCTTATGAAGTAGAAGCGGAGTTAGGTGAAGAAAGCAACGAGCAGGTTGTCGTTCAAGGGGTCATTGATTGCCTGTTGGAGGAACAGGATGGAAGCCTCGTCCTGATCGATTTCAAGACAGATTGGATGGCAAAAGAAGCGACTGCCGTAGCCATCGAAGAGATGAAAAGAAGATACGAAGGCCAGATCAGGCTATACGTTCGGGCGATTAAGCAGATCATCAAGCCAAAAGGGAACGTGTCTAGTTTTCTTTATTTACTCTCAGGTGGATTCTCTCTTTCGTTTTTGGATGAAAGCATGGATTAGTATGTTGGACCGTCAGGGTTAGCTCTGGCGGTCTTTTTGTTAGTTACTGCTACTGTAGTGGAGGAAGAAGCGCATTTCCAGTCTACGCTTCGGCCTACGCCCCACAAGCGGGAATGACTGTCCGCTCCGGAATAAATGGCGGGAGCGCTTCAAACGTAGAAGTTTCGAGGAGGTAGTCCATAAGTGAAGCTGAAATTCCCCGCCATTTTTTCCTGCGCTAAGGTGGGCTCCAGAGGCGCTTTGACTGGAAATACACTTCTTCCTACGCGGCTTTGGTTAATAAATGCGAAAGTAAATTCGAGGAGGCTACTTTGACCTGCCCACCACTATGATCTAACAGCCAGAAGAGATCAAAGCTATACGAAAGCACTGTCACATGTTTGGAAGGAGACCACCCGAACGAAGAGAGGATACAGGCGACTGGAAAACATGTGGCAGGGCTTCACCCGACCACTACCGTTAGAAGACAAGCACACAGGATTTCACAAAACACGAACGTACGTGCTATAATTAGTTAAAATTTTCCTAATCTACATAATGATCAAACAAGGAGCGAATCCAATGAAAATGTTTTTCCAGTATAACTGGCAGGTACGGGACGAGTGGATGGAATGGTGCAAGCAGCTGTCGTCAGATGAATTGCTCCGCGAGCGTACAGGTGGGGCTGCCACGATTTTGTACACGCTGTTTCACATTACAGATGTGGAGTATAGCTGGCTTCGAGGTGTACAGGGGAAGCCGGATATTCAGGTATCGTATGAAGATTACAAGTCTCTGGAAAAGGTAAAAGAACTATCAGATGCATGGCGCATAGAATTGCGTGATTTCATCGAGAATTGGTCAGACGAGATGGAGAACGAATCGGTAAAGGTCGCCTGGGATGATGAAGTGTACACGAAGGGGGAGCTGCTTCGCCATGTCATCGCCCACGAGATTCATCACATGGGACAGTTGTCCATTTGGGCGAGAGAGCTTGGGATTACACCAGTTTCCGCCAATGTCATTGGGCGCGGATTAGCAAGTAGGTAGCCCTGACAAAATCCGCCCAAACTGCACATGTGCATAATTTTCCTCCAAACGGATCATACTCCAACTGTTTTCAATCACGGTTGGAAGTGAATGACCCGCTTGGGAGGTCGCACATGATGTCATGGAAAAATCAATTGCTGAGGAAAAAGTCAGTTGCACAAATGCTGGAGCAGGTGGATAAAAACGAAAGCTCGCTCAAAAAGTCATTAGGTGCTTTTGACCTGACGATGCTGGGCATCGGCGCGATCATGGGAACAGGGATTTTTGTGTTAACGGGAGTTGCCGCTGCCTTGCACGCTGGGCCAGCACTTGTTTTGTCTTTTGTTATTGCGGCACTTGCCTGTGTGTTTGCCGCACTCTGCTATGCGGAATTTGCTTCGACTGTTCCAGTGTCGGGAAGCGCATATACATACAGTTATGCGGCATTTGGCGAATTTGTCGCGTGGATGATTGGGTGGGACTTGATTCTCGAATACGGAGTGGCTTGTGCTGCGGTGGCAAGCGGATGGTCGGGGTATGCCCAGGGATTGCTAGCTGGGTTTAACATCCACCTGCCGCATGCGCTCACGAGTGCGTTTGATGCATCGAAAGGAACAATCATCGATCTACCTGCGGTCCTCATCATTGTCATCATTACAGCTTTGTTGATGAAGGGAACGAGAGAGTCAGCGAGCTTGAATACCATCATGGTGTTAATAAAAATAACGGTAGTTGTCCTGTTCCTCGTCGTTGGGGTCATGTATGTCAAGCCGGAAAACTGGAGTCCATTTATGCCGTTTGGTTTTGCGGGAGTAGCGACTGGTGCCGCAACGGTGTTTTTTGCTTTTATCGGGTTTGATGCGGTGTCCAGTGCGGCCGAAGAAGTGCGCAATCCCCAGCGCGACATGCCAATCGGGATCATCTCGTCCTTACTCGTGTGCACGATTTTGTACATTGCTGTCTCGCTGACATTGACAGGGATTGTTCCGTACAAATTGTTGAATGTCAAAAATCCGGTAGCCTTTGCGCTCAGTTATGTCAATCAGGACTGGGTAGCAGGCTTCATTTCGTTGGGTGCTATCGTCGGGATCACGACCGTTTTGTTAGTCATGATGTATGGACAAGCCCGGATGTTTTTTGCGATGAGCCGAGATGGCTTGCTCCCTGAGCTCTTTTCGCACGTACATCCCCGCACACAGGTACCACAAAAGAGCACGCTCGTCGTGGCAGTATTAGTTGCAACCTTCGGTGGATTATTGCCCCTCTCGAGCTTGGCCCAGCTCACTAACATCGGAACGCTGTTTGCTTTTATTTTGGTCTCGATTGGACTAGTTGTACTGCGCCGCACTCATCCGCAATTACCGCGGGCTTTTCGCGTCCCATTTGTTCCGCTTGTTCCCTTGCTTGCGGTTCTCTTTTGCGGATATCTCGTTTTCAATCTGCCTACGCTGACCAAGATCGGTTTTCTCGGTTGGCTGTCGGTCGGAGCGATCGTCTATTTCCTTTATGGGCGCAAACACAGTCGATTGGCAGCAAAAGACGACTCCTCCCAAACATAAGTGGCAGGTTCATCCGTTTAGGCATGTTCTACGTGAGCATGTCTTTGTTTGCTATCTGACAAAGCGATCCCATTCATGATAGAGTAAAAGCAACCAAAACGACGAGGGAGAGCAGGCTATGAAACGAAAACGAGCAGATCGACCTGGTTGGAGACGCGTGAAGCGATTGGGCTACCAGCAAAAGTGGGTAGAAGCTTTATCTTTCTCTGGGTACACTGTCCGTCTGACTCTGGACGAAGTAAGTGAGCCTGCTTACATGCCTGTCGGGGATAAAACTCTGTGTGTGGGCGATCGAGGATATGTGTACTTGCAGTATTTTCCCCATGGTCAAGCTTATGCCGTTACGAAAATGATGGATGAGTTAGGGAATACGGTGCAATGGTATATCGATATTTGCCGGGGACATGGTAAGGATGAGATCGGGCATATCTGGTATGACGATCTGTACCTCGACATCGTGGTACTGCCGACAGGAGAAGTATACCTGCTTGATCAGGATGAGCTCGATGAGGCATTGAAAAAAGGCGTTATCACGAGCGAGGATCACCAGTTTGCCTCCGAGACCGCTGATCTTTTATTACGAAATATTTTGGCGGGCAAACGGGATGACTTTGACTTTCCGAATTTTTTTGCATAAACGTATGGAAGAACGAAGGCGGTTGTTGCTTTCGTTCTTTTTTTGGTCGACGTACCGCTTTTTGGAGTGGAGACGAAGGCCTTGAGCTTGCTCCGAGTTTTCTAATTTAGGAAGGTCACGATGGATGAAAGAGATCCTAGTCCAAAATAACCGTATTTTTATTTCGTGTAAAAAACTGTATGTTACGCCTTAAAAATGAAATACGATTTTTATGAACAAACAAACCATTTTGGAGGAGAAGCATGAAGAGTTTATTTCAAGCCTTACTCGCAGTAACACTCATGTTCAGTCTAACGCTTAACAGCAACAACGTATCAGCAAAATCGGAGCAAGAAGAGCTTGGTGTACCGAATCAGTTCCTTGATGATGAGCAGCTAGAGGAAATTGACGCGAAATTCGAAAGTGAATACCAGCTCGATAGCACGTATATTTCCGACAACCTAATCAGTTATCCAAAACCTGGGGATGTGTTCGTATCCGTTTCTAATCCTATTATTGCGCAGACAGATGTTCCTACAAACATTCAACCTGCGCTTACATTCTCGGTGCCAATTGCTTTTGACAATGATCCGTCAACAGTAGTAGCTCTCTATAAGGTTGAAGGAAAATCACCAGTCAGCGGAAAATTGGAGATTAAAAATAACTCACTCTATATTCGTCCTGACAAGACTTTGAAATCAAATACGAAATATGCGATCGAGATCGACAAAGGAGCAATTGTAAGCACCACTGATTCTACTAAATCGATCGATAAGTATTCATTTCAGTTTGTGACCAGCAACAACCAAGCGCCTATCGTAATCGATGTAGTGCCGTATGAAGAGGAAACAAAAGTGGATGTAAATGCGGTGATTAAAATGAAGTATGATCGCAAAGTGAAAAGTGGCACAAACGAATTCCTATTAATGGATGATAATGCTGCGGAGGTTCCTGCAACTTTTATCGTCAAAAATGACACGGTAACGATCCAACCGAATGCACCTTTAAAAAATAATGCAGAGTACTTCTTAGGGGTAGCCCAAGGAGCAGTAAAGGATACATCAGGGAATGAAAGCTATAAATATTTTTCCGTGTTCTCAACAGGCACCCCATCTGATGGAGGGGATGATCTAGAATTAGGTGACCTCTCAACAGAGGTTGAGTAGAAGAAATCAGTGAAGCATCTTCCTTTGACACCTCTGTTGCGACTGCTACAGGAAAGGGCGACAAGTGTATAGGGTGAAATGTAAAGATAGAAGGGTTGTCCCTATTCCAGAGACGGCCCTTTTTTCATTCATTCCTGCATTGGATTTCCCCTCCTACGGCTTTTTTGTTTACAATCGTTACAGGGTTGCTTGAATTGAATTGCCGATTGGTGCGCTTGCGTTTATGAAAAGGTTGTCTCGCATCCATGAGACAGCGGCAGCCTAGGACGAGAAAATTAAGTCCTTGACTGCCGCAGACAATTACATCTCACCTGGTGTTTTCTGCCCGATGCGGGGGATATGCCGAAGCTTGATCACGGTGAGTATGGCGATAGCGATCATGAGCCCGCCACTAACGGCCACAACAGCATGCATGCTGTCGGTAAATGCTATCTGGGCGCCATGAAGAAGTGTTGAACGAATAGGTTCGGGTAAAGCTTTAGCTGCCGAGACTGCCCCAGCGAGACTTTCGCGGGAGGCTGCGGATGTGGAGGTCGTAACATCTCCCGGTATGAAGCCGGCAATTTGAGTGCGGTACACGTACGTTCCAATGCTGCCTAATACAGCGATACCCAGTGCGAATGCGAATTCACCGCTCGTTTGCAGCAAGGACGCCGCCGAACCCGCTTTCGCAGGAGGGGCTGAGCCGATAATGATATCGCTGGACAAGCTCGCAAACGGGGCTGCTCCCATATTAAAAAAGATATAACCGACGATCAGGGTAGAGAGTCCGGATCCCGCTCCTACCTGGGACAGTAGAATACAACCAGTCGCCGAGACGGCAAGGCCTGCCCCGATAAGGAGCGACGGTCGGACCCGCCGAGCGATGATCGGCGACAACAACATGCCTGCCATCGACGCAACCACTCCCGGGAGCATGCACATCGCTGCCGCAAACGGCGATAGTCCTTCCACGAATTGAAGATGCTGTGCGATGAAGAGCATGGAAGCGCCTGTCAATGTGATGCCGAACATGCCGCCCAGTGCTGTGCTGAAGGCGGGGGTTGCGAATAGGCGCAAATCCATTAGCGGACTGTCCAACCGTTGCTGCCGTCTTACGAATAACGTCCCGAAAACAACACCTGCCACGATGGCAATGAGCGGCAAGATATGTAGACCTTGCTTAGCGATTTCCTTTAGGCCGTATATTGCCGGTAGAATGGTGCACATCGACAGCATGACGCTAGTCATATCCAAATGACCAGGTGCGGGATCCCGATATTCTGGCAGAAGATGGGATGCAGTCAACAACAGCAGCGCCATGACTGGAACCCCGAGTAGAAAAATCGAGCCCCATGAAAAATGCTCCAGCATCATCCCGCCGACTACTGGGCCAAGCGCCATGCCTCCCATGGAGCACATGAACCATATGCCTATGGCGAGGGAACGTTGCTTATGGTCGCGGAACATATTGCTGATCAATGCCAGGGACGAAGGCGATATCATCGCCCCGGCTATGCCGAGTAGCGCCCGTGCTGCAATCAACATTCCAGAGGTGCTGGAGTAAGCGGCCAACACCGATGCCGAACCGAATGCCGCTGCGCCGATCATCAGTAACTTACGGCGGCCGAGCCGATCTCCGAGCGAGCCCATCGTGATCAAAAAACCCGAGAGCATGAAGCCGTAAATGTCCATGATCCATAGCTGCTCTGTACTGTCAGCGCCGAGAGAGACGCTTATGTGAGGAAGTGCAAGAATCATGACGGACAAGTCAATCGAAACGAGCAAGGCAGGCAAAGAAAGCACGGCAAGCCCAATCCATTCGTTCAAACCGGCCCGGATATTCGATTCAATTGCAGCATCTTTCATTGGCCGTCCAGAACCTCTCCGAGCCGATCTAACATCACCTTTGTTCCGTGCTCACGCTGTTCAGCCGTATCGAGATCGTCAAGAAAAACGCCCTGCTCGGTATAGATCAAGCGCGTGCCGCCGTCCACGGAATCGAATTCCACCGTCGTCACGGAGACAGACATCCGCTTGTCTTCCATGTCCAGCGTATATGAGTATACAATTCGCCTATTCTGAACGATCTCCTGATAGCAGGCATCGAATGTGTAAACGGGTCCCCCAGGCGGACCACCGCGATTGAATTCGCGTCCGCCGACGCGGAAGTCGAACTCTTCGGCTTTAGGAAACCAGCTGGCTTTGGCTGCTTGACCCGCCCATGCAGCGAATACACGGGCAGGGGCATGTTTATAGTTCCTTTCGATAACAAATGTGGAATGTTTGGCAGATCGTTCACTCACAGTCGAAACCTCCTTATCCGGGTTCTTCCGGATGCTCGTCTAAATATTCACCAAGTCGATCGAGGTGGTGATCCATACTCGATTTTCTCTCGGCGAAAAATTTCTCATGCTTCATTCTCATCGTCCGTATGATGTTCATGAAATGCTCAACGGTAAACGGTTCGTTCCTTTGCATCCGACTCGATACATTCTCAAGCTCGTGCAAGAGTTTCTGCTGCATGCGGATACTTTCTTTCAGGCTATCTATTTGAATGGTAACAATGTCTGACAGGCTGAGTTGGTCTCCGGCCATAACGGCTTTAATCTGCTCCAGCGATAGCCCCAACTCCTTTAAGGACAAAATTTGCTGTAGACGTGAAATGTCCTTTTCGGTGTAGAGTCTGTATCCGGATGGCGAATAGCCAGATGGTGAAAACAAGCCTATCTGATCGTAAAAACGCAAAGTTCGTATCGTAATACCCGCCATTTTCGCAAGTTCTCCTACTTTCCACTGTTGCTTCATGATCAGCCCCTTTCTGGGTCGCTAGCGTTTCACCGGTGACTTCACTATAAACTGTTACGTTACGTAATGGTCAAGGATCCTTATGAAGTTTTTTCCAATTCGTCTAAAACTTTATGATCTCGGAACATTTAAAAGCCCCTTCTTCCTGCTTTTTTGTTTACAATGGATACAGATTGTTGAATTGGTTTGAAAGGATGTCGTACATGAGTAAAACAGTTGTACTGGCAGAAAAGCCTTCGGTTGGACGCGACATTGCGAAAGTATTGCAGTGTCACAAAAAAGGAAACGGCTTTTTTGAAGGAGATAAATATATCGTAACGTGGGCGCTTGGGCATTTGGTCACTCTCGCTGATCCTGAAGCGTACGGGCAACAATTCAGTTCGTGGCGAATCGAGGATTTGCCGATTATGCCGTCCCCATTGCGCTTGGTCGTGATCAAGGAAAGCAACAAGCAATTCCAAGTCGTCAAACAACAATTGCGTCGCAACGATGTCGGGCAGATCGTCATTGCGACGGATGCAGGGCGTGAAGGAGAGCTCGTTGCCCGGTGGATTCTCGAGCTGGTGCACGTGAATAAACCAATCAAGCGTTTGTGGATTTCCTCGGTGACAGATAAGGCGATCCGTGAAGGCTTCCGCAATCTAAAGGACGGCAAAAACTATGAAAACTTGTTTGCCTCCGCCGCTGCTCGTGCAGAAGCAGACTGGCTCGTAGGAATCAATGCCACCCGCGCTTTGACGTGCAAGCATAACGCACAGCTCTCATGCGGTCGAGTCCAGACGCCCACACTCGCCATTGTGGCATCGCGAGAAGAGGAGATTCGTCGCTTTACACCCAAGCCATTTTACGGGCTGTCTGCGGTGGCCCAAGGTCCGATTCAACTCCAATGGCAAGATCAGCAAACGAAGGATGTCAAAACGTTTTCCAAGGAGAAAGCGGATCAGCTCACAGCTTCGCTCAAACAGGAGAAAAGCGCAGAAGTCATCGAGATTACTCGTGCACACAAAAAGACGTATGCTCCACAGCTGTACGATTTGACGGAGCTGCAACGGGATGCCAACCGGATGTTTGGCTACTCACCAAAGCAGACGCTGTCCATCATGCAAGGGCTATATGAGCATCACAAGGCCGTGACGTATCCACGAACAGACTCTCGCTATCTCTCTGCTGATATCGTCGAGACGCTGCCGGATCGAATCAAGGCTGTCCAAATGAAGCCATATGCGCCTCTCGCTGCCAGAATCCTGCGTGCGCCGATCAAAGCGAACAAATCGTTCGTGGATGACAGCAAAGTATCGGACCATCATGCGATCATCCCGACAGAGCAAGCTGTTTTTCTCGGTGATTTGAGCGATAAGGAGCGCAAGATTTTTGACCTCATCGTGAAACGCTTCCTGGCTGTTCTGCTGCCTGCCTTCGAATACGAGCAAACGACCATCCAGACGAAAATCGGGAATGAAACGTTCCTGGCAAAAGGAAAAACCGTGCTCTCCCAAGGCTGGAGAGAGGCGTATGACCACGATGTAGAAGAAGACGATGCGAAGGATGACGTAAAGGAACAGATTCTGCCTTCTCTAGCCAAAGGAGATCGCCTGCACATCCAGTCGATATCCCAGACTAAGGGCGAAACGAAGCCGCCAGAGCCTTTCACAGAAGCGAGTCTGCTGTCTGCGATGGAAAATCCGGCGAAATACATGGCGAACGAGAGCAAGGATTTGATCAAAACGATTGGGGAAACGGGCGGACTGGGTACGGTAGCCACACGCGCGGATGTGATCGAGAAGCTGTTCAACAGCTTTTTGCTAGAAAAGCGCGGCAAGCATCTTTTTGTCACCGCAAAAGCTAAGCAATTGCTAGAGCTCGTCCCAGATGAAATGCAGTCGCCGACCTTGACCGCCCAATGGGAGCAAAAGCTCGGTGCCATCGCCAAGGGAAGCTTGAACAAGCGAGCGTTTATCGAAGAGATGAAATCGTACGCCAAAGAAGTCGTCCAACAGATCAAGAACAGCGATCAGACTTTCCGGCACGACAACCTGACCAGAAGCAGGTGCCCGGAGTGCAATAAGTTTTTGCTGGAGGTAAACGGAAAGCGCGGCAAAATGCAGGTGTGCCAGGATCGGGAATGCGGCTATCGCAAAAGCATTGCCAAGCAGACCAATGCCAGATGTCCAAAATGCCACAAAAGATTGGAGCTGCGCGGAGAAGGGGAAGGACAAACCTTTGTCTGCGGTTGTGGGCACAAGGAGAAACTGAAGACCTTCCAGGAGCGTCGCGATAAGGAAAAGGGCAGCAAGGTTTCGAAGAAAGAAGTAACCAAGTATTTGAAGGGGCAAGACAAGGAACAGGACGAAGGAATCAACTCAGCATTGAAAGACGCCCTGTCCAAATTAAAGTTCGATTAAAGAGGCATGAAACAAAAGCATGAAACAAAAGGCGGCCGACCATTCAAGTCAGCCGCCTCATTATATTTACTTTTTCTCCAGCACAGCAAAGTAATTTTCTTCATCGTCTGCGAAGTTAAAGACGCGGCCCGAAGGCATCGTAACAATGTCTCCAACCTTCACATTTTTATTCATGAGGTCGTTACGCAAGTCCTCGATATTTTCCGAAAAGAGCAGGAGCGAAGGAGTGCCAAGATTCATTCCGGGCGACATTTTCGCAACCCATTCCTTATTGTGCAGAACGATGCTTGTTTCAGCGCCTTGTGCGGGAGCAATTTCAATCCATCTCATTTCACCGTTTTTCTCTTCTGAAACAACACGAAACCCTAGTTTTTCTGTCCAAAAGCTCACTGCTTGATCCTGGTTATTGACATACAGCATGATTTGACCGACTTTGCTAATCATCATAGACATTTTCACTCCCTACATGGTAGTTAAAAACCCGATGCTCCTAATCCTTTCCATCCCGACGGTATCTGATACACGATGCCAACGGACTTGTCTTCATCATAGCATGAATAATCAGACAGGGTTTCTTTTCGATTGCGCATTCTAGAAAAAGGAATTGCATTTCGTAAAAGAGGAGCATATACTCACAATTAAAAGTGAGTAATCACTCGCTAATCAAAAAGATCATCTAGAGCCTGGTTCTGTGGCTTGCTTTTTTCTCATAAAAAGAAAGTGATTACTCACTCTATTACGTAGGTAGGGGGAAGCGTTTATGAAACCAGTTGTTCGCTCTATATGTATCGGGGGACTGTTACTGGCATTGTCGGGCTGCAATTGGACATCCGAAAATCATCCGTCTCTGTCCGGCACAATTGAGGCCATCGAGCTGCCGATCGTAGCGGAAGTAGGCGGATTGGTGACAAACGTTACGGCAGAAGAGGGAAGTGCAGTAAAAAAAGGACAAGTGCTAGCCCAAATCGATAAACGAAGCTACCAAATTACTGTGGCAGAAGCACAGGCAGCATTGGACCAAGCGACAGCTAGACTAGAAGAGGCGAGAGCTGGTTCACGCGACACGACGATCCAAAGAAACATGGCCAACGTCCAGCAAGCAAATGCGAATATCCAACTGGCACAAGCGAGAAAAAATCAGGCGGAAGCAGGAAAAGCACGAGCGACTGAGCAGATGACGCAGGCAGAATCGCAATGGCAGGGGGCGCAGCAGACCCTTTTGTATCAACAAAAAAGACTCGAGGAAGCAACAGCGCTCTTCGAAAAAGGAGCAATCTCTGCCAAAGACCTCGACACGCAAAAAGAAGCAGTGAATCAGGCAAAAACGCAGGCAGATCAATGGACGGCACAAGTAGCTCAGACACAGGCACAGTATCGCTCTGCACAAGAAGACATCGCTGCTGCTGCGGCCCAAATCGGTACAGCACAAGCCGCGCAAGCCGGAGCGCAGGCGGATCTCGATCAGGTGAAGGAAGGAAGTACCGATTACGCAATTCGGGCAATGCTCGCCACCCAGCAGCAGGCGAAAGCGAAACTGGATCAAGCCTTATTGCAGTTGGAAAAGTCCAAGATTACTGCAACAGACGATGGTACTCTCTTGCGCTCCTCTATCGAACAAGGGGAAGTAGCCAAAACAGGCGCTACCTTGTTTACGATGATGAAGCCAAATCTGCTCGAGCTCGTCGTGTACATCCCGGAAGCACAATTGAATCGGGTGAAAAAAGGGCAAGAGGTTGGCATCAAGGTGGATGCCTATCCTGAGGAGACCTTTACGGGAACGATCAGTCGCATCTCAGAAAAAGCAGAGTTCACGCCGAAAAATGTACAGACGCCAGATGAACGCACCAAGCTTGTGTTCGCTGTTACGATACACATCACAGAAGGACTCGACAAAATCAAACCAGGTATGCCTGCCGATGTGCTCCTTGCAGACGAGGAGGGAGGTCAATGAACGCCGCTATCCAATGCGAGCAATTGACGAAGCGTTTCGGAGAGCGAGTAGCTGTGAACAGCTTGACGCTGACGGTTCCGAGAGGTTCGATTTACGGTTTTTTGGGTCCGAATGGCTCAGGGAAATCGACCACAATCCGGATGCTTTGCGGTTTGTTGACCCCGACGACGGGAAAGGGGACGGTACTTGGCTTCGACGTCATGACACAGAGCGAGGAAATCAAGCAACGGATCGGGTATATGTCACAAAAGTTCAGCCTGTATGAAGATTTGACAGTAGAAGAGAATCTCGATTTTTATGCCGGAGTTTATCAATTAAACAGCGCAGAACGTAAGCAGCGGAAAACGGAACTGATTGAGATGGCAGACTTGACCGGCAGGGAAAAGCAGCTTGCGGGTTCGCTGTCAGGGGGATGGAAGCAACGCCTCGCGCTCTCCTGCGCTCTTTTGCACAAGCCGGAGCTGTTGATTTTGGACGAACCGACAGCAGGAGTCGATCCTGTTTCCCGCCGGATTTTTTGGGACGTCATTCATGCGCTGGCGAGACAGGGGATCACGGTGCTGGTGACCACACACTACATGGATGAGGCACAGACATGCGATTGGATTGGCTTTATCTTTTTTGGCAATCTGCTGGCGGAAGGCACTCCCCAAGAATTGATTGATCGCATGGGAGTAGGCAATCTGGAGGATGTCTTCATTGATTTGGTTAGGCAGGAGGAAGCCAGACAGGTGGCGGAGGAGGGAGTCCGATGAGGTATTTTGTCTGGGAGCGTTACTGGTCTGTCGTGAAGAAGGAAGTTATCCAAATCAAGCGAGATCGTCCCAGTCTGGCGATTGCACTGGTCATGCCGCTGATGCTGTTGTTTTTGTTCGGATATGCGGTCAACACAGACGTCAATGACATCCAAATGGCAGTCTGGAATCAAAGCCCTTCTGCTGCCAGCCGAGAGCTGGTGGATCAGTTCGTCAATACACGTGTATTCGAGGTGGCAGCCCATGTAAGTGGCTACGAGGAGATCGAAGCCATGTTAGACGATGGCTCCGTAAATGTAGCGCTCATTATCGGGCCAGACTACACCCGCAAGCGTGATCGCAACGAGCCAGTAGATGTGCAGATGCTTATTAATGGTTCCGATCCGAATATCGCCCGGACTGCCACTTCTCAAGCTCAGTTGATCGTTCAACATCAAGCAATCACGTTGCAGGAAATAAAGCTGCAAAAACAAGGTTTGGGGGAGCTGGAACAGCCACTTGGCTTGGATACACGCGTGCTGTTTAACCCTAATATGGAGAGTATTGTCTTCAATATTCCCGGCCTGATCGGCTTGATTATGCAAAACGTCACGATGATTCTGACGGCATTTTCCCTCGTACGAGAGAAGGAGCGGGGAACGATGGAGCAGTTAATCGTGACTCCGATACGTCCATTGGAGCTGATGCTCGGCAAAATTACCCCCTATGTAGGTGTAGGTCTCTTTTCGTTTTGTCTGGTGCTATTGGTTGGAACGTATTGGTTCGGGGTTCCGGTCAAAGGCAGCATTTCGCTTCTGGTGACGTTGTCTATCTTGTTTTTGGTGACGACGCTTCTTTTGGGCATTTTCATTTCTACGGTGGCAAAGACCCAGCTTCAAGCGATGCAAATGGCATTCGCCTTTATCCTGCCCAGCGTGCTTCTCTCCGGCTTTATGTTCCCGCGCGATTCAATGCCGCTCGTGATACAATGGTTAGGCGGGCTCGTCCCGTTGACCTATTTTCTGGAAATCTTGCGAGGAATTTTCTTAAAGGGCGTGGACATCGATGCGCTCTGGAAGGATGTCGTCGGAATGAGCAGCTTTTGTCTCTTGATCCTGACCGTCGCGATCCTGCGATTCCGCAAGAAGATCGAATAAGAGGAGCGTAATAGAAGGATGAACAAGCCGCCAACATTTGTAGAAGGCCTGTTGCAATATGTAGAAGAGTTGAAAGACGAGAGTGAGATGACGGAGAAGCAGCGCAATATTTTGCGTGCATCAGTGAAGCTGTTCGCCGAAAAAGGCTTTCATGCCAGCTCAACCTCTGAAATTGCCAAAGAAGCAGGAGTGGCAGAGGGAACGATTTTTCGCCACTACAAATCGAAAAAGGATATTTTACTTGCCGTCGTAGCACCTGTGTTGGTCAAATTCGCGGCACCGTTCATTTTGAAGGATGTCCGTGAGATCTTCAAAGAGCAGAATAAAAAAACATTCTCCCAAATCGTGACAGAGCTATATCGAAACCGGATCGACTTGGTGCTGGCGAATGAAAAGCATATTCGCATTTTGCTGCAAGAAGCCTTTTTCCACGACGAAATCAGAGAAGCACTAATCGCTACAGTTTTTACAGGTGTGAAGGAGATGGCAAATAAGCTGATCGAGGCAAAGGTAGATGTGGGCGAATTGCGTCCGCTCCCGACGCAGGCTGTCTTTCGGGCGATCCTGTCCTCGATGATCGGACTCGTTTTGTTCCGGCAAGTTTTGGATACCGATGAATTTACACAGTTCAGCGACGACGAGCAAATCGCCCTGACCGTAGATATTTTGCTAAACGGGATTGGAAATCACTCTATCTAAAAATTTTTATCGATAAGTGAACATTTTTCTCTCGATTTGGGTATAGAAATCTCTTCTGGGAATGGTATAATTGCAAACAACTTTTTGCTGTTTTTTATGATGGAGGAGAGTAAACCATGCAATTGTTATCAGAGAGAGAATGGCTCGCGTATCGAGAGAAAAACAAAGATCGTGCGCGCATGCTGATTTCTTGCCCGGACCGCGCGGGTATCGTCGCGGCGGTGTCGAACTTCTTGTTCCAACAAGGAGCAAACATCGTTCAATCTGACCAGTACACGACCGATCCGGAAACAGGCCGGTTTTTCATGCGCATTGAATTCGATCTCATTAATCTGGACGAGCGCTGTGAAGAGATCAAGAAAGCATTCATCCCTGTAGCCGAGAGCTTTGGCATGGAATGGTCCTTGGTTGAAGCGAACAAGCGCAAGAAGGTCGCGTTGTTTGTTTCCAAAGAAGATCACTGTCTTTTGGAGCTCTTGTGGCGCTGGAAGTCCGGGGAGCTGTTCGCGGATATCGCGGTTGTCGTCAGCAACCATCCTGATATGCAGGAGACTGTCGAGTCCTTCGGTATTCCGTATCGTTGCATCGCCGTTACGAAGGATAACAAGCCGCAGGCAGAAGAAGCGCAGCTGGCAGCAGCAGAGGGCGTTGATCTGATCGTTCTGGCTCGCTACATGCAGATTTTGTCTCCGCGCTTTTTGGATGACTACGCGATGCGGATTATCAATATCCACCATTCCTTCCTCCCAGCCTTTGTCGGAGCGAAGCCTTACGAGCAGGCGTATCGTCGCGGCGTGAAGCTGATCGGGGCGACTGCTCATTACGTCACAGAAGAGCTGGACGCAGGGCCGATTATCGAGCAAGACGTTCAACGTGTATCGCATCAAGAGGACGTCGAGGCACTGAAGCAGCTGGGACGTCAGGTAGAGCGTACAGTGTTGGCGCGTGCGGTTCGTTGGCATCTGGAGGATCGGGTGCTGGTGTACGGCAACAAAACAATAGTGTTCCCATAAGCATTGCGGATAAGAAGAGGCTATTCCTTCGAGGAAGAGCCTCTTTTTTTTGCGTGTTTTCTGGAAGAAGGCTGCATTCACGAAGACCTCTCACGCTTTAGCAAATCCAAAAACTGAGCCACAACAGGCCGCTGATCTGTCTCATCATCACGCGTGCAGACATACAGGGGACGCTTGATCTCTACGCTTGGCACGGTTACTCGACCGACCTCCCCACGCTCTACCATTTCCCTAACGGCCAGAGCAGGAGCCAACATCGTCCCATATCCCGCCCGGACGGATTGGATAGACTCGACCAGACCGTGATACTGCATACCGACCTGTGGACGTTTCACACCGTGCTCGCGACAGAGAGCAAAAAGCCAATCACGGGTAGAACTGCCTTGTTCCCGCAACAAAAACGGCTCCTCCACGAGCTGCTCCATACTGATCTTTTTTCCTGCAAGCGGATGGTGAGCAGGCAATATAAACCAATAAGGCACATCCATCAAATGATGCCGATTGATAGGGAGCTCATCCCACGATTCCTTGATAATAACGGCCACGTCGACCTCACAGCTAAGAAGCAGTTCAATGGATTGCATGGAATTGCGCGTGCGAATTTCCACATCCACTCCTTCAAAATCGCGCTTGTACTGAGCCAGCCACTGTGGCACGAGATAATGCGAGGGGAGAAAGGTAGAAGCAATGCGGAGCTTTCCTTTCTTTCCTTGCTTCATCTCTGTCAGCTGTGTTTCGATTTCGCGTTCCCAGTCGTAAATACGACGTGCTTTTTCAAAAAGAAAACGCCCCTCATAGGTGAGAGAAATGCCGCGACCATCCGGGACGAGCAAGGTCATGCCCAATTCATTTTCGAGTTTGCGGATTTGGGCACTGACGGCAGGCTGGCTGATCGAGAGTGCGATTGCTGCCTCGGTGACACTACCCCGAGACGCTACTTCTACAAAAATGCGGAGTGCATGTAAGTTCATTTTGTACCTCGATTCATAACTTTTGTTTATGAGTTGTAGATAAATATGTATTAGAAATGATGAGTGATTGCGCGTAAGGTATAGCTCAGAAAGACAGAAAACGAGTAGAGAGAAGGATCAGGAGATGAGAGAGGTCAGTGGAAAGACACAAGTCGTGGCAGTCGCACTGGTGACAGCATTATGTATGGTAGGAGATTCGATGCTGTATGTGGTGCTTCCTCTTTTCTGGAAAGAGGCGGGGTTAACTTCGTTGTGGGAAGTAGGGGTATTACTGGCGGTGAACCGCTTTATCCGTGTACCACTCGGGCCCCTTGTTGGAAAATGGTATGAGCGCTCAGGAGGACGTACGGGTTTGATTTTGGCAGTGGGGCTGGCTTTTCTAACGACGCTTTCGTACAGCTTGGAAGGCTTTTGGCTGTGGCTTGTGATGCGATGCTTGTGGGGAGTAGCTTGGACATTTTTAAGGCTAGGTGCGTATTCCTTGATCGTGACTGTTTCCGAAGGGCATAATCGCGGGCAGCTCATGGGCTTGTACAACGGACTGTATCGATTAGGGAGCCTCGGGGGTATGTTGGTCGGAGCAATTCTGGCTTCTTGGTACGGGCTGTCTGTTGCTTCCATCGCTCTCGCGGTGCCTTCCTTGTTTGCAGCGATTCTCGTTTTTCGCTATATACGGCCTTCCTTTAGCAGTCAGGATCAGACAGACGTGAAGCGGATGGTAACAGGAAAACGTATATGGAATCAGGGAGCGATGCTGATGACGATGATTACGGCACTACTCGTCACGATGGTGTACCAAGGGATATTTACCTCCACGTTAAGTAGAGTGGTCGAAGTGCGCGATCCATTTATTGTGGTCGGCGGAGTCGTGTTAGGGGCAGCAGTCATTGCGAGTCTGGTACAAGGCATACGCTGGGGATGGGAACCATGGGCTGCCCCGTTAGTTGGTACATTGTCTGACAAGCATGGCAGGACGAAAATGTTCATCGTGACTTTGCTTGTCGCTTCGTTGCTGTTTGCTGCGTTGCAGGGAACGACACGCCTACAAGGAACGAACGCACTCGTGATATGGTTTGCCATTTTATTCGGCATTCAGTTGACCGCGACGATTATCACGACTGTGCTGGATACACTCGCGGCGGATGTAGCAGCGAGACAGGCCAACAGCCATGCATGGATGACACAATATTCAGTCGTGAGCGATCTGGGCGCGGCGCTGGGGCCGCTCCTTGCCTTTTGGCTGGATGAACATGTAGGACTGAGTGTGATGTACATCGGAATTGCTATTGTGCTGTTTATGCTTGCACTCGCCTGGTTGGGCCGACCGAAGCTGATCAAGATGGAAAACGTCTCTTGATCGTGGCCATGACGTGGGCAATCGCAGCCTCTTTATCAGGACCATGCAGCAGCATATGATTGGAATTCTCGTACCAAGAAATGTGCGGGGAAGCTGCTTCATCCACACTGGTCGCGAGTATTTGTGCACTCACGGCGTGGACAGTATCATCCCGCCTTGCTTGCAGCAGTATGTATGGCGTCGTAATTTTGGACAAAAGCGGCTTCGTTTCTGCCAACAGCCTGCGAAATTGCAGCATGCTGCTAAAAGGGATTCTGCCGATGCCATGTATGTAGCGTTTGGAGTGGGTAGAGAAATCCTCACGCAAATAGTGCATCGCCTCTTTGACATCCCAATATTTATAAGGAGTGTTGAGGGTAAACAGCAGGGCGACGGGGTATTTCGTCGTCAAGTGAAAGGCGAGCAGTCCCCCCATGGAAAATCCGATGACCACGATGGTGTCAGCGCGCATGGCCAGTCGCTTGTAGCCTTCTTCTGCCGAGCGGAGCCAGTCGTGGCGGGTGCTTTTTGCCATGTGACGACGAGTAGTCCCATGACCCTCCAAGGTAGGGCATTCCACGTGATAGCCAGCCTCGCGGAGCTTTTTGGCGAGTGGGAGTATGTCGTTGATGTCTCCGGCAAATCCATGGATGAGTAAGCAACCGACTGTTCCAGACATGGAATCTCTTCCTCTCAGATACTGGGAAATTTGATGGATCATCCATATTATATACGAAAAGGTGAGAAGGAGGCGACCGCGCAAGTGTGCGCACACCAAGCAAAAAAAGGAAAGAAAAAGCGACTTCACGCGGCTGCGATGAAGTCGGCTATTTTACTAACGGGGTTCTGTACCTGAAAAATAGGTTACAGCCCAATGGTTTTCAGTTCTGGAGAGATAAGTAGAGTAGGCTGCGTGCAGGCTTGGATATCTTCGGCTGTATAGCCTTCTGCTACTTCGACGAGGACAAGTCCGTCTGGTGTTACGTCCATGACAGCTCTGTCCGTAATGATACGGTTAACAACCTTCTTGCCAGTAAGCGGCAGGGTACATTCATTCAAGATTTTTGTCTCACCATGCTTGTTGACATGATCCATGATGACGACGATTTTTTTTGCGCCGTGGACGAGATCCATGGCACCGCCCATGCCCTTGACCATTTTTCCAGGAATCATCCAGTTAGCGAGATCGCCCGCAGCAGAAACCTCCATCGCCCCCAAAATAGCGAGGTCGATATGGCCGCCGCGAATCATCGCAAACGATTCAGCACTGGAGAAGTAGGCCGCACCTGGAATAGCCGTAACGGTTTCTTTTCCGGCGTTGATTAGATCAGGATCGAGGTTTTCCTCTGTCGGGTAAGGGCCAATTCCGAGCAAGCCGTTTTCCGATTGCAGAACGACCGTTTTTCCTTCCGGGATGTAGTTGGCGACGAGCGTGGGCATTCCAATCCCCAAGTTGACGTAAAAGCCATCTTCTATTTCCCCAGCGGCACGAGTGGCGATTTGCTCACGTGTAAGCGACATCTGTGTTTTCCTCCCTTGAATGTAATCCGGTTCTCTCTTTTGCTGTTTACGAGCGGACAGTGCGTCGTTCGATGCGTTTTTCGAACGAAGGTGCCTGTATCACACGTTGCACATAGACACTTGGTGTGTGAATATGCTCAGGGTCCAGTTCACCTGTCTCTACGATTTCTTCTACTTCGACGATGGTGATTTTTCCGGCTGTTGCCATCATCGGATTGAAGTTTTGGGCTGTTTTGCGGAAGACGAGATTACCCATTTTGTCAGCTTTCCACGCTTTAATGAGTGCGAAATCACCCGTGATGCCATATTCAAGCAGGTACTCTTTTCCTGTAAAATCGCGCGTTTCCCGTCCTTCAGCGATAGGTGTGCCGACTCCAGCTGGGGTATAGAATGCTGGAATGCCAGCTCCGCCTGCACGAATTCTCTCCGCCAGCGTCCCTTGTGGTGTCAACTCAACTTCGAGCTCACCAGACAGAAATTGACGTTCGAATTCCTTATTTTCTCCCACATAAGAGGAGACCATTTTTTTGATTTGCTTTTCGCGTAAAAGGAGACCGAGTCCCGAATCGTCTACCCCACAATTATTTGAGACGACTGTCAAGTTTTTCACTGCTTTGTCTCGCAGGGCGATAATCAGATTCTCCGGAATTCCTACCAGTCCGAAGCCGCCCACTAATAAAGTGGCACCATCGTGAATATCAGCCACGATGTCCGTGTACGAAGTGTAAATTTTGGCCATGACGATCACTCCCACCATGAAAAAATAAAGGATTTGTGTAAGCGCTAACAATAGGAGCAATGCAGTTGCCCCGTTTTCCTGCCCTTCTATCATACTAGATACGAGTTACAAACAAGTGACGAGACATTTGGATTATAAAAAATAATGTAAAATGACAGAAAAGTAGTACAACTATACCATTTTTTTCTGTAAAATATATTTTGTCAATATTCGTCGTTTCTTTGTCAGTATAGGAAGATTCAGGGGGAAATGTGGGGTTGCAGGAATGAAAAATACGAATAAATGGATAAGTCTCTCGGTTGTGGTCCTGCTACTCGTAGGGTGCGAAAAGCTAAATGAGGATGTTTCAAGTCTGAAACGAACAAAAGAAGAAACGGTTATCAAGGTAAAAACGGTAAGTGCGTATACAGTGGAGAATGGCAAGGATGAGCGACTGATGGAAGTCGCAGGTGTAGTGGCACCGCGTCAGGAGCTGGCTTTATCGTTTGGCGCCTCAGGCAAAATTTCAGGCATTCTTGTTGAAAAAGGAGCCACTGTCAAGGCGGGGCAGACGTTGGCGACATTAGATGGAACGGCCCTGCAGCAAGGAATTCACGCAGCTCAAGGACAGGTAGCAAGTGCTGCAATCAAGCGGGAAAAGGCCGCCAAGGGGCCGGAGAGTCATGAGGTGCAGACCAAGAAGCTACAGGTAGAAAAAGCGAGAGAACAGATGCAAAAAGCTCGCGACGAGCTCTCCAAAGCGGAGGTTCTGTATGCGAATGGAGCCATCTCGAAAGATGAAAAAGACAAGCTGGCCTCAGCACTGCGACAGGCCGAGCTGAGTCTGGAAGAAGAGCAAGTTGCGTACAACAACCTGCTGACGGGCGCCGATCCACTGGATATCGAAGAAGCGAATGCAAGCGTCCAGCAGGCCAATGTCCAATTGAGCCGCGCGAAGCAGGAAGCGGCTGATGCGGTGATCAAAGCTCCGTTTACAGGTGTGGTAGCTGCGATCTCCAAGACAGCGTCGGAGCAAGCAGGACCTGGGACAGAGGTCATTCGGATGGTCGATACGAGCTCTTGGCTTGTCAAGCTACAGGTAGAAAGGGAGCAAATCGCCCATTGGCAGGCAGGTAAAGTGGTAAAGGTGAAAGCTCCGGACGGCAGTGAAGCAGAAGGAAAAGTGACGTTTGTCTCACCTGTTATGGATACCAGCTTAGGGTCTTATCCAGTCGAAGTGACCGTAGACGGCAAGAATGTAGCGTGGAAAGGTGGCATGACTGTCACTTGTCAGTATCAGCTGCCAGCGTCAAATGTTGCGCTCGTTCCTGTTAGCAGCATCGGTGTCTCTGATGAAGAATATTACGTCATGAAAATCAATGAAAACTCAGTGGAAAAGACGTTTGTCAAAGTGGGGGCATTGCAAGGAACCTTCTATGAGGTAGTGGAAGGTCTCGTGCCTGGTGACCAGATTGTCGCGGCAGGCTTGTCGTATGTAGTGGATGGTGAGGCGGTGAAGGTGGCGGATGAATAACAAGACATTTTTATCGATTGTCCCGTCCTTTACCCGCATTCTGGTGGTCATTTGCTGTCTACTTGCGGTAGGAGCTTGGTTCGGTCTGGATATCAAGACTTTTCCGGATCGGTCTGTGCCGGAATATACAATTAGTCTCTCAGCACCCAAACTCTCCTCTGCGGAAGTAGACGAATCAGTCGCAAGAAAAGTAGAGGAAGCGGTACGTTCATTGGGCAGTGTGCTTACGATTGCTTCCGAATCTCGGACGGGGTCGGCGGTTATTACTGTAAAAACATCGGAACAAATCGGTTCGGATTACAAGGAACGATTGGAAAAGAAGCTGGGAGAAATCACGAAGCAGCTGCCAGTACAGGAATGGAGCGTCAGTCAAAGCAATCTGGCAGACAGCAAAATTGGCTTTTATGTACTGTACGGCACGGACTTGCAGACCTTGTCTGACGTTGCCCAAAATACCGTCTACGACAAATTGATCAATCTGCCAGGGATCGCTCGCATCGAAATGGACAAGCAAGCCTTGAAAGAGCAGGTAGATATCATTTTCCGACCGTCCATGCTACTCGCCTACGGGCTCACACCTGCTGATGTTTTGGCGCAACTGCCGATAGATGTGGTTGGGGAAGAGGTAGGCTCTGTTGGAGCTGATAAGGATCGAACCATTATTCAATGGACGAGTAAATCGGAAGGGCTGCAAGATCTGGGTAAGCACTTGATCCCCACCGATAAAGGATACGTACCACTACATACGTTGGCTGACATTCGTGATCGACGCGGGAGCAAAGGCGAACAAATCGGGATGTATCGAGGCTCGCCTGCATTAGGAATCACGGTGTATGCAGCAGATGTCGGGCAATTGCCTGTAATCAGCAAGCAAGTAAAGGAAGCGGTTGCCGAGTTGAACCAGGCTTCAGGCGGCAAGTACCGCCTCGATTTGTTTCGTGACGACGCGCAGACAATCACCGCTGCATTGAGGCAGCTTGGGGCATTAGCTGTTCTAACTGCTGTCATCTGTTCGCTCTTTATGTACTTGACCCGAAAACAATGGGCAGGGGCTGTACTTGCGCTTTTTGCAAACGTACTTGCGGTCGGCAGTGTTCTTGGGGGAATGTGGCTTTGGGGAATCCCATTGACGCTCTCCACGCTTGGGCCACTCGTGTTGTTTTCGCTATTGTTCACAGGAGCAGGCTCTGCGTTGTTTCATCAGTTTTCTCGCCTGCCCTCGTACTCGTTTGTTCGTTGCTTGCAAATGGCGTGGGGGTTGATGAAGCCGTTTTTACTCACGGTTGTCGTAGTGGCAGCCTGTTGGACAGGTGTCGTATTCACTGATTTCCTCAAGGCAGAAGACAAGGTTGTCTTGTACGATGCTTGGCCCGTTCTTTTGCTGGGGACGTTTGCTCTTATTCTTGTCTATGGATTTATCACACCTGTACTGACAGGAACGTGGCTGGAAGCTTCCGAACGAGTAGAGAAGGAAACACCACGGGCCTCCAATAAGGTGACAAGTTTTTTTCAAGATCGTTGGGAACGACTGGTGGAACAAGGGTATTTGCCTTATGGAATCACACTGGTTGCCTCGCTTGTCTTCGTCTTTTTGCTCAAGTCGTTTATTCTTGTAGATCCGTACGCCAAGCTTGATTATGGGGAAAAGTCGCTTTCTTTGCCAATGGTGCAGGGAAGCAGCATCGATGAGGCCATGCGGGCAGCACAAATAGCCGAGGAGCGTTTGCTTGCCATTGACGAAGTCCGAGATGTCTACACGATTGCTTCCGAAGAAAATCTGAGTTTTCAACTAAAGCTCGTGGACAAATACGATTGGACGCAATCAGTCTCGGAGCTGGAAAAAGTACTGGACAAAGAGCTGCGAGATATTCCTCAGACAGATCCGTTTGCGCTGGTCATTAATAAAGATAAGGCAACACGTCTCGTCTTGACGATCATGGGGCCATCCTTGCAAACGACGCAGAACATTGCCAATGAAGTATTGGCATTCATGGAAAAACAGAGTGCGAAGGATAAAGAGGGGCGAGAACTTGTAACAGATGAACGAATCGGTCCAGGTGCAGAGGGGACCTTTATCGACATTCGTCCGAAACAAGAGATGCTGGCACGTTACCGGATTACGCAAGAGGAGATCAAGAGACAACTGGAGAGCTATTTGGGAGAAAAAACAGCTGGCAGTGTCTATTGGAATGAACGTCAGGTACCGATCCACGTCCGATTCCCTGACGGGTGGATGGACTATCCGGATCAAGTAAAAAATATATTGATTCGAACATCACAAGGTACAGTGCGGTTATCTGAGCTGGTAGATTGGTCGATCGGCAGCGAACCGCCCACTTATCAACGGGAAGACGGACTGTATGTCTTCAAGGTAAGCAGTGCCGTCTCAGACCAAAGTCGAATTGAGCTATGGTCTTACATCATTCCATATTCCATGCAAGAAAAGGTGACGATACCCGAAGGCTACACGGTATATAACAACGATGAGCTGAAGAAATTGGAGGAGAAAAAGCTCAACAAGGTTGATTGGAGCAGCCGATTCTTGACGATTGGCAGTCTGATTGCCCTCGTACTTATCATGAGCTTGCTTTTGCAACGCAGAACGCGCGATGGATTATTTGCCCTCGTTCTCTTGCCTGTCTTGTCTGGAGGCTTTGCGCTGGGATTGCTGTGGCTGGATCGACCGATGAACGTGATGAGCTTCTATGGTATGGTTGCTGTCATTGCCGTCATCATTTTGCAGGCACTTCTTGCGCTGGATGAGCTGTACAAGGCCCAAGCCGAACAGGAACGAGTTTGGGACGGTATCAAGCTGGGGGCAAAACGCACCATGCTTAATCAAGCGGGGATATATTTGGCGATCGCGTTAGCCAGCCTTCCGCTAGCTGGGGGCTTGGGGAGTGGGAATGATTCGTTTGCGTCCTTTGCCAGCGTATTGTTGCTTGGCGTTCTAATGGGGGCTTTTGCCACAATGGGACTCCTTCCTGGTATGCAACATGCAGCTGTTCAAAGACAGGCTGCCCATTCTGAGATGTCCTTGCCGATCCTTGCTCGTCATTTGCGGATTTGGTGGGAAAATAACCAAGTACGTCGCCGCGATTTCAAAGAAAGAAAACGGGAACAGGCTCGCTCACAAAAAACAGGGCAAGTCGAAGCCTCGAACCACGATTCCAGGGAGTATGTACCTGTACAAGAGGACTTCCTGCCACTTTCTTCTTCTACACATGACGCCAACCGCTAAAATAGGTTGGCGTTTTTCTTTTTCAATCGTTCACGTAGCTGTAACCGACTAACTAGGTATACGTCATGGTAAGATAGGAAAGAGAATCGAAAGCAGGGGGTAGCAAACACGTGCGTCGATATCGAAAAGTATGGGATTACTTGCTTTTGATTGGCATTCTACTCGGGTTGTTCATTTCTTCTTCACAGCCATACGCCAAGCAAGACATGCGAGGGACGATAGACAAGCTAGTAGATGAACAGAGCTTACAAGACCGTATAGGCGACATATCCATTCCTTACGGAGGCAAGGATGTGAGCTTGGAAGAAAAGGGAGCGGCTGGTTTTATAGAGTTCTTGATACGGAAAGGGACACACTTTACTGTTTTTGCCCTCTTGGCTTATAGCTGGTATCGCGTGTTTTCGCATCATCTCTCGTTTGGGCAAGCACTGCCCTGGAGCGCTTTTTGCAGTGTGATGACGGCTGTTTTGGATGAATGGCACCAGACGTTTACACCGGATCGAACCGGAATGGTACAGGATGTTTTGCTCGATGCATCTGGATCTGTCACGATGTTGTTGATAATTGCTCTCAATTACCTGTATTCACGGAGAGCATATCGTTATAAAATGTAGGAAGCCTATCCATCCTAGTAGGAGAGAAGGCTGTGATGAATGATTGGAGAGTGGATTAGATCGTGGTAGAAAAAAAGAATGTCCTTGTACTGAACTGCGGAAGTTCTTCGGTGAAGTACAAGCTGTATGAAATGCCTTCCAAAACATTGATTGCACATGATTATTTGGAGCAAATCCAGCGTGGCCAATATGAAGATGCTATTCGGGGAGTGTTTGAATCCCTCAAACAATATTCGATAGATATCGTTTCCCATCGTGTTGTTCACGGCGGCGAAGCATTTAAGCAGTCCGTTATTATCAATGACCAAGTAAAAGAAGAAATTCGTAACCTGTCCCGTTTCGCCCCGCTGCATAACCCCATTAACCTGACCGGGATTGAAGTTGCTCAAAGTCTGTTTCCTGATTTGATTCACGTTGCTGTTTTTGATACAGCGTTCCACCAAACAATGCCACCATCCTCGTATTTGTACGCACTGCCTTATGAATACTACGAGCAATACGGTATTCGCAAATACGGTTTCCATGGAACGTCTCACCGCTATGTAATGGGCCGTGCAGCAGAAATGATGGGTCGCTCGAAAGAACAGCTTCGTCTGATCAGCTGCCACATCGGAAGTGGGGTTAGTATCACGGCGATCAGAAATGGTGAATCGTATGATACATCGATGGGGATGACACCGTTGGCTGGTTTGTCCATGGGTACGCGCAGCGGAAACATTGACCCAGGTATCATCCCGTATATTGAGGAAATTGAAAAGACCGACACGGCTGGCGCTATTAAGATTCTGAATAACAATAGCGGTCTTATGGGCGTATCGGGTGTATCCAACGATTTGCGCGACGTTATGAAAAAAGCAGAAGAGGGACATCTCCGTAGCAAGTTGGCGCTGGAATTGTTTACCACTATTCTGCATAAGCATGTGGGACTGTACCTTGCTCGACTGAATGGAGTAGATGGTATTATCTTTACGGCAGGTGTTGGAGAGAATAGTGCTGCCGTGCGTGATTTGGTGTGCTCTGGTCTCGAATTTGCCGGGGTAAACCTGGATCGTGAGGTAAACCGCACTAGCAAAGGTGAGGCATTCATCAGCACGAAATACTCTCCGGTAAAAGTCATGGTAATCCCGACAAATGAAGAACTTGTAATGGCGATGGATGCATTCGCACTGGGCCATAACTAGCTTGGAGTATGCGCCTAGAAAGAATAGGCTTTTCAGTATTGGAATTTCTCTGCTATACTAAGAGAATGAGGCTTCTGGTTTGAGGTTCTCACCATTTTTCTGAAAAAATAAAAGGAGTGCAAACTGGATGGCAGTACAAGTGGGAAGCATCATCGAAGGAAAAGTGACAGCGATTAAACCGTTTGGGATGTTCGTAGCAGTCAGCGAAACCGAGCAGGGGCTGGTCCACATTTCCCAAGTAGCAAACGGTTTTGTTAAGGATATCAATGATCACTTTACCGTGGGGGCACAAGTAAAGGTAAAAGTACTCTCCATTGATGATGCAGGTAAAATCTCGCTTTCGGTTCGCGCAGCACTCCCAGCGCCTGAGCGTCCGGAACGTGAAGAGCGCCGTGGTGGTGGATATCGTGGAGGCGACCGCGGAGGGAATGCAAAACGAGAAAGCGGAGCTTCTTTCGAAGATAAGATGAAAAAATGGATGAAGCACAGCGAAGAGAACCTTGCGACAATCAACAAAAAGAATGCAAAACGCGGCTACTAAGCCTTGCGATAACGTAAGAAGGACGGGATCTAGCTCCCGTCCTTTTTTGCGTTTCCTATTCGAGAGGATTCCCCTCTTTTTCCCAGTATTCAATCCCACCGAGCATCTCTTTTACTCGAAAGCCGAGAGCGGCTAGTTTCGCGCAAGCCTTTGCAGCACCGTTGCAGTTGGGACCCCAGCAGTAGACGACCATGAGCTTGGTCGGGTCCAGAGTAGCCGTCGTCTCAGCGGAAATAAGCGAATGGGGGAGATGCAGAGCCCCAGGAACATGACCGTCCCGATACGCTTTCTCGCTGCGAGCATCCAGGATGTAGAAGCCTTCTACTCGGTTTTGGATGTCATTCCATACATCAGCGACATCTGTTTCGAGAGAAAGCTTGTCGAAAAAATGAGTGCGGGCTACTTCAGATGACGCGGCGGGTGTTTGCAAAACAAGGGACATATCCAAATCCTCCTCGTACCGTGTGATGGTTTATGTACAAAGCATAGCATTGAAGCAATCATCACAGTTATCTATACTATTCAATGAAGATCATTACTAATTTCTATGGGAGGAAGCGGGATGGAGCTGG
This sequence comes from Brevibacillus sp. HB1.4B, assembly GCF_013284285.1. Taxonomy (NCBI): domain Bacteria; kingdom Bacillati; phylum Bacillota; class Bacilli; order Caryophanales; family Paenibacillaceae; genus Brevibacillus; species Brevibacillus sp. HB1.4B. Next base: position 108,417 of record NZ_JABSUT010000005.1, read on the forward strand.
TCTATTTACATACTTTTCGCGAAGTAGCCCGGTATGGGAGCTTTACACGGGCTGCAGAAGAACTGGGCTATGCTCAACCGACGGTAACGGCACAAATGCAAAAGCTGGAGCAGTCGTATGGAGCCCCGCTATTTGAAAGATACGGACGCAAGCTGCGACTGACGCAAGCAGGAGAAGCCTTGCTGCCGTACGCTCGGGAATTGATTCGTCTGTATGGGGAATCTAAAGAAGTGATTAAGCAACAGACGACAGGTCCGATTGCCATTGGAACGATCGATACATTGGCGGCGTTCTTTCTGCCGCCGTATTTGCAGGCTTTTTGTCAGCAATATCCTCAGGTTGATTTAGTATTGCGGACGGCTGGGGAAGTAGAAATTGTACAGCAGATCAAGGATGGCTATCTCGATATCGGGATCATTTTCGACCGACCTTGTACAGACCCTGAGCTAGTCACCCATGTTATTCGCGAGGAAGAATTGGTGATCGTCATGCCACCTGCCCATCGATTTACGACAGCAACAGCACTCACTGTCCATGATTTGGGCGGAGAGCCACTTGTATTGACCGAAGAAGGATGTACGTATCGGGGGATGCTGCTGGAGGCTTTTGGAGAGGCTGGGATGAGTCAGCGAATCGCCTGTCAATTCAGCAATCCAGAAGCGATCAAGCAGTGTGTACGCTGTGGCTTGGGTGTAGCTTTGCTGCCGCACATGGCGGTCAAGAGAGAGCTCGCAGAAGGGGTGCTCACAGCCATACCGTTTCAGTCAGATAAGCCGCCTTATTCCATTCAGCTTATTTATCATAAAAAGAAATGGCTATCACCTTCGATGGTGACGCTTGTGGATACGATTACGAGATCACAGAGAGAGGAATCGTGAGCAGGATGCAGCTAGATACTTCACCATTTGTCACATGTACACCTGAGGAGACAGTCCATCCGGGAGTGCGGCTCTATACCGTCAGCTACTACAGTCAAGACTTGCTGGTAAAAGCTGCATTGGCTGTACCAGAGACCTATTTTCAGGAGGGAGCATGTCTGCCGGCTCTCCTGTATTGCCGAGGCGGGATAAAAGGAGTGGGACGCGTCAGACCCGAGCGAATCAGTCAAATGGCCTCCTTTGGCTACGTGATCCTCGCTCCTCATTACCGTGGCAACGAAGGCGGAGAGGGCCGGGATGAATTCGGTGGGGCAGACAGGCATGATGTGTTTGCCGCATTTGAATTGCTCCGCAACCTGGAGAAGGTGGACAAGGGGCGAATCAGTGTCTACGGTTTTTCACGCGGTGGCGTCATGGCCTTGTTTGCTGCAATGGAGTGCAAAGGCGTGCTGTCTTGCGTCGTATGGAGTGGCGTCAGCGACATGTTTTTGACCTATGAGGAGCGGGTTGATCTGAGAAGGATGCTGCGCAGAATCATTGGTCACCCGCGCAAGCAGGAGGATGCCTACCGCGATCGGACGCCTTTGTATCGGATGGACGAGATTTCTTGCCCTGTGCTGATCATACATGGAACGGAAGATGAGAATGTGGGAGTGGAGCATGCTCATAAATTGGCAGATGCACTGACGCGGGCAGGCAAACCCTATGAAAAATGGCTGGCGCAAGGGGCCAGCCATCTGTTTGTCGGAGAAGATATGGAGATGTATACGCGCAAGATGTTCGCTTGGCTGGATGCGCAAGCCTAATCTTCTTTTGGTGTAAGCGGGAGCGTGATGATGATTTCCGTTCCTTTCCCCAGCTTACTGTTCACGTGCAGATCCCCACCGTGGTTTTCGACCATTCGTCGGGAAATCGGCAGCCCCAGTCCTGTCCCATCCTCTTTTAAGGAGAAGAACGGATCGAATATGCGGACCAGATACTCTTGGGAAATGCCTTCTCCCGTGTCTGTGACATGAATATGGACAGCTTGATCGTCCAGGCGGCTTTCGATGGAGAGAACGCCGCCGTCTTTCATGGCTTCAATGCTGTTTTTCATTAAATTTAACAGGATTTGCTTTAATTGCTCGACATCGACGTGAATGCGAATGTTCGGATCGCAGCGGTCGACGATTTGAATCCCATGCAGCATGGCCTCGGCATTCATCAACGGAAGAATCGAATGAACGACTCCGGTTAGCGCAACCTCGCGATAATCGGGCTTGGACGGTTTGGAGAGCATCAACAACTCCGTCACGATACGGTTGACCCGTTCAATTTCCTGCAAGATTAAGGGTAAGTAGTACAAATCGCGCTCTTGATTCGATAAACGCTGTTCCAATAGCTGAATAAAGCCGTAGATGACCGTTAGCGGATTGCGAATTTCATGAGCGGCTCCCGCTGCCAACTGACCGACCATGGCCAGCTTCTCGGATTGATTCAAGTACTCTTGAATTTGCTCCTGCTCCGTAATGTCCAAGAAGGCGAACATCCACCCGGTTTCCTGATCGTGGTGATGATTGTGCAAAGGGATGTAGGAGACCAGGGCAATGAATGGCGTGTCGTCTTTTTTGTACAAGGTCATTTTGCGATTGACGAACCAGGGAGTCGGCTCATTGCGTGTGGGTGCTTCAAAGGAATCCTTGGACACGGGGTAGCCGTGATCGTCGAGCTTGACCAAATGCTGTGCCAACTGATTTACATGAAGACCAACTGTTGCATGGGAATGGGTAATAATCCCAACAGGCAGAGAGTTTAAGATTTGCTCCCGGATGTTTTTTTCTTCGGTCAAAATTTGCCGTTGTCTTTCATCTTGTGCGAATAGATTGGCGATGCTGCTCGACATTTTATTGAACTCCTGCGCCAACTCAAGGAATTCATCTTGATGGGTATAGACGATTTGCTGACCGAATGTTCCTTTCGATACTTCACGTGCTTGCTGCATCAGGGACTGGATCGGGCGCAACAGCTCATTGCGGAAGTAAAACGTACAGAACAGCCCAAACAAGATAGAGGCTACGGAAACCGAATACGTCAGGATTAACGAGACTTTGATGCTCTCATTCGAATTCTGAAACTCTTTATTCGTCTGATACTCTAGCTGATTGAGTGAGAAAGAGAGATCTCGTTCCAATCGATCGAGCAAGGGCTTTACTTCGTTGTCTAGTACATAACTGACGGCTGGAACGTTCCCTGCTTGCAGCAACGGATTGATTTTGTTCAAAAAGATAAAGTCCAGTTGGGATATCGATTCAATAATGGTAAATAAGCCACTGTTCGCCTCGGTTTTGGGAAGCGAGGAAAAGCGAGCCGTATCGATCAGATTTGTATAGTATTGATCCAAATAAGACTCGTCGCGTGTCGATGTATACATGTTCAACGCATATGTCTTGGTGTATATCTGGTTTTTGACTTCCAGTAAGGCGCTCGTTTGCGGCAAGAGGTTTTGCGTCAAATACACTTCATCAGAGGTGACCTTGGTCATTTGATAGCTGAACAGGGTCGTCACGCAACCGATGAGAAGCATCATTACGAGATAGCTGAGCATGATTTTTTTCTGAAATCCGAGATTGCTGAAAAGGGGCATGCTGATTAACCTCCATACGAGCCACGGGAAGGAATGAGATTTTGCAATTCCCGTTCTAAATCTTCACGTACATTTGCTGGCACCATGTGACCGAATTGACTGAGATGGTTGACTCCTTCGGCAAGTCCGTACATGACTTTTCCATTCGGGAGATCCCCTTGAATAAACTGTTCCATGATGATGCGGTAGCATTGACGAACATCCTGCATCATGGAGACCAGCACGTAGTCTGGAGCGATGTAGCGCTGATCGGCAATGTATCCGATGGTGAATACACCTGCGCGCTGCGCTTCTGTAATCACTTCGAGATTGAAGCTGTCGCCTGTGGTGTAGATGACATCCACACCTTGAGCTATCATGTCGCGAGTTGTGCGAATGGCTCCCTCAATATCATTGAAATCAGGAACTTTTCCCACGACGATAGACGTGTTGGGCGATTCCTTTTTCACTCCCTCGATAAAGCCTTCTACTTGTAGGAACTCTGTGGGCTTATCTACCAAGATGTATCCAACTTTATCCGATTTCGACATCTTCGCCGCAAGTATGCCGACGAGCTTGCCAGCAGGCTTCATATCGTAACGAATCGTCGTCTGATTCGGATGCGGAGCCTCTCCGTTAAAGGAAACAAAGTGTGATTTCGGATACCGAAGCGCCACGTCTGTAAAAGGATCAGAGAAGATGAGGCCATGACCGAGTATGAGATCATAGTCGTTGGCTGCATATTTTTCAGCCACCTTCGTGATCTGCTCCGGTTTTATATTATTGGCGATTTCGAGTGAAAAGTTAAATCTTTTTTGCAGTTCTGTCATACTCTCCAGTGCACTGCTATTCCAGCCCTGATCATAAGTGGGGCCCTCCAGCAACAGGGCGACACGCACTTTGTCAGAAGAATGGCTGCTTTTATTTATGACTTTATCGAGATGCTTCATGCTTGTAACGAATTGACTGGTAATGAGCAGAAGCAGCCCGACTACCAAACCGGTAAATAAGACGGGAAATGGCAGCAGCTTTGGCATGCGGGATTCCTCCATAGAAAAAAAGCATAAACCACATGAAAATATAAATACATGTCATGCCTATTATATCGGTTCTCTGAAGGTTGTGCATGGAAAAAAGGGATACGGACAGGCTAATCGTATGGAGAACATCCTGCCAAGCGGGAACAGAAGGGAGGCGTACACGCGATGGAAAACGATAGGGTGGAAATCCCCCAGATTCATATTCCTGATGAGGTAACACAGGTCGATCGACCGGAGATTGGTGAGACCACTCCACACCCGAAACCAGATAGCCCTCTGGCGTCGAGCGGGACAGCTGAACCCGTCAGCGACAATGTTTCGAAAGAGAGCAGCGAGCGAATCGGCTTTATTTCATAAAACCGATCGGAGTTGGCGCTATTCGACAAAAGAAGTCATTTTCTCTCGTGGACAAGGCTTGCGATTTCTGCAAAAGTAGGAAGTAGAATAGCAAGCGAGATGCGAGGGGATAAGACTGCATGGCCCGATTGCTGATAGTAGATGACGCAGCCTTCACGAGAAGGGTGCTGGCGGATATGCTAGGCGAACAACATGAAGTTTGTGGAGAAGCGACGAATGGCTTGGAGGCAATTGAAAAGTATAAGGAGCTCAAGCCAGATATTGTCACGATGGATATTACCATGCCGCACATGCACGGGATTGAAGCCATGCGTCACATCTTGGATTTTGACCGTGATGCCAAAATTTTGATCTGCTCGGCAATCGGGCACCGGCAGAAGGTGCTGGAAGCGATGAAAACAGGAGCGAGTGATTTCGTCGTGAAGCCTTTTCAAAAAGAGCAGATACTTGATGCAATCGCACGACTTTTGTAGAAAGGAAAAAGCAAACAGCCGCCAAATCCCGGGTGGGAAGGCGGCTGTTTTTCTATAAGCCAAGATTTACAAGCTGATTTCTGTTCCAATGCCGTTTGCTTTCGCACGTTCATAAACCGTTTTGGCAACGGCTGTGTCCAAATAGGCAACACCCACGGATTTGTACAGCGTGATTTCTTCATCGTTTTCTCGGCCAGGTTTTTTCCCAATCAGAATGTCTCCCAGCTCAGCGTGCATTTGTTCAAAGCTCCATTCGCCGCGTTCTATCGGAATGAGCAGATCGCCTGCCTCGTGCCGGGCTCCCTCGAGTGTATCGACCACGACTTTGCTGCTTTGTACGGTAGTTGAGTCGACTTCCTGCATATGCGGAAGAAAAGCACCGATGGCATTGATATGCGTACCAGGACGCAAGCGTGATCCATCAAACAACGGGCTGGTAGCCTTGGTGCTGCAAATCACGATTTCGGCATTCGCCACCGCTTCATTGGTATCATCCATAACCGTGATTTCGCCTTGCCACTCCGGATAGAGGGAGAGGAGTGTTTGTTTCATTTCGTCCGCTTTCTCACGTGTGCGGTTATAGAGATAAATGTTTGTCAGCGGACGGACTTCCATGACGGCTTGAATTTGTCCGATGGATTGTGCCCCGCATCCCAATACAGCGCAGCTTTGCGCATTTTCTTTTGCCAAGTACTTGGTTGCAACGCCACTGCTTGCACCTGTGCGCATTATCGTCAACAGGCTCGCGTCCATCATCGCCACATGCTGTCCTGTTTTTGCTTCGGTCAACACGATTACACTTTGGAGTGCTTTGATATCGTGCTTGTGATTCTCCGGGAAAATGCTGATGATTTTTACCGCTACGTAATCGTCCGTTTCCAAATAGGACGGCATGTATAGACTGGTCGCTCCGTATTTCGGATGGTCAATAGCAGTACGAACAGGGGTGCTGACGTTTCCTAGCATATGCTCTCGGAAGACGTGTTCCACATCCTTCAAGCAATCTTTCATCGTATAGATTTGTTCAATGTTTTCACGGCTTAATAGTAGCATCTCATTCTTCCTTTCCATCAGGATTCGTCCAAATCCAAATCCTTTGTTTCCTTCGTAGCAGAAACCGCAATGAGAGAAATAATTCCGGAAATTACGATGTACAAAGCGATTGGCACCCAGGAGTTAAAGGAGCTTAACAAGGCAGTAGCGATCAGCGGAGCAGTACCACCCGCCAAAGCAGCACCGAGCTGGTAGCCAACCGTTACCCCAGTATAGCGTACATTCGTGCTGAAAATCTCCGAGAACATCGTACCCAATACAGCTGTGACAGGAGCCCAGAGAATCCCGAGTCCGATGACTGTAGCGACGGTAAGCCAAAGGGCTGATTTCAATGACAGCATATAAAAGTAAGGGAATGCAAACAGCATCATCGCTACAGTCCCCGCGATATACAAAGGCTTTCTGCCGACTTTATCTGACAGCATGCCCATGTACGGAATCGCGATGGTTGTCACCAATGTGGCGATCGTCACGGCATTGAGTACCGTTATTCGGTCGTAGCCCAAGTAATTCGTCGCGTAGGCAATAATAAACGTCGAGAAAATATAGAACGGCGCCGTCTCTACCACTTTGGCTCCGACGGCAATCAGAACAGCTTTCCAGTGATAGCGGAATGTATCTACGATGGGAACTTTCGCAATGTTCCCCGTCTTTTTTGCTTCTTGAAAAGCTGGCGTTTCATCAATGCCATTGCGAATCCAGAGTCCTAAAAAGACAAGTGCTGCACTCAACAGAAACGGAACTCGCCAGCCCCAAGACATGAATTGATCATCGGGAAGCGCACTCATCAAAGAAATGGCCAACGTACCAAGCAGCATGCCGATGGTTACACCCATTTGCGGGATACTTCCAAAAAAGCCGCGTCTGCCTTTGCCGGAATACTCTACGGCGAGAAGCAATGCCCCTCCCCATTCACCGCCGATGCCCAAGCCTTGAATCAAGCGCATCAGAACGAGAAGAATCGGAGCCCAGATGCCAATGGCATTGTAATCAGGCAGCAAACCGATCAAGACGGTAGCGCCACCCATCAGAGACAATGTCAAGACTAGCGTTTTTTTACGACCGATTTTGTCCCCGATATGACTGAAGATCACGCCACCCAATGGCCGGATGAAAAAGGGAAGACCAAATGACAGATAAGAGAGCAGTAAGCCAACAGTTGGATCAGAAGAAGGAAAAAATAGCTTGTTGAATACGAGCGATGCCATGGTTCCATACAGAAAAAAGTCAAACCACTCAATGGAGCTGCCAATAAGGCTCGCGACCAACGCTTTGTTTTGAACCTTTTTGGAAACGCCCGCTTGTGTTTGTAATGCCATCGGGTAATCCTCCTTTGTCGGTAGATATTGAAGTGTCACTTCAATTTATGAGTGAAGTAGCACTTCAATTTTAAAGAATAAAGCGATTACAAATCTGATAATAATAAAGATTATAAAATGCAATGCAATTTGCAGCAATAGTAAAAATGGATACTTATGCTAACTTTACAACTTTTTTCGAGAAAGAGTATGATAGACCTATCCTTTTTACGGCGAGGTATGCAAATGGAACCTACCATTGGTGTATTAATCAAATCGCTTCGTGTCGGCAAAAAGAAGACACTCAAACAAATTGCAGAAAAAACGCAGCTGTCGATCAGCTTTTTGTCCCAAGTAGAGCGTGGGAAGTCTTCTATTACGCTGGAGTCATTGAAAAAAATTTCGGAAGCCTTGGGAGTGAGCCCAGGCTATTTCTTTTCGGGTGAGTCGAGTGGAGGGAATGGGCAGGTACGCAGGGCGAGCAAAGAGCGATCTGGGCTTTTGCATGCGCCTTTTGTGTATGAGGACCTGTCCGGTGATTTGGAAAATCCGTCACTGGTACCGATTCTTGTCACGCTCTCACCGCATGGAGAAAAAGGCACGCCTTTTATACATAAGGGTCAAGAGTTTATTTACGTCCTCGAGGGTGTGCTGACTCTTTTACTGGGGGAAGAGGAGCATGATTTGTTCCCTGGCGACAGTATTCACATGGATTCATCCGTACCGCACAACTGGGTGAACCGTACAGGTGAAGTCACCCGATTCCTTTGTGTCAATTCGCATGACAGCGACATGATTCCGACTGCTCCTTATTAATTAACCGAGAGCGTTTAGCGAAGTCATGTTTTCTACTATAATAGAGGAACGCGTACAAAAGAGCGGTAAAGAGGTGAAAGTGTGCCCGTAGAGCCTAACTATTTTCAACAGTATCAGCATGCTGATATCGACGAATTAGCTGATGTCATTGGAGAACTTTTGCAAAATCCGATAACGGTTGAAGATGCCGATCATAAATTGATTGCTTACAGCTCACACGGAGAAAGCACAGATGAAGCGCGCTGGTCTACCATCATGGGGCGACGGGTACCGGAAAAAGTGCTGACGCGCCTTTGGAAGGACGGCGTATTCCAGGAGCTGTTAACGCAAGACGACCCCGTACACATCCCGGCCAAGGACGAAATTGGCTTGGGTAAGCGTGTGGCGATTGCTATTCGCAGAGGGAGCGACGTGCTCGGTTACATTTGGGCACAAGAGGTGAATCGACCGATTACCCGGGAAGATGATGAAATTCTTCGTCAGGCAGCACGCGTAGCCGTCTCGCGTCTCATCCAGCGGCAGGGAAAACGCAAGGCGGAGGAGCAGCGACGCAAGGAATTTCTGTGGGAGCTGTTGCTGGGGAATCACAGCAGTGAGGCTGTCATTCGCCAAAAAGCAGACACCTTGCAGATGCAGCTTCCGACCTCTTATTTAATTTGTATTATTGAAGCGGCAGGAGCGCGTCTGGACCAGTACTTGTATCCGTTATTAATGCGTGACAAACTGCTCTGGGTTGTCGACGGCTCGCAAATCATCTTATTGATCGGTCTGTCCGAAGCGAAAAAAGACAAGAGTGACGTGCTCATTCGCAAGGTGGAACAGTTCCTCGCAGACTCGCTCGGCAAGCTCGAAGCACATGTCACGGAAGGACGCCAGGTGATTGCCGGGTACGGGAGAGATTACAAGTCTTATACGGATATTGTGAAAAGCTACAGGGAAGCGCTGCATGCGCTCAAGGTCAAAAAGCTGTTTCCACAGGAAAATGAGGGGATTCACGGGTACCACGAGCTGGGGATTTATCGCTATCTACTACAACTGAAGCAGTGGGAAGAGGAGCAGGGCTATCAGAATGAACGGCTGGAAAAGCTCAGACAGTACGATCGCGACAACCAGACCACGCTTTTGACGACATTGGAGACTTTTTTGGATGCCGCTGGCAAAGTTAACAAGACAGCAGAGCGCCTGCATATCCACATTAATACGTTGAGCTACCGACTGAGACGAATTGAGGAGATCATGCGTGTCGATCTCGACAATATGAACCAGCGGGCTGCCTTATATTTAGAGTTGAAAATAGCCAAATTAGATGGGGAACAGTAGTTTGTTTGTGAATTTTCACAAATGAAAAGACGCTAAAATTAAAGGAATCTCCAAGGAGTATGCCGGAAGATACGCTGTACAATAATAGTAACCGCAAAGAAAACGGCGTTTCCAAGGAGGACATACTTATCATGATCGTTGGAATTCCAAAAGAAATTAAAAATAATGAGAACCGCGTAGCCATTACTCCAGCAGGTGTAGCTGCTTTGGTACAAAACGGACATTCGGTTCGTGTAGAAGCAAGTGCAGGGCAAGGCAGCGGTTTTACGAATGAAGATTACAAGGCAGTAGGCGCTGAGATCGTAGAAACAGCAGCAGAGGCATGGGCGTCTGACATGGTGATGAAAGTAAAAGAACCACTCCCTGCTGAATATGGATTTTTCCGCGAGGGTCTGATTCTGTTCACGTATTTGCATCTTGCACCAGAGCCTGAATTGACTCGTGAATTGATCGATAAAAAAGTGATTGCAATCGCTTACGAAACCATCCAGCTCGACAATGGCGCTCTGCCACTGTTGATGCCAATGTCTGAAGTAGCAGGCCGTATGTCTGTTCAAATCGGCGCGCAATTCTTGGAAAAGCAATACGGTGGAAAAGGCGTTCTGCTCGGTGGCGTACCAGGCGTACCAAAAGGCGAGGTAGTCGTAATCGGCGGCGGGATCGTAGGGACAAACGCGGCGAAAATGGCGCTTGGACTGGGTGCAAATGTAACGATTATCGATGTAAACGCAGACCGTCTGCGCCAACTGGATGACCTGTTCCAAGGCCGTGTTCAGACGTTGATGTCCAATTCCTTCAACATCGCAAACGCTGTGAAAAAAGCAGATTTGCTGGTAGGCGCTGTACTCATTCCGGGTGCTCGTGCTCCACGTCTGGTAACAGAAGATATGGTAAAAGACATGTCACCTGGTTCTGTAATCGTAGACGTTGCGATTGACCAAGGTGGATCGATTGAAACCGTAGATCGCATCACGACTCATGACAAGCCAACCTATGAGAAGCACGGTGTGATTCACTACGCGGTAGCCAACATGCCTGGTGCAGTCGCTCGTACATCTACATTGGCCCTGACCAACGTAACCGTTCCTTATGCGGTACAATTGGCGAACAAAGGCTACGCACAAGCAATTCGCGACAATAAAGCATTGGCAAAAGGCGTAAACGTCATCGACGGCAAAGTAGCTTACAAAGCTGTAGCTGATGCGCATAACCTGCCGTATGCTTCTATCGAAGAAGTTTTGCTGGTGAAAAACTAGCCTTACGGTAAATAGAAAGAAGAAACTGCTTGTCCGTTCTTACGGCAAGCAGTTTTTTTCATTCATTCGGCCCAAGCGGGTCAGGGTATTTGGCCGAACCCATCTTCATTTTTCCAGAATCACTTAAATACATATTCACCTGGATTTGGGTCAGGGAATCAGGTGTGAGCTTATTGCGCTTGCGTATTTCGTATTTTCGCCAAGCTTGGTAGTCTTTTTTAAACAAACGTTCCTCCAAGCTATACAGATCAACCCCTGCTTTGACTCCTTTTAGAAACGTCCCGCGAATTTGCTCGGCTACCTGTTCTTCGGAGTTTTTCCGTACGAAAGTAGGCGTAACGGCACTCATCATTTCACGAACGAACCCCTTTAGTCGGACATTGACCTGATAACGAGGTAGCTCTCCAGTGGTAATCGGAGTGATGTCCAATTCAACATGCTCGATGCGCATGGTTGCTTTGGGAGTGTTGTTTTGTCGCACAACGAGGCCAGCAAATTCCGTGTCACTATTCATCCACCGAATCCCCATTAAATCACGATTGGGGAAGTAACCCAGCCAATTTCCACGATGTATGGCGTGGATGCCATCGATGGAGAGACGAGAAATAAAACGGTTATTTTCTTTCCAGGATCGCTCGTACAGCGTGATGTTTGGCAATAACACGGTGTTTGATGGCTCCCAAAAGCTCGAGATAAACCGAAAAAATTGGATCGGCTCGATAAACGAACGCTGCTCGTAAACATCCTTTGGCTGATGCAAGAGAGAGTCCAATGGAGAAAATCCGACCAAAGAATGGGAGCTTAACACTTTGTCAATCGGCTCCCGCGTTCCGAATACCCACTTGGTGTAACGAATCAGACCGTATCTGTTCATAATATCGTGGGAGGTGATGACGCCCTTTTCCAAGAGCCGCTCATGAAATACGATGGAGGATACAAAGCCTAGAAATACAGGTACCTGTGCGTTTTTTTGCAAGTTATCAAAGGCAGACTGAAGCGTTTTCCCTTTTCCGATCGAAATGGTCGCTGGTGGCGATTGAAGGGTGGTTGATGACTCCTGCTTCGCGACGGTAGACAGATCGGTGGATTGGGCGTACATAACATACTCATTGTTGACGTAATCAATGCCCATGGCAGATAAATAGCGAAGGTCCTGAATGGCTTTCTGATCCCAGCAGCCGCTAAGAAGAGTCGTTGCCAACAGCAGCATAGCAGAAGCAATCCGCATGCATTTCATTTGTTATCGCCACCCTTAGCAGCTCTCGTCCGAAAAAAACTGGTCATGGACTTGAACAAGACAATGAACAGTGTAAACAAGGAGTTGGATGAACCCATCAAAATATACGATCTGCCAAAGGAGGTCAAGGTGGACAAGTAGTATACGATGGCAATCATCCCGAGGATAAAGCCGTACATGCCGATGGTTGCGGAAAGGAAGAAAACAGCGAAACGAGCCACGGTTACCGCACCGCTTAATGACTGATTGACCAGTGTGAAGGAGGCAACGACTGTAAGGGAGCCGATAAACAACATCGAAGGCGAAGTCAGGCCTGCACGAATGGAAGCATCCCCGATAATCAGTGCACCGACCAGTGCCAGTGTTTGCCCGACGTTTTTGGGCAGACGGGCGCCTGCCTCACGTAGAAACTCAAAAATGAACAAGATGAGAAATAGCTCCATCGGCGCGGAAAAGGGCAACCCTTTTCTTCCCTGCGTAACGGTAGCGAGCAATTGAAAAGGATATTGCTCTATATTATAGGCGGATAGTGCAATCCAGAAGCCAGGCAGAAAGATTGCGATCCAAAATCCACCTAGGCGCAGCATGCGTTCCAGCCATACATAGGTAACAGGGTACTGATCGTCTTCGGGAGATTTGATTAGTTCGAGTAAGGTTACAGGTGCCACGAGTGCCAAGGGCGAGCCGTCTACCAATACGACGACCTTACCTTGCAGCAGCATGTAAATGACATAGTCAGGGCGTCCAGTATAATCAACCAATGGAAACAGGGAGTGAGTGTTGTCGCTCAGTATCTTTTCCAGAATGGCGCTGTTCACAATTTTTTTTGAGGTACATTTGTGTATTCTCTCACGCATCATCTCTACCAGATCTTCAGATACCCCATCTGTGATATACATCATACCGATTCTTGTGCGCGAGCGCGTTCCGAGAATAAAAGGCTCATAGGCCAGAGTAATCGTTCGCATGCGCTTGCGAATGAGAGCAACGTTCGTGGAGAGATCCTCGACGAAGCCGTCCCGAGGACCTTTGATCGAAATCTCTGTATTAGATTCTTCAGGAGTGCGCTCTGGACGATTGGAGATGTCCCAGGCAAACGGAGGAGAGTCACCAATAAAAATCAGCAAATCTCCTGCAAACAGTCTCTCAATCCACAACTCTGGGTTCGTGAAGAGCGGGAAAAGAGGCAGAGAACGCAAATCACCAATAGCCAGGAATCGCTCCAATTGCGGCAATGCCGTATCTTGTAATTGACGAACGTCTGCCAGTCCTTCGCAATAAAGCATCAATACAGGCTGGTCCTCGGATGTGACCGTGCGCATAAAAACGACGTCCGCACAATGCGCGAATTTTTCCCGCAGTTCCTCTTCAAGGGTCATGGCCTATTCCCTCCTGTTTGGATGGCTTGCGCAGAGTAACCAGCATGAGTGCGAGAGTAATCACAACGATAATGGCTAAGTAAAGCGGATAGTATACGTGCGTCAGAAAGGATACAAACTGCATGTCACTGTAGGGGAGGCTGGTAAAGGCGATCATGCTTCCACCTAGAAATATCATCATGAAGTTGCGCTGTTTTCGGTTACGGATCGTGAGTAAATCTCCCAAGAGCAACAAGCAAATGGTGATGCGTATAAAAGCCCCAGCGAGCCATTGAAAAATGGAGAAAAACTCCATGTTCTCGATGTCTTTTCCAATTGTGAGCAGCCGCCATTGCTCAAATGCCGGAAAGCGTTGGCGTGCAGACTCCACTGGTCCAAATTCCGCAATAGCTCCTGTCAACGGACTGAGTGTCAGCACAAGCGTGATGCCGAGCATGACCAAAAAGTGTACGAGGCGCAATGGCTTACGTACGTGAGGTTGGAGCAATAGTAGCAGGAACATCTCTGAAATGCCGCCACCTACATAGAGCATCCCGTGAAAAAGAGGACGATACCCATGCTGGAAAAGTGGCATCAAAAGACTATAATCCTTTTTAGGAATATTGCCAAAAGCGACGAAAAATCCAAGCATAACCACGATGGGCAGCAAGATTCCTGCTGTGATTCCTACAGAGGTTATTCCACCAATTGCAGCGAGTATACATAGTCCCATTAAGGCTAAGGCGGTCACCCACTCTGGTGTTCGAGGCAAGTAGTTGACGGTCGTCCATGTCTGGGTATCGATCAGATTGGTTAGGGCCATCATGTACAGGCAGACCATGATGGGGATGAGTAACAGATGGCTGACGATTTTTCCTGAGCGTTGGGCGAGCCATTCATGCAAAGAACGTTGCTTCATATTTCGATTAACCACAAACAGCAAGTACGCCCAGAAGGAAAAAGGGATACCAGCAAGCAACACGCTCAACCAAGCATCTCTTCCGGCTTTACTCAATAAGAGGGGGATGACGGTTACGTGGTTCGTAATGCCGATCGTCAGCATCATCACCATAATGGCTTGACCAATCCCGATTTTTCCGTCCACTTTCATGAAGACTTATCCCCCTGTACGTGGTGGTGCTGTTAGGATTTGCCTGCTTGCTTGGAAATATGTATCAACGTATAAAGGTTACATCCGCCCGAAAAAGTATGGTATTCTACTATGAGGTAAAAAGGTAGAAACGGAGTAAGGAGTGCAGCCGATGTATCAGCTCATAAGAAAATATCTGTTCCAGCATGATGCGGAAGAGATTCATGAAAAGACAATTGGTGCCTTAAGACTGGTGGAGGATTCTGCTCCAGGCAAAAGCATCCTGAAGATGATCTATCAGGTAAAAGACCAGCGGTTGGAGAATAAGCTGTGGGGAATGACGTTTCCGAATCCAGTCGGACTTGCAGCCGGTTTTGATAAAAATGCGGAAGTCTATCATGCGTTGGGTGCTCTTGGTTTTGGGTTTGTGGAAATCGGGACGTTGACACCGCAGGGGCAGCCAGGCAATCCGAAGCCGCGTTTGTTCCGATTGCCGGAACATCAAGCTGTCATTAACCGGATGGGCTTCAACAATCACGGTGCGTATTTGGCTTCCCAGCATTTGGTCGATTACGCATACTCAGATGTTCCAATTGGGATTAACATTGGGAAAAACAAAGTAACGCCGAATGAAGAGGCGGCCATCGACTATAGCAAATGTATGGACATGCTCTATGCATACGGTCACTATTTCGTCATTAACATCAGCTCTCCGAATACCCCGAATCTGCGTGACTTGCAGGAGACAGAGAGCTTGCGTCATTTGGTGCGTGCAGTAAGGGAAAAGGCAACCGAAATGGAAGCACGTTCCATCAAGAAAAAGCCGATTTTGCTGAAAGTAGCACCAGACATGTCGGATGAGCACATGCGCGATGTTGTTCACGCTGCTGTTGAAGAAGGCATTGCCGGAATTATCGCTACCAATACGACACTGTCACGCGAGGCGGTTTCCGGACATCGTTTTGCCGAGGAAGCGGGCGGCTTGAGCGGAAGACCTCTTACGGAGCGTTCCACTGCTTGGGTGAAGGAGATTTATCAAGAAGTAGGAGACAAGGTACCCATCATCGGTGTCGGGGGCATTTATAACGGCGAAGACGCCTACGCGAAAATCCGAGCAGGAGCCAGTCTCGTTCAGGTGTATACGGGGATGATTTATCAAGGCCCAGGTATCGCCAAGCAAATTAACAAAAAGCTACTCAAGCTCATGCAGCGCGATGGTTTTAAACATATTAGTGAAGTAATTGGCGTAGACGCAAAAGAATAGATAGAACAAGTACGCATAGGTCGATGGCTCCGTTTGTAGTGGGGCATCGGCTTATGCGTTTTTGCTTATATTCTTCCGATTTATGTAGTGATCCGTTATAATGATGTGGGACAAACATGAATTGTCTGTCAACTTCATATGATCGGCGTTAGGTGCCTTTATGTGACGCATAAAGGGTAACAGGGAATCGGGTGAAAGTCCCGAGCGGTCCCGCCACTGTAACCAGGGAGCTCTCTTTGAGAAGGAAACCACTCATTTTTGTATGGGGAAGGACAAAGAGCGTATGGATCTGGAAGCCAGGAGACCTACCTAGTAGCCACACCCACAAAACCTTCGCGGAAAGGAGCGGTGAATACGAGGCAATGAGGCTGTATGTCAGTCTGTTGTTTTGTGTGCACATCTCGTCCATTGATGGATGGGATTTTTTTGTTTGTAGGAAAAGAACGAAAGTCAGTGAAGGAGGAAGGAACATGAATCGATCTCGTCTCGTATCTACTTGTTTGATGATCGCGGGCTTTGTCCTGTATTTCCTGCTCAATGAACCAGAGACAGGACATGCGATGCACATCATGGAAGGGTATTTGCCATTATCCTGGGCCTTATTTTGGTGGGCTGTCTTCTTGCCATTTTTTATTCTTGGGATTCGCTCGATTAACAAGATTGTAAAAGAACATCCCGAAATGAAGCTCCTTATTGGTGTTGCAGGAGCGTTTGCCTTTGTTTTATCTGCACTGAAAATCCCTTCAGTTACAGGCAGCAGCTCTCACCCGACTGGAACGGGCCTTGGCGCCATTATGTTTGGGCCTTTTGCGATGTCTGTGTTAGGGAGCATGGTGCTCTTGTTTCAAGCCTTGCTTTTGGCACATGGAGGTTTGACTACGCTAGGGGCAAATGCTGTATCCATGGCAGTAGTAGGACCACTGGTGGCATACGGAATCTATCGGGTGATCATGAAAGTGCGCGGAAGCCAGCGTCTGGCTGTTTTTGCGGCGGCTGCCTTGGCTGACCTCGCTACCTATGTGGTGACTTCGATTCAACTGGCACTCGCATTTCCAGCTGAATCTGGTGGAGTGTTGGCCTCGTTTGCCAAATTCGCAGGAATTTTTGCATTCACGCAAGTTCCGCTCGCAATCAGTGAAGGTCTGTTGACCGTTCTTGTTTGGAACTGGTTGTTATCTTACAACGCAAAAGAGCTTACACAGCTTCGTTTGCTCAAACGGGAGGAATCGCTGTGAAAAAAGGATGGAACTGGCTATTACTCTTGGGGGTAATCGTACTGGCGATTGTCCCACTGTTGCTGGTGCAGGATTCGGAATTTGGCGGCGCAGACGGCGTGGCGGAGGAAGCGATCAAGGAAATTGCTCCGAACTACGAACCGTGGTTCCAGCCGCTGATAGAACCGCCAGGGGGAGAGACGGAGAGCCTATTGTTTGCGGTGCAGGCGGCGTTGGGAGCGGGAGTGGTTGGCTACGCCGTGGGCTTATACAAAGGTCGGTTGGATAAGCGGAAAAAATGAACGGGCTGCAGCTTGATTCTCTCTCTTATCAAAACAGGCTGAAACGTCTGCCGCCAGCTCATAAGCTCTTGCTGGCGAGTGCATTGTTACTGCTCGTCTTGGTGGGACATGTATGGATGCAGATGGCCGTCGTTGTTTGGATGACGGTATGGGTAGTGGTGTATGCCCGTATACCTGTCCGTATCTATTGTGCCTTTATGATCGTGTCGCTCTCGTTTTTCGCGGCGGGGCTCCCTGCCCTATTGGTAGAAGGGGCGAAAGCAGGCGAAGTACAGGTCCAGGTCGCGGCAGCATGGGAGTTGGGTTCGTATGTGCTCTATGTGCCGACGTCATCATTCAGTAAAGTTTGGATCTTATTTTGGCGTACCATGGCGAGCTTATCTTGCTTTGCCTTCATTTTGTTTACCGTGCCGTTTGCCGAAATCTTGCAGGTGTTTCGCCGACTTCGTATGCCTGTCCTTGTGACTGATTTATTAATGATCATGTATCGGTTTATTTTTGTGTTAGTAACGATTTCTCACCAGCTCTGGATTGCCCAACGTTCGCGTGGAGGTCATCGCGGCTTCCGAGCGACGCTTCGGGATGCAGGGGTTCTCGTTGCGCAATTGTTTGTCAGAGCGATGCGCAAATACGAAGCCTTGCATAAAGGAATGGCGGCTAGAGGCTTCGGGGAGAGCATGCAGGTGCTCGCGTTTCATACCCATGCTCGTTCGCGACGCTATGAGTGGGAGTCAATCGCAGGCTGTATGCTGCTGGTGCTGCTTGAGTGGTGGACAGGAGGTTGGTAGTTATGACATCACGGTTGTTGGAGTTCATCGATTTGCAGTACACGTATCCAGGAGGGCGGGGACCCGTCCTGTCTGGGCTGTCCTTATGGATTCCAGAGGGGAAAAAATGTGTCCTTTTGGGACGAAACGGCTGTGGGAAGTCTACCTTGTTCTTGCATGGGAACGGGATCATCGAGCCACAGAAGGGACAGGTGCTGTGGAAGGGGAAACCGCTTGTCTACAAACGAGCCGCACGACAAGAGATGACGCAAAAGGTAGGCTTGGTCTTTCAAGATCCCGAGCATCAGCTGATCGCAAGTACGGTCGCAGAAGATATATCCTACGGTTTATGCAATCAAAAGCTGCCTACGGAAGTCATCCGGGCAAAGGTAGAAAAAGTGCTGGATGCATTCGGGTTGAGAGAGCTGGCAGAAGCTCCGATTCATCATTTGAGCCTGGGACAAAAACGGCGTCTGGCACTCGCGGGGGTCATGGTCATGGAGCCAGAGCTTTTGCTGTTGGACGAGCCTACTGCTTATCTGGATCGCTATCAGACTAAAAATTTGCTGCGGGAGCTCGATGCGATTCACCGGCAAGGAACGACTGTTTTGATGGCGACACATGATATGGATATCGCGTTTGAATGGGCAGAGTGGATTTGCATCATGGATGAAGGCAGGCTTGTTTTCGCGGGAGATCCGCAGGAGGCATTGGAAAATAGAACCATGCTGGAGAGTCTTCATCTGGGTATGCCGTTGCTTGTTGATGTGTGGGAGGCACTGCCTGAGCAGTGGAAGCGTGAACTTGGCGGAAATATTCCACGCTCGGTCGACGAGCTGCGAAAAATGCTCAGTGTTCAGCAGGTGTGGTGAATGGAGTGGCGGCTTTCGGGCAAGCTAACCCCAAAAAGCCATGGAGGTACGCTGGTATGGAACAAGACTCTGTCATGAGTACATCGGTCCCGAATCACCAGGAAAAAGGAATTTCACGTAAGGTGAAGGATGAACTGATGTATCAAGTATTGGAGAAAGAGATGACTACCGTCGAGCAGGAAAAGAAGATAAAAGATGATTATTTAAAGGGAAAGGCGTAAGCTCGCGCCAAGAAGCCCTTCTCGCCACATCAAGGCGTGAAGGGCTTTTTTCATGGAATGATCCCCGTACCCACCCTCGACCCTGCCGGAATTTTCAACATGAACCCTGTTGAAGGGGGACGTGTTCGCCTTTTGCAGACAGACTACCGACTTCCATGCCCTCTTACGTATGGTAAAATTTGATTCTCGCTGAAAAAGTAAGAAGATTGTGCGGATTTTGTAGGGATATGTCCATTCATCACGAATAACGTAAAGAAGGCACTTACTTACAATGGGGGAAGTGATGAGGTTGTGATTTCAACTTTGAATAAGACGCTATGCGTTCAGCAACTCGTAGAAAAATTAAGAGACAAGCAGCTTCTTCATGTACCAATCGCTGATCTTCAAGAATCCAATAAAGCATTGTTTGAATACGTCAATCAGCTCAATGACTCGATTGCGATCATTCCGACCACGATTAATTCTGTCATTACCGGCGTCATCCGCTTCCAGGAAGGCTACTTTATTACCTTGGGCATGCTCATTTGGAAAGACGCTAACAAAAAAGGGGCGTTCAAAGAAGGGACATTTCTTTTTTACAAGCATGACGCTCATGATTCGATTGAGGATTGCGTCCACATTACCAATTCCATCGAAAATCACAATCTGATGGAAAGCTTGTTCTTTGCGTGCTGCGAGAGCAAGGATGGCGACTCCGTGCTTTCCTATTCGCATATCGAGCATGCGATTACATACGGAGAGCTGTATCGTGACATGAAGACCAAAATCAAAAAAGGGTTTGCGTAATCGCTGCAAAACGAGGGGCGGAAAAACTTTACATGACATGTTACGAGTGATATACTGCTATAAATTTTAAAAATTTCCAATTGAAGAGGAGTTTACCTATATCATGATGATGAAGAAGTAACGTCTTGCCATCCACCAGTTGGCCCGACCCCCTCCATGTAAATGGTTTTGTCTACCCACAAATAAAAACCACTTACAACAAAATGGAGGAATATCACGATGAGTAAACCTGAAATGAATGTTGCCTTAGTAATTGGTCCGGATACGGATCTGGACAGCCAAGCAATCCGGAATACACTTGAGTATTTTGGAGCGCGAGTCTTTACGTACTGGATTGGTCGACCGAGCGATTTGATTGATGTATTGAATGGTAGCGACCTCTACCCAAATACCGACATGATTGTTCTGAATTTCCATGGGGATGAGGGAAGCCTCATCATGCCAGAGCTGGGCGAGGACGTATACGAGGAAGGAGAACCAAAGGGTGATTTTGGTCCTGACGACGTTAGACGTTTTGCCAAGCTAGATGGAAAAATCGTGTTAGGTAACGGATGCTCGCTTGGTGATCCTGAATTAGCGAAGGCCTTTCTGGACAGTGGTTGCCATACGTATATCGGGCCAGATGATTACCCGGACGGAAATTCTGCGCTGATGTTCGCCCTGCGCTTTTTCTACGAGGTAATTCAAAACAAGAAAAGCGTGGAAGAAGCTTTTCGAATCGCAAAAGCAACGGATGAAGAAACCGAGATGTATCAGCTTTATGTAAAAGAGTAATGTCAACGCAAAGGGAGCCTTTTTTGAGGCTCTTTTTGCATTCTTATGCCCGAAAAGATTCGTCTTTGTCGAGAAATGTCAGGTTGTTATTCTTGTTGAGAGGAATATTTTGAATTATGGTAGGGGAGATTCATTTTAGTTAAGGGGGTCCTTTTTCTTTGAAGAAAATGTCTTTTTTTATAGTGGCTTTCGCTATCATGTTGGCTGGATGTAGCTCCGGGCCATCAACGGATACGGCAGCAAATTCACCCGCAACGCCAACTGCTACGGCTCCAGCACCTGAGGCAACCGCGCCAGCAACACCAGCTTCACCTACACCAGAAGCGACTGCTCCTGCGGCGACAGAGAAAGCAACGATCACGAAGAGTGAATTTGAACAGATTGAAAATGGGATGAGCTTTGAGGAAGTAAAAAAAATAGTGGGCGGGGAAGGTGAACTGCTCGCTGAGGTTGGTAAAGCAGGAGAGGAAGGACACACGATCGTCTACATGTATGAGGGAGAAGGGACGATTGGAGCAAATGCGAATTTTTCTTTCCGAGGTGGGATTCTGCAAGTAAAATCGCAAATCGGACTGCAATAGGGTGAAAAAGGGCGTAGGCAAATGCTTGCGTCCTTTTTCTATTAGGTGAGTGTACAGGCAAATCATGAGAAATGTGCATACAGTAGGGTGTCTAAGGAAAGGGGGAGGCAGAATGGGTTTCTTTAATGGCTTTGATGACTTTGCTCTGATCCTAGTTCTGTTTGTTTTGCTTGTCATTGTCGGATGTGATTGTGATTAGGAAATGGGTTTAAGCAAAAGAGTAATGCAAAGGGACATATGATCCCTTTGCATTATTCATTTATGAAACGAGGTGAGAATGAAAAGTGGCTAGACAAATGAATGGCTTTAGCCCTGAATTTGCGGATTGGCTGAAATCAAATAAGGTCTCGATCAGAAAGCTACAGAAAAATCCTGAATCCCTTGGGCAGTATTATCAAGAGTGGTCAAAAACGAGCCGTCGGACGAGAAAAGAGTCTCGACCACCACGGCTTTCTAATCTAAATCTTGATATAGGCACAATCCTCAATGGTGTAAAAGTAGCAAACGAGGTATTCAAAACTTTCCAAGGAACGAATGGGATTGGAAGTATGTTTAGAAGGTTTATGTAGTGGAAACACGAACCGTGCCAGGATTTATTCCACTAATCCCAACTCTTCATAAACCTTGCTTGATACAACGCCGTTTGGCTTTAATTTTCGATCCCGTTGAAATTTCTTTAGAGCTGTAGTTGTCGAGGATCGAAACTTGCCATCGCATACCCCGTGATAATAACCAGCGCTCTTTAATCGAGATTGGATGAGCTGTACATCTCCACCAACGTCGCCTTCCGCTAAATTTCTAGGATCATGGCTTGGGTCCCCCAATATATGCCCATAAATCGTGACTTTTGTTCCGAGTGGAGTCATCTTGAATAATTCGATTACGTCTTTGTTTCTCATACGAATACAACCGTGGCTCAAATGCTGGCCGATTGAATGAGGCTTGTTTGTGCCGTGGATGCCATATATTCCCCATGGGACGTTTAACCCCAGCCATCTCGGACCAAAAGAGGGTCCCCAATCTTTTCCTTTTGCTATGATTTTATATTCTCCAACAGGTGTAGGTGTAGAGGGATTGCCAACTGCAACCACATAGGTTTTCAATACTTTCCCATGCTTTCGGATGATCAGCTGATGTTTTCTCGGATAGACCTCAATTGAATATATACCTTGATCGCTTATGATTGGTAACGAGTGATCGGCGTAAGCCATTTTCTGACCGATAGCGGCTGACATGCTTATGGTCAGAAGAAGAATGGCAGACCCTTGTATGAGAGAGCGAGTTATCTTTTGAATCAACATAATCAATGCGCATCCCATCATCTGTTTTTCGCAATACGCTTTTAATTTGTGATGGGGAGTGGCCTTTTATTCGAATGCATAAGAAAGCCCTCCTCATCAGAGAAGGGCTTTTTCCTGTAACTTATAGGTCGTAATACAGCTCATATTCTTTCGGATTCACAGTCCGTTCCACTTGCTCAATCTCACCGCGTTTTTGTGCAATCCAACCTTCAATTACTTCTTTTGTAAAGACATCCCCTTCGAGCAAGAAGTCATGGTCTTGTTCAAGTGCGACAAGTGCTTCTGCGAGAGAGCCGGGAGCGCTCTTGATTTCGTGTTTTTCTGCATCGGACAAGTCGTAGATGTTTTTATCCAATGGTCCAAAGCCCAGTTCACGCGGGTCGAGCTTGCGCTTGATACCATCGAGGCCAGCCATCAGCATGGCAGCAAAAGCCAAGTACGGGTTAGCCGTAGAGTCCGGGGTGCGGAACTCAATACGGGACGCTTTTGGCGTAACGGCAGCAATCGGAATCCGAACGGCAGCAGAGCGATTTCCTTTGGAAAAGACCAAATTCACGGGTGCTTCGTAGCCGGGAACCAGACGCTTGAACGAGTTGGTGCTTGGGTTCGTCAAAGCGATCAGTGCAGGGGCGTGGTGCAAAATGCCACCAATGTAGTGCAGCGCAGTCTCACTTAGGTTTGCGTAACCGCCTTGCTCATAGAACAACGGGGTATCGCCGTTAAACAAGCTTTGATGAACGTGCATCCCTGATCCGTTGTCTCCAACGATTGGTTTTGGCATGAAGGTAGCAGTTTTGCCGTGTTTGGCTGCTACGTTGCGCACGATATATTTGAACAGCAATAAATTGTCTGCTGTACGAGTCAGTGTATCGAAGCGGAAATTAATCTCACCTTGACCGGCTGTTGCCACCTCGTGGTGATGGCGCTCTACATACATGCCGCATTTCGTCATCAACGTGCACATTTCATTGCGGATATCCATTTGGGAGTCGGTTGGTTGAACAGGGAAGTATCCGCCCTTGTTGCGTACTTTGTAGCCGAGGTTTTGTCCTTCTTTACCTGTGTTCCAGAAAGCTTCTTCAGAATCGATGTGGAAGAAGGAGCCGGATGGACCAGAGGCATAGCGTACGTTGTCAAAGAGGAAGAACTCGGATTCTGGACCAAAGTAAGCAGCGGTAGCGAGGCCGGATTGTTGCAGATAGGCTTCGGCCTTGAGGGCAATGCCGCGAGGATCGCGTGTGTAGACGGTGTTGTCTGGATTGACGATGTTGCAGATGATATTCATGGTTTTGGCTTCTACGAATGGATCGATGAAGGCGGTTGCCGGATCGGGCATCGCTACCATGTCGCTTTCTTCAATGGACTTGTAGCCGATTAGACTGGAGCCGTCAAATGCGACGCCATTACGGAAAGTTCCTTCATCTACCGCGTAGGCAGGAACGGTGACATGGTGTTGGCGGCCGAGCAGGTCAACGATGCGAAAATCTACATATTCCACTTTTTCTGTGTCAATTGTGGACAAGACTGTTTTCATATCCAACATGATTCACTCCATTCACGAATTAAAGTTATGAATTCATTATCAACGTTCGGTTTTTGCTTGATTTCTATATTCCGAATTATATCGACAATTCTCATTGTTCGTCAAGAGGTTTTCTTACGTTGAATGTCAGAATTTCTAACATTATATTGTGGGGTTTAGAAAATGGTTACTTTTTAATAAAATGTAGACAAACCATGACTTATAAACGCGGAGGCGATATTGGATGAAGGTTCTCGTACTGGGAGCGGGGGGCATTGGCGGTTATTTTGGTGGCAGGCTGGTTGAGTCGGGGGTAGATGTAACGTTTCTTGTGCGCGAACGTAGATACAAACAGCTGCAGGAGCGAGGCTTGCGCATTCAGAGCATTCATGGGGATTTGCTTTTGGAACAGCCACAACTGATTCAAGCAGGTGAGGAAGCAGGACCTTTTGATGTTGTGCTATTGTCCAACAAAGCTTACACGTTGGAAGATAGCATCGATGCCATCGCTCCGTACATAGGCGAGGACACGGTCGTCATTCCGCTATTGAATGGAATTGCGCACATGGAACTGTTGTGGGATCGTTTTGGCCGGGAGCGTGTGCTCGGGGGTCTTTGTTTCATTGAGACGACGCTGAATGCTGACGGAGATGTCGTGCAGACAAGTCCAATTCATGATACGGTTTTCGGGGAGTGGGAGGGCGGCAAAAGCGAGCGTGTCGAGCGGATCGAGCAAACCTTTTCCAAGATCAACGGGACGATCCGTGCCAGCGCAAATATTCAACGGGAAGCCTGGCACAAATATTTGTTTATTGCGACGTTTTCCGGTATTACCACGCTGATGAATTCCGCTGTCGGTCCAATCCGGGAATCGGCTTGGGGCGTAGAGTTGACTCGTCAACTCGCTGAGGAAATCGTTTCTGTCATGAACGCCTTGGAGGCACCGATCAAGCCAGATATCGTCGACAAGCAGATGGAGACTTTCCAGAATCAGCGTCCTCAAACGAAATCTTCGATGCTGCGTGATATGGAAAAAGGTCTTCCGGTGGAAGCGGATCATCTTCAAGGCTATCTCATGGAGCGAGCGGAACAAAAAGGCTTGTCCACGCCGCTCTTAAAAGTTGTCTACAATAATCTGAAGGTTTACGAACAGAAGCGTGCAGGAGACAAATAAGGTATAATACGGGGTGAATGTCTTTCGCTCACGCATTATAAAAAGTAGGAGGGGTAAAGATGGAAGTCATCAAGATTTCCCCCCGTGGATATTGTTACGGTGTAGTGGATGCCATGGTCTTGGCACTGCGAACAGCGCAAAACTTTGACTTGCCCCGCCCGATTCACATTTTGGGCATGATCGTACACAATGCTCACGTCGTCGAGGCGTTTGAAAAACAAGGGATAAAAACATTGGATGGAGAGGATCGACTGGCTCTTTTGGATCAGGTCCATGAAGGAACGGTAATCTTCACTGCCCATGGCGTGTCTCCTGAGGTACGCAAGAAAGCGCGCGATAAAGGCTTGACCGTCGTAGACGCGACTTGCCCGGATGTAACGAAGACACATGATTTGATCCGTGAAAAAGTAGCAGAAGGCTACCATGTGCTCTACATCGGCAAAAAAGGACATCCAGAGCCAGAGGGTGCGATGGGAATCGCGCCGGATCACGTACATCTAGTTCAAAAGCTGGAAGAGCTGGACGCGCTCGATCTGCCGACAGACAAGCTGATCGTAACGAACCAGACGACCATGAGCCAATGGGATGTCAAACATCTGATGGACGCCATTCTTCAGCGTTTTCCAGGTGTGGAAGTGCATAATGAAATTTGTCTCGCAACACAGGTTCGTCAGGAAGCTGTAGCGGAGCAAGTTGGAGAGGCAGATTTGTGCCTCGTCGTAGGCGATCCGCGTAGCAACAACTCCAATCGTTTAGCACAGGTCTCAGAAGAAATCGCGAATGTTCCCTCGTATCGTATCGCTGATTTGTCTGAACTGGACATTGAATGGCTGCGTGGAAAGAGAAATGTGGCGGTTACTTCTGGTGCTTCGACGCCGACTCCATTGACGAAGGAAGTCATCTCCTTCCTGGAGCAGTTCGATGAATTCAATCCGGCTACATGGGAGAAAAAACGCACCGTCAACATGGCGAAAATATTGCCAACGGTAAAATAAATAATAGAGGCATGCTCTGCGTTATGTTTTCTTACACGGTTAATGAACCTCAAAATAGGAGAGTTATATGCCAGAATCACTTTCCGGTATAGGGCTGGGGGGCGCAAAAGGCAGATACGTAAGTCTTTGCGCCCTTTATCTTTTTATTTACTACGGGTTTGGCGCTTTTGCTCCGCTCATTACACAATACTACGAATCCATCCATCTAACTGGGACCCAAATCGGTCTCATCAGTGCAGTCGCGCCGATTGTATCCATTGTGGCACAGCCGATGTGGGGTATGATCTGTGATCGCTATCAAATTCGCAAAACTGTGCTGATTCTGACATTGATCATCACCGGCTTGGTGGGACTTCTCTTTACGGGTGTTTCCACCTTTGTTTACGTATTTTTGCTCTACATACTACTGTCGTTTTTTCAAAGTGCCGTTGTTCCTATCTCAGATAGCTTGGCTCTAGGTTATGCAAAGGGACATGGCATGCAGTTCGGCGACATTCGCTTGTGGGGAGCTATCGGCTTTGCACTAGCGGCATTCATCACAGGTATTCTCGTCGAGCAGTGGGGGCCACATGCTCTTTTTTACTCGTTTTGCTTGGCGTTTCTGATTGCCATTCTGTTTCTTCGGAAGGTTCCGGAAGAAGTGACAGAGGCTTCGCGGTTTCGCGTCAGTATGCTTGCAGGGATCAGAGATTTGGCGCGAATTCCGCGATTTGCGTTGTTTTTGATCTCATCGTTCTGCATGATGGGCTCTGTAAACGCCAATAATATTTGGTTTTCCCTGTTTTATCAGGATATCGGAGGGACCATTGCCGGAATCGGTCTTGCCTTCTTGTTGTTTGCAGGCAGTGAGGCTCCTTTTATGAAACTGGCGGGTTATATTGTCCGCAGGTGGGGGCTGGAGTTGACACTCTTGCTATCTGCGATTTTTTGCGCGATGCGCTGGTTCTGGTATAGCTCAGCTCCGAGTACCACTGCCGTGATTGCCATGTTCTTTGTGCAAGGGATTTCAGTAGGCTTTTATTTGGCGACAGCAGCCCAATTTGTGCGCGAAAATACGCCCGCATCCCTTCAGGTGACGGCGTTAGCCATCTTCTTTTCAGTAGGAGGCGGGCTTGGTGCGATGTTTTGCAATTTGGTAGCAGGGTGGATCAAAGATTCGTTTTCGGTGCTAGCCATTTATTTGTTTTTTGGAATGATCACCGCGATCGGGATTATTCCTCTACTCATGATAAAATTCGGACGGTGGAAGCAAATCTCACCAGACGAAGAAGTGCAGGCTAGTCAATGACGAGCATGCCTTGGAAGCCTGTTTCCGGATAGCCAGGTGCGTCTGATACGAAATGATACCGACCGCGTTTGACGGCTGAAAACTGTAAAAGAGTCGATTGGGTCGGCTTTAGCTCTGTGGATGTAAGGTTCAGATCACGAATGGATAGATTGTGAGGGCGCGTATCGGTGTTGACGATCATCAACGAGACTCGCTCTCCTTCGTGTGCGGTCAATTGATTAGGCAAAAAGCCAGCGCTAGAAATCGTAACGGTATGTGTCCGTGTCGCGACAGCGTACGAAGCGGGCAGGCGATGGTAATGATGCGTCCAAAGTAGCGTTAATGTCACAGCCAGAGCGATGATTGGATAACGAAGCAGCCGATACCAGTGACGAGACATTGTGCTTTCAACTCCTTTGAGGACAATAGCTTGGGAAGTTATTATTATCCTGTCCTCGGAGTGAGGGGGATAAACACTTTTTCCCTATTCGATTGATGATTGATTCAACAGCCTTTTTTTATTTTGTATTTTTTGTAACCTTTTGGTATTTTTTACGATTAATTAACGTTGAAAAAAATACGGGAGGATGTAAATGATGAAAAAGCTGAATAAAGTGATTTTTTCGCTAACAACTGCAACTCTACTTGCTACTACGCCAATCTATCTGACGAATAATGGTCAAGTGCTGGCGGAGGAGAGCAAGGCAAAGGAGCTTACACCTGAATGGAAAGTGAAGGTAGAGCTTGCAATCCAAAAGGTAAAGGAAAGGCTGCCATATTTAGCCGATTTTTCTTACAGTACGCTTAAGATTTTAGAAAAAAATGATGGAACAAATCGTATAACCATCATCTTGCAAACGTCCAAGGAGAAGAAGAAACCGTCTTTTGAATTCAGTTTGGATAAACAAGGGAATCCCAAGGGGTTTAGCTACGACGAGGAATTTCCCGAAGAAGGAAGGCCGAAGATTGAGCATGACAAGGTAGTCAGCATAACAACAGATTTTATGAAGCAATGGTACGGAGCAGATATGGGTGGCTTCAAATATAACCCTAATTATTCGGATCAAAATGAAGCTTTGTTTACGAAACAGGTAAACGGTCTTCCGTATCTGAATATCAATGTTCGTCTAACCGTAAACAGCAAGGGGGAAGTCATATCGAAAGGGAAAGGCTTATACGGGCTCGGGGGCGATGATGCACCTGCCCTCGAAGATTTGAAGTTTGCTGATCCAAAGGAAGCCATATCCAAGGATCAGGCTGAAAAAGCCTTCGCCAAACACCTGAAGCTCTTTTATTTGAAAAAGCCAGTAGAGGGATGGGAAGAGAAAACGAAGGAATACTTGTATGGCTCTCCTACCTTACGCTACAAATCGGAATTCTCGGAATTTATCGATGCCAAAACAGGCATGGAAGTTCCTCATTATGATGGTTCGGGGAGTGCATATAACCCCATTGTCAGAGTGAATCCTGATGGTAAGGAAGTTACCGTAAAGACGACAGAGGAAGCAGCAGCTATGTTCGCTGCTTTCGGGATCGAGAGCAAAGCTGAAAAAATAAAAGAAGGCATTTCAGAAGATACGAAAGGTAAGGAATATATACATGAAATCAATAAAGAGTTTGAGGCTATCATTATAACGGAGAAAGAAACAGGACGATTCATGAGCTACGGTATGGTTGACAAGAAAAAGAAAGAAAGAGAATACCCTGAAGAAGATCCAAACGGAAAGAAATGGCTAACGCCAGAAGAATCGATGAAACTAGCTATTGCTGCGCTGGAAAAGTACGGACCAAAGCATTTAAAAGAAGTGATGCCGATTGGGACAGCAGAGTTTCGGCAGAGAGGCGCTGAGCAGGGCTTCAAGTTTGTAAATGTGCACGAAGGGATTCCCGTTCTGGATGATGAGATTTATATCAGAATAGACCGTATCACGGGAGAGGTGATAAGTCTGCGTATGACGGATGTATCTTGGGAACCACTCATTCTGCCTGACCCCAAAAAGGCTGTATCACATGAGCAGGCGCTAAAGGAATACTTGAAAGTGCGTCCACTGGAGCTGCAATATCTCACACCGGATACCGATATTTTGTCGGATAACCCAAGCTATCAACCCATTCTGGTGTACAGAACAGCCATATCTCTAGACCACCGAGAAATTGATGCCCTAACCGGCAAATTTACTACTACAGCTGAATTTTATTCCAGTCCGTACTAAGGCAGAAGGCTAACCCGTGCAGGAGGATATCGAGCAGCGGATCAGCGACTTTCTGCTCCATTTTACCGGCAACCAGATAGTCAATGACGAGCATGCCTTGGAAGCCTGTTTCCGGATAGCCAGGTGCGTCTGATACGAAATGATACCGACCGCGTTTATCGGCTGAAAACTGTAAGAGTGTCGATTGAGTCGGCTTCAATTCTGTGGATGTAAGGTTTAGATCACGAATGGATAGATTGTGAGGGCGCGTATCGGTGTTGACGATCATCAACGAGACATTTTGTTTTCAACGCCTTTGAGGGCAATAGCATGGGAAGTTACTAGTATCCTGTCCCCGGAGGGGGATAAACACTTTTTCCCTATTCGATTGAAGAAGGAGTGGAAAAACGTATCTCTCCCTGTCATGCAAAATAAAAAAGACTGTTGATATTGATTCAACAGCTTTTTTATTTTGTATTTTTTGTAACCTTTTGGTATTTTTTACGATTAATTAACATTGAAAAAATACGGGAGGATGTAAATGGTGAAAAAGCTCAATAAGGTGATTTTTTCGGTAACAACTGCAACTCTACTTGCTACTACGCCAATCCATCTGACGAATAATGGTCAAGTGCTGGCGGAGGAGAGCAAGGCAAAGGAGCTCGCACCTGAATGGAAAGTGAAGGTAGAGCTTGCAATCCAAAAGGTAAAGGAAAGGCTGCCATATTTAGCCGATTTTTCTTACAGTACGCTTAAGATTTTAGAAAAAGATGATGGAACGAATGATATAACCATCATCTTGCAAACGTCCAAGGAGAAGAAGAAGCCGTCTTTTGAATTCGGTTTGGATAAACAAGGGAATCCCGATTGGTTTAGCTACGACGAGGAATTTCCCGAAGAAGGAAGGCCGAAGATTGAGCATGACAAGGTAGTCAGCAAAGCAACAGATTTTATGAAACAATGGTATGGTCCAGATATGGGCGGCTTTGCCTATAACCCTAACTATTCAAGGGACAACGAGGCCCATTTTACAAAATTGGTAAACGGACTTCCGTATCTGAATATAAATGTTCGTCTAACCGTAAACAGCAAAGGAGAAATTATTTCGAAAGGATCAGGTTTACATAAATATAATCTTGGAGACGATGCACCCGCCTTGGAAAATATGAAGTTTGCTGATCCAAAGGAAGCCATATCCAAGGATCAGGCTGAAAAAGCCTTCGCCAAACACCTGAAGCTCTTTTATTTGAAACAGCCAGTAGAGAGATATGACGAGAAAACGAAGAAATACTTGTATGGCTCTCCTACATTACGATACAAATCGGAATTCTCGGAATTTATCGATGCCAAAACAGGCGAGGAAGTTCCTCCTTATGTCGGTTCGGCGAACGGTTCGGGGAGTGCATATAATCCCATTGTCAGAGTGAATCCTGTCGGTAAGGAAGTAACCGTAAAGACGACAGAGGAAGCAGCAGCTATGTTCGCTGCTTTTGGGATCGAGAGCAAAGCTGAAAAAATAAAAGAAGGCATTTCTGAAGATACAAAAGGTAAGAAATATACACATGAAATCAATAAAGACTTTGATGCTGAAATTGAAACGGAGGAAGAAACAGGACGATTCATGAGCTACCGTGTGGTTGACAAGAGAAAGAAAGAAATAAAATTCCCTAAAGAAGATCCAAACGGAAAGAAATGGCTAACGCCAGAAGAATCGATGAAACTAGCTATTGCTGCGCTGGAAAAGTACGGACCCAAGCATTTAAAAGAAGTGATGCCGATTGGCAAAGCAGAGTTTCAACAGAGAGGCGCTGTGCAGGGCTTCAGGTTTGTAAATGTGCACGAAGGCATTCCCGTTCTGGATGATGAGATTTTTATCAGAATAGACCGTATCACGGGAGAGGTGATAGGTCTGCATATGGAGGATGTATCTTGGGAACCACTCATTCTGCCTGACCCCAAAAAGGCTGTATCACATGAGCAGGCGCTAAAGGAATACTTGAAAGTACGTCCACTGGAGCTGCAATATTTCACATCAGATGCCGATATTGAGTCGGATAACCGAAACTATCAACCCATTCTGGTGTACAGAACAGCTATATCTCTAGACCACCGAGAAATTGATGCCCTAACCGGCAAATTTACTACTACAGCTGAATTTCATTACAGTCCGTACTAAGACAGGAGGCTAACCCGTGCAGGAGGATATCGAGCAGCGGATCAGCGCGATCTATCATGCTCACTATCAGGACGTTTACTACTTTCTGCTCCATTTTACCGGCAACCAGAATGATGCCGAGGATTTGACGCAGGAGGTTTTTACGAGAGTGTTAAAAGGGCTCGCCGGATTTGATGGCAGAGTCACTCTGAAAACATGGCTCTTCTCCATTGCCAAGCATGCGGCGATCGACCAGCATCGCAAGCAGAAGGTCAAGTCCTTTTTCTCAGAAAACTGGCTGATGAAGCTGGCGACCAAGGAAGGGGGTCCGGAAAACGTCCTGACCAAGAGGGAAAACGTTCGTGAGCTGAAGCAAGCGATCCAAAAGCTAGCGCCCCATTATCGTCTGGTTCTGATTTTGCGCTGCATCGAGGAATACAGCGTCAAGGAGACGGCAGAAATCCTGGGTGTATCGGAATCCAAGGTGAAAGTAAACACCCATCGGGCATTAAAGCTGGTCAAAGAAATGATGAATGATACGGAGGAAGGGGGCTTTCTAAATGAGTGGGCTAGAGGATGAGAAGCTGACGGTCCAACTGCGAGGGTTAAGAAGGCAAGACCCACCCCCTCGTCAGGAATTTGTCACCTATTTGGATCAGACGCTGGTTAAACAGGCAAGGCAGATGAAGCAGAGGAAAAAAGTGGGCCGTATCTTGTCGATGGCAGGAGGTGCAGCTGCAACTGTCGTATTGGCTCTCTTGGTAGCTGTGCCTGACGGAAAAGAAGCACCAGAGGGGACCAGCAGTGTACGTACGGAGCAGCGTACAGAGAATGCGCCTTCACTGGCAAAAGAGAAGGACATACCGGAGCAAAGGAATATTCCTCCTGTTACCGAGCAGCGGAAAATAAGCCAGGTGAAAGAACAGCCCAAACAGAAAGAACAGAGTGTCATTACGCAATCACAATCGCTCCCAAAAAGCCAAATACTGCCCAAAACGGCAACCACGGCTAGCAATACGCCAACGCTGTCTGTCGAGCAATATATGAAGCAGAAATTAGGCGAAAAGAGTAAGCAATATCAACTCGCTTCTAACCATCTGGAAAAAGATACGGCTGTTTTTCAACGCGTCATTAACGGTATACCGTTCGCCGACAGTGTCGTGAAGGTTCCCTTGGAGTCAGATGGATCACCAGCGGGTATGGTCATTGAGGAGAATCTCGATGCAGAAGTGGATCTCTCGCTATTTCCCAATCCAGAAAAAGCAATTTCCAAAGAGGACGCAGTACAAAGGCTGACAGCCAGCTTGAAGCAAGAAGAAGTAGCGACTTTTGCGGGCTATATCAACGCATTGAACGGGGAAGTCCTCGATCGTCGTTTTCAGAGCGTGGCGGCAACTGGTAGCTATAGCCTCATCCCGATTCAGGCACAAGGTAAGCTGCTCATGGCCAACTCAGATGAGGAGATAGCCTCTCTGATCCAAAAAGAGTTCGGTGTACGTATCGAAGAGGTTAACCGTCCATTATCAACAGAAGAACAAGAATCGCACATGGAATATACGTGGAAAATGACAGATGCTACTTATCTCACTGCGAGGTTTGCCAAGAAATCTGGTCAACTGCTGGCGTATCGGATGAAAACAAATACGGAGTCACATACTTCCCCGGAGCTGTCCCAAGCAGAAGTAGCCCAAATCGGTGCCAAAAAACTGGCGTACTATTTGCCAAGACAAATCACACAGCTTGCAATGGAGGGCGCGGCGGTGGAAGACTCAGCAATCAGGCTAGACTTCATTGCCATTACACAAGGAGCAAGAGCGGAGAGTCACAGGTATAAGGTGTGGGTGGATAGCACCAGCAGACAGGTAGTAGGCCTGGAAGGGAATTTTTCAGAGATAGGCGAGTCATCTACAGAACCTAACAAGGAGAATAGTCCCTCACTGGAACTGCTTTATGTTTGGCCGGAATTAAACGGAAAACGGACGCCAGCACCCTATCTGGTGTACCAGGTGAAACAATAAAACGACTGGGCTGCCTATTTGTTCAAGACCATCTCAACTTTTTGAGTGGTCTTGTTTTTTTTGTGTGAGTAGAAGAAATTTAACACATATTACTCTGACACACATAGTAATATGTGTTATGCTATAGTTGCGAGGTGAACGAGATGAGTGATAGTAGTATCAGCAGTGACATTATCCGCGGTCATATCGATACGATTATTCTCCGTGTCCTGTGTGACGGCGATAACTATGGGTACGAAATCATCAAAGCCATTTTCAAAAACAGCGGCGGTCGCTACGAACTGAAAGAGCCTTCCTTGTATACCAGTCTGAAAAGATTAGAGTCACACAAGCTGATCGCTTCGTACTGGGGAGATGAGAGCCAGGGGGGCAGACGCAAATATTATCAGGTGACAGAAGCAGGCAGAGAGGCGTACGAAAAAGCGCTGGCATCCTGGAAAGTCGCCAAAGAATTGATTGACCAGCTCATCGAAAGGCGGGAGGAAGTGTGATGGAGAATTTACAGCACTATGTCGATCAATTGTTTCAAAAATATAGAGGAAGTAAACAAATCGAGGAGCTCAAATGGGAAGTATTGAGCAATTTGGAGGCAAAGGTCGCCGACCTGGTTGCAGATGGGCTATCACTGGATGAAGCGGTGAAAAAAGCAAAGGCCAATCTCCCTTCGATTGATTCGATTGTCGGAGAACGCCGCAAAGTCTACATACTTCCACTCCTGCAAGAACTGCTGCAGCTCGGATTGCTGTACACACTCATTGCCTGGATTGTGACTATGCCACTGCGAATTTGGGGCATGGGTATCTTTTTGAACTATGGTCTGTTTGCGATTTGCATACTCATCGGAATCATTTATTTGATTTTGCTGGGGATCAACCGACCGGCTTCTACGCAAAATTTGACCAGTATGAATGTCCGGTCTGCCTTTTTGCTGCGGAAAACGGGCTGGATGCTTTGGGCGCTTTATATTGTCGGGACACTCGTTTTTACGACTGCGCTCTATTTTGGGAGCAATCTATGGTTTTCAAAGCCAGTGAATCTTACTGGACCGTATCAATTCGCTAACATTGCCGTAGCGTATGCGCTGCCTTTTCTCTCCATACTCATACCACTATGGCTCCACGCCATTCCGCGGCTGATTTTGAAATACGATGCAGGGGAAGGTGACATCATTGCGAAATAAAATGATTCTTGCCTTGGTTCTCATCGGGGTTGTCCTGTTCATGGTCATTCAGATCGTAATTATCCCGGAGAACGAAGCGCAATCAGAGCAATATCAATTAGCTCAGCAAAGCCCGCTGACTCACGATTTGGCATCCATTTTGCCATACAAAAACAAGTACATGGGCGCTACTTCGAATTTGGTCATGTTCAAACATCTGCCGTTGAGTCATCTCAAGCGCACCTTTCAGCTCCGTCCGGAGAAGTTTACGATTGAGATTCATTACGAGGACATGACGACCGACGTCGAGGCGAAATTGTTCAAGCAAACGATGCTGTATAACTCCGTGTCAGCCTTTGCGCTGGTAGACAATTTGCAAACCGTAGAATATCGTTTTTCTGATACGACGATTGTTGCCACACGAGTTGCTATTCAAGGCCTCTTTGGTGAGGATTTGGCATCGCTTTTGACAAAAGAAAAATGGAGTACAAGCGTGCAGGACAAATTGCGGGATGACACGTTTGTAGAAGAAGGCATAAAGGTTCTTACGAAAAAGTAAAAGACGGGCCATGCAGGCAGCAAAAAACACAAGGAGTTCTTGGGGAAATATAATATTTGATGAGGGACGTAAACGAAAAAAGGGGCGAGCCTGTTACTCGTCCCTTTTGCTTTTAGATAAATACATGCAGCAACAAATACGTAGCTGCAGCGAGCAAGGCAGAGATAGGCAGCGTAATAAACCAGGTGATCACAATGCGTTTGGCGACGCCCCAATTGACGCTTTTCAGCCGTTTGGCTGCGCCGACCCCCATGATCCCGGAAGAGATGACATGGGTAGAGCTGACAGGCAATCCTAGCTGCGTAAAGGTAAAAATGATCGTGGACGAGGTGAGATCGGCAGTTGCACCATTGATTGGTTCGATTTTGGTGATTTTGCCCCCGACCGTCTTGATGATTTTCCAGCCTCCCACAGAGGTTCCCAAGCCCATCGCGAGGGCACAAATGAACTGCACCCAGAAAGGAATGGTGCTTGTATCTGCATGCAGGTCAGCGGCTACGAGAGCGAATACGATAATGCCCATCGCTTTTTGTGCGTCATTGGTTCCATGTGTAAAGGATTGCAGGGCCGCCGTGAAAATCTGAAAGAGGCGAAAACCCCGATTGACCCTGGTAGGGGGGATCATGATCCGACTAAAAATGAAATAAACCAAATTCATCATGAGGTAAGCAGCTACCAGCGCGATAACCGGTGACACAATGAGCGCCTGGAAGATTTTTAAAAAACCAGCCCAGTTGATTTGCGCGCTCCCGGCGGAAGCGAGGACTGCCCCTACGAGTGAGCCGATGAGAGCGTGAGACGAACTGCTGGGGATACCGTACCACCATGTAATCAAATTCCAAAGGATCGCAGACAGGAGAGCAGCCATGACTACAAGCACTCCGAATTCCAGCTTGGCTGGATCGGCGATATCTCCACCGATCGTTTTGGCGACCCCGGTAAATGTCAGGGCACCGATAAAGTTCATGATAGCTGCCAGACCAATGGCAATCTTAGGTGGGAGAGCTTTGGTGGATACGGTGGTTGCAATGGCATTGGCTGTATCGTGAAATCCGTTAATAAAGTCAAAGGAAACAGCCAGGATGATAACCGCAATAACTAGAGGAAGGCTCGTATGCATGAAAGTAGGTCTCCTTGGTTTAAGAGTTGCCCATGATCACAGATTCCATCGCATCCGCGACATCCTCACAATGATCCATGACATCTTCCAGCACTTCGTACACCTCTTTGAGCTGCATGATGTGAATTGGATCGCTAGAGGTTTTGAACAATTGCCGGATGCTCCCCCTCACCAATTCATCCCCTTCGCTTTCTAAATCGTTAATGCGGATGATGTACTCCTTCATAGCGGACAGCTTTTGCTTTTGGAGCAGCTCGATGGCGAGAAGAATTTGCTTGGTAGCGTCTTCGATGAGTTCCCCGAATCTCACCATCGTTTCATCTGCTTCCATGATGTCGTACATATAGAGTCTCGAAGCACAAAACTCCAATCCGTCCAGTACGTCATCCAGTTTGACGGCAAGGTCCAGGACGTCCTCACGCTCGATGGCGGTAATAAATGTCTTGTTGATTTGCACAATGATTTCATGGATGAGCTTGTCGCCTTTTGTTTCGTACTCTTTCATTTCTGTAGAAAAGGTTTTGACAGTCTCCAATGAAGTAATCTTGTATTCATTAAAATAGATCGCTGTTTGATGCACATTTTTCGCAATCTCATACAAGTCATCCAAGAGTGCGTCCGATTTGGTAAAAAGCATAAACAAACCTCCACTTCGAAAACCCGAATAGGAGTATTTTGAGTGGAGGAGGTGGGGATTATGCACTTTTTCACGAACTCTTTACGTCGTGAGTAATTGGGCTGCCATATAGATAGCCACTCCCCACATAATCACAGCGGAAACCATATTCAGGCCACGCTGCAATTTTCCAGACCGATCCAATCGACCTGCGGTACGACCAGCTACGGAAAGGCCGAAAAACCAGAGGCAGGATACGAGGATGCAGGCAATTGTAAAGCCCCATTTCTCTGTTCCGGTATAGCTGAGCGAGCTGGTGCCGATCACGCCGATCGTATCGAGAATTGCATGCGGGTTCAACAAAGAGACAGAGGCAGCAAACATGATTTGCTTTTTCGCAGAAAAGCGTTCTTTCTCTCCATCCTCCGTATTGGGACGACTACGCCACGTTAAATATCCCATGTACATCAAAAAGACGAAGCCGACGACATATAGAACCGTTTTTAGCCAAGTGACTGTCAATACAACCAAAGAGACTCCTAATACCGCCAATAAAATGAGCAGGGTATCACAGAGTGCCGCAGTCAGTACGACGGGCATGGCGCGAAGTAAGGTAGGTTGTAGAGCCCCTTGATTAAAAACGAAAACATTTTGTGCGCCGAGCGGTAAAATAAGTCCAAAAGCAAGCACAAAGCCGTGCAAAATCGCTTCCAGCATGATCATTTCCTCCCCGTTTCTCTCTGGATGCAAAGGCTATTTGCATTACTGTCATTATTCACGGTTGTGAATCTGTTGTCTCCAGCCAATTGGTTTACATCTAAACCAACCAATTTGTACAATGATAAGACGAGGAGGAATGTGCTTGTGTTGACGATTGACTGGAAGCCTGACAAATCATCTGACATACCGATTTACGCGCAGATCGTGGCTTATATCAAGGGGAAAATCGCAGGCGGTGAGTGGCCGATCAATAGTAAATTGCCAACACAAAGAGCGTTAGCGCAAGCCTTTGATGTAAACCGCAGCACGGTAGTGACGGCGTTGGAAGAGCTAAAAGCGGATGGCTTCATTGAAGCAACAGTGGGCAGTGGTTCCGTCGTTAGCAACAATACGTGGTCCTTGCTGACGACCGCCCCTCCCCCGAATTGGCTGGGATACGTTCAGGCAGGGGCGCATCTACCCAACTCGCCGACGATTCAGGATATCAATCGTTATGAGCCAGACCCGAGGTACATTCGCCTGGGGACTGGTGAGCTATCGCCTAGCTTGATTCCTGTTGCGGAGATGGAAGAGGTCATGGCTAGCTTGCAAGGCAAAATGACACATCTCGGATATTCGGAGCCAAAAGGGCTGTTGCCGTTGCGCCAGGCGATCAGCAACCATTTGCGGAGCAGGGGGATTGAAGCTTCTCCGGCTTCTATTTTGGTCGTTTCGGGGGCGCTTCAAGCCTTGCAGTTGATATCGATTGGCATTCTTCACCGTGGATCTGCCATCTTGCTCGAACAGCCTTCGTATTTATTCTCTCTGCCTTTGTTTCAATCATCGGGAATGCGTCTGGTCGGTGTACCGATGGATGAGGAAGGAATCTCTCCCCAAGTGCTTACGAGACAAAAACAGGTGCATAACGCTGCCCTACTCTATACGATTTCGGCTTACCACAATCCGACGGGGATTAGCCTATCAGAGAATCGAAGGGAGGAAGTGCTGGTAGCATGCGAGCGGGAGAGACTGCCTGTGTTGGAAGACGATGTTTATGGAGAATTGTGGTTAGACGAACCGGGGCCATTGCCGTTGAAGGCGAGGGATCAGAGCGGGCTGGTCTTGTATTTGGGCAGCTTGTCCAAAACACTCAGTCCGGGGCTGCGGATTGGCTGGATTGTAGGGCCTGAGCCTGTCATTGAACGCCTCGCGGATGTGAAAATGCAGACGGACTACGGAGCGAGTGCTATTTCCCAATGGGTGGCGACAGAATGGCTCACAAGCGAGAGATATTCTCGGCATCTGGATCAGCTAAGAGCGGCACTGCGACACAGAAGGGACAGGATGTGCGAATGGCTTACTCGCTGGTTTGATGATTTGGCAGATTGGCGTATACCACATGGCGGTTTTTATATTTGGCTT
The DNA here is from genome assembly GCF_013284285.1 of Brevibacillus sp. HB1.4B. Taxonomy (NCBI): domain Bacteria; kingdom Bacillati; phylum Bacillota; class Bacilli; order Caryophanales; family Paenibacillaceae; genus Brevibacillus; species Brevibacillus sp. HB1.4B. The sequence continues at coordinate 148,175 of NZ_JABSUT010000005.1, forward strand.
CGTCTGCATCAGGCGGTTTCGATGCGCAAGCTTTTTACGGAAGCATTGGCAAAAGGTGTCCTGTTAAATCCGGGCTTTGTTTATGATCAGACGGATAGTCATCATCTTCGCTTGTCCTATGTGTATGCAGAGGAAGCCGACATGGAAAAGGCGTTATTTGTCTTATCTCAGCTCCTCCGTGGTAAGGGTTAATGGAAAGAAGACACCTGCTTGGGTCAGGTGTCTTCTGCTATTTCAATGATAAGGGAACTGCGTGGAGTACCCGCTAAACTGCTGATAAGCTTGCTGCAGTTGTTGCTGTTCGGCAGCCTCCAGCTTGTACCATCCTTTTTGGAACATGAGATTGAAAGCATCTCGTGCTGACTGATGGGTTTCATTCAAAATTTGTACCATGTCATCATAAAGCTGCTGGTGGCTGGCTTCCCGAACGGCGACGTTAAAGTTATCCGTCAAATACTTGCACGTAGCCAGACAGTCGTTAAGGTAGTCACGATCGTTCATTTGCGGACCTTTTACTTGTGGCAGCTGACTGGATTGCGGATTGGCGATCTGGTTTTGGTTTGGCATCCCGATTCCTCCCTTATTGCATTTGATGTTGTGGCTGGGATTGCTGTTGCTGGGACTGTGTCTGCGGAATGGTCGCCATCACTGCGGTGTTGTTGTTTTGCAGGTGACTCAGTAGTTTTTGGTAGTGTCGCTGGTGCATTTGTCCTTGCTGCTCCAGACATTGCTTGACCTGGGGATCAGTAGCTTGTTGTGCGAAAGCATGCAGCTTTTTGAAAGCGATCAGTTCCCATGACAAAGCATCCTTGAGATAGCTCAAGTCCTTTGTCGTAATGACCTTAGGTGGTTCAGGAATGGGAGCTTGTGTAAAGGGTTTGGAAGACAGGATGGATGGCATCGGGTTGCTCCTTTCAGATGGAATCATGTTTAGGATGAGCAACAAGTCAGGATGTAACCCCTGAGGATTGCAGCCAAAAAAAATCCGGTCGCAAAGGACCGGATCAGGATAGCTCCAGCGAAGAAACGACGATGTCGATGCTTGCGGGAGCGATATTGAGACAATATTGAGCTTCTTTGTACAACGTAGATTGAAGGGCATGGATAAGTGCTGGAATATTTGTCATGTAAGGCAGTTGAAGAGCTATCGAAACCTGAAACCGAGGCAAATCCTCAAAGCTGGAGACGATCTTGACCACATGATGGACCTCGTCAAATTGGTCGCAGGTCGCTTCTACGATTTTTCGCAACACCTGGGGATGAATCATGATACGTCCGCCTGAGAACGGAGGATGAACTACGGTTGTTTCCCCAATCACTTCTTTTTTCGAGCTGAAAATCTGTTGGGCAGAGGAGATGAGGCGCTGGAGGAAATCTTTTTCTACCTCGACACGCGGAATTGGTATCGTGTGCTTGCCCATTGTTTCCCGCACGTAGCGGGCAGCCTCGATTTCCTGCGGAGGCTTGATGGATTCAATCGGGATGAAGTCCACCTGCAAAGGCAAATGCAGAGCTTCCACGATACGACCAATCATCCGCTGCGAAGTTCCTAACACGAGTAGTCGGCTAGGTTGAATCTCGCCGAGACTTCGCCGTACTTCTTCAGCGTGCTCCTTATAATGAAAAATAGCTCGTTTTACCGCCTGAATTTTTGTCTTCTCATATTTGGCAGAGGTTCCGGCCACCTTGCGTCCCTGGTAAATCAGGATGCCATCATCAATAATGGCGTCGATGTTCATTCGGTGAGCAAGTTCTAATGCACTGGTGCTTTTTCCTGTTCCACTGGTGCCGTACAAGGCGTAAATTTCCATGGGACCTCCTTCGTCATTTTCTCGACTATGCTTGATCTTTTTTATTATACATGACAAGGAGGGGGGACAAAACGAATTTACTGGTATTGTGCCCCCATCTCCCGCGATCTTTCCGCAGCGCGCAGGATGGCTGCAGTGACGGCCTCCTGGAATTGATAGGCTTCCAATACTTCCAGTCCTGCCTGGGTCGTTCCACCCGGACTCGTTACTTTTTGGCGGAGAATAGAAGGCTCTTCGCGTGTATCGAGCAGCATATGTGCCGCGCCGATCACGGTTTGCAGTGTTAATTGGCGTGCCATTTCCCGATCCAGTCCTGCTGTGGCACCTGCCCCCATCATCGCTTCTACCAAATAGTAAATATAAGCAGGACCGCTTCCAGACAATCCAGTAATGATGTCCAGCTCTTCCTCGGCGACTTCATATACGGTGCCAATTGCTTCGAAAAGTTTGGTAGCTAGCTCGCGATGCTCTTCCTGGACAAAAGGATTCGCACACAGTCCTGTAGCGGACAAACCAACCGCAGACGATGTATTGGGCATCGTGCGGATGATCGGGCACTCTGCACCGAGCCACTCACCGATCAAGCTGGTGGAGACGCCAGCAACCACCGAAATGATCAATTGGTCCGAACGAACAACTCCACGCAAATCGTGCAAAGCCTCTGCTGCATCCTTCGGCTTGATGGCCAAAATCAAAATATCGGAAGAGCGGACTACCTCAAATTTGTCCTGAGTAGCAGTTACCCCGTAGTCATTTGCCAACTGTTCCAAACGCTCCCTATTATTGCGGTTGGAGACGGTAATACGCTCAGAAGGGAGTAAGCCTTTCTTTACGATACCGGAAAGCATGGCCTCCACGATCGAGCCTGCACCGAGAAAACCGATCCGCCCTTCTGTAATCATTGTTGCTTGGTTACTCATGGTGATTCCCTCCCTTTGGACTATCGGATTTGGCCGTTTCCCCGTACGACATACTTGTAAGAAGTGAGCGCTGGCAAGCCCATTGGCCCACGAGCGTGAAGCTTTTGCGTGCTGATGCCTATTTCGGCACCGAAGCCGAATTCTCCACCATCTGTAAAGCGGGTAGAGGCGTTGTGATAAACCGCTGTGGCATCGATCGCAGTCAAAAACTGACGGGCTGCGACTTCATCTTCCGTTACGATTGCCTCTGAATGGCCGGAAGTATGCGCTGTAATATGTTCAATGGCCTCGCCCAGGCTATCAACAGTGCGAACCGAAAGAATCAGCGCAGAGTATTCCGTATCCCAGTCTTCTGCCGTTGCATGGTGCAGTTGAGTGGAGAGGTCGGAATGCAGCTCTATCGTACGCTCACAAGCACGGAGTTCAACGCCCTTCGCCAGTAGCTTTTGGAGCAAGGCTCGTTGATTTTCCTGTGGCCAACTGCTGTGCACGAGCAGTGTTTCAGCAGCATTGCATACGGCAGGTCGACTCGTTTTGGCATTGATCACGATGCTTTCAGCCATGTCATACTGAGCCGCTTCATCCACATAAATGTGGCAGTTTCCGACGCCTGTTTCGAGTACAGGTACGCTTGCGATTTGCAGAACCCGCTGAATCAGTCCCGCGCCACCCCGAGGGATGATGACATCGACGAGACCATTGGCGGTGCACAAGTAATCGACAGACGCATGTTCGGCAAAAGGCAAGTACTGCACCGTTTCTGCGTCAAGTCCGGTCGCAGTGAGCGCTTGACGAATGCTAGTCGTCAACGCGAGATTGCTGTGAACAGCGCTGTGGCTGCCGCGCAAGACGATCGCATTGCCCGTTTTGATAGCGATAGCTGCTGCGTCAACGGTGACGTTCGGTCTGGCTTCGTACACCATTCCAATGACGCCGAGAGGGACGCGGATTTGTTCGATAAAAAGTCCGTTTGGACGTGTCCACGAGTCGATTCGTTCCCCGACCGGATCATCGAGGGATACCAGCTGCGCTAGACTATCCACGAGCTGTGCAATTCGCTCCGGCGTCAACAGGAGACGGTCCAGATAGGAAGCAGGCTGACCATTTGCTTCCGCGAGGGCGAGGTCCTTGGCGTTTTCTGAGAGAATGACGTCCTCATCAGCCAGCAGCTGGTTGCCAATTGCGACGAGCACCTGGTCTTTTTCTTTGCGAGAGAGTATTGCCATTTTTCGTGAAGCCTGTTTGGCCAGGCTTATTTGTGTATGCACTTTTTCCTTCAAGATTTCCATGGTTTCTCCAACTCCTTCTTTCTATCTACATGGATTCGTTTAGATGACAGGCGTCCATTCATCCCGATGTATAACAGTACCGCTGTGTCGCGTTACGTTATCAGGGGAAAGAAAATCACTTAACTGTGCTGCGGTAAATCTGCTGATACCGCGACCGATCAACGTACCCTCACAGTAAACCTCGATAACCTCACCTTGCTCGAACATGCCGGATACATCGCGGACACCTGCCAAGAGCAAGCTTTTGCTTTTTTCCAAAATCGCTTCCGCTGCACCGCTATCAACCGTGATTTTTCCGCGGGTAGGGGAGTGAAGCGCAATCCATTGCTTGCGTGTAGGAACGCCGTTCGGTGCAGGTGCTTCTGGATGATAGTTGACATAGGTGCCATTCCCGTTGCCAGTAAGGACAGCCAACAAATCAGTGGTATTCGTCAATTTTCCGATAAAGCTCGGAATTCCTAATGATTGGGCGGTTTTTGCTGCGATCAGCTTGGAGCGCATACCGCCTGTTCCCAGTTGGGAAGCTCCGCCTGCAAGTGCCTCGATTTCGTCTGTCACACATTCGAGCCAGCCCATGTGTTTGGCATCAGCATGATAACGTGGGTCTTTATCATACAAGCCATTCGTATCAGTCAGGATCGTGTACAAATCAGCATGGATGAGACCAGCGACGAGTGCGCCAAGCATATCATTGTCTCCGAAGGTCAATTCCGCTACGGATACCGTGTCGTTTTCGTTGATGATTGGCAAAATATTTTTATCCAAAAGCAGTGACAATGTGGAAAACGCGTGCTGATACCGTTCCTTGTGAGAAAAGTCACCGCGTGTCAGCAAGATTTGCGCCACGCTGAAGTTATGGGCGCCAAACATTTGTGTATAGGTCTGCATCAACAAGCTTTGCCCAATAGCTGCCGCTGCTTGCTTGGCTGCCAAGGATCGCGGTCGCTGCTGATAGCCGAGACTTTGATAGCCGCTGGCGACAGCTCCCGAGGAGACTAAGACAACCTGATGACCCGCTTCGCGCAATTGGCTGATAGCCGAGACGAGCAGCGACATTTTCGCCGGATCAACACCGCCTGTAGCTGCTGCAATCGAACTGCTCCCCACCTTTACTACCAAACGCAACTTACCCTTTTTCATGCGTAAAACCCCCTTCTTGCATACAAAAAAGCCCTCTCGTCTCTTTGATAAGGACGAAAGGGCTTGATAACCTCACGCGGTACCACCTTATTTGACGTTTTGGACTGAAGGCATACTTCAGCCAGAAACGCCCGGCTCTCTTTCTTTGATAACAGGTGAAAGAAACCTGTCCAGGTCTTCCCTGGATGCTCTGGGGTGGGTTCAAATCGATTCAAGGACGAAACCTCTCAGCCGGTGGATTTCGCTCTCTGGACCTGAAGGGCGGTTTTACTATTCCCCGTCATTGCCGCTCACTATGTGCTTATTAATTCACTATTATTCGCTTGGTCTGCAAGAAATGTCAAGAGGCTTATTGAAATTGTTCATTCCCATAAGCGCCCACCCGTGATTTGATTTCGAACCGTTTGGTCTTTTGATCGCGAACGAGTCGGTAGCGCAGCGTGCGGTCAGAAGCAAAGGAAGAATCGGTTACATCCTCCACGGTCACACTGAGTTCTCCATTGTTTTTTTGAACAGTCGTGTTTCGTACCGAGATCAGAGTCGGATAGTCGACGCGTGGGATTGCTACGTATACTTTTTCCTTCACCAGCTTGGTTGTCATGTTGTCGTACATGGCTTCTGCCAGTGGACGGCTCCAAAAACGGCCGAAGTACCCCGTTATCTTGTCTTTACTGTCGAAGCGCTCAGGCAATTCACGAAAGACGAGACCATCCTCAAACTCAGATTTGCCCTTCGCATTGTCCGCAGCAGCATAATATACATTTTCCAGCTGATGCTCGGCTTGCTTCAAAAAGAGGACCACATCCATTTTGTTATCGCCAAGCTTTTGGATGGCAGACTGCTTGGCAGGCTTACTCTGTGTTTTGGCCTTGTTTTTTGCCTGCTGCTGCTTTACTTGCGTCATGCATCCTGTGACGAGCAAAGAGAGAGCGAGAATAAACATCCAATTTTTCCAGTTGACTTTCATGGCACACCTCACTTGGAAGCAGTCGTTTTACGTTAGCGTGTGTGTCAAAAAAGACAAATAGCCCAGTTAATATATGGATAGGGGTTGTCTGACTCTCGGATTATGTCTATCATGGAGAGAGTTGGACAGATCGAACGATTGAGGTGGAATATATGTTTGGGTTTGGCAAAAAAGCAAAAAAGCCAGATGGTATTGATGTTTTGATAATCAAAACCGAGGAAGCGAAAAATCGCAACTTTTATCAGGTTGCTTTTCCGAGCGTGGTAGCGAATGATATTTTGTCCATGCTGCAAAAATTGGAGAAATCAAAAATGAACAAGCAAGAGTTCCTGGGGGAAATCGGCGGTTTCCGTATCGTAACCCACTTGGAAGCCTTGACTAGTTTTGAAGTTTTGGATGATGCAGATATGGAGGCGCAGCCGATACAGATTCAAGATTTTGCTAACATGCTTTTGCGTCGTTTGGAAGCGTTGGAGGAAAGTGGCAAGTTCGGCGAGAGCGAAGATTTAGCATTCATCATGGGTGAATTGACTATGCTACGTGATGGCAGCTTTGTACCACAAGACTAAGAAGCTTTAACGAGGGCCGTTGGGATAACCGACGGCTCTTTTTCTTTTCCGGAACTTTTCTTTGAACCACTCGTAATAAATGGAGTGGAAGTAAATTGGAAAAAATGTTGAAAACAGCGGGGGAGAGGGGAGACACAGCGATGATAGAACTTGTCAATGTGACGAAAAGCTACAACGGCATCATAAAAGCAGTTGATCAAATGAATCTCACAGTGCCCAAAGGAGAAATTTTTGGCTTCCTCGGACCAAATGGAGCTGGCAAAACAACCACGATCAAAATGATCACAGGGATCACACGTCCGGATCACGGTGAGATCACGATCAATGGAAAAAATATTCGATCCGAAGCACTGGAAGCAAAACGTCAATTCGGTTATGTACCGGATAGCCCTGATCTTTTTTTGCGACTGAAAGGTCTGGAATATGTCAGCTTCATGGCAGATATTTACGAGGTGCCTCAAGAGGTACGAGGAAAACGGATTTTGCAGTTGGCGGATCGCTTTGACATGAAGAACGCATTGGGGGATCCGATTCAGAGCTATTCGCACGGTATGCGTCAAAAAATCATGATCATGGGTGCGCTCATCCATCAGCCAGAAGTGTGGATTCTCGATGAGCCTTTGACTGGACTCGATCCCAAGTCATCCTTTACGTTAAAAGAAATGATGCGTGAACATGCGGATAGCGGTCGAAGCGTATTCTTTTCCACACACGTGCTGGATGTTGCTGAGAAGTTGTGCGATCGAGTCGGGATCATCAACAAAGGTAAAATTTTGTTCTGTGGAACCTTTGCTGAGCTGCGCGAGCATTTTCAGTCAGACGTATCACTGGAAAGCTTGTTCCTGGAGTTGACCAAGCATGAATAAAGTGCTGATTTTGACGAAGATGATGATGAAAAACGCGGAGCCAGCCTGGAGAGTGGAGAAAGGGAGTGGCTGGAAGACCGCTCTGTTGCTTATTGTCATTGCACTAGGTGTTCTTCCCATGATGGCTTCGGCTGTACTGGTGATTTCTGAGTTGTATGACGGATTGGCGCTGATCGGACAGCAGGGGGCTTTACTCGGATTTGGCGTAGCCATGACGTCTCTTGTCATCTTTTTATTCGGGATTTTGTATGTCTTGAGTGTTTTCTACTATTCCAAGGATGTTGAGCATTTGTTGCCGATGCCGCTTGCTCCAGGACATATTCTCGGAGCCAAATTTACTCTTGCACTCGTGTATGAATATTATACAGCAGTGGTTTTCCTGGGGCCTCTGTTCATTACGTTTGGCGTGAAAAGCGGCGCAGGGATCATGTATTATCTACTAGCGATCCTTGTCTTTTTGGTTGTTCCTGTTTTGCCGCTTGTGCTGGCTGCTCTTGTCGTGATGCTGTTCATGCGTTTTACGAACGTCAAAAAATACAAAGAGCGCTTCCGTATTATTGGAGGGCTGATCGGGATTGGAATTGTCGTTGGTTTTCAAGCGCTGTTCCAACGTCAGTCTAGCGGAAGTGAATTTGGTATTGAGCAAATTCAGCAAATGCTGTTGACACAAGAAAATGGGCTGTTGGGCTTTGTCACTCAGCTGTTCCCTGGAAGTAATCTGGCTGCCCTTGCTTTGATAGACAGCGGTACTTGGGGTTCTCTCGGCTATCTGTTTGCTTTCCTTTTCGTGGCGATTACAGGTATAGCCGCCTTTCTCTACGCCGGAGCGTATCTCTACTTTTCGGGTGTGATGGGAATGAGTGAGTCAGTCGCCAAACGAAAAGAAGTTGTCGATACTGCATTTGCCAAGCTTGTCCAAAAACGTCCGGCTATGCTGGCATACGCGCTCAAGGAATGGAGAATGTTATGGCGGACACCGGCATTTTTGATGAACTGTACGCTATCCAGCATTCTGATTCCGATACTCATGTTGATCCCATTACTTAGCCGTCGTGACAGCGGGGAAATGATTTCATTCATTCAAACTGTCATGCAGAAAGGCTCGGCAGCGGGTATGAGCATAGCCATCGCCTTTGCTGCTTTTCTTATCATGGGTGCCATGAATAGCACCTCCGTAACTGCCATATCCAGAGAAGGACAGGGATTCTTTACGAACAAGCTACTGCCTATGCCATATCGCGACATCCTGTTGGCAAAGCTGTTCCCAGGATTAGTGCTAAGTGCAGTGAGTATGCTGCTGCTTCTTACAGAGGCCGTATGGTTTTTACAGCTTTCGCCTGCCTTTATCATACTTGCCATCGTGAGTGGAATTCCGGGGCTGATTTTTATCAACATGATCGGAATCTTGGTGGATTTACAGCTGCCTAAGCTGCGTTGGAGCTCCGAACAAGAGGCCATCAAGCAAAATCTCAATCCCCTTTTCCCGCTGGTAATAGGCCTTATGGCAGGAGGTCTAGTCGTCCTCGCCAGTTTTTCGCTGGGGACATCCATGTTAGGGACCGCTCTTGGGATTATCGTCCTGTTCACTCTCATTAACATTTTCTTATATCGGTTGCTTGTAACCAAGGGACCAGGCTGGTTAGAGCAGATTGAAGGATAGTCAGCGCATAGAGAAAAAGGATATAATTGGGCCGCTACTACAAAGTGCGGCTCTTTTTCATTTGTTTTGAAAAAGTATAACAAAGTTCCGTTTTCATCCCGATACAAGAAAGGGAGAGATCAGACCCAGGAAAATAGACCAATATGGCAGGAATGGATGCTACTGGGGACGAATTCCAAAAAAAGGGAGTAAGGAAATGATCATGGAAAGAAAGGAGTCATCGTAAGTCATGGTAAAGCGTTTTGCTATCGTTTTTCTCTTGGCACTGCTAGTAGTGCAAAGCGTTTTTTCAGGGAGTGCGAATGCGGCTGCACCTGGCATGTATACGGACATACAGGAACATTGGGCGCGTGAGCACATCAACAAAATGGCGGATCTGGGCATCGTAAAGAGGAAGGGATATCAGCCTTTTTACCCAAACAAGCCAATTACTCGAGGCGAAGCTTTGGCTATGCTGAATCGCGTATTTGAGACGGTATATGGACCGATAGAAAAGCCAGAACGCAAGCCAAACCTGGATCATCGCTATCTACTCCGGGGGGAAGTAGATCAACTGCTGAGCAATCTAAAGACCATGATGAAAATCGAAACAGACGATTTGGGCAAGTTTGATCCAGGAGACCGGATGCTGTACTATCTATATTTGGCTGAAACCGGACACCTGATGAAAAAGCAAGAGAAGGAAAATCCGAACTGGTGGATGTCCAGTGCCGGGATGCAGTGGCCATTGATGAAAGAAGAGGCCAGCTTGATGCTGTTTCATATGCTGGCACCCCAAAAATTCCGTACAGCCAATATTAAACCACAAGATACAGTCTCTTTCTTTAACAGCCATTACGAATGGAAGCGCGACCGATTCTATCGGGATACATATTCACCGTACCCACTGGCGATCCGCGAATTCAATCTGTTTCTCACGGACAAGACCTTTTCTCCGAACAAGATCCTGACGCGTGCAGAATACGTTGTCGTGATGGATCGACTGATTGATTATTACCGGATGGATGTAGCTTCGCAGTTCCGTGGTTCACCTGCGAATCAGCAGCATATCGCGCAGGTGTATTTACGAGCAGCGAATTTGGCGTACGAAACAAAAAATCAGAAGCAGCTGTCTGTGCTCTTTACAGACGATGCGCTCAAAAGCATGACAAAGCTGGAGCAAGTGCCCACATATAACGGACCAGTAAAAGTATCGGTCAAGGCAGACGAAAACAATTCGAAAACCCTCTGGGTGATTGCACATTATCTAGACCCGAAAAACGGAGACTTCCAGATTGAATACCGATTGGAAGGAGATGCGTCCAACACTTACGGACGCAAGATCACCACGCTGATTTACTCGCAAAAATAGCACAGGAAAAGGGGCACTGGAAAATCGAGTGTCCCTTTTCTTTTCTTTCTTACAAAGAAGCGACAAGAGACGATTGCAACTGACAGAATTTTCGATTACAATAAAAACTGAACGGTGATTCAGTTGGTGGGAGCGTAACATCTCCGGGCATGTAAGACAGCCAAAACGTGGGATGTCATTTTTTAACCCACATACTGAATGAGCATTCATTCAATAAGAGACATGTGCTGATGTACACAGGAATATCTATAGAGAAAGTAGAAGTTTTAAAAATGCTCCTCTAGTCTGAATATTAGGTATTCACTGTTGCGAGGCCATTCTTTTGACCATGAATAAGCCATGACTAGGTTTTTAAAAAGGAGGATTTGGAGATGGAACGCAAAATTCGCAAGGCGGCAGTTCTCGGTTCAGGCGTCATGGGCGCTGGGATCGCAGCACATTTAGCCAACGTCGGTATTCCCACTTATTTACTGGACATCGTGCCGCGTGAATTGACAGCAGATGAGAGTACAAAAGGACTTACTTTGTCTGATAGCGTGGTGAAAAATCGGATCGCACAAGCGGGCCGTGACCGACTTTTGAAGGAGAAGCCGGCGCCGCTCTACGATAAAAAGAACATCGACCTGATTACAGTTGGTAACTTCGAAGACCATCTTTCTTGCTTGAGCGAGGTCGATTGGATTATTGAGGTAGTCGTCGAGAATATCGAAGTGAAGAAAAGCGTCTTCGCTATGGTAGAAGCGCATCGCAAGCCAGGGACAATCGTGTCTTCCAATACGTCCGGTGTTTCTATCAACGAAATGGCAGAGGGACGCTCTGATGACTTCCGCAAGCATTTCCTCGGCACGCACTTTTTTAACCCACCGCGCTACTTGAAACTGTTGGAGCTGATCCCAGGTCTTGATACAGACCCGCAAGTCATCTCTTTCATGAAGCATTTTGGTGAGCATGTGCTCGGAAAAGGAATGGTCGTTTGCAAGGATACGCCTAACTTCATTGCGAATCGCATCGGTACATATGGATTGCAGGTTTCGATCCACGAAATGGTGCGACTGGGGCTTGGGGTAGATGAGGTAGATGCGTTGACAGGACCGGTCATCGGCCGTCCGAAGAGCGCTACGTTCCGCACACTCGATGTCGTCGGACTGGATACGTACGTACATGTGGCGGGAAACGTCAGGAACAAAAGCACGGATGAACAGGAGCGCTCGGTTTTTGAAGTGCCGGAGTTTGTTCTGCAAATGGTAGAGAAAAGATGGATTGGGCAAAAAGCTGGTCAAGGCTTTTTCAAGCAGGTGAAGACGGAGAAAGGGAAAGAGATCCTGGCACTGTCAGTTGACACGCTGGAATACCGTCCAAGTGTGAGGCCGAAGTTCCCTTCCCTCGAAACAGCTAAAACAGCCAAGACATTGCCTGAGAAGTTGAGAGCGCTCGCTTACGGCAAGGACAAGGGCAGTGAGTTTGTCTGGAGTGTCTTCAAAAAGGTATTGTTGTACTCTGCGGAAAAGGCTCATGAGATCGCGGATGATATCGTCTCTGTTGATCAGGCCATGAAGTGGGGCTTCGGCTGGGAGATGGGGCCGTTCGAAACATGGGATGCCATCGGTCTCGAAAAGTCAGTGGCAAGAATGCGTGAGGAAAACGAGAAGATTCCGGCACTCGTCGAGGAGCTGCTCGCGAGTGGGAAGACCTCCTTTTATCAACAAGAGCAAGGAAAGCGCAGCGTGTTTTCCATCGGAGGCACCTACAAGGACGTCGAAGAGAGCAAAGAAAACATCAACTTGGCAGCACTTAAGGAGCAAGGCAAGCTGATCAAGAAAAATGCGGGTGCCGCCTTGATCGATTTGGGCGATGGAGTCGCATGTCTGGAATTCACCTCTCCGCATAATGCGCTCGGTATGGATGTCTTGCACATGGCAAGTCAGGCCGCAGAGGAAGTGCAGAAGAACTTCGCTGGTCTGGTCATCGGTAATCAAGGCAAGAACTTCTGCGTCGGGATGAATCTCGCAATGGCGTTGATGGAAGCACAGGATGAGAACTGGCTGGAGCTCGATATGCTCGTCACGAACTTCCACAAAACAGCACGGGCACTGCGCTACATGCATCGTCCAGTCGTCGCAGCACCGTTCGGCATGACGCTGGGCGGCGGTGTCGAGGTGGCCTATCTCGCGGATCGTGTACAGGTATCGGCAGAGACATACCTTGGACTGGTAGAGGTGGGAGTAGGACTTTTGCCTGGTGGCGGAGGAACGAAGGAGATGCTGTTCCGAGCAATGGAAAACGTTCCAGAGGGAGGCAGCGTCCCAGTTGATCCGTTCCCGTTCGTGGCGAAGGCGTTTGAAGCCATTGCCATGGCAAAGGTATCTACGAGTGGTCAGGAAGCTATCAACCTAGGGTACCTGCGACCGACTGATCGCATCAGCGTGAATGCCGATCATTTGTTATACGATGCGAAGCAGCTGGTGCTCACGATGGATAAAGAGGGCTACACGCCGCCAGCGCCACGCAAAATTCGCGTCATCGGAGAAACGGGTTATGCGAACCTGCGCCAAAATATTTATGCCATGAAGAAGAGTGGATATATTTCCGAGCATGATGAACTGATCGCAAGCAAAGTTGCTTATGTCATGTCCGGTGGTAACGTGTCAGCGGGTACAGAAGTGACAGAGAGCTACATTCTGGAGCTGGAAAAGCAAGCGTTCCTCGAACTGATTAAGACACCGAAAAGCCAGCAACGGATGCAGCACATGCTGACCAAAAACAAGCCTTTGCGTAACTAGGGAGAGGGAGGGATAACGATGAGAGAAGCAGTTATTGTCGCGGGCGCCCGCACCGCTATCGGTAAATCGAAAAAAGGAAGTCTCAAAGATTTTCACCCAGTCGATATGGGAGCCGCAGTTGTAAGCGACCTGTTGCGCCGCGTGCCACAGCTCGATCCGGCTGATATCGAGGATATCATCATAGGGACGGCTGTACCGGAAGCTGAGCAAGGCATGAATATGGCTCGCTTGATCGGACTGCGTGCCGGATTGCCGACCAATGTATCGGGTATCACGATCAATCGCTTTTGCTCCTCCGGTTTGCAGACGATTGCTTACGCTGCTCAGCAGATCATGGTCGGCAGCTCCGATGTGGTTGTCGCTGGCGGGGTGGAGAGCATGAGTCTGGTGCCGATGCTCGGTCACAAAATCGCACTTAATCCGACTCTGGTAGAAACGAAGCCGGAAGCGTACATGAGCATGGGCCATACGGCTGAAGAAGTAGCGAAGCGGTACAACATTTCTCGTGAGGATCAGGATGCTTTTGCTCTGCAAAGCCATCAGCGTGCGACAGCTGCGATAACTTCAGGGAAATTCCAAGATGAAATCGTACCATTGACAATCAAGCAGCATTTTGTAGATGAAGCTGGCAAAGTTCACGTCCAGGAACGTGTTTTTGACAAGGATGAAGGAGCGCGCTCGGACACGACGATGGAGGCACTCGCCAAGCTCAGGCCGGTCTTTCATGTGCAAGGCAGCGTAACGGCAGGAAATTCCTCACAAACGAGCGACGGCGCAGCGGCAGTTCTTGTGATGTCTGCTGAAAAAGCAGCCGAGCTGGGTGTCGAGCCGATGGCAAAGTTCCGTTCTTTTACGGTTGGCGGCGTAGACCCTGATGTCATGGGGATTGGTCCGGTTGTCGCGATTCCAAAAGCATTGAAACTAGCGGGAATCAGCTTGGAGGATGTCGATCTGTTTGAGTTAAATGAAGCGTTCGCTTCTCAATCGATTGCCGTCATTCGCGAGCTGGGACTCAATCCTGAAAAGGTCAATGTAAATGGTGGGGCAATCGCATTAGGGCATCCACTTGGTTGCAGTGGTGCCAAGCTGACCGTCCAGCTTTTGAACGAAATGAAGCGCAGAGGTGGCAAATACGGAGTCGTTACGATGTGTATCGGTGGTGGAATGGGAGCCGCTGGCGTTTTTGAGATGATCTAAATTTAAAATAAGGAGTGGGATAGTAATGGCAGAAACAAAAGATTTGATCCGCGGTGGAAGCTTTTTGATCGATGCAGGTTCAGCTGATGATGTATTCGTGCCAGAAGAATACACCGATGAGCAAAAGATGATTGCCAAGACGACGGAGGATTTCGTCAATAATGAAGTTCGTCCTCATTTGGAAGAGCTTGAAAACCACCAATTTGATATTTCGGTTCGTCTGTTGAAGGAAGCAGGGGAGCTCGGTTTGTTGGCTGGAGACGTTCCAGAGAAATACGAGGGACTGGGGCTGGATAAAGTCAGCACTGCACTCGTCACAGAGAAGTTCTCGCTGGCTCGCGGCTTTGCGCTCAGCTACGGCGCCCACGTCGGTATCGGATCACTGCCGATCGTGTATTTTGGAAACGAAGAGCAAAAACAGCGCTACCTGCCTGATCTGGCATCTGGAAAACGAATCGCTGCCTACTGCCTGACAGAGCCTGGCTCTGGCTCAGATGCGCTGGGTGCGAAAACGACAGCGACTCTCTCCGCAGATGGCACGCACTATATTCTCAATGGAGAGAAGCAATGGATCACAAACGCTGGCTTTGCTGATGTATTTATCGTATACGCGAAAATCGATGGCGAGAAATTTACTGCCTTTATCGTCGAGCGGACATTCCCAGGTGTTTCGTTTGGGCCGGAAGAGAAGAAGATGGGGATCAAATGCTCCTCAACACGCACAGTCATTTTGCAAGATGTACCTGTACCGGTAGACAATCTGCTAGGTGAGCCTGGAAGAGGTCACGTGATCGCGTTCAACATCTTGAACGTTGGTCGTTACAAGCTCGCGGTGGGTGCAGTCGGCTCCGCGAAAAAAGCGGTGGAACTCGCGTCGAACTACGCAAAAGAACGCAAGCAGTTCAAAACGCCAATTGCCAACTTTACTTTAATCAAAAACAAGCTGGCGAACATGGCAGTAAAAACGTATGCGGCTGAAAGCTCCGTCTATCGGACAGTGGGTCTGTTCGATACAGCACTGACTCGCTTGGGTGAAAAAGCGGATGATGGCGCGGAGGTTGCGAAGGCGATTGCGGATTATGCAATCGAATGCTCGATCAATAAAGTATTTGCCACTGAGGTTTTGGATTACTGCGTGGACGAAGGCGTGCAAATCCACGGTGGATACGGCTTTATGTCCGAGTATGAGATCGAGAATATGTACCGTGACTCGCGGATTAACCGCATTTTCGAAGGAACGAACGAAATCAACCGCATGCTCATCCCGGATACGCTCGTGAAAAAGGCGATGAAAGGCGAACTGCCACTCATGCAAGCAGCAAGCAGCCTGCAAGCAGATCTGATGAGCTATTATCCAGAAGAGATTGAAGATGCACCTTTAGCTATGGAGAAGCATCTGATCAACATCACGCGCAAAATCATTTTGATGGTGGCTGGTTCTGCGTTGATGAAATACCAACAAGCGATGTCCAAAGAACAAGAACTCTTGGCATTCGCGGCTGACATGCTGATAGAGCTATATGCAATGGACAGCATCGTGAAGCGTACAGAGAAAGCAATGGCGGCAAATGGCATCGAAGCCGAGCAGCAAAAGCTGGAAATGACCGCTGTCTATGTGCATGAGGCATTCGATCGTATCGAAGGCTGGGCGAAGGAAGCATTGGCGGCAATGGAAGAGGGCGACGAGCTTCGTCTGCGCCTCTCGATCCTGAAAAAGCTGACCCGCCGCACGCCGATCAATACGGTGGCACTCAAACGTTCGATTGCGGATCGTGTGATCGAAGCGGGAGCATATGTGGTGTAGTTCCAAATAGAAGACAAAGAAAGGAGCAAAGCTCAACGCTTTGCTCCTTTCCCATTTAACGCTCTTGCTTCACCTTCGAAATCCCGCCATCGAAAATCGTTACTTTGACGTTCACCGCCTCCAGAGAGGACGGGTTAAGCGGTAGCGTTTCATTTTGCTGCATTCGTTTCCATTCTTTCGGATATTTGCGATAAAGGGTGTGCCCCAGTTGAAGCGTGTCCATCTGTTGCTTCCGTCCTTTTTCGTACAACCCCCGAATCTCCTCTTCGATTTTTTTCGCGGCTTCTTTCTCGATTTCCCGAACGGGGCTTATGTGATGGTATAGCGGTATGAAGCCCAGCAGCTCCACATCGATCTGAAACGTGACTTGATTGTCTCGCAGTAGCGGCTGTATCTTTACTTTTGGTTTTTGCAGGACGAGATTTGCCAGAGGTTGTTTGCCCTTTTTTACGGTCAGTAACGATCGATTGGTATGCTCGTCTAGCCAGCGCAATCCGAGCAACTCAGAGCGCGGCCAGCAACCCTTGACCTCCTTGTTTTGCAGCATGCAGGCACCGGTTGTTTTAAGCTGGGGCAAAGGTTTGTTGTCCTCCGACCAGGTCTTTCTGTTAATGGAGAGCATTGGCAAGTAGACGACCTTGTTGGGTTCATCTCTTTTCCTGACAAATTGAAACAGCTTCATCGGATAAATCGCCGAGTTTTGCTTGTGAAGATCCTGTGGATTGGACAATTGCGAGTAAATGGCAGGCTGGTTGAATACTTGCTTGGGCGTAAGAATATCCATCAGTGGTTCTTTGGACACATACGTCCAGATGGTGTAACGAAATTCGTAAAACCGGTCGAGCTCATCGATGACTTGATCGAGAAGTGGGCGTTTCAATACCTGTTCACTGAGAACCAAGGAACGAATATGGCTCCAAGTCATTTGCGCCTGATTCGTGGGATACAGACTAAAAAGGGCGCTCACAAAAGAATCGCCGCTTCCTTTTGCAATGGCCACCCCGCTTGCAGATCGTTCTCCTCCCGCTTCTTGTTTGGCGATGGTAGAGAAGTTCAGCAATTGGGCGTACACCTCGAATTTATTGTCAACATAATCGACCCCAAGTGCATTGACATAAAGCAGATTTTCAATTTCACGTGCGTTCCAGCAGCCACTAAGCAGGAGCGGGAGGAGGAGGATGACGGCCATTACACGGATGCGAGCCATATCAGGAGCCCTTCCTTTTCGAGGGATCATGCAGGAATTCAGGGCTTTTCTCTACTTTTCGCCAAGGTGTGCGGAACAGTGTTTTATACAAGTCAGGCCAAGAGGTCGGGGCAAGCGGCGACAAATAATACAAGCCAAAGGAGCGCATGTTGGAAAAGAATAGAACCATTGCTAGAAGCGACATCATGAAGCCAAACATCCCGAGAAGGGAGCATAAGAGCAATATCCCGAACCGAAACAGGGTAACAGACGAGACGATATGTTGATTCGATAACGTAAAGGTAGCCATTACGGAAAGCGCGACAATGACCAGACTGCCTGTAGAGGTCAAACCGGCCGATATCGCTGCTTGTCCAACGATCAGGCCTCCAACAACGGACAGTGTTTGACCAATCGATAGAGGAAGGCGCAAACCAGCCTCTTTAAACAAATCAAACAAGAGCACCATGAGCAAAACTTCCAATGCAGCTGGCAACGGAACGCCTTGTCGCGACTTCACAATGGTGGCAATCAAGGTGTACGGAAGCTGTTCCTGATGATAGGTAATAAGCGCGACCCAAAGGCCGGGTAAAAAGAGCGCAATGATCACGCAGGCCATCCGCAGAATACGGACAAACACTACGGAAAAAACAGATGAGCTGGTATCCTCGGCAGCGTTTAGCAGCATGAAAAAGTTAACCGGGCCAATTAATGAAATAGGTGAGCCATCGATCAACATGGCAAACCGACCTTTTAAAAGAGCGTTCACTACATAATCAGGCCTTCCGGTGTACTGAAATTCTGGCAAAAGAGTAAAGGGGGATCGAGATAACCGTTCTTCTACTTGCATACCGCTTACAATGCCCTTGCTATCAAGTGAATCCATTCTGTCGTGAATTTCCTTCAACAAAATCGGATCGATTTGGTCTTGCAAATACAATAAACCAATGCGCGTATGAGTGTGGCTCCCGACGATATATGGAACGAATTTTAGCTGATACGTCCGAAGCCTTTTGCGGATCAGACCCAGATTCGTATTGATTTCTTCCGTAAATCCATCGCGCGGGCCGCTAATCGATGCGTCGGTATTGGTTTCCTCAGGTTCGCGTCGGGGGGGATTTCCCGTCTCTACATAATAGACAGTATGAAAGTCTTCAAACACCATCAACAAATTTCCGGAGAAAACGTGTCTGCAAATCCAATCAACATTCGTCGGCTGTGTCAGCTCATTCATGAAAAAGAGCCGTTTTTCAAATAAATCCTCAGCATCTAGGATGTTTTCGTTCACAAAAAGCTGCACGAGCTGTGGCATCAAATACTCGCTGATCTGGTTCAAATCGCACAAGCAGTCGGAGTAGATAAAATGCACGCGAGTGGGAGTGTGTCCTGGGACGAGGGAGTGCGTATCTATGCATATGTCATTGCAGTCTTCAAACAAATCATGAAATGCCTGTAGCGAAATCGAAGGCAATTCTTTAACGGTTGTTGCTGGCGTGTACCCTTTGACCTTGGCAAACCTACGATTCGTCATGTTGTTTCCTCCTAGAGGCGAAGGCTGTCAAGAGAGCAAAAACGATGGAAAGAGACAGGGCCAATACGAAAAGACTGGGTAAAAGCTGTTTCGATAACAAGCTGTAAAATTGGATCGCACTTATGGGATAGCGGGAGAGGGCAGATGAGAAGAAAAATAGCCCGATTAACCACCAAATCCGTTTCTTTCCATACGGAATCATCAGTATTTCGACAATCAGCAAAAGCGAGAGAGAAATGCGCGTAAAGGCACCGCTAAACCATTGGTATATGCTCAGGGTATCGAGATGCTCGATATATAGGCCTATATTGGCGAGTCGCCATTCCTCATAGGCAGGATAGCGCAATTTTCCGGCTTTATCCGGACCGAATTCTACAATAGCACCTAAGGTTGGCCCGAATGTGAGGCCAATCATGACAAACGCCAAAATGAAAAGTTGATAGTACGGCACTCTCGATTGAAGGTGATGCTGCATACATAACAGGAGGATCAGTTCGACAAAGCCTGTGCCCGCATACATCATTCCTCGTAAAACAGGGGCAATCCCGTTTTCCATCATAGGGAGGAGCAGACTGTAATCTTTGTTTGGAAAGTTAGTAGACATCACGAAAAATCCCAAAAGGACGACGAATGGCAAAAGTACAGAAGAGGTCATTGCGATGGAGCGGATTCCAAACATCGCGTTGACGAGACAAAGGACTGCAAACAAGATCGTATGTACCTCCAGCGGTGTCTCTGGAGCAAACGATAAATTGACCCACGTAATCGTATCGGTCATCGTCATGGTGGCGATTGTAAAGCAGTAGACACATGTCAGCAGCGCCAATACGCAATAGAGCGGGAAGCCGTACGTTTTTTTGATCCACTGGAATAGATGCTCATTCTCTGTTTTTTTATAGACCGAATAGAGTAAAACAGTCCACAACAAGTAAAGCACCCCAGCTAACAAAACCGAGATCCAGGAGTCTCTTTTGGCCGAATCTAGCATCATCGGAATGACGATGACATGGTTCATCAATCCGTTGGTTAAAAGCAGCATGACGACGATTTGTGTAAAAGATAATCCGTTTTTCATGATTTCCCCGCCAAAGTAATCTCGTACTCCCAACAGTATTTGCAGGGCGTTGGGATTTATTCGATCGAGCGGCAGAATGTGCCAAGTCGCATGCATATTTTGGGAAGCTCTCACGAACGCTAATGGAACATACTTCGTAAAAGGGCGGGAGCTGTAGGAGATGGCGATGAGAGGGTGGCTGAGAAGAAAAAAGACATCTGTCAAAGACAGGATGAGCCACTCGAGTGAGCCTATCCGTGTACGAGAGATCAGTGAGCGATTAAGTGATAACCTTGCGGAGCTGAATGCGATTTTCACGCTGACACCTGATTTGGTCATTCGGACGTTTGCTTGTCAGCATATAGAGGATATGGTTACACTCGTCTACTTGAACGGCTTGGTTGACAAAAACTCGATTAACAACAATGTGCTTCGTCCACTTTTGTCACATCCAGCGGGTGAGAAATCGAGTATTTTTGACCTGTTATCTGTCGGAAAGGTATCAGTTGCCTACGACTTTCGGAAAGTAGAAACTGAGATTTTGCTTGGGAGCAGTCTATTATTTATCGAGGGTCGAAAAGAAGTGCTTGTGATTGAAACGAATGGATGGCCGCAGCGGGCGATAGAAGACCCGCAGTTGGAGGCTGCGCTGAAGGGTGGACACCAAGGGTTTGTCGAAACGGACACGCAGAACATTGCCCTCATTCGCCGCTATATTCCCAACCGTGAAATGAAAATAAAAGAAATGTGGTTAGGAGAACGAGGCCTTTCAAAGCTCTCGATCATCTATTTGGCTGATGTGGCGAATCCGGAAATATTACAGGAGTTGGAAGATCGGCTCAAGAGCATCAAGGTTGACTCGATTCTCAATGCGTCTGAACTGGAGGAGTATATCGAGGATAATCCTTACTCTCTGTTTCCGCAGTTTTTGACTTCAGAACGCCCAGATACAGTCGCCTCTCACATCTTGCAAGGGAGGATTGCTGTCGTTGTCGATCGCTCTCCAAGCGTATTAATCGGACCAGCTACTTTCGTTTCCTTTTTTCAAAATGTTGACGATTACGGTACGCGCTGGCCTGTCGCTACGTTCATTCGCTTGCTTCGCTACTTGGCTTTCTTGATTGCTACTTTTTTGCCTGCGATTTATATTGCGTTGATTTCTTTCAATTATGAGGTCATCCCGCTGGATTTGATTTTGTCAGTAGGGGAATCCCGAGAAAAGGTCCCGTTTCCTCCCTTGTTAGAAGCATTCATTATGGAGCTCACATTGGAAATGCTTCGGGAATCGGGAATTCGCTTGCCAGCGCCTATCGGACAAACAGTCGGTATCGTAGGAGGTATCGTGATTGGTCAAGCGGTCGTACAAGCGGGGATTGTGAGCAACATTATGGTGATCGTCGTTGCATTTACAGCGATCTCATCCTTTATTATCCCGAACTATGATATGGCCTCGGCAGTTAGGCTAATGCGATTTTTGATGATGATACTTGCTGCGATGTTTGGGTTCGTTGGAATTATAGTGGGATTAATGACACTGATTGGCCATTTGATTACGCTGGAATCATTAGGTGTTCCTTATGGAAGCCCTCTTGCCCCTGTGCGTTTCGGAGATTGGAAAGATTTGTTTATCCGCCTGCCACTATGGAAAATGAAAGATCGTCCCCTGTCAGCCCACACGATTGAGGAGCAAAGGCAGGGGAATAATCGGCCAAGGGAGGACGGGTGATGAAAAAGTATACATACAACCAATTGAGCGTCCTCCAGTACATTCTCCTCATTCATGGGGCACAAGTAGGGATCGGAGTATTGACGATTCCCAGAGAATTGGCGGAGAAGGCGAGCACCGATGGATGGATATCGCTTGTGATTGGATGGCTTGGGGCAACGCTAGTCAGTCTTGTCATCACGAACATGATGAAGCAGTACCCGGAGAAGACGATTATCGATATATTTCCATTGATCCTGGGCAAGTGGCTCGGTCGTGTCGCTATTGCTTTGATGTCCATTTATTGCGGGATAGCGGCGTTCGTTTTGATGATAAATGCCACGGGAATCATTAATGTGTGGCTCCTGTCTCAGACACCAGCCTATGTCGTCGTATTCCTTTTTGCTCTGCCGACCTATCTTATTATCCAGGGAGGGGTTCGTGCGATTGGAAGGTACGCCGAGCTCGTGTTCTATCTTACACTTTGGATACCTTTTGTTCTCACGACGGCTTATCGAGAAGTTCAGTGGTTAAACCTGCTGCCAGTAATCAAGGATGGCTGGCACCCAATATGGGAAGCGAGCAAATCCACGGTACTCTCTTTTCTTGGATTTGAATTTGGTTATTTCGCCTACCCTTTTTTGCAAAAAAAACAATATGCGTCTCTCGGCATTGTCATTGCGAATACATTGACGATGCTTGTGTATATATCTGTCATCATCGTTTGCTTTGCTTATTTTAGCCCCGATGAAATCACGGAGTATACATGGCCTACGCTCAATCTATGGAAAGCCATCGAGTTCCGTTTTTTGGAACGTGTCGATATTCTATTTCTCTCTAGTTATTTGTTTATATTGTCAACAACTGCAACGCCGTACATCTATTTTTGTGTCTTTTCATCCAGTCAGTTATTTGGCATGAAGGATCACCGCAAGCATTTGCGTCTGTTCCTTCTTTTGGTTCCAGTGGCGGTATGGTTATATACGCCATCCTTTATCGATCTGAAGAAAGCGTCACAAATTTGGAGCTATACAGGATTGTTCTTTGCTTATGCGCTTCCGTTACTAGCTTGGGGACCGATCAGGCTATCGAAACGAGCAGAAGGTGGGAAAAAAGCATGAGGGTATTTCAGATTCTGTTATGTAGCTTCCTGGTAATCATGTTGGCAGGATGCAAGGACCAGATCAATTTGGAGGATACCACTTTATCGCTGATGGTCGGAATTGATTTGAACGAAAAAAACGAGCTTCTCTATTATATCTCAAGCCCTGTGTTCAGTCGGGAAGCAAAGGAAAAATCTGAGCAATACGGTATCCGGTCATCTACGATTAGAGAGGCGAGAATGGGCTTTGATGAGCGAGTGACAGGCTTGACCCAACCAGGCAAAATTCAGGTGCTTGTAATGGGGAAAAAACTGCTGGCTCACCCGGACTGGTTTCGGTTGCTAGATGTCGTTTTTCGGGATGCAAAGTTTAGTGTCAACGCCCGCATGGCTGTACATGATGGTCCAGTGAATGAGTTGTTTGATTTTAAACCAAAGGACAAGCCTCGTCTGTCCATTCATGTTACAAAGCTGATAGACACAGCCAATAGCAGAAATCTGACGGTAAAGACGAGGGCGCAGGAGCTCCATCGGCAAATGTTTGAAAAAGGGATGACGCCTACCCTGACTGAGTTGAAGAAAGAAAAGAAGGCGGTAAAGGTAATGGGGACGGCTTTGTTAAAAGAAAATGGAACGTACGCAGGCTCGATAGAACCGCGGGATACCATTCTTTTGCAAACGCTGCTCCATGAAAAACAAGGGGAACTGTCCGTCACCATCCCGATTAAAGAGCCGAACGAACACAATCAAATTGTGAAAGACAGGATCAGTTTTTTTATCAAGGGCGTCCAAAAAAAAGTGAAAACATCCTATCAGAACGGTCGGTTTCATTTTGACGTTCATTTCAAATTGCGAGTGTCCATATCGGAGCGAATGTTTCCGTACGACATGAAAAAGGACTACAAAAAGATGGAGCGAATGATCAGTGACGAGTTACAGAAGGATTACACGAAGTTAATCAAGAAATGCCAGGAAATCGGTGTAGACCCATTTGGGTTTGGTCTCTATGCGCGTGCCTATGAATATAAGGAATACAAAAAGGTAGAGGATGATTGGACGAAAGCCTTTTCCAATGCCACTGTTGAAATCAAGCCTGACGTATCGATTAAGGGAAATGGCGTCATAAAGTGAAGGGTGAAAGACAAAACCCCCTGGCAATCAGTAAATGCCAAGGGGTTCGTTATTAATAGATTGCTTCCCAGCCTGCAGGAGTGACGAATAGGCGAATCGCTTTGATTTTGCGGTCGTCCATCAGGGTGAAGTAGTGGCGGTAGTTCGGCGGTACGGAGATCAGATCGCCTGGCTCCAGCTCGACGTCGAAGTAGCGATCATCTTTGCCTTTGATGGCGAAAATACCGTGACCATCGACGCAGAAGCGGCACTCATCGTCTGTGTGGTGATGCTCGCCCTTGAATTTCACCAACAGCTCGTCGAGGTTAGGCGTTTTGTCAGAGAGGACGATGATGTCCGCTGTCAAGTAACCGCGACGTTGGCTGATCGCATCGATTTCTGACTTGAAGGTGTCGAGAATCTCTTGTTTTTCCTCGTCTGTCGGGCTGTAGTTATCACGGTGCTTTGGATCAAGGCGATCCACGCCCCATTTTTCGTAAATGATCTCTTGGGTGTCCAGGAAGGAGACAACTTCCTCGGGTGCTGAGATGTACTCATTGTTGTCGTGAAAACGAATTTGTGCCATCGTTTATTCCTCCTTAATTGGTGGTTGTAGTGGACACGACTGCTTGGCGTAATTGCAGCCAGCGGGCGTGATACTCGAATAGGAATTCAAAAGCTTCCAGGTGGCGCTTGGCCTCGAAGTCATTGCCGCCCCACGTGTAGATACCGTGGTTACGGATGAGTACGCCGGGAACTTCTGGTGTGATCACTTTTTCAATTTCGGTAGCCAAGGTCGGAATATCGGCAAAGTTCTCAACAATCGGAACAGTAATGCGCGCGTTTTCTTCCCAGATTCCGAGTCCCTTGATCAGCTCTTGTCCTTGAATGGAGAAGGCTCGTTGTCCAAAGTACAGCTCGGAAATGAGGTTGTTCCACACGGTATGGACGTGGAAGCAAGCACCCGCCTTCGGGAACGATTTGTAGACGATGGCGTGGATGAGCGTTTCCGCGGAAGGCTTGAGCGTAGTTTCATCCACCGGACGCGAGTCTTGATCTACGACTAGATAATCTTCGGGGGACAGCTTGGTTTTGTCTTTGCCGCTTGCGGTTACGGCAAATTGCAAGGGATCGTTTTGTATTTTAATAGAGAGATTGCCGCTGGTGCCGGGAAACCAATCCCGGCGGGCAAATGTCAGCTTGGCGTCATCCAGACGGCGAAAGGCATCCAGACGTTGTTCGAGTGTTGCAGTCATGAATTAGACGACCTCCTGTTGGATTTGCTGTAAAATGCGAATCACATCGTGGAAAGTGGCAAACTTGCTATGCGGCAATTGCAGCTCTTCCGCCTTGTCAGCGAGGAAGTGACGGGCAATCACATAGTCAGCGATTTTGGCTCCAGCCAAATCAGTGATAGAGTCGCCGATGACGATGCGGAAATGGGTTGCTGGTTCGTACCGGCGGATGATTGTCGTCTTGCACATGCCGCAGCCGTTCGTGCAATGCTCATCGCACGCGTTGGGCCACGTAATGGTGATGCGCTCTCCGCTGAAATCACTGCCATTGCAGTAGATCGGTACATCGGTAAGATCGAAGGGTGCCAGGATAGGCTCCAGGAAAAAGTCGATGCCGCCACTCGTGATCAACAGGTCAATGCCTTCTTCGCGGCAATAGCTCACGAATTCAGCAAATCCCGGGCGAATCGTCGCTTCTTGGACAATGAAATCGATAATGTCCTGGCGCAAGGAGGAGGGCAAGAGTTGAAACAGCTTGCCTACCCCTTCTTGAACGCTTATTTTTTGCGAAAGGATTTGCTCCGTCAAGGCTTCCCACTCAGGGGGAGCAAACTTGCGGACAATCGCTACAATGTTGTCTTTTTCGGTAATCGTTCCGTCGAAATCGCAGAACAGGACGAGCTTCTTGCTCATCGTGCACCACCCCACTTTTCCAGGGCGATCGCCAGTTCTTGCGATTCTGCGGCAGCCTCTTCCAGTGTTCGGCCTGCGGTGACAGCCTCAATCGCGGCGACGAATGCTTTCGCTCCTGCGGTTGCTCCACCGGGATGACCGTGGATTCCACCACCTGCATTGACAATTTGATCCAGACCGAAGTCTTGATAAAGCTGTGGAACCAGCCCAGGATGAATGCCGGCAGATGGAACCGGGAAGGATCGGCGCACACCATTCAGTGGGTCGGTCAAATGCTTGGCGAGCTGTAACGCTTCTGTCTTGTCCAAGGCGACGTTGCCATATGGAGATGGGAAGAGTACCAAATCTGCACCAGCTACGCGCATCAAGGTTCCGAGCAGAAGCGGGGTGGCGATACCGTAGTCAGGTGATGGATAGTAAGCGCCTGCCAATGCTGGATGCGCCATGATCGGTACGCGTACATCGGGATCGGCTGCCAAACGGTGCAGGGCATCGAATCCAAAGGCCAGCACATTGAACAAGAGGCAGTCAGCACCTGCATCTACCGCACGTTTCGCTTTTTCGTTCAGCTCATGCACTGGTCCAGTCAGGTTGGCTGCATAAAGGACGGGCTTGCCTGTTTCGGCTTCTGTCTCCTGGGCGATTTGCTTGAACGCTTTGATCCGTTCGATAAAAGGAGCGCGGTCATCTGCAAAGAAGATTTCGTCATCTTTCACGAGATCGACTCCGCCCAAGGCTTGTGCCCGGAATTGCGTCTTCAGGTCATCGAAAGGAAGGCCCAGGCACGATTTGAAAATGCTCATCAAGAGCGGACGGTTATGTGCCCCTAAACGTTCGCGCAGACCATCAATGCCGAACTTCGGTCCAGGAAAAGCCTGAAGGAATGAGTCAGGGAAAACGATGTCGACGAGCTTAATTTTGCCATCCATCGACAGTTTGCCGAATATTCCGGTCAACAAGGATGGAATGTCTGCTGTAAAATTGCGGGTCGGATAGCTGACGGTAATCAAACCGCGTGTTTCTCCGTTTTCCAGTGTCGCAAGCGGTGTTGCACTCACGGCTTCACCAAGATACGGCGCTAGCTCAGCTTGCTTGGCAAGCGGCAGGTCCGTCCAGGAACCGACTGTCATGCCGACAGCAATGGCTTGCGCTTTCTTGTTCAAGTCTTTTGCTTGTGTGAGATAGGTGACGAGGATACGTTGTTCACTCATGGTACGTCTCATCCTCCTTGAATGATTAAAAAAAGCCTCCCCATTGAGCGGGGAGGCGGTTGTCGACTATGAAAGCGTCTCGTCTCCTCTCATCTCTCGGGTCAGTAGCCGAAACAAGCCAAAGAGGCTCTATCTCGACTCTTATCCGTTGGAATTAGCACCGTTTCGCTATCCAAGGTACGCATCATCCGCGTACGATTCATGGTATAGCGCCGGTTGCCGGGCATCATAGGGCCAGTCCCTCAGCCAGCTCGCGATAAGAGTTATTCGTTTCCCCCATGATATGACGTTCATTGTCAGGAGTCAATCCTTGTTTTTGCAGAGAATGTGCAGCAGGTTAGAAGAAAAATGAGACGAAGGTGAAACTATTTGGCACTTCCTTCGTGGTAAGGGATGAAGGGGTGTGAACGGCTTGGGAAAGTAGGTCTGGAGGATGTGTACCGGCTGCATGTAAACGATATGTACCGCTATCTTTTCCGGCTGACACGAGATGAGAGGCTGGCAGAGGAGCGGACACAGGAAACCTTTTGTCGCGCCTACTCTTCCTTGGACGACTACCGTGGGGAAAAAGTACGGCCTTGGCTGTTCAAAACGGAGTGCGAATCTACGGAGCCGTCCTCACCGGACCTACCAAAGAACTGCTGAAGCTCAAGGCCGAAAAGTCGATAACAGCAGCGTTTCTAGGCAAGAAAGACTGGTGGAATTTGGAGCCACCTGCGGCATTGGGAACACAATACAGCTACTGATAGCAAGGTGCGAATTTTTGCACAAAAGGGTGTTGACATCGTGGAAGCGTTGGTTGTATGATTCAAACTAAATCAAAAACCGAATACGTTTTGGATACCTTATCCAGAGAAGGTGGAGGGACTGGCCCGATGATACCCGGCAACCGACATGACGCCATTCAGACGCGAGGAAGCGACTGATTGACAGGCGACATGCACGGTGCTAATTCCTGCAGAAACAAAAGTAGTCTGGAAGATAAGGGGGACATCAACACGGTTCTTACACGTGACGACAGCGACCTCTTTTCTTCGGGAAAAGAGGTCTTTTTATTGCTCCAGGTACTCAAACAAAACAAGTAGAGATAGAGGAAAAATACGTAGAGGGGAGTTTTGGAATCATGGCATATCGCGCATTGACTGAACAGGAAGCAGTGGAGTACGTAAAAGGAATACCGGGTCTTTTTAGCGAAGGAGCAGAGCTGACCAGCCGTGAAATCGGGGATGGCAATCTCAATCTGGTTTTTGACATTCAGGAGCTGGCAACCGGTAAGAGCGTCATTGTCAAACAAGCACTGCCTTTTGCCCGCGTCGTGGGAGAATCTTGGCCACTTACGATTGATCGGGCTCGTATCGAGAGCGAGGCACTCCGCATTCAGCACAAATACGTTCCAGACTTGGTGCCGCAGGTGTATCATTTTGATGGGGAACTTGCGTTGACTGTTATGGAAAACGTCGGGGACCACATGATCATGCGCAAAGGTCTGATCGAAGGAAAGCGGTACCCACTATTCGCGAAGCAAATTGGTCGTTTTCTCGCGCAAACCTTGTTCTTCACCTCCGATCTGGGCGCGCATCCGTACGATAAAAAAGCGCTAGTCGGAACATTCATAAATCCAGAATTATGCAAAATTACGGAAGATCTCGTCTTTACCGATCCGTATGAAAATGCGCCTACCAACGACTTCAACCCGTTGATTCGCCGGGAAGTCGAGGCGATCTGGAACAACAGGCCGCTGAAGCTGGAAATCGCCAAGCTGAAATACGATTTCCTTACGCGATCGGAAGCGCTGCTGCATGGTGACCTGCATACGGGAAGTATTTTCATCACGGAAAACAGCTTGAAAGCAATCGATCCAGAGTTCGCTTACTACGGTCCAATCGGTTTTGACATCGGGGCGGTCATTGCCAATCTATTGCTCAACTACGCAGGACAGCACGGTTTGCAAAAAGATCAAGGAGAACGGGAAGCGTACCGCGAATACTTACTGGAAACGGTCGAGGATGTCTGGAATGAATTCGTTTCGCAATTCGTTCAGCTCTGGCACAAGCAAGCCAAAGAGCGCAGCGCCCATGTCGAGGGACTGTGGCAAAGCTACGTGAAGCGCTTGATTCAGGATACAGCAGGCTATGCCGGATGCAAAATCTTGCGCCGTGTCATCGGCTTGGCAGGCGTAGCGGACCTGAATGCCATTGAAGACGACCAGACTCGCGCAGAAGCAGAGCGTCTGGCTCTCTCGATTGGAGAAGCGCTGATTCTCGGTCGCGGCGGCATCGACGAATCGACAGATATCACGGACATCGTACGCACTGTCACCGAACGTTACTATCAGGAGGCTACAACAGTATGACAACCAGCACTCAATTGGCACCTGTTAAGTGGGAGAATGACGCATTGGTCTTGCTTGACCAGACGCGTCTGCCAGTAGAAACGATCTATTTGAACTTGACTACCTCCGAGCAAGTATGGGGTTCCATTCGTCGCTTGGAAGTACGAGGCGCACCGGCGATTGGCATGGCGGCGGCTTACGGGCTCTACCTTGGTATTCGTGGCAGTGAAGCGAGTAACTACGACGAGTTTTGGCAGGAACTGAACCAGCAGGCAGACTACCTGGGCTCTTCCCGTCCGACAGCCGTGAATCTGTTCTGGGCGTTGGATCGCATCAAAGCTCGTGTTGAAAAAGAAAGCGGAGCGTCGATTGCCGAGTTGAAGGCGGCTGTGCTCGATGAAGCACTGACGATTCAAAAGGAAGACGCTGAAGTATGCCGGACCATTGGAGAGCATCTGCTCACTCTGTTGCATGACGGTATGGGAATTCTCACGCACTGTAATCCAGGCGCATTGGCTACAGCAGCGTACGGTACGGCTACCGCTCCATTTTATTTGGCAAAGGAACGCGGCTGGAACCTGAAGGTGTACGCGGACGAAACCCGTCCTGTCCTGCAAGGCGCTCGTCTTACTGCATTCGAATTGCAGCAAGCAGGGATTGATGTGACGCTGATCTGCGACAACATGGCGGCGATGGTTATGTCCCAAGGCAAAGTAGAGGCTGTCATCGTGGGTACAGACCGCGTAGCAGCGAATGGCGATGTCGCCAACAAAATCGGCACGTATGGGGTAGCGGTATTGGCAAAAGCTCACGGCATTCCTTTTTACGTGGCAGCTCCCTTGTCCTCCGTCGATCTAGACACACCGACAGGCGCAGATATTCCGATTGAAGAGCGTCCAGCCGAGGAAATTACCCATGGCTTGGGCAAACAGGTAGCTCCAGACGAAATCAAGGTGTACAATCCTGCGTTCGATGTAACGCCTGCGAAGTACATTACAGCGATCGTCACGGAGACAGGCATTTTCAAGCCGGAAGAGATCGGCAATAGCAAACCATAAAAGAATGATGGATAAGCGTTCGCCCTGTTGTTGCTGGCGGGCGCTTTTTTGCTCATTTTGGTGTTTTCCAGTAAAATATCCAAGAAAAGGGGAGATTCGTATGCAAACGATTCAACGGATAGCAATCAATGAAGATACATACTTGAAACAATTAGAATTAGCAGATGCTGAGGAGTTATTTTTGCTTACGGATTCGAACCGGGAGAATCTTATGGAATGGCTGCCGTGGCTGAATTATACGAAGAAGGTAGAGGATTCTCGCCAATTCATCAAAGCGACGATCCATCAGTACAACGATAATCGCGGCATCAACTACGGCATTTGGTACCAAGGACGTCTGGCTGGTACAGTCGGCGTACATACGGTGGATTGGATCAACAAAAAGACGTCTATTGGCTACTGGCTGGGTTCACAATTTCAAGGCAAAGGCCTGATGACAGAAGCAGTGGCGACCTACTTGGACGTATTGATCTTCGGGTCATGGGATTTGGAAAAAGTAACGATTCAGGCTGCTACGGAAAACGATAAGAGCAGATCAATTCCAGAACGATTAGGGTTTCAACTGGAAGGGATACTCCGCCGGAATGAATTCCTTTACGATCATTACGTGGATCATGCCACTTACAGCCTGCTAAAAGAGGAATGGCTGGACTGGAAAACCGATAAAAAATAGTGGATTGAACTGTATGCTTCGATTGACAATGAAAATTCTGTCAATTACGATGGTGAAGACAGATCAAGAGGGCTGCGTGTGATTCGCAAGCCCTTTTTTAGTCGTGCTGTTAGGTTTGAATAAATAGAGGTGATTTACATGCAGACACTTCGGCAATTATCTTGGTTTTTCCGTGCCTATTGGAAACGGTACGTCATTGGAATCTCTGTGTTGTTTATTATTGATGTCCTCATGCTTTGGCCACCGAAATTAATCGGGGACACGGTGGATTCGATTCGCAACAGTTCCCTGACAAACGCTGACTTGACG
Organism: Brevibacillus sp. HB1.4B; assembly: GCF_013284285.1. Taxonomy (NCBI): domain Bacteria; kingdom Bacillati; phylum Bacillota; class Bacilli; order Caryophanales; family Paenibacillaceae; genus Brevibacillus; species Brevibacillus sp. HB1.4B. The sequence continues at coordinate 179,728 of NZ_JABSUT010000005.1, forward strand.
CAAACAGTGGTCATCTTGCTCGTTTTGGGTGTTAGCTTGTATGGATTGCGGTTTCTCTGGCGGTTCTTGTTAAATGGGGGAGCCCTGATACTGGAGAGGACGTTGCGCGAGCGACTGTTTGCCCATTTGACGAGAATGACCCCGTCGTTTTTTCATCGCAAACGCAGTGGGGATCTGATGGCCGTCGCTACCAACGACATTCCTGCCATTGAACAAACAGCTAGTACAGGAGTGCTTACGCTTGTCGATGCGTTGTTCATGACCTTGTTAACGCTGGGCGTCATGGTGACCGCGATTGATTGGAAGCTGACGCTTGCTGCACTGATCCCGATGCCGTTTTTGGCTTGGTCAACAGCGTACTATGGAAGGTTGCTGCATGAGCGCTTTTACTTAGCGCAGGAAGCCTTCGGAGAGATGAATGATCATGTCCAACAATCCGTATCGGGCGTTCGGGTGTTGAGAGCATTTGTTCAAGAAAAGGCCGATATCGAGGCATATCGCCGGGTCAGTGAAAAAACGTTGGAGCGAAATGTGAGCGTTTCGCGGATCGACGCCCTGTTCGAGCCGACAATCGCGATTATTATTGGCTTCAGCTTTTTGATCGGGCTGGGCTATGGGACGTATTTGGTGTTCACCAGCGTCATCTCCTTAGGGGATTTGGTTGCGTTCAATTTATACTTGGGACTTTTAATTTGGCCGATGTTCGCCTTTGGTTGGCTAGTCAATGTGTTGCAGCGCGGTGGTGCTTCCCACAAGCGTTTTACAGAGCTAATGGTGGAGCAGCCAGATGTGACGGAGGCAGCGAATCCGGTCACGAGCCAAATCGCCAATACCGTAGAAGCACGCCATTTTTCCTTTACGTATCCGGGGACTGACAAGCAGGCACTCACCGACATCTCGTTTCGTTTGGGTGAAGGAGAAACGCTTGGGATTGTCGGACGGACAGGAAGCGGCAAGTCGACGCTATGCCGTGCTTTATTGCATCAATATCAGATGAAGGAACAAGCTCTGTTTATCGGGGGCATCCCGATTGAGGGACTTGCTTTCGATACGCTGCGAGAAAAAATCGGCTATGTGCCTCAGGAGCATTTGCTGTTCTCACGGACGATTGCAGAAAATGTTACATTTGGGAAACCACAAGTGACGACCGATGACGTGATGCATGCGTTGGAGCTTGCGGAGATGAAGAGAGATCTGGCGCAATTCAGAGATGGATTGCAAACCATGGTTGGAGAGAAGGGGGTCACCCTCTCCGGTGGGCAAAAACAGCGCATTTCCATTGCGCGCGCTCTTTTGATGGATGCGGGTATCTTGATTCTCGACGATTCTTTATCGGCTGTGGATGCGCGGACTGAGGAGAGTATCCTGCGTCATCTGAGACAGGAACGCGCAGATAAAACGACGATTATTACCGCTCATCGTCTGTCTGCCGTACAGCATGCACAACTGATTCTCGTGCTGGATGAGGGGCGGATCGTTGAGCGGGGGACACATGACGAGCTGATGCAGCGCAACGGCTGGTATGCAGAACAGTACCGTCGTCAGCAAATGGAACAGGATGTGACTGGTTGAGAGAGGGGGAAAGCGTTTCATGAGCAAAGAAAATGTATGGGGGCGTTTGACCGAGTACGCCAGGCCATTTCAAAAGCAAATACTGGGCGCGCTGTTCCTGCTCTTGCTGGGAACGAGTGCAGAGTTGGCGGGTCCTTTTTTAGCCAAGGTCATAATCGATAATCACATCCTAGCGATCCAAAAGCCTTGGTATCAACTGGACGAAGTGCCACCACAAGCAGCGGGGCAGGTCGCCTCACTGAACGGTACGAACTATATTCGTGAAGATGTCGCAGCAAAGACGGGTATTGCTTTGGATAGTATCCGTCAAAAAGAAGGAACCGTGCTGACAGAAGGCACGACCTATTACTTGGTTTCCGGCAAGGTGAATCCAAACACGGAGAAGCAATTCACCCCAATTACGCCCGAAAACGGCAGGGAACGCTTCGAGGTAACAACGAAGGATCAATCAGGTCAAAAGATGACCTCCACAGGCATTCGGCTGACCGCAGAGGAAGTCAAGGCGATGTATCAAGGGGATGTCCTGCCCATTGTCTGGCTTTCCGCAGGCTATGGAGCACTGATCTTGCTCTCAGCTGGTTTCAACTACGTCCAGATTTTGTGGCTGCAAAAGATCGCGCAGCGCATCATTCAGCAAATGCGGATGAAGCTGTTTATCCATTTGCAAAAGCTCCCGGTTGCCTTTTTTGACAAAACGCCAGTCGGTGCGCTTGTCTCCCGTGTGAGCAATGATACAGAAGCCATTCGTGAGCTGTATGTGAGTGTACTCGCGACGTTTGTGCAGAATGGTCTTTATTTGATCGGAATCTTGATCGCGCTCTACATCTTGCAGCCTGAGCTCGCTCTCTTCTGCTTTTTGACGGTGCCAGTGCTCGTACTGTTGGTCTACGTGTATCAAAAGTACAGCTCTCGCTACTATGCGGTGATTCGCGCGAAGCTTGGTGATATGAATACAACGATCAATGAAATGATCCAGAACATGACGATCGTGCAGGCTTTTCGTCGGGAGAAAGGTGTACAAAAGGAGTTTGCTGATGTAAATGAAGACTACTTCAAGGTGCGGATGAAAGAAATCAATCTCGAATCCTTGCTTTTGCGCCCAGCGGTAGATCTGATCTGGAAAATTTCCTTGACCCTGATCGTTTGGTATTACGGCTCGAGTTCCTTCCACAGCGCAATTTCCTTTGGTGCGCTTTTTGCTTTTGTTGATTACATGGGGCGTTTTTTCGAGCCGATCAACATGATCATGAATCGGTTGTCACAAATGCAGCAGGCGACCATTTCGGCGGGGCGCGTCTTCGAAATTATGGATGAGACTACGGAGAAGAGAGAAGCTGGTGCACAAATCGAGCGCCCGCGTGGAGAGGTTGTTTTTGATAACGTATCTTTTGCTTATCAGGGTGACGATTACGTCTTGAAAAACGTCTCCTTTACGGCGCAGCCTGGTCAGACGATTGCACTGGTAGGGCACACCGGATCGGGAAAAAGCTCTTTGATGAATTTGCTGCTTGGGTTCTATCCGGTGACGAAAGGGAGCATTTTGATCGACGGGCAAGATATGAGACAGATTGATACGCACTCGCTGCGCAGTCATGTCGGACTGGTTTTGCAGGACCCGTTCTTGTTTACGGGAAGCATTGGATTCAATATTCGCATGTACAACGATACGATTACGGATGAAGAAGTGAAGCGGGCGGCAAAAGCGGTACGTGCTGACGAATTCATTTCCAAGCTGCCGGGCAGTTATGACGAACCAGTCGTCGAGCGAGGCATGACGTTATCCGCAGGCCAACGCCAACTGATCTCTTTTGCTCGGGCACTGGCTGCTAATCCCGCGATGCTGATCTTGGATGAAGCAACGGCAAGCATTGACAGTGAAACAGAGCTAGCCATTCAGGAAGCGTTGCATGTACTATCAAAAGGTAGGACGACATTCATTATTGCTCATCGATTGTCGACGATTCAGCACGCCGACCAGATTCTTGTTTTGTCCCGTGGAGAAATCATGGAGCGAGGTACACATGATGAACTCATGGTGAAAAATGGTCTTTATCAAAAAATGTATCAGCTTCAACAGGGGAGTGCTTCCGTAGAGAGTGCTTAGTAGGGAGCTAGGAAGGAGAAACAACACCATGTCACAGTCACGTTACACCTTTTGGGTGTTGATTTTGGTTGTCGGCATTGCGGGGTTAAGCCAAGGCTTGACGATCCCGATGCTGACGGTTTTATTGGAAAAACAAGGTGTTTCATCCGTGATGAATGGACTCAACGCCGCCGCCTTGTATATTGGAATGGTCATGGTCAATCCATTTTTGGAAATCCCACTGCGGCGCATTGGATACCGATCCACAATATTATGGGGGTTGCTGTTGGTGACGATCGCAACAGCGCTCATCCCGATGTTCAGCCATTTGGCGATCTGGTTCGTATTACGTTTACTGATGGGAGTGGGCGATAGTGGTTTACATTACGCCAGCCAAATGTGGGTGACCAAGATCGCAGCTCCCGAGAATCGAGGACGCGATCTTTCCATTTACGGGCTGGCATATGGCGTGGGCTTTAGCATTGGTCCATTAGGCTTAAGCGTGCTCCATTTGGGGATTTGGGTACCTTTTGGAGGCTTGCTCGTTCTGTATCTGATTGCCTTCTTATTATTATCCCGGATCAAAAATGAGTTCCCTGCACAGATCGAACAAACGGAAAAGAAGCAAAACAAATACGCATTTGTTTTGCGACTTGCTTGGCTGGCGCTGATTCCTTCGTTTTTGTTCGGATTCATGGAGACGTCACTCAACGGCAGTTTTCCCGTTTATGCTTTGCGTACTGGCTTGTCTGTTGAATGGGTTTCCTTGATCCTTCCGTCGTTTGTCGTGGGAAGTATTATTTTGCAGATGCCGCTGGGAGCATTGAGTGACCGTATAGGTCGCAAGCAGGTCATGCTCGCGTGTGCGCTTGTAGGGGGATTGGCCTTCTTCCTGTTCCCGTTTGCAGGTGAAAACGTATGGCTGATGATGCTGTTGTTGGCTATAGCTGGAGCGGCTGTCGGTTCCTTTTACTCGTTAGGCTTGGCTTTTTCGGCAGATATTTTACCAGCATCGATGGTTCCTACCGCAGGAATTATCGCGGGCGTCAATTTTGGTGTCGCCAGTATTTTGGCTCCGAATGTGAATGGCCTGCTGATGGACGTGTGGGAGCCGTGGACGATCTTTTGGCTGATGGGATCGCTACTCATTGTTTTCGCGGCAGCTTGCCTGTTTTTCAAACAAAAGGCAACCCAAGAACAGACGTATTCGATGCCCTTGCAAAAACAGGGGTAAAAACAAGGGTAAAAACAAGGATGGATAAGCTTCGCCAAGCTTTTGGCGAGGCTTTTATTTTTTTGCCCAAAAAAGCATAAACGGGCATCAAGGTGGGAAGCGTATGAATAGTAAGTAGAACAGCATGATTGGAAGGGGTTACCCGATGCTGACACCATGCATTTTCAGAAGAGGCATTGCCTGGATCTTATTTTTCGTGCTCAGTCTGGTAATCATTCCGTTTTTCTCAGATGACGGCCAGGCTCCGACACCGTCTGCACCTGCACCTGCCACTACAAATGCAACTTCGCAGCCATAGCTTTGCCCTTGTGTTCATGAAAAAAAGACACGCCACTTACGAAGGCGTGTCTTTTTGCTGTAGTGTTAGCGGGTGACAAAATTTTGGGTGAAATATGGGCGGGCATCTTTCATAACGATACCGACACCGAGCTGCTTGAAATTTGGAGAGAGCAAGTTTTGACGATGCCCTGCGGAGTTCATCCAGCTCATGTGGGCTTCGATCCCGTCTAGCTGTCCGTAGGCAATGTTTTCACCAGCTGCGCTGTAACGAATGCTGGCTTGCTTCAAACGATCAAACGGACTTCCCGTAGATGGGGAGGTATGGTTGAAAAAGTTATTCTGGGCCATGTCTTGGCTGTGTGCTCTTGCAACTGCTGCAACTTGTTCATCCCACGTGATAACGGGCAGCTTGGCACGTTGCCTTGCCACGTTGAGCAAGTCCAAATTTTGTTTCTCGTATGCGAGCGCTGCCTGCTTCATCTGTGCGTCTGTCAGTTTCGGCAGTTCAGGTAATTTCGTATAGGAAATGGGATACATCAAGCCAATCGCAATAGTGGCAAAATGCTCAGGAGTAGAGATGCGCACCCCTGCGACCTTATTTCCACCCAGCTGATCAATAGAGAAAGTGATCGCCTGATTGTTTTGGAGATAGGTCGGATGAGTAAGGGTATTTTTTTGGATACGCAGACTCGGGTTGATCGTCAGCGTATTTTGCGGTGCACCCCAGCTGTTTTGTAGGTCTTTTGTAGTAGAGCCAATCGTGATGCCATTCAGATTCAGCTTGGCTCCATTGGTAAACAACGTCACGACTTTGCCGTTTTGCATGCCGACTTGAATATAGTTGTTCAAATCTTGATTGTAAATCCACCATTCCACGCCCGTATGACTTGGATCAATGCGGGCAGGCTTGCCTAATGCTTGTTCTACCTGTGCGGTGCTCATTCCTAGCTGAAGGTTATAGACGACATTCGTTTTAACGGCTGCTGCTTGAGGGGCAGCAGATGCAGCTGAAACAGGAAGGACAGGGGCAACGTGGCCGAGCAGAGCCAGCGAAAGGCTCAGGGCGAGGATGCTGGTTACTTTCTGTTTTCGCATGTATCTTCCTCCTCGGTTGGATAGGATCTGCCTTGTTGGTAATGGTATCGGCAGGAAGCTCCTACAAAAATAGGGACCAAGGATGCAAAAATAAAACCCCCGCTATAGAGCGGAGGTTATGGTCTACGATCCCGGATGACATACGTTTTGGCGATCAGATCATGCCAGCCTTGCTTACGTGGGTGCCATGCAACCCATAGATAGCCCAATCCGAATACGAGTGAAGCGAGGAATTTGCCGATGACTTCTCGTAAAAATACCTGTCCGCCAGACAGATTGCCTCGCGCCTGTCTGGCACTGATGACACGGATGCCTGTGATCAGCTTTCCCAAGGTTTGTCCGGTCCACCAGGTCAGCAAGATCATATAGAGGAGATCAAACAACGCCTCTACCAAATCGATGAAATGAAAAGAGGCGTATGGAACGGCAAAAAAACGTCGTAATGGATTGAAAATGAGGTAGCTAATGCCGATCAAGAACATCGAATCAAGGAGCGACGCCACCACACGAATCCAGAAGCCAGCATACAAATGTTGTGGTTGGGCTTCTGAATATGGATCAAGGGAATCAGGATCATGTGCTTTTTCTTCGTCGGGAAGCTGGTTCATAAGAAGCCACTCCTTTTTTGTTTTAACAGGCTAAGGCATGAACTGATACAGCAGGCGAGGTGAACTTTGGCGGTCCCATATTCGATTGAGACCAAGCGGATCAGGATTCGACCAGTATTGCTTCATACTGAATAACAGCTTGCTGATGGAGAGTTGGTCCGCATAGCGTATGACCATGGCTTCTTTTTCTCCAGACAAAGAGAGGGCATAGCGTGTCGCTTCCTCCAAATCGCCGAATTCATCGATGAGCCCCAGGCGTTTTGCTTGTTCACCCGAATAGACACGGCCGTCAGCGATTTCCAGCACGCGCTGACGCGAGAGGTTGCGGCCCTTGACGATGACGTCGACGAAATTGTTGTAGCTTTCGTTGACGAGTGTTTGGAAAATGTGCCGTTCTGGGTCCGTCAGTGGCCGGGCTGGACTGCCGATGTCCTTGAAGCGTCCGCTTTTGATCGCGTATTGATGTACACCTAGCTTGTTCGCAGCTTCACTATAGTTAAACAGATTGAAAATGACGCCGAGACTGCCGGTTAGTGTGTTGGGATTGGCAAAAATCGCATCGCCTGTTGTGGCCAAGTAATAGCCGCCTGAGGCTGCTGTGGAACCCATGCTGACGACAATAGGAAGATTGCGAACCTGCTTGAGCCGCAGCAAGCGTCTGTGTAGTTCATCGGTAGCGACGACCTCTCCCCCTGGACTATCAATGCGAAGGACCACGGCTTTCACCATCTCATCCTCTTCAATTCGGCGTAGCTGTTCAGTCAATAGCTCCGTCATCGAAGGCAGCCCAGCGTTATTTTGCTGCCCCGAAATAACGCCGTTTACAAATAGCTGCACAATTTTGCTGTTGCCATAGCCCGATACCACATTTTCTTCCCAAGCGAACCCAGGATGGTCGACGAGATCTGTATAAGTCCCGTAAATACCCTCCACCAAAAGCCCTAATAGAAAAACGACCAGTACGATTACGAGTGCGACCCATTTTTTTCGATGCATGAAAACCACCTCACACTTAGCATGAGCCGTCGAGGGCAGAGTTACGCATAGGACTAGCACTGGAAAAAATGGGAATGAGGTAGGCTGATAGTAAATTCATGCAATTTTTAGACTATTGCGGTAAAATGAAATCACAAGAACTACAAGCTTGTTTTATCGCAATAGGGGGACAGACAAATGATTATACAGGTGTCGGATTTGACGAAGAACTACGGCGATCTGAAAGTGTTGAAAGGCATTACGACTCAGGTAGCAGAAAAGGAAGTAGTCTGTGTCATTGGTCCGTCTGGCTCGGGCAAGAGCACGTTTTTACGTTGCTTGAATCAGCTGGAGGAAATGAGCGGCGGAAGGATTGTCATCAACGGACATGATTTGTCAGACCCCAAGACCGATATTAATAAAGTCAGAGAAGAGGTCGGGATGGTCTTTCAGCGCTTTAATCTCTTTCCGCATAAAACGGTGCTGGAAAACGTCATGCTGGCCCCTGTAAAAGTGAAGAAAATGTCCCAGGAAGATGCCCGCAAGCAAGGCTTGGTTCTCTTGCAGAAGGTGGGGCTCCAGGATAAGGCCGATGTGTATCCCGAGCGGCTGTCTGGTGGGCAGATGCAACGAGTCGCAATCGCAAGGGCGCTCGCCATGAATCCAAAGGTTATGCTGTTTGATGAGCCGACATCCGCCCTAGACCCGGAGCTGGTAGGAGAGGTGCTTGCCGTCATCAAAAATTTAGCCAAAGAAGGCATGACAATGGTAGTCGTTACACACGAAATGAATTTTGCCAAGGAAGTGGGCGACCGCATCATTTTTATGGATCAGGGTATCATCATGGCAGAAGGTCATCCCAGCGAGGTTTTTGGCAACAGCAAGAACGATCGCTTACGCTCGTTCTTGGGCAAGGTATTGGCGTAAAAAAGAAGGGCACCAGTTGCTTCGTTTCATTTCATGAAAAACGAGGCACTGGTGCCGTATTATTTTGCTGCATCCAACAATTGACTGACCGTGACAAACCGATAGCCCTGCGAACGCAAATCCGTGATGAGCTCCCGAAGCGCAGCGACTGTTTGCCGTTGGTTCAGACCCCCATCATGAAACAGGATGATATCCCCGGAGGAGACATTGCTTTTGACGCTTTTGGCAATGACATTAGCCGTGCGTGCCAAAGACCAATCACGAGGATCAATGGACCAGTGAATGATGTCGTAGCCACTGGATTGAACCGCATTCATGACGTCATGTGTCAGGATGCCGTAGGGTGGACGGTAGTATTGCGCCAAAATGCCGGTCGTCTTCAAAATGGAGCGCTCTGCATGCTTGATGTCTTCGTACACTTCATGCTCGGTCAGCTTGTTCAGGTCAAAATGGTGGTAGCCGTGGTTGCCGATTTCATGCCCGGCCTTGTAAATCCACTGCATGACCTTTGGATGCTTGTCCACTTGTGAGCCAAGGACAAAAAACGTAGCGCGAACATTGTACTGGTGCAGCACCTCAAGAATTTTGGGCGTGTAGATAGCATCCGGCCCATCATCAAAAGTGAGAGCGACGACCTTTTTCTCTGTGTCGATTCTGTGGATCGGCTCATACGAAGGTAGTGTTTGCTGGGCAAAGGTAGGTAGGGTGCCGTAGCCAAGAAGGCAGGCGAAAAGCAAGGCGTACCGTATGCATTTGCGCATGAACAATCGCCTCCTTCTTCTGGGATGTGATTAGGTTCACCTCCTGCCAGGGAAAACATGCTACCAAAAGAAAACAGCGGTCAGAGTAGGTGGCGGTTATGTTAAAATGGAAGAACCGTACATAGGAGAGGAGAGAGTTTGGTGGAACTCCGCGGTATTTTGCAAGGACTAACACACGAGTACCATGGAGGGGACAAGCCGGTAGACTACTATTTGAATATCGGTGAAGATCGCCTTCCGCTTAATGAATGGCTGGGCAGTGAATTGACGATTTCGTTTTTGGGCGAAAAAAATTGCATTGCCTGTGGCCGCAAAACAAACAAGACGTTTAACAGCGGGTATTGCTATCCCTGTTTTACCAAACTGCCGGAAAATGACTTGTGCATCGTCAAGCCGCATGAATGTCATTTTGACTTGGGGACTTGCCGCGACGAGAGCTTCGGCGAGAGATATTGCATGATTCCTCATTTTGTCTATCTGGCAGTATCGAGTGATATAAAGGTAGGATTGACTCGCAAGCATAATGAATTGAGACGCTGGGTGGATCAAGGTGCGATTCGCGCGATTCCGATTGCGGAGCTTCCCACTCGTCGGATGGCTGGGGAGCTTGAATTCCATTTGAGTCAGTTTTTGCCGGACAAGACCAACTGGCGCAAAATGCTCAAGGGAGATGTGAAGGAAATTGACTTGCTCGCCATGCGTGACGAAGTGTACGGTCATTTTCCTGAACAGTTTAAAGCATTCCAATATCGCGAGGACGAATGGGTAGATATTGCCTATCCAATCTTGGAGTCACTAGATAAAATTAATTCCAAGACACTCGATAAAGAAGAACAGCTCGGCGGGCGATTGATCGGTGTGAAAGCACAGTATTTGATTTTTGACAATGGTGTATTCCAGACGAGAAAGCACGCTGGCTACCAAGTCGAGATCAAAGCAAAACCGTCTGCATAATGACGTGCAAACTCCTCACACTAGGAAATGTGAAGGAGGATGGGCAGATGGATGAGCACATTGAGTACACCATGCCTTTAACCGGGACACTGGCTGAGGCTGTGGAAGACCAGAATGCCAAGCAACTAGGGGTGCCCTTCTCGCCGCTTTCGCAAATGTGGCAGGTAAATCCTGACCAGACGAATGATAAGGATTATGCTAAGGCCGAGCGCACCGAATAACAGATACCACATGAGAAGGAAACGTATGACGACAGCCAGAAGAGAGGGACGGCTGTCGTTTTTGTTTGCTACACGTTTACCAATTCTTATACAATAAATAAATGACAGAAACGAAAAAGCGAGGAAATGAATATGACGACGAAAGCCTACCTATACAACAAATGTGATACATGCCGCAAAGCGAAAAAATGGCTCACGGATCAACATATTGACTTCGAAGAAATTCCGATTGTTGATGCACCGCCGTCTAAAGAGGAGCTGCGTCAAATTTGGCAGACAAGCGGTCTCGATTTGCGCAAGTTTTTCAATGTGAGTGGTGTTCATTACCGCGAGCTCGGCTTGAAGGACAAGCTTCCTACGATGTCAGAGGATGAAATGCTTGAGCTGTTGGCTTCCAATGGCAAGCTGATCAAACGGCCTCTTATCGCAAGCGATCGTACGGTAACCCTTGGTTTCAAAGAAGAAGAGCTGGAGAAGGCTTGGGGAGGGAAGGCATGATGCGCCAACCTTCCAACAGACTGAACCATCTTTCCGCCGACATTTTTTCAGAGATGGAGGCTCGCAAAAGGGAAGTTGCCAAAACAAGAACGGTATACGACTTGAGCATCGGCAGTCCTGATCAGCAGCCTGACGAGAAGCTACTGCAAACGTTAATCCATGCCATCCAGCAACCAACTGCTTTCCGCTATCCATTGAGCGATGGAACGGCGGCCTTCCGAGAAGAGGTCGCCCGCTGGTATCAATATCGTTTTGGGGTGGAGCTGGCGCCTGATGGGGAGGTTCATTCCTTGATGGGGTCACAGGATGGTTTGGCTCACTTTGCCTTGGCATGGACCGATCCTGGAGATATCGTCCTCGTACCTGATCCTGGGTATCCAATCTACGAAGGCAGTGTTCATTTGGCGGGAGCGGTACCTTACCGGATGCCTCTGCGGGCAGAAAATGAATTTTTGCCAAAGCTGACAGACATCCCAGAGGAGATAGCGGCTCGTGCAACGTTCATGATTCTGAACTATCCGAATAATCCGGTTTCCGCGGTCGCTACCCTTGCCTTTTTTGAAGAGGTCGTGGCTTTTGCCAAGCGTTTTGACATTATCGTCGTTCATGATTTGGCCTATTCGGAAATGGTGTTTGACGGCGACCAAGCACCGAGCTTTTTGCAAGTGCCAGGAGCGAAGGAAGTGGGAATTGAATTTAATTCGTTTTCCAAGAGTTTCAACATGGCAGGTTGCCGGATCGCTTACGTTGTAGGGAATGCAGACATCATCAAGCCGCTTGCGATTGTCAAATCCAATATCGATTACGGCGTCTTTTTGCCTGTACAGCAAATGGCCATTGAGGCTTTGCGAAGGGATCGGGAATCGGGTGAGAAAAACACAGTCGCACCCGTTTACCAAGAACGGCGTGATGTGCTGCTGGGGGCATTGGCACAGGCAGGATGGAGCATTCCATCTCCCAAGGCGACCATGTTCGTCTGGGCAGCTGTACCGAACGGCTGGACGTCACGAGAGTTTGCCTTCGCTTTACTGGAGAAAGCCGGAGTCGTCGTCGTTCCGGGAAGTGCCTTCGGCGAAGAAGGAGAAGGGTATGTACGAATTGCTCTCGTTCAACCTCCCGAGATCCTGTTAGAGGCTGTAGCTGCCATCGATCAATCCGGGATTCTTCACATGAAAACAAGTGTGTAGCGGTTGAAGTCCAAAAAGAGGGGATGAGCTTTCATGCGTTTGCACGAAGAAATGCCTGACTTTCCTGGGATTACAGAGTGGATCAACGGGCAAGTAACCAAAGCTGATTTGGTTGGAAGTCCTGTCTTGGTGCATCTCTGGTCCGTCAGTTGTTACATGTGCAAGGAATCGATGCCAAGCATAAACGAATGGCGAGATCAATACGCTGCTAACGGTTTGAAAGTCATTGGAATTCATATGCCTCAATCGGAAAAAGATACAGACATCGAGATGATCAAGAAGGCGATTGCAGAACAACATTTGACACACCCTATTGCAATCGATAATGATAGAGAGACAGCCGATGCATTCCAGAATGAATACGTCCCCGCTTTTTATTTGTTTGACGAGGCTCTTCAGTTACGTCATTTTCAGGCAGGAGAGAAGGGTCTCCAACTGGTAAAAAAACGCTTGTTCAGAATTTTGGGGATCGAAGAGGAATCCTAGAATGTTCGTCTAATTATGTATGTGTAATGGATTGTACCCGATAGGAGGATATGTAAACGATGGAATTCCCGAAAAATCTACGTTACAGTGAAGAGCATGAGTGGGTGCGAGTAGAAGGAAACAAGGCGTACATCGGAATCACTTCTTTTGCTCAATCAGAGCTGGGTGACATCGTGTTTGTCGAATTGCCTGAGGTAGGCACGACAATCCAACAGGATGAGCCGTTTGGCAGCGTGGAATCGGTAAAAACCGTTTCTGAACTGTACGCTCCTGTAACTGGTAAAGTAGTAGAAGTAAATGGCGAACTGGAAGATGCACCTGAACTGGTTAACTCCTCGCCATACGAGCAAGCATGGATGATCGTCGTCGAATTGTCTGATGCAGCTGGGCTGGACAAGCTGATGGATGCAGACAAATACGAAGCGATGGTAAAAGAATAGGAAACAAAAAAGCCGGGGCTTTTATGCTCCGGCTTTTCTTTATATAGGGATGGACTACTCCAGCTTGAATGTTCGTATTGCATCATTAAGCTCTTCTGCCATTTTCGCTAGCATCGTTGCAGCCGAAGAGATTTCCTCCATGGAAGCGGTTTGTTCTTCCGCTGCTGCTGCAACTGTTTGAGAGTTGCCAGCTGATTGTTCTGCGATTTGTGTAATATGCGTTATAGCGGATACAATCGTTTGCATTTGCTGACTGATCTTGCTCATTTCTGTTGTCACTTCATTCATACGGTCGAGCAGCCCTGACGTGGAGCCAGTAATTTGCTCAAATGCATTTCCTGTTGAGCGAACGAGTGTCATGCCTTCTCCCAAAATAGAAGCGCCATGATTCATTGCCGCGATCGCTGAGCCTGTGTCCTGCTGAATCACGGTGACGATGTGACTGACTTGCTCAGCGGCAGAGCTGGACTGCTCGGCCAACTTGCGCACCTCGTCGGCTACAACTGCAAAGCCTCGTCCTTGTTCTCCGGCGCGAGCTGCTTCGATAGCGGCGTTCAGAGCGAGCAGGTTGGTTTGATTGGCGATCGTCGTGATGAGTGAGATCATTTCTCCAATCTCTTGGGAGCGCTGGCCTAGCGTATTGACGATGGTAGAGGTCTTGGCCATCTGGCTATGGATCACATCCATGTGCTCGACCGTTTTAGCTGCCATCTGATTGCCATCTGTGGCTTGGCGGTTCGCTTCTTGTGTAGAGAGATTTACATCCTCAATTCCTTTTTCCATCGCTTCAATGTGTACGGCAATCTCGTTGATGACTTCATAGCCTTGAACAGTGGCATCCACTTGCTGCTCAGTACCGTAGGCAATTTCTTGAACGGATTGAGCGATCTGCTCTGTTGCTTTGCTCGTCTGTTCCGCACTTGCCATCAATTGCTCAGACGTAGCAGCAACCTGTTGAGCGTTGAAGCTGACTTGACCCAGCGTTTCGCGCAAGGTTGCCGTCATGGAGTTAAAGCGATTTGCCATAACCCCTATCTCATCAACTGTCTGAATATCCATGGAAGCAGTAAAATCGCCGTTGGAGAGGGCTTGCGACAGCTGGTTGGCTCGCTCGATTTGTTTGGTCAGGTATTTGCTGAAGGAATAAATGACAGCAATCATGATCAACAGACCGATTAGGCTCACCGTACAAAGCTCGAAGAACAAGTCATAGAGAGGATCTGCAATTTCTTTTTCTGGCATAACGAGAGCGATTGTCCAGTTTGTATCTCCGAGCTCTTGAAAATAAACACGATTGATGCCGTTTTCATCGTTAAACGTCTTCATGCCTGACTTCTCTTCTAGAAGAGAAGGACCTATTGCTGCCAAGGAAGCATTCTCGTCAGATTGAACGGAATGATTCATCAGCTTGTCTGATTGAGGATGAGCGAGGTATCTCCCTTTTTGATCCACCAAAAAGGCCCAGCCTGTTTCGCCTACTTTTGTACTGGAGACGAGCTTTTCCACGTCAGTGAGGGTAATATCGTCTGTGGCCACACCCAGAAGCTTTTTATCCGGGGTGTAAAAAGGAGCGACTACCGTCACCATTGACACCTTGGAAATTTCGTCAAAGTACGGCTCTGAATAATCGCTTTTCTTTGTGGTCGTGATGCCGACCTTGTACCAGTCTTGATTTGGATAGTTATAGGAGTCGCTGCTGTATTCATCTGTAATGTTAACCTTGCCGTCAGTCTTTGCCCCGTATGTAGCAACGAGTTTTTTGTTCGGGTCAAATGCGTAAGGTTCCATGAAAATTCCCATTCCAACCGTCGTGTCATTAATGAGAACGGTTTTGGACAGCAGGGAATTTAACTGCTCCAGCGAATTTGTAATAGGAGCCATTTCAATAAAGCGAGCCATACTCAGGGTTACCTTGCTGTGGGCTTCCAGTTGCTTTTCTACATTGCTGCCGACCATATCTAGTTGATAATTCATTTTGTCCTCAATTTCCTGGTTCAGTTGGTCGACAGAGAACCAGAAACCGATACCCACAACGAGCAAAAGTGTCAAGATAATGACAGGAAGGGTAATAGTCAGAGTCCGAGCACGAAGACTTTTGAAACGAAACATGAAACCGCTCTCCTTTTGAATTTTTGCTAAAACGATTATTATTCCTTATTATCGGATAGATTAAGACTATCTTGTATGATGGATTTAGGCAAATGAGGGAAAATATTCACACTAGTCAGAAAATGTTGCAAAAATCAAAGTAAATCGAGTAAAATAGATAAACCAAATCTTTATGCGATTTCCTTCATTGGTATCATTTGCGGGTGGAGTGTTAATGGGTATATAAGCTACAATGCGGATACAGACAGAAGTTTCGACCAAGAAACGGACATGGACGTTTCATTTGGCGAATAGGGAGGGAGACTATATGAGTTTTTGTTGTGGTGCTGGAATGGTAGGTTCCGTAGGCTCAGTCCGTCATTATAAAACGCTTGTACACAATGTCCCCATCATGTTTTGTCCTGTATGTGACAGAATTGAGGTTCATCCCGGTATTGAGGGAGAATACGAAATTTTAGTAGAATATGCTCAGGGAGATCAGGCTCCAGAAGTGGATTTTGCTGACTTTGTGAGTGTTGACAATACATCCGAGTTGTTTGAGAATTGTACCATGACGGATGAAGCGGCCAGCTTCGCCGAAGTATTAAAGCAGCAGATCGATATTTCACTTGATCTGCTCGGAGTCGCCAAGGAGTTACAGGATGACGATTGGCGGGAAGCATTGATGATTCGTTTAAGACGGTTAAGCGAGCGATTGAAGCAGTACAATAAAAGAAAAGCTAATGTCGCACAAGAGCGCATGACCTGAGTTGACGTGGGAGGCAGTGTGAATGTTTCATTTGAAAGCCGTTCACCACATCGCATTGAATTGTAGTGATGTTGTGAAGGTAGCTCGTTTTTTTAAGGACATTTTGGAAGTCCCTATCCCGGAAGAGAATATGACGGAAGGAGCACCTGTCTACTTTCAAATTGGCACATACACACGGATCGGTCTTCATCCTCATGGCGGGGAAGCTGGGAAAGGCGGCGTAGGGCAGGTCGATCATCTCGCCTTCTCTGTGCAAAGCCGAGCTGAGCTGGACTATCTGGTCGATAAGCTGGAGGCAGAGAATATTTGCTATCGTGGCCCAATTACACAGCCTACTAGCTATAATTTGTATTTTGAGACACCCGATGGTCACCACCTTGAGGTGCGACTCGATAAAGACGAGTTTGATGAGTAGTGTTTCAGGAAGCATCTGCGTAAAGCAGATGCTTTTTTTATTTGCCATCTCACTACTGTGGTGCGAAAAAAGCGGTTGCGGATGTTTTTTTAGTTTTAGAAGGTACCGATGAACAAACAAAGCTGGTGAGAAGAAAAAGCACAGGGCTCGTAGACCTTGACAAAGCCTCCCCAGTCGGAACTTAAAAAAAGGGACCACGCTTGTCGAACACTTCTTCCTTGAGAAACTCCCGCCCGTAGGGTGGCTTTGGCTCGACGGTCCCCTTTATTAAGTGGAGACAGTCAGTGAATCCCTTTGCGGGCGTGTCAGAGTCGAAGAGAACTGTGCTTTTTCTTCTCCTCCACGATGTTGACTCAAAAGCCCTCTTTAAAGGTCTTTCTAAAATGTCGAGAAAAAGATAGCTACCCTGACAACAGCCGACAGTGACTCTCATTCCTCGCCAAAGGATTCGACCTGACAGGCCACGAACCCAATTGGGAAGAGAGGGGTGGCGTGCAGATGATCGGAATGGGCAGACTGCTTTTTGAACTGGGCGAGAGACTGCAAGGAAAAGCACACTTGCGATTCATAACAGCAGGATGGGAGCGCAGGATCGGAATTGTGGTCGATGATTCACCTTCACAGTGGCAATTGACGATAGTAAAAGGCGTTGCATCCTGGGATGTGTGGACAGAAGAACAGTCTGCCGATCTGATCATCCGGGGAGCGGAGAAACAAATGCACATGCTGTTTGGCGGCGATGAGCTCGTCTATGCGCTCGCCAAAGAAAAGGTGCAAATAGCAGGGCCATTGCGCGACCAATTGAAGCTCGATGCCATTTTGCGACTGACCTGTCGGTGAACTGTCTATTAGGGCAGTGTGATATAATAGGAAGAAACGGTTTTGGAGGAGGCGCTTTAATGTCTACTGTTATGTCGTTGCAACAGACGGTTGCCGCACGTAAAGATGCTATTGCCGAAACATTCCGTCATCTACATGAGAATCCGGAGATAAGCTGGAAGGAAGTAGAAACGACTCGTTATTTGGCGGAGCGCATGCGTGCCTTGGGACTGCGTGTTACGACTTTTGACGATTGTACAGGATTAGTAGCTGAATGGGGCGAAGGGAAGCCAGTTGTTGGCTTGCGCACAGATATCGATGCTCTCTGGCAAGAAGTGGGCGGTGAATGGCGCGCGAATCATTCCTGCGGTCATGACGCCCATATGACATTGATCGTGGAAACGGTAGAAGCATTGGTTGCCGCTGGATATCAACCGCCGGGAACGTTAAAAATTTTGTTCCAACCAGCAGAAGAAAAAGGAACGGGAGCATTGAAGCTGGTGGAGAAGGGTGTCGCCGATGACATCGATTATTTGTACGGTGTTCACTTAAGACCGATTCAGGAGATGGCAAATGGAACGGCGGGACCCGCAATCTACAATGGAGCAGCCATGTTTCTCTACGGGGAAATCACAGGAGTGGCTGCGCACGGAGCGAGACCGCATCTCGGGATCAATGCGATAGAAGTAGCGGGAGCCATTATTTCTGGACTCGGGCATATACATATCAATCCGATGGTGCCTGCTACCGTTAAAATGACCATGCTGCAAGCCGGGGGAGAGAGCTACAACATTATTCCGGACAAGGCGCGTTTTGCTCTCGATCTGCGAGCGCAGACGAATGAGGCGATGGAGACCCTCGAGAATCGCGTTCGTCAAATGATTAACGGAGTCGAGGAGTCTTTTCAGGCACGCATAGAGGTAGAGTCCGGTTCTCGCATGGTGGCGGCGGAGGTCGATGATCAAGCGAAGGCATTTATGGAGCAGGCGATCGTAGATGTGCTCGGTCAAGAGAATTTGCGAGCGGCTCCTGTCAGTCCGGGAGCGGAGGATTTCCACTACTATACGGTGGAGCGCCCTCATATCAAGGCGACGATGCTGGCTCTTGGATGTGATTTGGTGCCAGGGCTGCATCATCCGCTGATGCACTTTGACCGCTCTGCATTGGAAAAAGGTGTGGCGATTTTGTGTCAGACAGTCGTAAAAACGTTTGAAAATACGTAAATCTTTATGCCTTGTGAGAGCAACACTAAGGGAGTAAACTCTTGGTGTTGCTCTTTTTGTGGGGAAAATGTCTCTGTGTACTTCCCGTATAGTCGATAGACTGATTGGTTTGTGGACAAAATACTGCTGTTGGGGAATAATACGCATGAGGAGGGTTATTCACACATTCTCCATGAGAGATTATAAAATTATGTAGCTTATTTAGCTAAATGTGATATACTAATTACAAATCGAGCGACAATTAGAAAGTCACAATAAATGATACACATTTTGGGAAGGAGATCGTTCACACATGGAAACCAATACGGTTCAAAAGCTTACTGACATTCTTGGAGCTACAAAAGTGTATCATAACTTACCTGTAGCTAATCTTGTTGAGATGGCAGTGAAGCGTGGCGAAGGGATTTTGACCGATAAGGGGGCGCTCAATGCGCTAACAGGGAAGTTTACCGGCCGTTCGCCAAAGGACAAATTTGTGGTGGACGAAGCTTCCGTACACGATAAAATCAACTGGGGTCCGGTTAACCAACCAATCAGTACTGAAAAATTCCAAGCACTTCAACAAGACGTGCTCCAATACTTACAATCAAAAGATGAACTGTTTGTCTTCGATGGCTTTGCGGGTGCAGATACAACCTATCGCCTGCCAATCCGCGTAGTGAACGAATTCGCATGGCATAACCTGTTTGCACGTCAGTTGTTCATCCGTCCGTCCGAAGAAGAACTGGCTGCGCATGAATCAGAATTCACGGTTATTTATGCGCCTAATTTCAAGGCCAATCCTGCGGTACACGGAACAAACTCCGAGACCTTCATCGTGATGAGCTTTGAGCAAAAGACAGTATTGATCGGTGGCACTGAGTATGCTGGCGAAATGAAAAAGTCGATCTTCAGCGTCATGAACATGCTGCTTCCAGAGCGCAACGTACTCTCGATGCACTGCTCTGCGAACGTAGGTAAAGACGGTGACGTTGCCCTGTTCTTCGGTTTGTCCGGTACAGGAAAAACAACGCTGTCTGCTGACCCGGACCGCTTCTTGATCGGTGACGATGAGCACGGCTGGTCTGACAATGGCGTGTTCAATATCGAAGGCGGATGCTATGCAAAATGCGTCAAGCTGTCTGAAGAAGGCGAACCGCAAATCTGGAAAGCAATCCAGTTCGGTACCGTACTTGAAAATGTAGACGTAAACGAAGCGACTCGTGTAGCAGACTACGATAGCACCAAATATACAGAGAATACACGCGCTGCATACCCAGTGGAAGCAATTCCGGGTGCTGTGATTCCAGGCGTGGGCGGGCAACCAAATGTCATCGTCTTTTTGACAGCCGATTCGTTCGGTGTATTGCCTCCAATCTCCAAGCTGAATAAAGAGCAAGCCATGTATCACTTCCTGTCTGGCTACACCAGCAAAATGGCAGGTACAGAGCGTGGTGTAACTGCTCCGCAAACAGAGTTTTCTACTTGCTTCGGTTCTCCATTCTTGCCACTGCATCCTGTAGTATATGCAGAAATGCTCGGTAAGAAGATTGACGATCGCAAGGTTCAAGTATACCTGGTGAACACTGGTTGGACTGGTGGCCCGGTAGGTGTTGGGCAACGTATGAAGCTGTCCTACACGCGTGCGATGGTAACAGCAGCATTGAACGGTGAGCTGGAAAAAGTAGACTATGTAGCTGACGAGATTTTCGGGGTACAAGTACCAACTTCTTGCCCGAACGTTCCTGCTGAAGTTCTGCAACCACGCAATACATGGACAAACAAGGAAGATTACGACAAGCAAGCGGCTGATCTGGCTGCACGCTTCATTGAGAACTTCGAGAAAAAATTCCCGAATGCAGCAGATATTGCGAAAGCGGGTCCTAAAGTAAAGTAATCGAACAAGAAAGAAACGGGTAGACAATAAGGTCTATCCGTTTTTTCTTCGTGAAAACAGAAAAAACCGTCAGTGACCGACGGTTTTTAGCTCATCCGTTACTTGCTGCCATCGAATACTTTCGAGGTATTGATTGGGACAACTTTTCCATTTGACTGACGGAAAAGAGTCAGGTAAGCTTCCCAAGGGAGCCCTTCAATAGTGTGATAGCGATACATAACCATTATATATGAATGGTTCTGCTTTCGTTTTGACGACGTGGTCATTGACTATCAATTTAATGTTGGAGAAACGAGCAGATATTTTCTCTGTGTCCGTTTTGCGAAGACTGTGGGCCACCTACAAGTAGTAAGACAATAGCGAGTTTCTTGTTACTCTTTTTCAAAATGCTCCATCCCTTTCTAGGTATCCAGTGGTGTTTTTTGCAAAAATTACCTAGAATTTAGACGGAAACGTATGTCCAAAAGTTACATAGGGAAAAATGCTGCGGAAGCAACAATATTTAGGAAGGATTCATGAGCAAAAACGGACTTTCTAAATATAATGATATAAAAAATACAGATATGTTTCATTCCTTGATTTATAATTATTCTTATTATAAGATAGTTATTGAGAATGGATTGAGAATTTACCAACTCACTTTTGACGTGTATGGAGGGAATTCAGATGACAGCAGTACCGCATTTGCAAATAAAAAACCTTCGCGCCAAGATCGAGGACAAAGAGATCCTCAAAGGCCTGAATTTGGAGATCAAGGGCGGCGAAGTGCACGCGATCATGGGACCAAATGGTACCGGTAAATCGACATTGGCATCCACGTTGATGGGTCACCCAAAATATGAGGTAACCGATGGCGAAGTGCTGATCAATGACGAAGACTTGTTGGAAAT
This sequence comes from Brevibacillus sp. HB1.4B, assembly GCF_013284285.1. Lineage (NCBI taxonomy): Bacteria > Bacillati > Bacillota > Bacilli > Caryophanales > Paenibacillaceae > Brevibacillus > Brevibacillus sp. HB1.4B. The sequence goes on from NZ_JABSUT010000005.1 coordinate 201,128, forward strand.
GGCAGTAGACGAGCGCGCACGTGCAGGTCTGTTCCTGGCGATGCAATACCCGTCCGAAATCAGCGGTGTAACTAACTCTGACTTCCTGCGCTCTGCGATCAACGCACGCCGTGGCGAAGGAAACGAAATCTCCCTGATGAAATTCATCCGTGAGATGGACAAAAAGATGAACACGCTGGAAATGGATGAGTCTTTCTCCCACCGTTACCTGAACGAAGGTTTCTCCGGTGGTGAGAAAAAGCGTAACGAGATTCTGCAAATGATGCTCTTGGAGCCAGCTATCTGTATTCTGGATGAAATCGACTCCGGTTTGGACATCGACGCATTGAAAATCGTTGCAGCTGGTGTAAACGAAATGCGCTCCGCAGACCGCGGATTCTTGATTATTACGCACTACCAGCGTTTGCTGAACTATGTAAAGCCTGACTTCGTACACGTCATGATGCAAGGTCGTATCGTGAAGTCCGGTGGTCCTGAGCTGGCTGAACGCCTGGAGGCAGAAGGCTATGACTGGATCAAGGAAGAACTCGGCATCGAGGACGAAACCGTAAACGCCAACGTGTAGGATGAAGGAGGCAGCAGTGAAATGAGTGTGGATGTACAGCTACGCTTCGATTCCGAGGCGATCACCCAGTACTCCAAAGCTAATCAGGAGCCTGCCTGGTTCCTGGAAAAGCGCCTCGCTGGACTGAAGGCGGCGGGAGAGCTGGCGCTCCCTGCCTTGGAGAAAACGAAGATTGATAAATGGAATACCGTTGATTTCGATCCGTTCCAAACCACTGCAAAGGTGGCAGCGGCGAATGAACTCAGCGATTTGGTAAAAGCACAAATCGATGTCGACAGCGTGAAAAACCTGTTGGTACAAAAAAATGCTTCTACCGTTTTTCAAGCAGTATCCGATGAGCTGAAGGCACAAGGCGTGATTTTCACGACGTTTGCTGATGCACTGCAAACACATGGCGATCTCGTGCAAAAATATTTGCTGAACGTAATCGCACTTGATGAGCACAAGCTGACTGCTCTGCATACGGCAGTCGTGAATGGTGGCGTATTCCTCTACGTTCCGAAAAACGTGGAAGTAGATGTTCCACTGCAAGCTGTGTATGAAATCGCAGGCGACAACGCTCTGTTGGCTCCACATGTTTTGATCGTGGCAGAAGCGAACAGCAAAGTAACCTACGTCGATACATATGTATCTGGCGAAGGCAAAAGCATGGTTGCGAACAGCCTTGTTGAAGTATATGTAGGCGCGGGCGCATCTGTGCAAGTAGCTTCTGTACGTTCTCTGTCTGTAGACGTTCACGACTACAGCTTCCGTCGTGCAACCGTTGAGCGCGATGGAAAAATGGAATGGATTTTGGGTGAGATGAACGATGGCAATACCGTTGCCAACAATACCACCATCCTCAAGGGAACTGCTTCGATCGCAGAGACCAAATCCATTTCTGTAGGTACTGGTTCCCAACGTCAAAACCTCACTTCCCAAGTTCAGCATATCGGCACGCACACCGAGTCTGACATGGTGAGCAAGGCTGTTATGACGGATGAAGCAGTGAGTATCCTGAACGGTATCACGAAAATCGAAAAAGGCGCTGAAAAGGCAAACGGCGTACAGGCGGAGAACATCCTGATGCTGAGCGATAAATCTCGCGGTGATGCCAACCCGATCCTGTTGATCGACGAGGATGACGTTAAAGCGGGTCACGCAGCTTCGGTAGGACGTTTTAGTGAAGAGTCTATCTTCTACTTGATGTCCCGTGGTATTTCCCGTCAAGGCGCAGAACGTCTGATCATTCTCGGCTTCCTGGAGCCAGTTGTCGCTGAGATTCCAGTAGAAGAAGTGAAAAACAGACTCCGTCAGGCGCTTGAAAGGAAGTTAGGCTAATGAACGCCAAGGAGCTTCGGAAATATTTTCCCATCCTTGACCAGGAAGTAAACGGACATCCGCTCGTTTACTTGGACAATGGTGCAACCTCTCAAAAACCGATTCAGGTTATTGAGGCGATGGCTAAATACTACAGGGAGTATAACTCTAATGTGCACCGTGGCGTGCACACCTTGGGCAACATAGCGACAGATGGGTACGAGGGCGCGCGTGAAAAAGTTCGCGCCTTCATCAACGCCCGTGAAGCCGCAGAAATCGTCTTTACGCGTGGTACGACATCTGCTTGTAATACGGTAGCGTATGGCTATGCTCGCATGTTCCTTAAGCCGGGAGATGAAATCGTGACCACATTGGTGGAGCATCACGCCAATTTCATTCCTTGGCAGCAGGCAGCCAAGGCGACCGGAGCGACTTTTAAGTTCATTCCGCTGGCAGAGGACGGCACCGTTACTCTGGAAGCGGTTAAGGAAACGATTACGGACAATACCAAACTCGTTGCCATTCACCATGTTTCCAACGTATTGGGGGATACTACCCCAATCAAGGAAATTGCCCAAATCGCCCATCAGCATGGTGCACTTCTCTTTGTTGATGGAGCGCAGGGTGCTCCACACAAGAAAATCGACGTCCAGGATTTGGATTGCGATTTTTATACGTTTTCCGCGCACAAGATGGCTGGTCCGACAGGCGTAGGTGTCCTGTATGGCAAGCGTGAGGTGCTGGAGCGTGTGGAGCCGATGGAGTTCGGCGGAGAAATGATCGACTATGTGGATATGTACGACTCCACTTGGAAGGAGCTTCCTTGGAAATTTGAAGGAGGTACACCGATCATCGCAGGAGCTATCGGATTGGGAGCAGCGATTGACTTTTTGGAAGAGATCGGAATGGACAATATCGAGCGTCATGAAAAACATCTCGTGAAATACGCGATGGAACAAATGCGCGAGATTGAAGGACTGAAGATTTACGGCCCACAGCAGGATCGCAGCTGCTTAATTACATTCAACCTGGATACGGTACATCCGCATGATTTGGCGACGGTGCTCGACAGCTACGGAATCGCAGTTCGTGCCGGTCATCACTGCGCACAACCGCTGATGCGTTGGCTGAATGTGACGGCTACCGCTCGGGCAAGCTTCTATCTGTACAATACAGAAGAAGAAGTAGATGTACTGATCGCGGGCTTGAAGAAGACGAAGGAGTATTTCGGCAATGTCTTCTCTTGATGATTTATACCGCCGCGTCATTATGGATCACTACCAGAAACCACGCAACCGCGGGAAGCTGGAAGAATCCGAAGGACTCATTGTAAATTTGAATAACCCGACCTGTGGTGACAGCATCTCGCTCTCCTTGAAAGTGGAGGATGGCAAGGTGGTAGATGCCAAGTTCCTTGGAGAAGGCTGTTCGATTAGCATGTCATCTGCGTCAATGATGACGGATGCGATCAAAGGCAAACCAGTTGCTGAAGCACTGGAGCTGTCACAGAAATTCTCCGATATGATGCAAGGTAAAGAAATCGATGACTCGATTGATCTTGGCGATATTGAAGCTTTGTCTGGCGTAGCCAAGTTCCCAGCGCGAATCAAGTGCGCGACATTGGCTTGGAAAGCATTGGAGCAAGGCGTCAAACAGGCAGAGCAGGAATAGGGATAGGTAAGGGACATGAACACGAAGGAGTGAGCAACGATGGCTGTTAAAGGCCCAGAAATACAGGAGTATCAGTACGGTTTCCACGATAAAGACGTTTCCGTATTCCGTACGAAAAAGGGTTTGACCCGCGAGATCGTCGAAGAAATTTCGAAGATCAAGGATGAGCCAGCTTGGATGCTGGAATTCCGTTTGAAATCGCTGGACATCTTCAACAGCATGCCGATGCCAAAATGGGGCGGCGACCTGGATGACCTCGATTTTGACAGCATCACCTACTACGTAAAGCCTTCTGAAAAGCAAGGCCGTAGCTGGGATGAGGTACCAGAAGAAATCAAGGCAACCTTCGATAAGCTGGGTATTCCAGAAGCTGAGCAAAAATTCCTAGCTGGTGTATCTGCTCAGTACGAATCTGAGGTTGTTTACCACAACATGCAGGAAGACCTGGAAAAACTGGGCGTTCTCTTCTGCGACATGGATTCCGCAGTAAAACTGCACCCAGAAATCGTGAAGGAATATTTCGCGACAGTGATTCCTCCAGCAGATAACAAGTTTTCTGCACTGAACTCGGCAGTATGGTCCGGTGGCTCCTTCATTTACGTTCCAAAAGGCGTAAAAGTGGAAACTCCGCTGCAAGCATACTTCCGCATCAACTCCGAGAACATGGGTCAATTCGAGCGTACGCTGATCATCGCGGATGAAGATTCCTTCGTTCACTATGTAGAGGGCTGTACAGCTCCAATCTACAGCACGGATTCCTTGCACTCTGCTGTTGTAGAAATCATTGTAAAAGAACGCGCTCGTTGCCGTTACACCACGATCCAAAACTGGTCCAACAACGTATACAACCTCGTTACCAAACGTGCGGTTGCTTACGCGGATGCGAACATGGAATGGATCGATGGTAACATCGGTTCCAAGCTGACGATGAAATACCCAGCAGTTATCATGAAAGGACCTCGCGCAAAAGGTACTGTTCTTTCCATCGCAGTAGCAGGAAAAGGACAACACCAAGACGCAGGTGCGAAAATGATTCACCTGGCGCCAGATTGCACATCGACGATCATTTCCAAGTCGATCTCACGTGATGGCGGAAAAGTAACCTACCGTGGTCTGTCCCAGTTTGGACGCAAATCGGAAGGCTCCAAGTCCAACATCAAGTGCGATACGCTGATTCTGGATAAACTGTCCACGTCCGACACGATCCCGTACAACGAGATCATGAACGACAGCATCACGCTTGAGCACGAAGCGACTGTATCCAAAGTATCCGAGGATCAGCTCTTCTACCTGATGAGCCGCGGTTTGTCAGAAGCAGAAGCTACTGAAATGATCGTAATGGGCTTCATCGAGCCATTCACGAAAGAGTTGCCGATGGAATACGCGGTAGAGATGAACCGTCTCATTAAGTTTGAGATGGAAGGCAGTATCGGGTAGGAAACTATAAAACGTTGTTGTCCCAACGTTTTATAAGTGGAATACGAAGTAAGAAAAACAATCGTGCCGATTTCGTGCCGATTCAAATTGTTCTTTTGGTGTAGGAGGCGAACTTTTTAAGTTCGTCTTCTTCAATTTTTTCGGTGATGGACAGATATGTGTCGGCGGTCGTTTTGATCGTCTTATGTCCAAGTCGCTTTGATACATATACTAGACTGGCTCCAGACTCGAGCAATAGGACGGAGTGAGTGTGTCGAAACCCATGGGTACCCTTGTACTCTACTCCTGCTTTTTCACAATACTCCTGAATCGATTCACGTATTGTCGAGGGCGTTAAATAGTTCCCTAGGTAGTTTTGAAAAATAATTTGATCCTCGTTTTGACGAAATGTTTTACTTCCAAGAATAAGCTCGTTTTGTTTCGCTTTGAACTTTTTAAGTTCTTTTAAGAGATCATCTTCCAGGCCGATTGTGCGATAAGATGACGTATTTTTAAGAGTGGTCAGTTTCACGTTGTTATTATCGTCTCTACTCGTTTGGCGTTCCACTGTGAGTTGATTACCATTAATGTCAGTCCATCGCAAGGCCAGAGCTTCACTGATGCGTAATCCGGTTCGGCTCAAAAAGTACATGAGCATATAGTAAAGCGGGTATCCTTCAAAGCGCTGGTGCTTATAATTTTTCATGAAATCTAACAGTGTGTTCAGCTCTTGAAGTGAGAAATACTTAATCTTCTTTTTTTCTGCTGTCGAGTCCTTCACTGGCACCTTTAGGCGATCTGCCGGGCTCTTCTCCAATACTTCTAACTCGTGAACAGCGTAATGAAAAATGCTTTTCATCACGGACAGGTATTTCAGACAAGATCCGAGTGAATATTTTGGGCGGCCACTTTTGTCAGTTTCGTCCACATAATCTTGTATCCATTTCTTAATGTCGGCCCGTCTTATCTTCATAATTCTTTTGTTTTCAAATTCTGGCTTAATGTGCAATCGAATAATAACTTCGATTTGCCTAAAAGTCGATTCTTTCAGCTCGTTCTTTTTATGGGCCAACCAGCTATCTACTACCTCATCAAACATCCTATTGCGATCGTTTAAGGTCTGCCCGTAGTAAATCCGTTCTTCCACTTTTGCTGCTTCGATTTCCGCTTCTTTTTTCGTTCGATAGGTCCCAATGCTGAATTCATTCCCATCACGAGACACCCTTGCTTGCCACTTACCACTAGGGAGTTTTCGAAATGTCGCCATTACAATTCTCCTTTCCTGGAACATTCGTTCGGTTTTAGGTATATAGTAAACAGCCTTGCGGCTGGGAAGCGCAAAGTTACTCAAATAGCTCTAAAACGCCTAGTGGTTCAAAGATGACCGTAGATAGACCAACCTTTACATGAGTACCATACTTTTCGATGTACCTATTAATAGCGGAGTCTAGGAATTCCTCCGTTACGCCAAGATGCTCAGCGAGTTCGAATCGATTTTTGACACCTTGTTTATGGGCTTGAATAAAGGCATTGAGGGGAATAAGTTTCTCATATCCCCAGCATCTTGCCCGTTTCTCTTGTTTCCGATTGACGATTTTCGTTTGATCTAAGATATTTCCAGAAGATGTGTGGTGGTGCCCAAGTTCTTCGGCTAATACACAAACTTTTTCCACGTTGGTTGAAATAAATTTATTAATTGCAATTACATTGTTGTTGTATAATCCTTTAATCCTTGGTTTCAAAGGCATTTCATAGATGTCTAGTCCCTGGTGTACGGCCTCCCAAGTTAGTTCCTCGTAGGTCATTCCGTCACTCCTGCTGTTTTCTCTTTAGTTTCACAAACTCTTTAAAGCGCTCAATTTCCTCAAGTTCTTCCTCGGTCCAATCTTCTCCATCATGATGGGCTGCAATTGTTTCCATTTCATCTAGTTTGGCTTGTGCGAGTGATTCAGCCGTAATCCCTAATACGTTACAGAACGTTCAACCCTTAGTTTTACAAAATGTGTAATAAAAAAAGTCCCAGTATCAAACTGGAACTTTTACGAAACATGCTTAAAGTTTTCTGAAATCATCAGTGAGTATGCCCGCATACCCCCAGTTTTCATCGTCAATCTCTTCAATAACGATGTGAGTATGTTCAGGCTTTTTGCCAAGAACATTAACAAGAGTTTCAGTGAACTCTTTCACAATCTGAGCTTTTTGATCACGTGTTGCACCTTTTGTAATTTGAAGGTTGATATATGGCATTTGTTCACATCTCCAATCAGGTTCTTTTATAACGTAGACGGACAAAGTAGCAAATAGTTTCAATCATATTACAGTTTGAGTGACAGGGATTTTTAACTTAATAGTTAGGGAGAGAAGGAGGAGGGGCGAGGATGAAAAAATATCGGGTGGATACTCAATCCTGGGGAAGTAAGGAATTTGATGATATCGAGAAGGCAGAGGCTTGCTATGAATATACAAAAGATCGGCAAATGTCAGAAGGTATCGACGAAAGCAGCTTTGTCGAACTGGTTTGTAGCGAAGATGATTTTGAAGACTATGTCGTGATCAAAAGAGCGGTCGCTATTGAAGATGTGGAAAGAATGACGAAGTGCACGCCAAAAGAAGAAGGTTATGAATGGGATTATTGGGCCAAATGGCAAGAAGTCGATTTATCACAACGGTAAGGGGGAATAGTGATGAAATGTACGTTTTGTGATCATGATATCGAAGCGGACAAGCCCGAATGGATATTGATAAGCAAGAAACCCTCTGTTGATCACTTTTGCTGCTTGGGATGTATGTCGGGGCATGTAGACGAATTAACAATAGAGGCAGAAGAGAAACATGGAGTTATTAATTAAATTGAGGAAGCTGGCGACAGCATTCATGTTACTAGAAAAGAGTAGGTGGTGTAGGTGAAAGATAAGCTGATCGAACGAGTATGTGAAAAGTGCCCCGCTACACAATGGGGAAAGAAGTCGATCTGTAGTGTCCACAACCTCCACGTTGGTAAAATCGAAACCTGCCCGGAGTGGGACGAGTATATTGTAAGCCAGCGAGGATTGAAGTATCACGATGGACAGACCGCTTTCGCGGACCTGGAACCAGCAATGGAATGGTTGCAACGAACAGAAGAAGAGCTGAGGGACTATCCCTTCATGCTACGCGAAATAGACCGTCTGAAAGGATATCTGAAAGACGCTGGAGAGGGCACAGTTGGCGCATACGGAATTGACGCTTTTCAGCCAAAAGGAAAGGGAAAGAACGGCGATAAAACCCACGCCGAGGTTGTAAGAAGGGAAAGAAAGTGGAAGCGCCTGTCGAAGCTACAGGAAATTGTGGAACGTATTGATCAGGCAGTGGAATGTATCACAGACGAAAAGGAAAAGACAGTTTTGGATGCAATTATGGACGGAGAGAAAAATAACTTCATAGCCCGACAGATCGGAGTGAGTAGGCAGCGTTACTACGAGATCAAACGTATTGAGTAGCATAGGTCAGAGCCTGATAAGATGGAAGTGTTTGAAACTTGGGAGAGGGATGGTGCGTTGAAATGGCCTCTAAGATAGAAAATCCTTTTTCAAGTCGTTTTGTGCTGCCGGAGCAACGTGAACTATACTTACAAATGAAAGAAGACGATAAACTCGTGCCCATGCCGATCCTTGAACAAGACGAGCTTGAATCGCTCCAGTACATCATAAGGGATGCAGCTCGGGAGGATTATGCTGTTACCCTTTCTTGGTGGAAGCAAGTGAAAGGTAGCCTGGGAACAACATGCATGATGTGGGGCGTGGTCAAGTGGATTGACCAAAACGCCAGGAGAATTAAGCTTGTGACCGATGAAGATAGTCAGTGGATCAATATGGATCACATCACGGATGTAAAAGCGGTAACGGGGTCGTAAATTAAGTACCATTAGTATATTGCTTTAGGATGACTCCAAAAGAATTGAATCCTTAACGAAAAAGCCACCGGCAGAGAAATTTACCGGAGGCTTTTTGTCGATAAATCTTGTCCCATGTAAGATTATGGCTTATGGTGAGGGTGACTACCAAAATCAGGGGGATTTTACCAGTGAAAAGAGCATCAATTCTTGCATTGTCATTAGGCATCGTGTTAAGTGGCTGCGGTACAACGCCAGAGAATAACACGCCAGCTCCATCAGCCACAACTACCTCATCTGCACCAGCCCCTGCTTCTGAACAGAAAACTATGTCAGCCGAGGAAGTGAGTAGATTTAAGGAGTACGCTCCGAACTTAAAGGGTGGGCCATTTATTACCCAGGCAGAGATTGTTAACCAAAACGAGGCGGTAATCACCTATGCAGACTTTGCAACTTTGAAAAAGACTAAACCTGAAACCGGAATGACAGAAGCAGATGCAAAGAACTATTGGGAGTCTGGAGACGCGATCAACAAAGCCTTGATGGAAGAGCCGATCCGATTGCTAAAGGAATTCCCTGAACTGCAAAAGGTGAAGGTAACACTGAATCATGGAAAAAAATATACCACTGAGATTGATAGAGCGACTATCGAGGATTATTTGAAGGTAAACCTTGCTGAAACTAAAACTGATAAAGACAAGTGGCGGAATGAAATTGTGAACAAGTTTTTCACCAAGGAAGAACGCGCAAAATACATTGAAAAATTTGTGAAGGCGGAGTAAAAAGGAAAGCCCTAGAACATAATCTCTAGGACTCTCTAACGTGCCGATTTTGTGCCGACTTAAGATGAAAAGTAATGAATTGTTTTGACGAGTCAACATTTCTGAGATAGCGTAAATCAATGTTTTCCTGATGAGTTGCAACGCTATGAAATTAATCAGTATTCAAGTTCGAGATGGAAGGTTCTATCGGATAATCGTTTCGATAACGTGTAAAAACGTGTCTGATTTGTTCAGACACGTTTTTTTATTGCTCCCGTAGACTGCGTGGTAATGTCTAAGTGCATAAGGGGAAAGGAAGGGGATACCTTCTCTTTTTCAAAGCTCTTTGAAGTGTTCTCGTACTTCATTTGTGCAGAGCCAGTGCATCATTTTGATTAATCTTATGCCGACGCTTATTGCGGTGCTGATTTGAGTGGGTAAACATTTTTTGACGAAACGAGAGCAACCCAAAAATATCAATAGGACAATTCTCTTCGCTCGTGACAAAATAACGCCAGCTGCACAGGCCCAATTAAGTTAAATCACTCGTCACTTTTGCCAAAGTACGTAAAAACACACCAAATTCCAATAACTAAATAGAGGAAACCAAACAATCCGTTTGCCACACTCGTTAACAATAAATATAGGCCTATCAAGCAAATGATAATTGAACCTGTCTTTTGCAAAGTTGTTTTTTTCATAATACTCACCTATGGAAACAAATTTACAAAAAATGTATCACGAAATTTGTTTATTTACAAATTTCCAAATGAAGTGCCACGGCTATCCAGGCAGTCTGAAAGATGTACAGATACATTTTGATTTATGTTGATCCGTCGCACAGCAAGGAAAACATGAGAACTGGAGGAAAAACAGTAGAACGGGAAAATAGAAAGCCCGACCATTGGATCGGGCAAAAGAAATCCTTCTATATGATGCTATCCAGTCGATGACAAATGAAATGGACATCAATACGATGTGAGTGTATTCCTGAAACTTTTTAAACACGGGAACACCTCCAAAAATGTTTCCTAAATCGTACCATATCAAAGTCGTAATGATCGAGTCAGTTTAACTTATGACGCTGTTTTAATAATGAGTATAGAAAGATGAGCAGACATCCACTAAGACTTACACAGCTCATTAATGTATCGTATGGATGGTAATTGTACTTCAAATCTCGAATTGTGTTGTCACCCCATAATAGGATGGGGATTACAAGAAAATAATGCAATTTTGTATCATCAACAAACCTGATATAGACAAGAGAAAGGATAGTAGAAATGCTGAAAATCTCAAGGAAATCTTGCATTTCATCGAATGAAATTGTTACCGGAATGTCACTTGCAAGAATCATTTGCTTACACCAAAGAAGAAAGAACCAGCCAGTTGCTAAAGTACCCACTGTGAGCTTTAAAAATAATTTCATAGATAAATTACTCCCTGTATTCAAGTTGATATGTAAGAATTGTGAGGAAACCGCACCATTAGTTTAGTTCATGGATTACTCATAGTGAGGGGATGGAGGGGCAAAGTAATATACTAATTCGACAATCCCCCAAAAAAGGATGAATGTGAACAGTACGTATAGCCATCTTTTACGAAGTGACTGGGAATTTACGATAAGCCCCCAACTAAGTAGGGGGAGTGCTATCAATATGATGGATACGAAGTCGGTCATGCGCAATTCACTCCTTACACGTTTTATTACGTAAATGGAGAATATTGGTTACTTTTTCGATACGGTCAATGAGAACGGAGAAATCATCGGGCTTGCGCCGGGTGTGACCGTCATTTCAGCCAAATATGCCGGAAAAATATCCGAGCTGACAGTCTATGAGGGCGGTGCAGAGCTGATGAATCGACTTTCCATTAGTAATACTATGGAAAAAGCATGACGATTTCGGTGAAAGTCACGAAATAAACAAGAACAAGGCCCTCGGAAAAATCGGGGGCTTTTTTGTACGTGCTCAAACATGTACATTCGCTTCACACAATGATAAAATGTTCGTATATACAAGAAAATGCTGCCCAACATCATCGAAGTATGCCTACGTATCCAGGCATGCTTTTTTCGGGCGAGCACAACCATTTCACAAAGATGCAGTTGCTCTTCTATGAGCAGGCAGCCGTAGAGGTTTTCATACTTTTTGGAGCGGGGTTGCACATATGATAGTGGTAAAGCAATTAATGGATCATTGCCACCGCTTTTTTGGGAGTCAAGGTGAGCTGTATCAATCCGAGGATGCGGATATCCTGATTGCCGTCTATCCGGCTACACGCAATCGAGGTTGGTGGACGTATGCCACACTTGAGCTGCACAAGATGGGGGCAACGGAGTACCTCGTCTATTCTTATCAGTTTGAGCAGAGAATGATTACGCATTTGGCGAGAGTAGCGGCCCAGGTAATTCGTCAGTGGGAGAGTCAAACGACCCGCATGGAGTCTGGGAGCATCTTTTCGCTCGGGGATACAATCGTGGAAAAATCGGTTTTGAATCATATGGTATTGACCCCTGCCTATTATGAAGAGGCTGGACTTGAATATTATACAAACGGCAAGGACGTAATCAGGTTCATGATGCTTCATGCAATCGCGGATTCTGAAGCAAAGTTTTTAGAACAATATGGACTTATGGCATTACAGGAATGGTTAGCGCACTCCGGTGTCGATTCCCTGAATGTTACGCGTACGCCTGCCATCTGAGAAGGGAGCGAGCGAAATGTCAGCGATTCGCTTGAGAGTCACCGTAGTAGTGGAACACGAAGGGAAAGTCCTCCTCATCCGTGAGCAGACACAACGAGGCATCTTTTACAACCTGCCAGGGGGAATCGTAGAATATTTAGAAGCGATTCCAGATGCGGCGAAAAGAGAAGTGATGGAAGAGACCGGACTCCTCGTGGAAATGGAGCGATTGATCTGGATAGACGACCGGATCGATCAGGAAGGGAACGGCAAGCATACAGTCGGAGTGGGAGTTTTGGCGAAGCTCATCGGTGAAGAGACGAACCCTACGCCAGGCGGTATCGTCGATGAAGAAATCGAATGGGCTGGCTGGGTCACGCTAGACGAGTGGAAGCAACTGCCGAACGACCACAAGACACGCCCGGATCAAGTCAAGCAAGTCTTGTCTGACCCCACTTATCAACCGATGTACCTGGGAAATATGTTTAGCCGAGCAGAATAAAAACGAAAGACACCGCCCTTTTCCTAGTGAAGAGGAGCGGTGTTTTTTTACTTACGCTTTTTGCTGAACGGAAGTCTTTCTTCCTTTTGCGACAGCCAACACGACAATGACAGCCGAAAGAACAGCGCCAAGTGTCAATGGCTCGGACAGGAGGAGCCAGGCTGCGATGATTGATAAAAAGGGTTGAAGGTATTGAATTTGACTGACCTTGGAGACGCCGCCGATTGCCAGTCCGTGATACCAGGCGAAAAAACCGAGAAACATACTGATTACGCTAATATAGCCAAAACCGATCCAGACAGGCCAAGTGGCTTGTTTTAATTCAGCGAGCAGAGGACCGACGAGCGGAACGACGAGAAAAGGAAAGGCAAAGATCAACGACCAACTGATGACCTGCCAACCGCCCATTGTCTTGGAGAGCTCACCGCCAACCGCGTATCCGATCGCCGCACTGATGACCGCCCCGAGCAAGGCGAGATCCGCCCATTGGAGGGCACCAAAGCCAGAACTGATCGCGTAGGCGAGAATCGTTACACAGGCGATCGCACTAGAAATCCAATATTTTCGGGTAGGGCGTTCTCCTGAAAAAAATATAGCTGCGCCTGCCGTAGCCAATGGCAATAGTGCAATGATGACTGCGCCGTGCGTAGCAGGCACTCTCTCCATTGCCCATGACGAGAAAAACGGGAAGCCCGCTACTACGCCAGCAGATACAAGCAACAGTTTCTTGGTCTCTTGCCAGGTAGGAAACGGTACTCGTTTGATGCTGAGTACCAAAGCCGCTAGTACTGCTGCGATCAACGCTCGTCCCAACCCTGCCGAGAGGGGAGAGAGCACGGTAACAACCACCTTCGTTACAGGCAAGGTCAAGCTGAAGCTAAGTACCCCGATGAAGCCATACAGCAAGCCCGTTTTCTCTATATGCAGCTGCTCAGGAGTAGTTGACTGCTCTTTTTGTACGTCCTGCTTCTCGATCGGAAGCTGTCCGCTCATCCGAATCCCATCCTTTGTCGAAGTAAAGTTTCTGTTGTTCCATCTTAGAGGCGACCAAGCATAAACGGTAGAGCCAATTGGCAGCAGGAGCAGTAAGCCAATTTGTCGAAAGGGAGGAAAACAGCAAGTATGGGGGACGGATAGGGATGGAATGGAAGCCGGACAAAGACGCAGGAGTTCCGATCTATATGCAAATCGCCAAAGAGCTGGAACGACAGATTGTATTGGGAGTGCTGCCCCCTGGTACATCTCTGCCGCCAGAAAGAGTGTTGGCACGGCGCTTTGGCGTCAATCGTGGGACGGTATCGGCAGCGTATGAAGAATTGCGGGCCAAAGGTATATTACAATCGTGGCAAGGGAGCGGTACTTGGGTCAGTCGTGATCTATGGGGCGTCAAACAGATGCCAAACTGGTATACCTACACAAATGGTGGGGCATTCTTGCCAGCTTATCCACTCGCGAAACGAATACAGGATGCATGCTTCGATTCCTCGATTATCAATCTGGCAAAGGCAGAATTGGCGACGACGATGATCCCGTCATTGATCCCAACTACGGAGGGGGAAAAAAACGAGATCAAGCTTGAGCTGGGCTACGCGCATCCAAAGGGGGAGCCGCGTCTGCGTGAGGCACTAGCTGTGCATTTGCACGAAAACTACGGCATTCACGCTTCTCCCGACGAAATTTTGGTGACGTCAGGAGCGCAGCAAGCACTGCATCTCATTACACTATGTCTCTTGAACCCCGGAGACGCAATCGCAATGGAGGGACCCTCTTATTCGTATTCTCTTCCCTTATTCAGTTCAGCTGGCCTGCGTTTATTTCGTTTGCCGATGGATGAGGACGGTATTGTACCCGAGGCTGTCTACGATTTGCAGCGAGAACATCGCATTCGCATGGTTTTCGCGAACCCGACCTATCATAATCCAACCGGGACGATATTAAGCGAGGCACGGCGAGCCCAGTTGCTCGATATTTGTCAGGAGCTGCGCTTGCCACTTGTGGAGGATGACGCTTACGGCGCACTGACACTGGCTGGAAGCCCTAGACCTCCCAAGCCGATCAAAGCCATCGACAAGACAGGTGCTGTTCTGTATGTCGGGAGCCTTTCGAAAACGATTGCGCCAGGCTTACGGATTGGCTGGCTGGTAGGACCAAGATCTGTCGTAGAAAGACTAGCCGATGCCAAGCAGCAAATGGACTTTGGCACGAGCAGCGTCTCCCAGCAATTCGCTCGGCAATTTGTTGAGCGAGCCAGCTGGATCAATCAGCAGGAGCGAATGTCTCGTTACTTGTTGGAACAGCAACAAGCGATGATACGTGCTATGCACAATCATCTCACCGATTACGCCGTATGGAATGAGCCGGGTGGCAGCTATCATATTTGGTGTCGGTTGCTTGCTCCCAGGGACGAAAAGGAATTGCTAGATGATGCGATTAGGGAAGGTGTCGTATTTACACCTGGTAGCGTCTATGGAGCGGAAGCGGGCTGGCTGCGACTGACCTATTCGTGGGAATGCCCGGAAAATATCGAGGAAGGAATACGCCGTATCCAAAGAGTCCTTCAGCAGAAAAAGCGATAAGAAAAGGGAATATTTCCTTATTTATGAAACTAATTCCCATCTCACTCGTATGCACTATAGAGGCAATTTTAGAAAGGGGGGACAGTCGTGGGCGTACTTGAAACCGTCTACATGGTCTGCCTTGTACTTGGTCTAATCTACACGGTCATCTCGCTGTTGTTTGGCGATACGCTCTCGGATTGGCTGGGACATCTGCATCTGCCTTTTGCACAGCCCATTTTGTTGGTTAGTGGCATGACTGCCTTTGGTGGAGCGGGGTATTTGCTATCTCGATACACTTCTCTTGGTACGCTTGTCGTGTTGATGCTGGCTGCAGTCATTGGCATCGCTTTGGCTTTTGTCTCATACTTCCTGTGGGTAAAGCCGATGAGCCATGCGGAAAATTCCACGAGCTATTCCATGAGTCAACTAGGAGGAAAGCTGGGGGAAGTCGGGACAACGATCCCAGCAGAAGGACTGGGAGAAGTGCTGCTGCCGATGATTAGTGGAACGACTTACCATATGGCGGCGAGTCTTGAGGGCGAGATTATCCCGCAAGGAACCCGTGTCGTCGTGGTCGAGGTGCGTGACCATGTCTTGTATGTGATCCCCTTTTACACTGAATCTGGCGAAGGAGATGAGAAGTGATGGTAGATCCTGGTGTTTTGACGATAGTAGGTGTTGTCGTCGCAGTCTTTCTCGTTTTGGGTATTGCCTTTTGGGCCCGTTACAAAACAGTGGGTGCAGATGAAGCCATGATCGTGACGGGTAGCTATCTCGGCTCGAAAAATGTACTAAGTGACGAATCCGGCCGCAAAATGAAGATCGTCCGCGGAGGCGGCGCATTTATCCTCCCTATTTTTCAACAAGCAAACTTTCTGAGTCTTCTGTCTCATAAGCTGGATGTATCGACGCCAGAGGTGTACACCGAGCAGGGCGTTCCTGTCATGGCAGATGGCGTAGCGATCATCAAGGTAGGCGGCTCGATTGAAGATATCGCCACCGCATCCGAGCAATTTATGGGCAAGAGTGACGAGGCACTGCGCGGAGAGGCACAAGAGGTACTCGAAGGCTATTTGCGGGCAATCCTCGGCAGTATGACGGTAGAGGAAATTTACAAGAACCGTGAGCGATTCGCGCAAGAGGTGCAATCGGTAGCGACAAAGGATTTGAAGAAAATGGGGCTGTCCGTTGTCAGCTTCACGATCAAGGATGTCCGGGACAAAAACGGCTATTTAGCTGCCCTTGGAATACCGCAAATCGCTGCAGTGAAGCGCGATGCGACCATCTCGCAGGCTGATGCGGACAAAGAAGCGCGGATCAAGCAGGCACAGGCAGAGGAAGAGGCACGCAAGGCAGAGCTGTTGAAGGAAACGAACATTGCCGAAGCAGAAAAGGAAAAAGAGCTGAAGGTAGCGGCGTTTAAGCAAGAGCAGGACAAAGCGAAGGCGAGCGCTGACCAAGCCTACAAGCTGCAAGAAGCTGTCGCCAAACAGCAGGTTACAGAAGAAGAGATGAAGGTCGATCTCGTCCGCAAGCAGAAGGAAATCGAGCTGGAGGAAAAAGAAATTCTTCGCCGCGAAAAGCAATATGATGCGGAAGTGAAGAAAAAGGCCGACGCCGACCGCTACTCTGTGGAACAGGCGGCAGAAGCGGAAAAAGCGAAGAAGCTGAGAGAAGCAGACGCGATCAAGTACCGCATTGAAGCGGAAGCAAAAGCAAATGCGGAGCAGAAGCGTCTGGAAGGTTTGGCGATTGCCGAGGCTGAAAAAGCACGTGGTAGCGCTGAGGCAGAAGTCACGCGCCTCAAGCTCGAAGCCGAGGCAGAAGGGAAAGAGAAGCTGGCTGAAGCATTTGAAAAATTTGGTCATGCGGCTGTACTCGATATTATTGCGAAAATGCTCCCTGAGCTGGCTGAGAAAATTGCCGAGCCAATAAAGGCGATCGACAAGGTAACGATCGTGGATGCAGGAGGCGGTCAGGGAGATGGAATCAATCGTCTGAGCGGGAATGTTACGAAGCTGATGGCCCAACTGCCAGAGATGCTGAAAGACGTATCTGGTTTGGATATGAATAAGATGATCGCAGACTTTATGCAAAAGGGTGGTACCGTACCCACACAGCAACAGCCTGTACCCGTAAAAGTTCAGGTAGAGACGGATTCTGTTTTGGAGAACGAAAACAAATAATCAAACTGATCAGAGGAGAAGTGCCCCTTTATAGCGAGGGGCACTTTTTCGTGGGAAGAAAATCAAGGATAGTCTACCTGCTTAGCACGTCCATATCCTCTCAACAATTCGCTGACCGTTACGAATTTATACCCTCTATTTTTCAGTTCAGGCAATATTTGCTCGAGGGCTTGTACGGTCTGTCTTCGATTGCCTCCGTAATCGTGAAATAGCACGATGTCTCCATTCCGCGCGTTGTTCAAAACCTTGTTGACGATTTTTTTTACACCGGGATCGCTCCAATCACGTGTGTCTTGATGCCACGACCACATGATCAGGAGAAAACCGGCTTGCTTCGCTGTATCGACGACTTTCTCGTCGTAATATCCTCCCGGAGGACGAAAGAGGGTGGGACGAACCCCTGTTGCCGAATAAATGGTCTCCTGCGTTTTTTGCACCTCTTCTAATAGTCGATTCGCTGACAGCTTTCGAATATCTGGATGACTGTAAGTGTGATTGGCAATCTCATGTTGATCATTCACGAGAGATTTGACGATTTCCGGGTACTGGCTCACACGATTTCCTACGACAAAAAAGGTGGATTTCGCTTGATACTGCTTCAACAGCGCTGCAATCTGCGGAGTGTATACCTGGTCAGGACCATCGTCAAAGGTAAGGGCAATCACCTTGCTCTCTGTCGGCACTTCCCAAACGATATCTCCTCTTGTTTCATAATACTCGCGATTTTTTTCCCGGATTGCATTGGCTGTCTCGCTGAAGGAAGGAGCAAGAATGACAGCTAGCAAAAGTGGGAAAAAGAGGATATGCTTTTTCATTCGTTCACCTCTTTATCAGAGACTTTCCTGCTAGGTAGCTGTACATGATGATGTACTCCCCGTTACTATGCGACAAATCTTGATGATTATTCCTGAATGTCCTCAGGGAAAAGACACTTGTTCTTTTTATGCGGATAATTTAAGCTAGTAAAAGCATAAGACGTGAGAGTTAGATGGAGGAATCGATCATGAAGGTAGCAAAATTTGGGGGAACATCACTGGCGAATGCCGAGCAAATAAAAAAAGTATGCCAAATTGCATTGGCGGATCGGGACAGACAATTCATTGTTGTATCGGCGCCTGGGAAACGACATAAGGAAGACACGAAGGTTACTGATTTGTTAATCGCATATGCTGAGCGATTTTTGGCTGGAGAGCCTACAGAGGAAGCGAAACAAGCAATATTCTTGCGCTATCAGGAGATTGTGGCAGGTCTCGGGCTTTCTGCCGAGATTGGTCAAGCGATTGAAGTGGAGCTCGGGGAGGTTCTGGCAAACAAGGAGGGCTTGTCCAAGGAAAGATTCATGGATGCGGTCAAAGCTGCGGGAGAGGATACATGCGCCAAAATTGTCGCTCGTTACTTGCAGAGCTTGGGCGAGGTCGCGACCTACATCAATCCAAAGGATGCAGGCATGCTGGTTACGGACGAAGCAAGCAATGCTCATATCCTCCCTGAAGCGTATGCCAAATTGGCAACATTGCGAGAGCGGGAGGGAATTGTCATTTTCCCTGGCTTCTTCGGCTATTCACGTTCCGGTGATCTGGTTACTTTTTCGCGCGGTGGCTCGGATATTACGGGATCGATTTTGGCTGCGGCGCTTCAGGCAGAGGTCTACGAGAATTTTACCGATGTCGATTCTGTGTATGTGGTCAATCCGAACCTGATTGCCGATCCGAAGAAGGTGACAGAGATTACGTACCGAGAGATGAGGGAGCTGTCTTATTCCGGTTTTAGTGTGTTTCACGAGGAAGCGTTGATTCCTGCGTATCAAGCAGATATACCCGTATGCATCAAGAATACGAATAATCCGTCTGCGCCTGGTACGATGATTGTGGCCGAGCGAGGATCTGCTACAAACAGAGTGTCGGGTATTGCAAGTGATAGCGGCTTTTGCAGCATTTACGTCAGCAAGTATTTGATGAACCGTGAAATTGGCTTTGGCCGCAAGCTGCTGCAAATTCTGGAGGAGGAGGAGCTTTCGTACGAGCATACTCCATCTGGAATTGATAACATTTCCGTCATTCTGCGAGAGCGCGATCTCACGGAAGAGAAGGAACAGCGGATTGTAGAACGCATCCGCCGAGAGCTGTTCGCTGATGATGTCGCTGTTCAGCATAGTCTTGCACTCGTCATGATTGTCGGGGAGGGCATGCGTCAATCTGTGGGGACAACAGCGAGAGCCACAGCTGCGTTGGCTGCTGCGAAAATCAATCTGGAAATGATCAATCAGGGGTCATCAGAAGTAAGCATGATGTTCGGGGTAAAAGCCGAAGAGGCAGATCGTGCTGTGATTGCTTTGTATCAAGAGTTTTTTGGAGCCGAGGAATCATTGGTTTCCTCATCGTCACAATCCACTTCTGTCAAAGTGTAGTCGCGTGCTGCAAATGAGCCGCAACTTCCATCCTGCACCCATTGATAGACACGCCATTCTGGCTGTTCGGATGCGAGTCCCACAATCCAATAGCTGAGCGTGGGATAATGCCACCCAGCTATGTCGCGTGTAGAAGGGATTGGCGGCGTATGGGGATGTGTATGCAAGACCCCCAACCATTGAAGATTGTGCTTGCGGATGTACTGCAAGCCTTGAAGAAATGTTTTCCCATCCCAAGCGAACACGTGCTTGTCGGGTGAGACGGGCATCGGTACACAGGCCGTAATCGTTGCTCCACGACCTGCGAGCAAAGCAGAATACTCATAAGGAAACGCCTCTTGTGCTTCGGCCAGGAGGCGTTTCGCTACTTTTTTCGTCAGGAATATTTTGTTATCCTTAATCGCAAAGGGTTCACCCAACCAAGCGGGATTTTTCATTCGGCTTCCGTCCTTCTTCTCTATTCGACCATGATTTGGAGGTTAGCATTCGATGACTACGATACAAGTGGGAGTTTGCGGCTGGGGAGATCAGCACGAATTGTACGTACAAGGTGTACGCAGTCGAGACAAGCTGTCGGTATATGCCAGCCACTTTCCAATTGTAGAGGTGGATAGTTCTTTTTACGCTATTTTACCACAGCGAAATTACGAATCGTGGGTGAAGGATACACCTGAACGATTTGGCTTTATCGTCAAGCCTCATCAAGGGATGACGGGGCATCAACGGGGGGACGCTTCGGGAAGCAGACGGGAATTGTTTCGTCAGTTCGAAGAGAGCATTCAGCCGGTCGTGGAGGCTGGCAAGCTCAAAGCGTTACTGTTTCAGTTTCCGCCGTGGTTTGATTGTACCCGAGAGCATGTCCAGTATGTGACCGCTTGTCGCCAAGCCATGCAGGCGTATCCGTTTGCGGTTGAGTTTCGCCATCAAAGCTGGTTTGAATCACGGTATTCGGAGCGAACACTGGATTTCTTGCATAACATCGAAGCGACACATGTCGTATGTGATGAACCACAAGTGGGAAAAGGCTCGGTCCCGATTGTTCCTGCCGTGACGAAGCCAACCTTGGCGTTGGTTCGCTTTCATGGGCGCAACAAAGCGGGCTGGCGAGATCCCGGAGAGGGACAAAATTGGCGGGATGTCCGTTATTTATATCGATACAGTGAGACAGAGCTTGCAGAATGGGTGGAACACATCAGACTGCTCGAACGGCAAGCGGATGAAGTCTGCATTTTGTTCAACAATAACTCTGGAGGAGATGCAGCAGCGAATGCGAAGCAGTTTTCGGAGATGCTTGGCCTTGCACCTACTGGTCTGAATCCTCGTCAGATGGACCTGTTCTCCACGTAGCAAGAAAGAAGGGGAGTTCATGCTTGTAGTAATTGCCATCTTATTTGTCATCATCGGAGTCCTGGCTGGCGTCATTGGCAGTATCGCGGGTCTGGGTGGTGGGATTTTTTTCGTGCCTGCTCTGCTGTATTTTGCGAACTGGTACATGCCTGGATCGATGAACCCGCAAGTAGCAGCGGCGACTTCGTTGATTGTGATTGCGGTAACCGCCCTTTCTTCTTCCCTTTCTTATCTCAAGCAAAATAAAGTAGATAAGCAGAGTGCCTTGCTCTTTTTTATCGGGAGTGCGCCGGGTGCTATTGTGGGCGTTTATCTTAATACATTACTAGCAGTAGGGGGCTTTTCGCTGCTGTTTGGCTTGTTTCAGCTCTCCATGTTCGTCGTATTGATGGTCAAAGACAAAATCAAACCACGCAGCATGGAGTGGGAAGTCCAACGCCACTTCATCGACAACGAAGGAAATGAATATGTGTACGGGTATAGCAAATGGTCCGTGATTACGCTTGCTTTCTTTGTCGGGATTACCTCGTCGCTATTTGGCGTGGGTGGCGGCATTCTGATGGTTCCAGCCATGATCATTTTGTTTCGCTTTCCGCCACACATTGCTACCGCTACATCCATGCTGGTCATTTTTTTATCAGCGGTGGTTGGATCCATCACGAATATCTTCCACGACAACGTACACTGGCTGTATGCAGCGATGCTCGCGCCAGGAGCATGGGCGGGCGGAAAGCTCGGAGCGATTGTTGCCAGTAAAATGAAGGGGCGCACCATCGTGCTATTTTTGCGTGTTCTGATATTGGGAATTGCCATACAAATGATCGGAGAAGCGATTTTTGGATAATGAGACGAGAGGGAGGGGAAAGTCGTGGCTGACACCTGTACCTTACACATTTTGCACACGAATGACTTGCACAGCCATTTTGATACGATGCCGCGAATTGCAACCTGCCTGAGGAAGCACCGAGAAGAGTGGGAGGCCAGGGGAGAGCATGTGCTGACGGTCGATATTGGAGACCATATGGATCGAATGGATATCCGATCGGAAGCGAGCTTTGGGAAAAGTAACGTCGAGATCATGAACAGAAGCGGGATTCAATACGCGACGATTGGAAACAACGAAGGCATCACACTCCCAAAAGACAAGCTGAATGAACTGTACACATATGCGAGTTTTGTGATCATTACGGGCAATCTGTTTGAACCGACAACAAATTCTGTCCCGTCTTGGGCTGTACCATACGCCATTCATACCGTAGGCGAGCTGCGGCTGGCGATCTTGGGAATGACGATTCCCTTTGGCCCTTCCTATCAAAGTATGGGATGGGAGATCAAGGAACCGATCCCGATTTTGCGTGAGCAGATTGCGGCACTGCGCTCGTCTGTGGATGTTGTCATTTTGCTATCGCATCTTGGCTATCAGACAGATTGTCTGCTGGCAAAGGAAGTCGATGGGCTCGATATCATTTTGGGCGGACACTCTCACCGGACGCTGCCTCATGGAGAACGTATAGGCGGTACCTTAATCACACAAGCGGGGCGATTTGGCGAGTATGTCGGTCATGTAGAGCTCGTCTGGGACGGGATTCATAATGGCATCAAAGACGTGCGCGCAGAGCTTTTTCACACAGAACAGTACCAGTCAGACGAATCATTGAGCCAGTTCATTGAGAGTGAAAAAGTATGGGCAGAGAATCGTTTGTTTCAGCCGATAGTTCAATTGGAGCAAGACATGCACATAGGCTGGACGGAGGAGACCCCCTATGGTTCCTTCATCGCAGCGAGTATTCGTAAATGGACGGGTGCTGAGATCGGCATGGCAAATGGAGGGCTGTTGCTTGCTGATTTGCCGCGGGGTAGCTTGTCCTTTGCCGATTTGCTGCACAGTATGCCTCACCCGATCAATGCCTGTGCGGTCACAATTACAGGCGAGCAGCTCACCACTGTTCTGGAGCAAGCGATTCAACCGGAAATGGTTCATCGGGAGCTGCGAGGGTACGGTTTTCGCGGCAAAATAGAAGGCTGGATGTGTGTGGACGGATTGTACATCCGCTACAGTGAGGATGACCAACCGCAAATTATCAAGATTGAAGTCAACGGGCAACCGCTTGATCGCGAGCGTCTGTATCGAGTCGGGACGATCGACATGTTTATGTACAATCGCATGTTTCCCGATTTGCTGCTCGGCAGTGAGGTTACATTTTTCTTGCCCGAGATGCTGCGTGAAGTGCTCGCCACCACGATAAAGGATCAACAGATGCTGCAAAATGCGTTTCGTCCACGTTGGGAAAAGATATCGTCAACGTCAAAAAACCAATCGTAGAGACCGGTTTTTCGGGAATGCTATCGAAAAACGGGAGGAGACGAGCGATGCGCTTCATAGATGAAGTATACGAGCTGTACAGAGGACATTTTAATGGCGATGAAGAGGACATTACAGCAGTTGTCGTCGGCATTCTCGCGGAGCAGTCTCGGGATGATTTGCTGGATTTGGTCGAGGAAATGGACGAGGAAGAGCTGTTTCATATGCTCGCGACGTATATGATTGAAGTCATGAAACGAAAAGTCGCGATGGAGGATGAGCACTTTCCGACAAGCGTCATGCATTAACGTAAGATCAAGTTCGTGATCAAAACATAACTTTTTGAACCACCTCTTAGAGACCTCACCTTTCTCTTCTGAATGTCATAGGATGGTAACGCCAACAGACAGGAGAGAAAAAGGAGGAATCTTGATGGTCGAGGTAGTGCCAATCCACTTTCCAGAGGGGACGGCTATTGCTGTCACCGTTCGATTGCCCAAGACGACGCTATTGGCTGTAACGACCGATCATGGCTACATCATGTGTGGAGCACTGGATGTGGGGCTCTTGAACGAGCGGTTAGCAGCGAGGGAAATTCTTGCCGGTCGTGCGGTAGGGGTCAAGACCATACAGGAATTGCTGGATGCGCCGCTGGAGTCTGTGACGACGACGGCGGAGCAGAAGGGGATTACGGCTGGTATGACTGGTCGGGATGCTGTTGTGAAAATGCTGTAAACAAAGAATGGTTTGCCCATAAGAAAAAACCTTTGTCCCATGACAAAGGTTTTTTAGTTTTCTCGGGCCTTGTTTACCAACGGGCTGATTGTTCTTCACAGATTCCGATCTTGCTTTGCACCGCAATGGTTTTTCCATCATCTGTTGAGATCGTCCCGTCGTAACGGCCGATTACTTGATGCAAAGTGGTTCGCACCAACGCAAAATTTTTGTGCTCGGTTCGAGCAAAGAGCGGCGTAAAGGTGAGGCGTACCGCAGAAGATTCTTCACTCGCAAGCGTCCAAGGGAGCATCCGGTTGTCAGGATCGTAGGAAAAACGAATCTGTTCGCTCAGCTTGTAGAGGACACCATCAATCATCAAGCCATTTTCCGTCATACCCGTTCCGTCCGTCCAGCCTCTGCCAAAGTTAAAGCCTGCGACACCCTTCGCGTGACGGAAAGAGCAGGTCGTCCAGTTCCAACGAGTGTGGTATGGCCAAACGCCACGTCCAAAATCCAGACTGGCAAAGGTATTCTGCCGATCGAGCAAATAGGTTTTCCCGTTATAGGCAATGGTGCCGTGCACAGGCCGGGCCGTTTGCTTCGAAGTGAACTGAAAGCGCTCCGCACTCCACGGTATCACGACATTTAAGGATTCGGATGGCGGATCAATCACGATGTCGAGCGAGAGAGTTTTATCGCCGGGACATATGGCAGTCGCTTCTACGCTCGTTCCGCTGGCTCCTGGCTGAAAGGAGACAGAGAGCTTGCGACTCACAAAATGACAAGGCTCATCTACGGTGGCACCCAGTCGAATCCCTGCACCAAAAGGAACCGTTACGGCACTGTCCGCGGTCTCCCCTGTCGTTAGATCAATAAAATGGACAAAGACAATGCCAGCGTAATCCAGATTGACCATCGCAATCGACATCGCACATTCAGGTGCAGTGATAAACCAAAAATTCCATTTTTTCCGGCGAAGCCAATGCCCGCTAAATTGGCAGTCATGCAACGGATAACGGGACCAACCAATCGCTTCGGGAAGCAAGCGGCCATCCTGATCACATAATGAAAGAGGCTGCGTTAATTCTTTTTCGATAAGCGACATACGATCGTCTCCCTTGCAAACAAGGATTCTTCCAGACAAACTCGTCTCCAGTGTCTTTCCTCGGTAGACATAAAAAGAAAATCTAGAAAAAATTTCATGTAGAATCAAGTCGAATCACGCTATAATAGGGATACCCTGAGGAAAGGCGAAGGAAAGGAAATGCGACTGAAATCCATTCAAAAATGCCAGCCGGGTGATAAACTGGCTCGTTCCATCTATACAGAGAACGGAACGATTCTCGTTGGCGCTGGAGTAGAACTAACCCAACGAATGATAACTCGACTCAAAAACAAAAACGTGAACAGTCTCTACATCCAAGACAAGCGCACGGATGATATTATTGTGGAGACAGTCATTTCCGAAAATACTCGCAGACAAGCAATGTCCATGATTCATGATACATTCCGAACCGTTCATCAAGTTCCGGATAAATGGCAGCAGCTTTTTTCGGACAAGGGTTTGGGACGTAAGCTGCGGGATGTCATGCAAACCGTTGCGGATGAATTAAACAGTAGTGATTCAGCCATGAATTTATTGGCAGATGCTTGCGCCTTCGACAATTACATATTCACGCACTCATTTAACGTTGCCTTGTATAGCACAGCTCTCGCCATAAATACTGGCTGCTCGGAAAAAGATGTGTTGGAGATTAGTATTGGCGGTATGCTCCACGACATAGGAAAAGTGCATATCCCAGACGACATTTTGCAAAAACCGGGCCGCCTTACGCAAGAAGAATTTGAAATCATGAAAAGACATGCAGAGATCGGTTTTGAAATGCTGCGTCGTCAAGACGACATCCCTTTGCTTGCAGCCCACTGTGCTTTTCAGCATCACGAGCGCTGGGATGGCTCCGGTTATCCGCGGCACCTGAAAAAAGAAGAGATTCATCCGTTTGGTCGCTTGATGGCAGTGGCCGATGTATTCGATGCCCTGACGTCACATCGGGTATACCGTCGCGGAATGCTCCCTCATGAAGCGATGGAGGTGCTCTACTCCGGTTCAGGCAAACTGTTTGACCATGTGTATGTAGAGGCTTTGCGAAATACGATTGCACTCTACCCTGTTGGTCTGACCGTCAGCCTGAACAATGGTATGTCTGGTGTCGTCGTTGATTCGAACAAAGGAATGCCGAGCCGTCCGATCGTCAGAGTCCTGGTGGATGAAGAAGGTCGGGATGTCGAGCAACCCTATGAGTGTGACTTGTCCAAAATGCTGACGCTCATGATCATCGCCTGTGGAGATTTGGTATAATCAGAGCCAGTCTTTCTTTTTGAAAATGAGAAACATCGTCGTGCCGATCGCCGCCATACTTCCCAGCACGATGTAGTAGCCGTAGGGTGAACGCAACTCAGGCATCACATCAAAGTTCATCCCGTATATACCGGTCACAATGGTCAACGGCATAAAAATCGTCGTCAAGGCGGTAAAAACACGCATAATATCGTTGGCTCTGCCAGCAAGCGCCGCTTGATACGCTTCGCGCAAGTTTCCGATGAGTTCGCGAAAAGCTTCAAAGCTCTCTACAATTTTGCTGGCATCCTCTACAATATCGCCAAAGTACTTCCGCAAATAAGGTTGAATCAGCGGGAGTTCTTTTTTATGTAGGGCGTCAATCAAATCCCGCTGGGGAACGAGCATTTTACGAGCGTACAAGATTTCACTGCGCAGCCCGATAATTTGATCCAGATGGGATTTTTTCGTGTGCATCAAAATTTGTTCTTCCAGGTCTTCAAGCAGGTCTTCAATTTTTTCCGTCACATCAAAATAACGATCGACAATTTGATCTACCAAGTAGTACAGAAACGCATCGGGCCGATTGACTTCTTTTTCTCGGATGATTGACAGCATGGTAGTGAATTCGGGGGCCTCCTGCTTCGTTACGGTGATAATGGTGCTGCTGCCCAAAAAAATATTGATCTCGCGTAAGAAGATATCATGATTGTGGAAGGTAATGCCATTGATGACCATAAAGTAATGATCATCGTAATGTTGCAGCTTGGGCCGCTGTTCTTCCTCGTCGATGCAGTCCTCGACAGCCAGATGATGCAGTCCGAACAGCGGCTGTAAAATATCCAAATCGAATGGTGCGGCATGAATCCAGTAAAACCCGTTCACAGGTGGAGTAGCAGCCTCTTCGATGTCTTCTATCTCAGTGATGATTCCGTTTTGTACGAGTCTGATCTTCATGAACGATTCTCCTGCTAGTGGATTCGGTTGCGGCGGGTAGACGGGGCCAGATCTGTGTGAGAATCAGTTCATAAGCAGAACGAAGTGCTCGGCGACTAGGCGGAGCCTGTGATGCACGCTGTTGCTTGGGAGTCGTCATGCCAATTCGCCTCCTCGATAAAAGCCTTCATCCTATACGTATGAACGTCAACTCGTCCTTTTTCCCGCTGCGGCTAACTGTGGTAATTCCCTTGATTCGTACACATGCGCACCTGCCAGTCCAAGAGAGGCGATGTGATGCATGGCTCCTGCGACATCTGTTGCAGTGACAGGTTGATAGGCGCGTAACGGTCCGATCCAGAGAAACGAAAGTGAGTGTGATAGCTTCGCACCGAGCTCTTCCGATCGCCGGTGTTCCTGTCGCGGGCCCAGTAAAAGGGAAGGGTGGAACAAATGCAGACTCGGAAGCGCCAACTCGCGCAGTGCTTCCTCCAGCTCACCTTTTACACGATTATAGAAAAAGACGGATCGGCTATTTGCGCCGATTGCTGTGATGATGAGAAACTGGCTGGCTCCTTCTTCTTTTGCCAATCGAGCAATTTCGAGCGGGTACTGATAATCCACTGTGCGAAACGCCTCGCGACTACCAGCCTTTTTCATGGTTGTCCCCAAGCAGCAAAAGATGTCTGCTCCTTCTAAAAACTGTCGGCAATCCCCCAACTGACGAAAGTCAATGACGACTGTCTGCAAGCGAGGATGCGTGAAAGGGAGCGCGTTGCGGACGACAGCGATGATTTTTCCATATGCGTCATCTTTTAAGAGATGTTGTAGCAATGCACGGCCGACGAGTCCGGTCGCTCCAAATAATACCGCACGTTTCATTGCCATAGTGTTCCTCACTTTCTGCGATCCCTCTCTCTTATTTTACCGTTTCGAGCGGTTTGACCAAAGCCATTTTTTGCATACTACAGGTAAGCTGAACAGATGAAAAGGTGGATGTATCGATATGTGGACAAACAAGAGGGTAGGTATGATTGGCTGTATCGTATGGATGTTGACAGGAGCCGGGTGGGGACAAGTCGCTCTTGCCTTGGAGGGGAGAGACGTACAGCCTCCTCCAACTGTGTTCGAGCAAATCCAGATCAAACGGCAGGATGTGACAGGCGATGGTCGGCCGGATTTCGTTACGTTGCTAGGAAAGAGGTTTGCGGCAGACAGTCCTTACTTCGAGCACCTAAAAATCATGGTTCAAGATCCCGTTGCGAAAAAAACAACCTTTTTTACAACACCGTATGGCGCTTATCAGCCGGAGATGTTCTTTTGTGATTTTACCGGCGGGGGTGTGCAACAAATTTTACTTCAGGCGCCGACTGGGGGTAGTGCAGGGACGTCTGAGTTTTATTTGTTCGCAGACAAGGACAATAAGCCGGCGATTCTGCCTGTTCCTCAGCCCTTGACGATTTCGGGCTCCTACCAGGATCATTACAAAGTGTCATTGACGATCAAGGAGACGGGGGAGACCGTCGTTCTGGATTTGTCAGATCGCAAAAAAATCTATGAAGAAAATGGGGTATACAAGAACGGGAAGCTAGTTTCTCCAGTAGAGGTCATGCCTAACACGTTCAGCGTACTCATGCCCATCGATGAGAATCGTGATGGTATTTGTGAATTAAAAGGAGAACAAAGAGTCAGCGGTGTAGCCAATGCGGATACGATCGCGTATGTGGAGTCGTACTGGAAATGGGACAAGACAAGCTGGAAGCTGCAACGGGCAGTCGTGAGGAAAGCGGAAATGTAGGTGTTTGCTAGGCTCAAACAACCGCCCATAGCCCATGTGGGCGGTTTACACCCGTTTGCAAAGGGGTATATAATTGAAAGGATATTCCAGAGTTATATGTACTCGGATAAAAGGAGTTCAGGCTATGAGCACATGTCCGTTTTCCACCTTTTTTGGTTTGAAAGGGAAAGGAAAAAGTGAATCTTTTTTTCAGGGGGTGAAGGAAAAGGGGGAAGTGCACATTGTAGGGAAAAGTACCCTCGCGAAGCAACTAGCAATGATCAATTTGACCGAAGAAGAATTGGCCATTGTGAAAGCACTTCAGCCACTTATCATTCAAAATATTGACGCTATTGTCGACTATTTTTATACCAGTATTGAAAAAGAACCGCTTTTAATGAAGATTGTAAACCAAAACAGTACGATTGAACGGTTGAAATTAACGTTGAACCGCCATATCTGCGAGATGTTTAGCGGACGCATCGACAGCGCTTACATTGAACAGCGCAGTAGAATTGCGGTTATTCATATGCGAATAGGCTTGGAACCAAAATGGTACTTGAGTGCATTTCAAAACATGATGGTTTCCTTGATTGATCTCTTGCATAAAAATATCGCGGACAAGGACGAATTCGTACAAGCCCTCACGGTCGTCACGAAGATTCTCAGCATCGAACAGCAAATTGTGCTGGAGGAATATGAAAACGAGCATGAGAAGGCGCGGCGAGCGGAACAAGACAAAAAGGACGAGCTGCGAATCCTCCTGACCAATTCTGCGCATGAGCTGGCAGCGGTCTCAGAAGAAAACAGCGCGTCTGTTGTACAATTGACAGAACAGTCGAGAGAAGTGCTTCGTTTCGCTGAAAATGGCACGGGCTTTTCCACGAAAGCACAAGACCTGTCCCGTGAAGGCAAAGAAAAGCTGGAAAAACAACAGGAACAAATGTGCTTGATTCAGAGCAGCGTCAAGCAAATCTCGGAAGAAATGAACGCGATGGAGAAAAACGCAGAAAAAATCCAAGGGATTGTAGAGGTCGTGACGGCAATTGCTGAGCAGACGAATCTCTTGGCGCTAAATGCTGCGATTGAAGCAGCACGTGCGGGCGAACAGGGACGCGGATTTGCCGTCGTAGCTGATGAGGTACGCAAGCTGGCAGAACAGACCAAAAAGTCGGTTTTCGGTGTGCGTGAGCTGATCGAGAAGACGAACCAACAGACAGTGGTCCTCTCGTCTGTCGTGGTAGAAATTCAGGCGCTGGTCCAATCGAGCACTGCGGTAGTAAACGAGACGAATGCCTTTTTTGAAGGAATCATGAGCGCTGTCTCAGACAGTAAAGAACAGAGCTCACGGATTCAGCGGGAGCTGGAAAACTTCTTCAAAGTCATGGAAGATATGAACCAAGCGGTGGCACAGGTAGCCAGCTCTGCGGATGAACTATCGGAAATAACGGAAAACCTGTAAAAAATAGTAAGTTTTTTAGTTCAAAGGGAACAATAGTGGCGGCAATTACGCAATGGAGGACTGTAGACGTTTAGGGAAACAACCGGACTTTGTCCATTGTTGCGAATGGCGTGGATTTCCCCAGGCTCTACAAAATAGTATTCACCCGTACTGACATGAGTGGTTTGTGCTCGTTGTACTTCATTTTCATTATTCGTTTGGACATAAATCATATTCGTTAGCGTACCTGAGACTACCAATTCCCATCCAAAAGAGTCACCGTGATTATGGGGAATGGATTCCTGATCTGTCGGTAGATGGATCAAGACAACCTCTACATGTGGCGTGGAGAATAATACTTTGCGTCCATAGGGCAGGTTTAGTGGCTCCGGGATGTATGGACCGAGTTGTTCCATGCAGGGGGACAAGGAAATGAGAGCGTGTCTAAGCTGGGCAGGAGTAGGTGAAACGAGAGACCCAAATGCTTGTTCCAGACGTTCCAGATTCATAAAAAACCTCCCAAACGAAAGTCATACTTCCTACACCATATGATCAAATTTCAAGAGTAGTGATAGCCTGAGCTCGTCCAAAAGGGAATTATTTACCATTATTATTACATTGTAAATCAACAGGATTACTTGAATTTAGGGCGCTTTTAAAGAAAAAGCGTCCTTTTTTGTGCTATCGACAATCTGCTGGCCCACCACCTATTATGGAAGTACGGCAATAAATGCCGTACAGGACGATTTGGGGAACGTCCCCCTTCCGAATGTTTCGAGTAACATAAGCTTTTTTTGATTTTCATTCAAGAGGAGGCATGCGCATGTCAACTGCCATAATCAGTGTACGCACCCACTAGAGGGGGGCGTTGATTCAAACCACCTGTCATGATCGGGAGGTTTGGATGTAGATGAATAAGAAATGGTATTTGTATGTCAATGCGTTGTCATCCTTGGGATCACGGATGAATTTGATTGCGTGTAGCGCGTTGATTTTTACATTTGAACATAGTGCTTATTGGATGACTGCTTTTTTCGTTGCAAGACAGCTAGGGGGGATGCTGTTTAGTCCTCTGGCAGGCATGTTGGCTGATCGAATGGACAGAAGGCGTACCATGATCGTAAGCGACTTGGGGGCCGGTCTTGCTATTTTGGCCATCGCATTTTATCCGACACCGTATGTATTAATCGCAGCGGCTTTTCTCAATGGAATGCTGTATACGCTGTTTCATATTAGCTTTCAGGCATCCTTGCCACAAATATTTGGGAGTGAGCAACTGGTTCAGGTCAATGGATTAAAGGTCAGGCTGGAGTCATTGGTAGGCATCATGGGCTTCATGCTGGGAGGATGGCTGACTGATCACTATGGTTATACGATTGTGATCGCTTTGGATGCTGCCAGCTTTCTTTTCTCTGCATGGATTCTGACGAAACTTCGTTGGGAGGAGAAGGAGAATGCTGCGCTTGCTACTTCATCTGACGCGGATATCAGAGGAAAAGCAGCGAGTGGCTTTCGTGTCACCCTTCGTTACTTGCGGGACACACCCGTACTTCTGACGATTAGCCTGTTAGCTTTTCTCGTATCGCTGAGTACATCTGCGTATAATTACGGATTGCCTTTTTTGGCGGATCAGTTGCGCGGTAGTGACGCTACCTTGCACGGATTGATGTGGACGGCGATGAGCGTCGGAGGCTTGATTGGCTCCTATGTGGCAGCTCGCTTGCAGGTGAAGCTGGTGAATGGGATGCTCGTTGCTTATGCTGTTTTTTCCGTGGGGATTGTAGGGGCATTCGCGGCAAACCATGCTGTGGCTGTGCTATTGCTCTTGATTTTCGCGGGTCTATTTTCCGGCGCAGCACAGGTTTATGAGAGCACACTTTTGCAACAAGCCCAAAATGAGCTGCGCGGCAAGGTGATGGGGGTGCAGGGGCTCTTGAGTCGAAGCGGGTACTTCGCTGGTTTTCTCATGGCTCCATTCTTGGCGGGTGCCTTCACTTTATTGGGGATGCTGGTCTTTGCCCAATTGATGTTTGTCGCAGGGCTGATCGGATTTGGCTTGTACCTTGTTATTTCTCCCAAAAAATCGAAATCGGTCTCCTGATACACGTAGTCTTTTTTTCACCTTCTAGCCATAGGATGTACCAGTTGGGAGGTGTCGGGATTGGCCGTATTTCGACCCCGGCGGCGTTGGAGAAACCCGCTTTCACGTACGAAAGCGTTTTTGATCGCGTTGGTTATCTTTTTTGTTTTGACGATACAGACACTTGTGTTTTTGCAAAATCGATTGGAGCCTACTCTCTTGATCCTGGCTACGCAAAAAGCTGAACAATTGGCGAAAGAAGCGATAACAGATGCCGTAACCAAGCGGATTTCACAGCAAGGCGTCGACTTCAATCAGATTGTCAAAATCGAGAAGAACAACGAGGGGCAGATTCAGGCGTATCAGTTCAACTTCAAGGAATATGCGAGAATCGTGGGCGAAACAACAGCGAGAGTCCAGAACAAGCTCCAAGAGTTCGAACAAGATAAAGTAGACCGCACGATCCCGCTTGGTTTGGCTACCGGAAACTCCTTTTTGGCATCGATGGGACCGAATTTGCCAGTGACTTTCGTGCCCATCGGCTCGGTCAAGACCAAGCTGGAGACAGAGCTGAAAGAAGCAGGCATCAACATGGTGCTGGCGACGGTATATATTTTTGTGGAGGTCGATCTGCGCATCGTTATCCCTTTTGCGACTGAGGAGCAGACGGTCACGACGAAAATCCCGATCACCCACTCCTTGATCATTGGCGATGTACCGACGTATTTGTACAACAACCCGGAAGGCAAGCCGGATGTGCCGCGGATTCCTGGGGATGTACCGAATAGCACTCCGTAATCGCGGAATAGGAAAAAGCGGCAGCTCTTGGCTGTCGCTTTTTTTGTTTTTTCGTTAGAGACCAAGGTTTGTTAATTATTCACATTTTCTGCAATCATTTGCCGCTATGATGAGAGATGGATGTGATACCTATGAAGAAACAAAGGAAAATCCTCTTTCTCATCTTGTTAGTGGCAGGAACTCTGCTCGATTGGTCCAGTAGTCAGCAAAAACAGGACGTCGATCTTTACACGATAGGAATTGTGATTGCCAATGAGGATAGAAAAGATAAAGTAGCGGGATTAAAGGCGGGATTGCAATCGTTAGGTCTCAGTGAAGGCGCACGTGTTCAGTATGTGCCCGTTTATTTGAATGCGGTTCAGACGCTAGAAGAGGAGCGCTCCCTTGTCCAGGACTTGATATCAAAAAAGCCTGATGTAATCGTAACGACAGGAGCGCATGAGACCTTTTTGATTCAACAGGAGACAACGACGGTTCCGATTGTTTTTATTGGTGTCGCCTCAATGGCAGAGCTACCCCTTGTTGAGACTGAGGGAACGGTTACGTGTGGCATCAGTAATGGCCAAATGAATGTCATTGGGAAAAGATTGGAGCTGACAACTCGTTTGTTGCCTGACGCCAAGCGCTTTCTGGTCATTGCCGATTCTCATGCTCCTACGACAGAGCAAGCCATCGTAGAAGCACAATCAGCTGCTGCCTCGCTTGGCATTCGCTTACAAGTGAAGCAGGTTGCCTCCCCAAAAGACTTAGAGCAGTTGCTCAGTGGGCTCTCTCCAGGAGAATACGATGCCATGCTTCCTTTACCTAGCTACGTTCTGGAAGATGCGATTATCGATTGTTTACCTCTTTTGATCGAGAAGCAATTGTTTGTCATGGGCGCATACCCCGAGCAGGTGAAGGCTGGTTTGTATGCCGCTTACGGCGTTTCTTTTCATGCACAAGGCATGCAGGCTGCTCATATGGTGGCTCGGGTGTTGGATGGAGTGCCTCCAACAGCTCTGTCAATCGAATGGCCGAATGACGTGCGGTTAGCTGTCAATGCCACTTCTCTGTCTAAGCTTCCTATTACCGTAACCGACCAACAGTGGTCACTGGCACAAGAATGGTATGGAGTGAGGAACAAATGAGGAGGAGCAGACTACCGCGCATCAATCGACTGAAGACAAAAATGCTCCTGTTTGGGCTATTCATGTCCATCATCCCTTTTCTGATTCTTGGTTATATCAATTTGCATACCAGTAAAGAAAAGGTTCGAGAAGAGGTAGACAGAGCCAATCAGATCTACGTGGAAAATACGTTGGCGCAGTTAGATATGCTTTTTTTACATACGTCCCAATCCATGCAGGTGGTTCAGCAGCGTTTTCTCAATGAGCGCCCTAGCGATGACGATGCTTATTTCTTGCTGAATACGTTATTGAAAACGTCAGCTTACATGGAGGAAGTCGCGCTTTTTCATCAGGATGGAGAGCCGCAGTATTTGCTGAATCGCTGGAAACACCATAGGAAGGACACACCCAAGGAGAGAGACACCCAACTTCTTTCCACGATCCAGTCGGGAAAACCATACATCGGAAGCATTGTCCGATCAGCAGAAGGGAAGCTACTGGTAACTGTCGCGATCCCTCATGTATCTGCCAACGGTGTAAAAGGCGGCATGTACGCAAAGCTCAATGTAAAACAGTTACTCGAACAAGTCACACTGCGAGCTCGCTATGAAAACGAGGCCTATTTGTTCGTCACAGATGGGAAAAGCGATAGGTTTGCCGATCCATTTATGCTGGGCAAGCCTTCTGATGGCTCTTTGACCTATTATGAACAAGCGGTTCCTCCCTCCTGGACACTACCAGATCGAATGGAAAAGCCTGTTATCCGTACGTATCAAGCTTCCAATGGAGATGTCATGGTCAACTATGCCATGCGCTCTTCGGTCACACATTGGGTCATTATGCTGGAGCAGTCGAGCCAAACGGCGTTTGCTGCCTTTTCAAAATTGGAACAATCTCTGCTCTTTACGACCTTATTTATCGCACTTATCGTTCTAGGGATTAGCATTGTGTTCTCTGTCTCGTTTAGTCGATTAATGGAAAAGATCGAATCGGCTGTGCAAAAAATCGCAGGTGGCGACTTATCCGTACGAATACCAGTGACGACCTCAGATGAAATTGGCAGGTTAGCAGCGTCCTGTAATGCAATGGCACAAAGTCTGGAGATGAAGACCAATCAGCTTCTCGAAGAAAAGAAACGGCTTGATCTCGTCGTCAGTGGTATGGGGATGGGGCTGATTCTCGTAGATGAGTCGTTTCGCATTCGCTGGATTAACCAAACAGCGTCGGCGTGGTTCCAGGATGCGTCTAATCTCCTGGGAAAAGACTGCCATCAGACGATTGGTCAGCAATTCAGCTCATGCAGTGGTTGCATGCTCCGAACGCGACAAATGGTAAACGAAAAACAGACTGACCTTATTTCCTCCAGAGTCGATCAGGATGGACGTGTCCGTTCTTATCGACATCAGGTTTTCCCTCTGCATCCGGAGAAAGAGTCGTCTGCTTTTCTAGAGGTCATCGAGGACATCACGGAGAAACGAGAGCTAGAAGCCGCTATTGCACAAGCAGACAAGCTCGCTGCTATTGGACTCTTGGCATCGGGCATCGCTCATGAAATCAATAATCCATTAGGTATTCTGTCGGTGTATGGACAAGACTTGCGAGACCGTCTCGTGGACGAGGATATTCGAGATTTGCAGGATACAGGAGAGCTTACCCAATACTTGGACACGATGGATAAACAAATTAACCGTTGCAAGGAAATCACGACCCGATTGCTGCACTTTTCGGGGAAATCACCCGTTACCGTAGAAAAAGTAGATATTCATCAAGTCCTATCAGACATTCTCATTCTTCTGTCCCATGAAATACGTGTCAAACAGGTAACGGTGAACCAGTCTTTGTTGGCCTCTGCTCCGTATCTTCTCGCTACGCCTGGACAACTTCAGCAGATCGTGCTCAATCTGTTAACCAATGCGCTGTACGCGACCACGGAGCGAGGAAATATTGAGATAGCAACTGATTCTCCATCGAATGATCGACTCCGTCTGTGGATCAGAGATGATGGATGCGGTATACTCGCAGCAGATTTGCCCCATGTTTTGGAGCCGTTTTATACAACCAAGCCTCCTGGAAAAGGGACTGGTCTCGGGTTATCGGTCTGCTACGGGATTGTGACGAATTTAGGCGGAGAAATCGAGATCGAAAGTACACCAAACAAAGGCACGACTGTTACGGTCATCCTGCCGTCAGCAAAGGGGGAATGAACAAAAGATGCACGCAGACACACGTATACTCATCGTTGATGACGAAGCAGATTTCCGCCATCTATTAACCAGTCGATTAAAGAGAAAGGGATATACCACGCTGGAAGCATCTGACGGAATCAGCGCACAGAAGCTAGTAACCAGCGAAACGATTCATGTCATTCTGCTTGATTTGAAAATGCCCGGGATGGACGGCCTCTCCTTTTTGCAATGGTGCAAGGAAACCTCTCCTGCCATTCAAATCATTGTTGTGACCGGACACGGAACAATCGAAACAGCTATCGAAGCGATGAAACGCGGCGCTTATGATTATTTGACAAAGCCTTACAACCTCAATGAATTGGAGGTTTTGATTTCCAAGGCCGTCGAAAAACAGCAGTTGACCGAGGAAAACCAACAGTTGAAAGAAGTGCTATCGACAAACGGGAAAACGACGTTTCAAATCGTTGCGGAAAGCCCGAGGCTAAAAGAGGTCCTAGCAACTGCTAGGCGAGTAGCCAGCACGGATTTTCTCGTTCTCTTAAAAGGGGAAAGTGGAACAGGGAAGGATGTCATCGCGAGACTCATTTATGAATGTAGTGAGCGAGCAGCAGAGGCATTCGTACCGATCAATTTGGGGGCGATACCTGAAACGATGCTGGAAAGTGAACTGTTCGGGCACGAAAAGGGAGCTTTTACAGGCGCAACGGCGCAGAAAAAGGGACTGGTAGAGATTGCCCATCTGGGGACGCTCTTTTTGGATGAAGTAGGGGATTTGCCTTTTCCTTTGCAGGTCAAGCTGCTCCGTTTTCTGGAAACCGGTGAATTTCGCCGAATAGGGAGCCCGATTCTGCACAAGGTGGATGTTCGTATCATTGCTGCTACCAATGCTGATCTGGAGAAGAAAGTGGAAGAAGGAACGTTTCGATCCGATCTTTATTTCCGGCTGCATGTCATGGATATAACGATTCCACCTCTCATAGAGAGAAGAGAGGACATTTTGCCACTGTCGGCTTTCTTTTTGAATCGACTCAAGCGTAAGTATCCAGTCAAACCGCTTTCTGTGAAAGCGCAGGCAGCTCTTTTGGCCTACTCATTTCCTGGGAATGTTCGGGAGTTGGCTCATATGATCGAACGGGCTGTCGTTTTGGCAAAAGGGGAGGAAATTGACGACAAGGATCTCTTTCCTCACGAACAGCCAGTACCTCACAACCCGTCAGATAGGAAGCTTATTTCATCAGCAGAATCTGGGGAGGAAGAGGCGTTTTTACTGAAAAATGTAGAGCGAGAACATATCAAGCATGTGCTGGACGTTCTGCAATGGAACAAAACCAAGACAGCGGAGAAGCTGGGGATTAGCGTACGCAATCTGTACCGAAAAATCGAAGAGTATGAGCTGCGACCGTGACATTTTGTCGCGTACTGACCATGACATTTTGGCATGGTCTTTTCTTTTTCTTGCTGTTTGGAAGCGTTAGGCCGTTCGTTTTCCTGCATCTATCGTATGGCACGCCTCTTGCTACTCTCCTGTAGTGAATGCACGATCAACATGGAGGAGTGAGACCTATGATTAAAAAAGAGAAGACAGGCTGGAAGAAGCTGTCTATGGTAGTAGTGGCGATGCTGGTCTTTGCAGGCTGCGCTACACAGCCGACTGCTCAACCCACCCCAACAGCGAGTGAGGCCAAAGATAAAACAGCGAGTGGGGCAACTGGAGCGAGCAATCTAGATACCTACACCCCGCCTAGTATGGACAAGGTACCAGAGGGGCCATTGGGAGAATCGATTAAGTATGGACATAAGTTAATGAATGAAACGAGTACAGCGATCCCTGAATACACAGGGAATAAGCTCTCCTGCTCCAGCTGTCACGGGAATGCCGGAATGGATGCTACCTCTCCTTTAACGGGTGTCACCGCAGTCTATCCCCAGTACATTCCAAGGTCTGGCAAAGTGGTTACCATTGAGGATCGCATTAATGGTTGTTTTCAACGAAGTATGAACGGAAAGCCATTGCCTTACAACAGCGATGAAATGAGAGCGATGGTTGCCTATCTGACGTATATCTCAACAGATGTACCAGTAGGAATTAAAGAGCGTCCGTGGATAGAGAAAAATGATATGAAGAGCGTACCTCAACCGAATGTGGCAAATGGAGAAGCACTCTTTCAAAAATCGTGTTTGCAATGCCATGCAGCTGATGGTTCAGGAACAGGACCAAACTCTGGACCAGCGCTATGGGGAGATAACTCCTTCAATATTGGTGCAGGTATGGCCCGAATTTCCAAAGCTGCTGGCTACATTCAGCGCAATATGCCTCTAGGTGAAATGGGCGGTATCAAGCAAGGCTCGTTAACGGATCAAGAAGCAGCGGACCTAGCAGCCTATATCTTGTCCAAGCCACGTCCAGACTTTGCCAAAAAGGCACAGGATTGGCCAGCTGGAGGAGTTCCAAAGGATGTGCCGTATGAAGTAGACAGCGCCAAGAAGAAGCAATAGGAACTCGGCATCTGACCCCTAAAAGGGGCTGTCCCTTTCGTTTGCACATAATTTGAGCAACAGTAGATGAAAAGAACAGAGGCAGTTCTCAAGTAGAAATATCTACTGTTGGGATAGCCTCTGTTTTTTGTGCTTAACAATACATTGTGAGAATTATCTCTATTTTTGTGGAATATTTGTAAAATATTGGTATAATAAACCGGAATAGTAAAAATATAAAAATAAGGAAGGTAAACGGGAATGAACAAAAAATCAAAACTGTTTTCAGTAGCAATGGCTACAATTATTGGTGCTTCTCTTGTAACTTCTGGGGGATTACAAGCAAATGCAAAAACTGATCATAATATTGGTAATATTCAGGGTGGCTATTATTACATCGATGGAATTGAGTATAAAGTACCGAACAGCGAGATTTATAATTTCGTAAATGAAAATAGAATCACGAATTTGCCGCATGTTACCTCAAATACATCAACGACGTCATATAGAGGGGATGCGCGTAAAGTAAGACCCACAGCTGGGTGTGATCAAGGTGAATGGGTATTTACAGCGAAAAGAACAGCAAGCGGCTTCAAACTAGGGGATTCTGGAACGAGAGTTATCAATAAAACCAGTAGAGATTTGACTGAAACGTCGAAATTAAGTTCCAGCACTACGATTTCAGGTAAAGTTACTGGATCAGGAAAATGGAATTGGGGTGTAATCGAAGCGACAGCAGGCTTCGAAATAGGCGGTAGCATAACATGGACGACAGAAGAGTCAACTACCATTACAGTAGGCCCTGGTGAGTGGGGATGGATTGATTATGGTGCTTATACGGAGACTTGGGAAGGAGACCATTACTATGTAACCCCCACTTGCAAAATTCAAGACAAAAAGAGAATCAAGGTAATAGGTCCAAAACACAAAGCCAAACTAGCAAGAACTGAAAAATTCTAATTACTGCTAAGAAGGAGAAGAGTTGAGAATGAGAAATAGACTCCTAATACCCATAATACTCCTAGCTGTATGCAGCCTCTTATTAGGGTGCCAAGAAGATAAACTTAAGGAACCGAACGATAAAGTGCTACCTAATAATACTGCAGCTCCAAAACCGGAGGATCATGCATTAAAAGAAGTGGAGTGGGTAAAGGTTGTTGATCCACCTCAAAATGTCTCTTCTCCTTCTGAAGCTGTCGTCCATCAATACGAGGTTGGGT
This sequence comes from Brevibacillus sp. HB1.4B, assembly GCF_013284285.1. Taxonomy (NCBI): domain Bacteria; kingdom Bacillati; phylum Bacillota; class Bacilli; order Caryophanales; family Paenibacillaceae; genus Brevibacillus; species Brevibacillus sp. HB1.4B. The sequence goes on from NZ_JABSUT010000005.1 coordinate 241,772, forward strand.
TTAGAGATGGAACCACAGAATTTCCTAAGAAGGATTCTGTCATTTTCGAAACGACCCTTGGAGAAAAGAGTATAGTGGCTATACGTTCTCCAGAGGGGAAAAACAATTTTGCTGTTTTTTTGTATGAACATAATCCCTCATCTAGTTGGGGAGTTTATGGGCTTGTAAGGTTGTTGGGGAATACAGAGTTTACAGATAAAGAGGGTTTACAATTACCTTTCGAAAAGTTCAATGCAACAAAAATGAATATTCCAGAAAAAGAAGTGAATGCTTGGGTGTTTGCAAACGAAAAAGAGATCGTTACGATTACCGTATATAAACGCTTTCCGTTTACACCCAGTTCTGATCGAGAAACAGTCTTACTAAAAAATGGCAACGAAGCATATATAGGTAAGGATCATTTGAATAATAGCTACTTGTATTACTTTGATACTGAAAAGATAATTGTTGTTTCAGGTAATGTAGCCAAGCAGAAATTTATTGATGCAGCAAATTCTTTACCCCCTGTTACTTCTGCATTGTTTCCTAGCCCGAAGAAAAAGGAACAATAAAGGAAAATCCGTAGTGTGTGGAGAAGAGCGACAGTGTAGAACTGTTGCTTTTCCTTTTTTGTAAAAGATCGTAGGAGGCTTGGAAATGCTGATCAAATGGATTACATGTAAAGTAACGGAAAATCAGAAGCAATCGTTTTCCCATGCCCAAGCGAAATGGAGATCATTAGAGGACATAAAAGGCTTTCTGGGACAAGTCGGAGGGTGGAATCAGCATCAGCCGTTGGAAGCTTGTATTCTTACTGTTTGGGAGAGTAGAGAGTACTATCAATCTTTCATGGAGCAGGATCACGATCCTATTTTTCATCAGACAGGGCAGAGCCAGACATATGAAGCCATTTCTGTACAGCTTTTCTCGAAGCTCACAGACAGCGATGATCGTCAGTTGCTGGATGGATTAGAGAGCGCTCAAGTTCTTCGCGTAGTCTGTGGAAGCGAAAACAACGTACTCGCAAAAGCTGGGGCAGAGCCGGGAGGGATCGTTGGACAAAGCCTGAAGGACAGCAAGCAATATATAGCGGCGACTTTGTGGATTAATGATCAACTGGCACCGACGGGCGACGCTCAAGCCTACACCGTTGCTCTTGAACAGACATGGCGAGTTGTTAAAAAAGGAGACCACAAATGAGTAAATCCTATCCAAAAGGCATTATTTTCGATATGGACAATACCTTGCTGCAATCCCGAATCAACTTTGCCGCGATGAAACGGGCCATTTTTCAACTGTGGGCGAACAATGGAATTGTAGAGCCGACTCTCGATTGGGAGAAGTATACCGCATCACAGCTCATTGAGATTGGCAGAAAATCGGAGCAGATGACGAGTGAATTGGAACAAGCTATGTGGGAAGCAGTAACCGCGATTGAGAAGGAAGGCATGCATGGAGCTGTATTGGAGAAGCATGCGGTGGAAGTGCTGGATCGCTTGAAAGAGAACTACTATTTGTATATCCTGACCAACAACGCCTACGCCGCGGCAGAGGAGGCGTTGAACGAGACGGGAATCGCCTCCTACTTTGACGAAATCGTCGCCCGCGAGCAGATGACGACCTTGAAGCCATCTCCATCGGGCATTCACTATATTCGCAGCTGCAAGCCGGGCTGGCCTGTTTCAGCTTGGACGATGATCGGGGATTCGTGGATCGATGGTAAGGCAGCCTGTGACGGACAAGTCGCTTTTATTGCCTATCAAGGGAACGAGCAGGACATGGAGCAAAATGGCGTTGTGCCAAGGGCGTACATAAATGATTTGAAACAACTCCTGACTGTCCTTGAAGAGTGCGAGTAAGGGGAATGTGCACTTCTCCAATAAATGATTACAGACAATAGCGAAAAATGTGCTATACTTTGCCTAACTGAATACCAGCCTTCAGGGTAGGGTGCAATTCCCGACCGGCGGTAATGACGAACGCACGTCTGAGCCCGCGACTCGCTATCGTAAGCAGTTGATAGCGACTGACTTGGTGCAAATCCAAGGCCGACGGTACAGTCCGGATGGGAGAAGGTATTTGGAACGGCCTGTTTCGCTGTTTTTTCAAAAAACGGTAGAAACAAGGCTTCTTTCTGAACGCCCTGAGCATAATATTCATGGGCGTTTTTATTTTTCATAAAACCTCATAGCGACAATCTTCAGGGCAAGGTGAAATTCCTGACCGGCGGTAATGGCGTACGTACGTCTGAGCCCGCGACTCGCTGACCACGCTTGCAGCGACTGATCTGGTGAAAACCCAGAGCCGACGGTACAGTCCGGATGGAAGAAGATTTTTGTGCTTTCTTCATTTGTTTTTTTCGAAAAACGGATGAGGTAAGGCTTCTTTCCCTATGCCCTGAAACGCTTTGAGGTTTCAAGGGCTTTTTGCGTTGTGCTTGGCTGGAATGCTGGACAGAAAGGAGTGCGGTATGGAACAGGACAGCAAGTACATGGAACTGGCGCTGGAACTGGCACGATCGGCACGAGGCCAAACCAGTCCGAATCCCATGGTCGGAGCTGTGGTTGTGAAGGATGGAACCATCGTGGGAATGGGAGCACATCTGCGGGCAGGAGAGCCCCATGCGGAGGTGCACGCACTGCGGATGGCTGGGGAAAAAGCGCAAGGTGCGACCGTGTACGTGACGCTTGAGCCTTGCAGTCATTACGGGAAAACACCGCCGTGTGCAGAGGCGTTGATTACAGCTGATGTACGTCGTGTCGTTGTAGCGACACTCGACCCGAATCCGCTGGTGGCGGGACGAGGAATGGAGATGCTGCGGGCAGCAGGGCTGGAAGTGGCGGTGGGCGTGAGCGAAGAGGAAGCGAGGGTGTTCAATGAGGTCTTTTTCCATTACATTCAGACCAGACGTCCATTTGTGACGGTAAAGACGGCCAGTACATTGGACGGGAAAATCGCTTCGTTCACGGGACACAGCCGGTGGATTTCTGGAGCAGAGGCTCGGGCAGAGGTGCATGAACTGCGCCGGCAGCACGATGCGATCCTGGTCGGGGTTGGGACGATTCTCACGGATGACCCATTGTTGACGGCGCGCCAGGAAGAGCAGCGTTTTGGAAGGCAGCCAGTTCGAGTGATTTTGGACAGCCAATTACGGACGCCGCTGGATGCCCATGTCGTCCAGAATGCAGATGCGAAGACGTGGATCTTTACGACAGATGCAGCCCCAAGGGAAAAGCAGGAGCTGCTTGTGGCAAGAGGAGTAAGGGTCATCACAACGGCAGGGCCAATTCGCGTGGAAAAGGTGCTGGATACGTTGGGTGAGCTGGGGATTACCTCGTTGCTTGTGGAAGGCGGGCAGGAAGTCAATGGCTCCTTTTTGCAGGCGAGAGCGATTCAAAAGGTCGTGAGCCATATCGCGCTAAAGCTGATCGGAGGAAGTGGCGCGCCTTCGCCATTCGGTGGTCAAGGCTTTGCGACGATGGGAGAGGCGGTACCGCTGACAAATGTCTCGATCACGCCGATCGGGAAAGGTGATATACAGATCATCGGGTACCCACAATGGGAGGATCAGACGTAGCAAATGAGGAGGAGAGAGCATGTTCACGGGACTGGTCGAAGAAGTGGGCGTGTTGGAATCGATTCAAGGGAACGAGCAGGCGAGTCGACTGGTCATCCGCGCACAGCAGGTACTCGAAGGGGTGAAGCTCGGGGACAGTATCTCGGTCAATGGCATTTGCCTTACGGTTACTTCTTATACGAATCGTCAGTTTAGCGTCGATGTGATGCCAGAGACGATGAACAAGACGAGCTTACGGCAATTACGCAGCGGGCAGCGAGTGAATTTGGAGAGAGCGATGCGACTGGGTGACCGTTTTGGCGGGCATATCGTCTCCGGACATGTAGATGGGACCGGAATGGTTGCTTCACGAGAGGTGAATGCGAATGCTGTTGTGTTTCGGATGGAGGCCCAACCGCAGCTGTTGAAGTATGTTATTGCCCGTGGATCGATTTGCATAGACGGCATCAGTCTCACCGTGGTGGACGTAAACGATAACGGTTTTACCGTTTCGATCATTCCGCATACGCTGGCGAATACGAGTCTTGCAGACAGACGACCTGGGGACTTGGTAAATCTCGAAACAGATGTTATCGGCAAATATGTGGAGCGTTTGTTAGGCTATCAAAATCATGGCGGTACAGAAAAATCTGGCGGGCTCAGTCTAGCCTTTTTGCAGGAAAACGGCTTCGCGTGAGGAGGAGGGAGAAAGCATGTTTCATCGCATAGAAGAAGCATTGGAAGATTTGCGTCAGGGTAAGGCGGTCATCGTGGTAGATGATGAGGATCGGGAAAACGAAGGGGATTTTGTCTGCATGGCCGAAGCGGCTACGCCTGAAATGATCAACTTCATGGTTACACATGGGAGAGGACTCGTTTGCGTACCGGTGACAGAAGAGCACGCAACTCGCTTGCAGCTCCATCCGATGGTGAAGTCCAATACAGACAAGCAAGGAACGGCTTTTACCGTGTCCATCGATGAAGGGAGTACACACACAGGGATATCCGCTCATGAGCGCTCTTTGACGGTCTTGGCGATGCTGGACGATCAGAAGACGGCAGAAGATTTCCGCAGACCGGGACATATTTTTCCGTTGATCGCGAAGTCTGGCGGTGTATTGCGCAGAGCGGGACATACGGAGGCGGCAGTTGATTTAGCTCGCTTGGCGGGGAGCATTCCAGCGGGAGTCATTTGCGAAATTATGAACGAGGATGGCTCTATGGCACGTCTGCCGCAATTGGTAGAGATCGCGCGCCGCTTTGATCTCAAGCTAATTACGATTGCAGACTTGATCGCGTATCGGATGAGGACGGAATCCATGGTGAAAAGGGAAATCGAAGTGCAGCTTCCGACTGCCTACGGTGATTTTCGGATGGCGGCCTATACGAACGAGCTGGATGGAAAAGAGCATGTGGCTCTCATCAAGGGAGAGATTGGACCGGATGAGCCTATTCTCGTCCGCGTTCACTCGGAGTGCTTGACAGGAGATATTTTCGGCTCTCATCGCTGCGATTGCGGTCCACAGCTACACGCTGCTTTGGAACAGATCGAAGCGAGCGGACGCGGCATTTTATTGTACATGCGCCAAGAGGGCAGAGGTATTGGCTTGCTGAATAAGCTGCGTGCCTACAAGCTGCAAGAGGAAGGCTTGGATACCGTAGAGGCCAATGAAAAGCTAGGGTTCGCCGCTGATCTGCGCGATTACGGTATCGGTGCGCAAATTTTACGTGATCTAGGAGTGCAACGCATGCGGCTTTTGACCAACAACCCACGAAAAATCCGCGGGCTTATCGGTTACGGATTATCAGTGGAAGAACGGGTGCCGCTTCAAATGCCGGAGCATCTGCACAACAAAAAGTACCTATCAACAAAACAAGAGAAGCTGGGTCACCTGCTTCATCTGCACGGATAAGGAGAGGGAATAAGCATGAAAACATTCGAAGGACATTTGATTGGAACAGGTTTGCGTGTAGGGATTGTGGCAGGACGCTTTAACGAATTGATCGTGAGCAAGCTGGTCGGAGGGGCTCTCGATGCCCTGAAGCGTCATGGCGTAGAAGATGAGCAGGTAGACGTGGCATGGGTACCGGGGGCATTTGAAATTCCGTTGATCGCTAAGAAAATGGCGGAATCCGGTCGCTATGATGCGGTTGTTACATTAGGAGCTGTCATTCGTGGCTCCACTCCGCACTTCGATTACGTCTGCAATGAGACCGCAAAAGGAGTTGCGTCCTTATCTCTATCGACTGGGATACCCGTTATTTTTGGTGTTTTGACGACAGATAATATCGAGCAAGCCATCGAGCGAGCGGGAACAAAAGCAGGCAACAAAGGCTGGGAAGCAGCAACGGCAGCGATCGAAATGGCTAATTTATCTAAGCAGTTCGCTTAATCATTTCATAGGGAACGAGATGTTTCGACGGGGGCTTCGGCTCCCGTTTTCTATTTTTTTGGATAAAATCACCACGGACAGGTCAAAGTAAGAAAGATTTTCCTGAAAAAAGGGGGGATCTAGCGTGAAGCCGACTGATTGGTGGAGAGCGCAAGTACAGGCCATACAAGCAAAGCGGCGCATCGGTTCGGTTCATGCGCGGCGAAGCGAACAAATTACACCCGATATGGTAAAACAATGCATGCAAAACGTGGATGACCTCAGTAGCTTGTCATTGAAGATGAATGACGAAGAGGTACACGTTTTTTTTCTCGATACGCTGGTGGATGTGTCCCAGATTTATGAGAATGTCTTTCTTCCGTTGCAGCGTTCCGATGGTAGAGATCCGATGCAGGCGCTTCCTTTCTCACAGGAATGTCTTCTTGACGATATGGAGACGTTGATGAGTAACTTGCTACGCGGTCATACCATCTTGTTTTTCCTGGAAAGAGACCTCATTCTGCATGTGAATACATTTCAGGTGGCGCACCGTTCCATTACGAAATCCGAGACAGAGGCGACCGTCCTTGGACCGCAAGACTCCTTTGTTGAAATGCTGGAGATCAATTTGTCTTTGCTTCGGAGAAGACTGGCTACGCCTCATCTGAAAGTATCGAGCTACACGATTGGTACCCAGGCACAGAACAAGGTAGCTGTGATTTATTTGGACAATATCGCGAACGCGGAAAATGTGGAGCGCGTGAAAAAAAGGATCGACAATGTCATTTACCACGGATTTGTCGGGATGCCTATATTGAAGCAAATGCTGGAGGACAAGCCATACTCTCCGTTCCCGCAGTTTGGCTTGACGGGTCGGCCGGACAATGCAACAGCAGCTTTGTTGGACGGTAGAATCGTGATCATGCTGAATGGCAGTCCGGATGCCGCGATCTGTCCGACTTCCTTTCTGGAGATGTTTAGCAGTCCTGAAGACTTTTACAATCGCTGGTCAACGGCGAGCCTGCTGCGGATGATTCGCTTTTTCGGTTTATTTATCACCATTATGCTCACATCCAGTTACGTCTCTGTCTTGACGTATCATCCGGAAATGCTTCCCCCCGCTTTACTGACGATTTTGTCTGAATCGCGCAGCCGGGTGCCATTTCCGCCTGTGATTGAGGTGCTCATTATTGAGCTTGTCATCGAGATCCTGCGGGAAGCGGGGATACGCATGCCGACTAAAATCGGCCAGACCATCGGTATCGTTGGTGGTATCGTGATCGGGACAGCGTCTGTACAAGCGGGGTTAGCCAGTAATATCTTGATCGTCCTTGTTTCTGTATCGGCACTGCTTTCTTTTGTGCCACCCAATTTTTTGATGAGTAATGCGATTCGGCTCGTTCGTTATGGTTTCATCTTGATGGCAGGTGCATTGGGCATGTACGGCCAGATACTGGCACTGGCGTTTTTATTCGCGCACTTGCTCAATCTGACTTCACTCGGGACGCCGTACATGGCTCCGGGGGTTCCGCGTCAATGGACTGATTTGATGAATAGTCTGGTACGTGCACCATTAAGATTTATCGTCAATCGCAACCGCATGTCCCGGGCAAAGCAAAAGCATGTCCGGCCAGTTGGGGAGGACTAGGGTAGATGGATAGAGGGAGAATTCACAGCCTGAATCCGATCCTGGTAATCGGATTGATTATGAATACGATGGTAGGGGTTAATTTACTTGGACTGGCTCATCATGCGAGCAAAATGGGCTACAATCTGTGGTGGTCTCCGATTTTGCTGGGATGTATCGTCAGCTTAACGCTAATCCCGATGATGGCCTTGTGCCGTCGTTATCCAGAGGATAATCTTTTTCGGATTCACGAAAAGCTGTTGGGAAAATGGCTGGGAGGCTGTTTCAATATCCTGATTATCGTCTACGCCATTCTGAATGTATCTACTGCGAATGAAGGATATATCAGGTTGGTGCAAACCTCCATGCTGAACAATCAGACTGTCACATTGCCCTTGCTAGGATTGACATTAGTCATGGTCTACATTACAAACGGCGGCATCAAATTGATCGCGCGCTTTTGCCTGCTAACGTTCTTTTTTACGGGCTGGATGATTTTTCTTTTGCCGTACGGATTTCAAAAGGGAGGAATGATGCATATTTTTCCTCTTTTTCATACAGATTGGCGCAGTATAGCCGAAACGGTGCACAATTCTTACGCGAGCATGCTTGGGTATGAATTGGTCTTGTTTTTTTACCCCTATATCCAAGAGAAGAACAAGGCACACAAGCATGTGCTAATTGGGGTATGGATCGTTGTTTTGTTGTACGTCATGATTCTGCTCACGAGTGTGTCTTATTTTTCCGAATGGCAAATGGACAATCTCATTTATCCCATTTTGAATTTGTTTAAGGCTGTAGAGCTGTCTTTTTTGGAGCGGATCGAAAATCTCGGGATTGGTCTCTGGGTCTTCCTCATTCTCAGTACGAGTACGGGATACTTGTGGGTTGCGCGTACCGGCCTTGAAGAAATGGCAGACAAGACGAGGCTGTGGCATCTACTTGTACCGACAATCATTTCGTTTCTATTCATTGTGGGGCCATTATCTGTAGAAAAACAACGCTACATTTATGACAAGGTGACTGTTTATATGGCCTATGGATTGATCTTGTGGCCGATTTTTTTGTTATTGCTGCATTCCTTTAGGTTTGGTAGAGGAGAGCGAGTATCATGAAGAGGGCGAGCTGGCTCATTGTTTCGGTTATCCTCTTGCTCAGCCTTTGCGGTTGTGGGCGCGAACTCGAACGGCCGGCACTGGAAGACATGGCCATGATTGGGGTTATGGGCTTCGATTATGTGGATCGTGAAAAGATAGATATCACCGTAGCGGTACCGGTTCCCTCCAAAAATAAGGAATCGACACAGGTGTACTCGACTCATGCCTCGATGACGAGCGAGGCAATGCTGAATCTCGCAACAAAAGCAGAGAGGACCATGTCCCTCTCGCAATTGCGTGTGATTTTGTTCAGTGAAGAATACGCCCGCAAAGTCGGGATTGGAAAAGTCATCCTTGATCTCTATCGCAATCCGATTGTAGGAGAAAATGTATACATTGCCGTCGTAAAAGGAAAAGCGAAAGATGTCATCAAAGGAACCTATAACCACAGGCCGGAAATCAACACGTATTTGAACAACTTGCTTCGTCCGCGAGTGGAAACGGCCTTTTCGTCTTTTTCGACCATTCACGATTTTGTTTTTATGATGACCAGTAACACGATGGACCCCAATCTTCCTTATCTCATTCACAGCAACGGAGAGATTCAGATCATCAAGGCGGCTCTTTTTCGAGTAGACAGGATGATCGGAATGTACACGCAGCGAGAGGGGAAGCTGGTTCAGGGGTTTTTGGGAAGAGAACGCTTGCCCCGTATGAGCTTCGAGTTCCAGCACGAGACGAAGACAGGTAAAAAACAAACGGAAAAGGTCGTCTTCGATTTTGTGCGAGCAAAAACGAAGGTAAGAAGCAAAGGCAGCCTGAAAAAGCCTGTCATCAATATCGAGCTTCGGATAAGAGGGATGCTGGTAGGCTATTCAGGCAGCAAGGATTTGGAGAAGCGGGCTCAATTTCGGACCATGGTTCAAGAACTTGAGAAAAGAATCAAAAAGGAAAGCATGGAGATGCTGGTACGTTTTCAAAAGCAAGGGGTTGACCCGGCGCAGCTAGAAGAGAGCATTCGCCAAAAATATGATGGCAAATGGACACGGCAAACGGGTCTCGCCCTTTATAGAAAAGCGAAAATCAACGTTAAGGTTCATGTGGATATCGTCGGTTTTGGCACACTGAAATAAGGAGCGATAGCATTCCGGCGTGGTTAGAACAGACGCTTGAATTCGCGCCAGATCGCACCCAAAGTCCGACGATTTACATTTTGGAGCTTGCCGTACAAGAGGTTCGTCAATCCAACAAAGGTGAGCTCCTGATCTTTCGTATACGGATACCAATTGAACTCACGCTTGCGTTTGCCCGGATCATGGATGACAGAGATGCTGTGCGTAAAGGCTTGCAATCCGGAAGGTCCGCGATAACGGCCGATGCCACTCTGTTTGACCCCGCCAAAAGGAAGATGGGGATTGGCGTAGCTGATAATGACGTCATTGATACACACATTGCCGCTTTCGAGCTGACGAGCTACGCGATCCGCTTTTGTTTTATCGGCTGACCATACCGAGGCATTCAGCCCGTACGGTGAGCTGTTAGCCAGGCGGACAGCCTCCTCTTCGGTGGCAAAAGTCATGATCGGCAATACCGGACCAAAGGTCTCTTCCCGCATGATTTTCATGTCAGATGTCACGTTTGTGAGAATGGTCGGCGCGATATACATGCTGTCAGAGGAAGGGAGTCCTCCGGTGACTGCTGTCGCGCCCGCAGCCAGTGCTTCGTTCACATGCTCACGGACAATTCCGATTTGTTGGGAAGACGTCATCGAACCGACCTCGGCCTGATTCGGATAACTTTGGCGCAATGCTTTTGTCTTTTCGGTGACCAGCTTGAGAAATTCAGGATAGACCCTTTCATGGACAAAAAGCCGTTCAACAGACATACATACCTGTCCGGAGTTCGTAAAAGCCCCCCATACCGCACCATTTGCTGCCCGTTCCAGATGAGCGTCTTCAAACACGATCATCGGGTCTTTTCCGCCAAGCTCCAGTTCTACCGGGATCAAATGCTCCGATGATGCCGCCATAATTTTTTTGCCTGTCGCGACAGAGCCTGTGAAAAAGATTTTATCTGGGCGAGCAGCTACCAGCGCCTGTCCAGCTTCGCGTCCTCCATGCAGAACGGTAACGACTCCATCCGGCATAGAAACAGCGGAAAACACCTCTTCCATGAGCAGTCCGGTAGTAGCAGTCACCTCGGAAGGTTTTAAAATAACGGTATTGCCTGCTACGAGGGCAGATAATACGGGAATAACGGCAAGCTGAAAAGGATAATTCCACGGAGAGATAACCGCGACGACACCCATCGGCTTGTAGTGGATATACGATTTCTTCGGCCACAGCACGAGGGAGGTTGGTACCGGCTGATCGGCAAGCATCTGATAAGCATGTTTTTCATAAAACCGAATCGTGTCGACAGTGACGAAAATTTCGGTCATGTACGCTTCCAATGTAACTTTTCCGGTAGCCTCACTAATTTTTCGGGCGATTTCTTCGCCGTGATCGACTAAATAGTGCCGCAGCCGTGTCAAATAGTCCAGACGCTCAGCCAACGATGTAGTGGACCAAGCTGGAAAGGCGAGACGCGCACGTGCCATCGCGTCTTCTACTTGTTCTGGAGTCGCTTCCTGTAAAGAACCAAGCAGCTCACCAGTGGCGGGATTTTGCATGGACATGATTGCCATCATGATTCACCTCGATTCAGAAGATAAAGATTCAGAAGAGAAGAGTGTATGCATCAAATAGGCAAAGGTCTGTTCAAAACGGGCAATCGCTTCTTCCGGTTTCTGTGACTCATCGAGCAAAAATTGAAAAAGGAATCCGTCGATTGCAGAGTAAATGAGGGAGATTGCGGAGTCTTCGTCGATGGTCAATGAGGATTGTTCTTCGCGCTGTAACCGTACGAGCATACGAGAGATGAGCTGATGCAGACGGGACCGAATGACTTTTACCTGCTCACCAAACGCAGGAACGTACATGGCCTGTACCTGCAAGTCATACCAGAGTCGATGCAGCTTCCGATCCTCTTGTAGACTCCGGCACAAGACACGAGCTAGAGCTGCTGACCATTCACCAGATGGAGCTGCGATCACTTCGCGTTCCAACTCTTCCATGAAACGTCCTTTGTAGCTAGAGATGACAGCGAGCAAAAGCTCTTCTTTGCTTGCGAAGTAATAATGCAGAATGCCAAGTGAGACGCCAGATTCCTTGGCTATGTCGCGCAAGGAAACATGTGCATACCCTTTTTCAGCCAGACAAGCAGTCGCTTGCTCAATCAAAAATGCCCGTTTTGCTTCGGCTTTTTTCTGGGTAGTCACTTTTTCACCTCTTTTTTTTGGACGACTGTCCAGTTTTTCTATTTTTATTGTATTTTTACGGATGATGTCTGTCAATGAAAAGAGCTGCCCATAAAAAAGAAGCGGCTTCATTGCCGCTTCTTTTGCCGTTCCCAACGACGTAAATACGGATAAGGATCAAATGACCAATCTGCGCCACCTGTTTCCCGATACATACCGTAGTGCAAATGGGGAGGGAATTTGCCTGAGGTGCCGGGCTTCCCATATCCAGAGCTGCCGATATATCCGAGCACTTCTCCTGGCTCCACGATGTCACCCGGCTTCAATCCCTTTTTAAACGAGGAAAGATGTGCGAAGTAATGGTACACATTGCCCATGTCACGCATGCCGATCCGCCATCCGCCAAACCTGTTCCAGCCGATTACCTCAATGACTCCGTACGCTGTGCTGAGTACTGGGGTGCCGTGACTCGCAAAAATATCGGTCCCCTCGTGGATCCGACGACCACCCCAGCCACGTGGAGCCCCCCATGTACTGCGGTAGCTGTAATCGTACCTCGCGGGGATAGGAAAATGCCGCTCATCCAGGTGCAGATGGTGATACTTTGCATACACCTGCGCGAACTGCCTGATCGTCTTCACAGAACGATCCCGCTGGTAGTACGACCAAAGACCAATTTGCCAATCCTCATGGGAGAAGCCGTATTGGGATAGGTAGTGAATGAAGGTAGTGAGTGCATCGAGATCGTTGTGACGATCTGCGACACCATCGCCATCTCCATCCATCCCGATGCCTTTAAAAAATTGGATGGATACCGGATTCGTATCCTCTGCATCAGGATTGAATGCACCTGCCCAACGATCGCTTGGAATGTCCACGGCAGTTAGTCGTGAAACGTTTTCTTGCTCCTGCTTCTTCCGGCGTATTTTCATGGTTCGCTCGTATTGATCAATGGCTGCTAAATAATTCCACGGAATGCCGTACATCGATTCCAAGCGCAAAAAAACTTGCAAGCGCTCTTGAAGAACCGGGTCTTGCTCATTGGCGGACGGAGCAACTCCGGCGACGGATTCTAGTGGTGAAATAGCTGCAACCACGCACAAGCTGATCTGAATGATTAGGCGGAAAACTCGCATGCCGTCTCCCTCCAGCCTCGTAGTCTTTTGTTGTAGTTTCTGCCAGTTGGAGTGGATTATCCAAGATACTTTTGGAAAGCGTTTTGGTTGTTGTCGGGGAAAGTTTTGTAAATTTGCAGAAAAGGAGGCAGGAGCATACCGTACAGCCAAAGAATTGAAATCAGGAGGAGTGTATTCCTTAAAAATCGTCATGAGGAGGCTGTGTGATGAGCAAAAAAGTGTTGATTGTAACAGGTGATGCTGTAGAAGCACTGGAGGTTTTCTATCCGTATTACCGCTGCTTGGAAGAAGGGTATGAAACGGTCATTGCAGCACCCAGCGTGAAAACCCTACACACCGTTTGCCATGATTTCGAAGCACACAGTGAGACATACACAGAAAAGCCAGCTTATCAGCTTCCCGCCCATGCTGCATTCTCAGATATTAACCCTGAGGCGTTTGACGCCTTGATTATTCCGGGTGGACGGGCACCTGAGCATATCAGGCTCAATGAGCACTTGAAGCCGATTGTGGCGCACTTTTTCGAGACCAACAAGCCAGTCGCAGCCATCTGCCATGGTTCCCAAGTATTGACCATCGTTCGCGAGCACTTAGCCGGACGTGAAATCACAGCTTACCAGGCATGCAGACCCGATGTAGAGGCGTGCGGAGCGATCTACCAAACAGAAACGCTCCATGTCGATGGCAATCTTGTTTCCGGACATGCATGGCCAGACCTGCCAGGCTTCATGCGTGAATTCCTTCGTTTGCTCAAGTAAAAACCAAATCCCCCCAACTTCCGTCACTGCTGGCGGAAGTTTTTTCGTTCTGATAGATGCTTTTCATCCAGCCTTTTCCTCTGTATCATAAAGGGAAAGTATGTTCGTCTGTTTCATGTGAGGAGTGGAATTGATCGTGCTGTCATTTATTCATACAGCGGATGTCCATCTGGATGCGCCGCTTCAAATGTTGGGGGAGCGTTACGAGCTGCGTCAGGATGATTTTCGTCAAACGATGAAAAGAATCTGTGACCTCGTCCGAGAAAAGGAAGCAGACTTCTGGCTCATTGCCGGAGATTTGCTGGAATACCACGGGGGAAGACGATCAACTGCGATGTTTTTACGTGATCTTTTTGCCAGCATCGCACCAATTCCTGTTGTGATCGCACCTGGCAATCACGATCCGTGGCGAGCAGATTCGTTTTATCAAACGTTGGAATGGTCAGGGAACGTCTACTGGTTTACACCCGAGTGGGGTGTGTATGAATTTCCCGAAAAGTCGTGCGTGATCTATGGCTGGGGCTTTGGGCAGCCACATGTGTACGAGTCGCCACTCGAGACGTTTCCAGGCAAATTGGAAGGGTATGCCCATCATTTGATGGTTCTGCATGCCAGTGTGCTTTCCGATTCAGGTACCGAAGAGCATCATCCGTATGCGCCTGTCACCTTGCAGCAGCTCGTACAGACGGGCATGGACTATGTTGCGATGGGACACATTCACAAGCTGGAGCAATTCATACATCCTGTCAAAAAACAACCGTTCGCAGCTTACCCCGGCTCTCCAGAAGGATTGACGAGTAAGGAAGGGGGAGAACGTAATGTTTTGTATGGAGAGCTAGATCATGATGGCAGATTGCGGCTCACGGCGATTCCTGTCCAGTCACGCAAAATTAGAAAGCTGGATATCAAAGGGAATGGAGTCGAAACGACTGAGCAGCTCATTGATCGGATGGAGCAGCAACTCGCAGAGGAAAAGGATTCCGATATGATGTACATCACGCTGACAGGAGAACGTGCTGCGCATTTTCAGCCTCCAGTGTCCGTCCTTCAACAGCGATTTTCCCGTTTTTTTGTGCTGCAGCTGACAGACCGGACCTGGCCTGATGTGGATGAGGACAAGCTGATCGCAGAGGGTGGCGTCTGGGGGAGATGGCTTTCCAAGCTGGCAGAGGCGGAGTCCCGTGCGCAAAATGAGGACGAGCGAGAAATCGTCAGGTTAGCCAAGCAAGAGGCTTTGGCGCGGATTGGAGGGACCATTCGATGAAAATAGAGGAGCTAGTGCTGGGGGGCTTCGGAAAATGGCAGGATGCTACCTTTCGTTTTGCTCCAGGCATCAATCTGTTTTATGCCCCTAATGAGTCAGGAAAATCAACGATCCTACAAGGTATTTTCGCTGCCTTGTATGGAATGAAGCGCGATTACGTCAAATCCGCGCGATACTTGCCTGAATATGAAAAATACCGTCCGTGGCAGAGTGGTGCGTACGAAACGATCATTACTTACAATTTAGCGGGCAAAACCTATCGCCTTCATCGTCAGTTGACGAAGGAACGGGAGGATGCGCGCCTCTTTTTGGACCCCGAATGGACGGAAATGACTGAGCTTTATTTGGAAGACAGACGCAAGGAACGGAATTTTATCGAAAAGCATACGGGCCTTACACGCAGTCTATTTACGGATTTGACGTGGATCAGGAGGGAACCGCTTCAGGCGGCTGAGCATTTGATTCCGACTTTTACGACTGCGGAAGAAGCCAATCCGGCTGTCCAACTAATTTTGGCGGAGCTGGATCGGGAGGTTGCGGTCATCGGCAAAAAAGAACGGGCCGAAAATACACTTTTGGGAAAAGCCGCTACGAAGGTGGCGCAAAAAGAGCAGGAGAAGGAAAACGCAAAAGAAGCGTGGCGAACGATCAGCCAACTGACGCTGCAAATAGCGGAAGCCACAGAAGAATGTCAGCAATTAGAACTGCGGCGCAGCAGATTGGAGCAGCGTCTGGATCGCTCAACCGGACAAGCAAAAGCGTTGCAGGAACGCTGGCAACGAAGCTATGCCCCTGTCAGTCAACAAGACTGGACGTGGTGGGAGCAAACGGCTCGCTTTGAAGCCGAGCTGGCTATTCACGAAGAGGCAAGACGTGGTTTCACTCAGGTAAACATGCCGACGGTAGTCGTACAACAGAGTGATGACCAGCTCATACCCTTACAGCACGATTATGAAAAAGGCGTACAATTGCTCAAACAGCGAGAAGCATTGCATATTCGTTTGGCGTCACTGGCTGTATCGGCCCTTTCTACAAGTCCGCGAAGTACAGCATCACGAAGGACTCGCCAAGGCAATCAGGCGAAAAGGAAGCGGGGAGCTGCACTCATGTGGGGCGGCGCAGGGATATTCTCTGTTCTTGGGGTAATCGGCTTCGTGAGTGGACATCCCGTTCTGGGAGGAGTTTCTGTGACTGCCGCTTTGTTGCTGTTCGGCTTTGGGGTTTTCTTGCTGCGAGTAAAAGAGAGTACGGGCGAACCGAAACAGATAGCAGAAAATGATACGCTACAGGAAAGTCAAAGAGTACAAGAAGAGATCGCTTCACTCGATGCTGAACTCGCCATACTCGTTCAGAAATGGGGGGCGAGTAATTGGGATACATTTTTGGAAAGACGGGAAGAGCTACTGAAAAGCACGCGCACGCAACAATCTGAGCAGCTACTATCCGAGATGGCGAAAACGAAGCAGGAGGCTAATCTGTCTGCAAGCTGGGGGGAGGCACTTCGAACCCTACTTGATCAGGAGAAAAACGCGCTTGAGACAGAGCAAGGCAAATTACGTATCGAGATGGTGGAGATTGAGGAGAGACTGCAGGAGCTGCGGGAACAAATGGCCAGAGGAAATGGGGAGATGGCGGTTCATGAGAGCCTGTCATTATCTCGCGCGACTGATGAGCTTGAGGAAGCGCAGGCAGCACTTCGTCAGCTGCAAAATAAGCGGGATGCCCTTCAGTTGGCTCGGGAAATGCTTCAGGAGGCAGTAGGGGAATGGAGACGGGATAGCACTCCTGCTGTAAATCAGCAGGCTTCGGAGGTCATCGAGCATATTACAGGGGGAGCGTATCGGGATGTCAGACTCGATCCCCGTGACGGATTTGCCATCCGTTTGCTTTCGCCGACCAAACAAATGGTGCTCGAACAGGACCAATGTTCCACGGGGACCATTGATCAGCTATACCTTGCCCAGCGTTTGGCATTGGTGCATCATGCCAAGCAGTCGGAGCCATTGCCGCTGTTTTTCGATGATCATTTTGTCCATTATGATGAAGAGCGTCTGCGTCGAACGCTTGACTATGTCGCGATGCTGGCACAAGAACAGCAAGTGTTTCTTTTCACCTGTCATGAACGAGAGCTGCGTATGCTGGAGCCATTGCTTCGTCAAGAGAACCGTCATACCGTGCATCGGATCGGGTAATTGTTTCCGGGGGAGGAAAGAGGTTGCCCCTCCGAAATCCAACCTCTATAATGGAGATTGTTATTGTCTTGTATCATGATGTCACATGAGGAGTGAGCCCTATGACGCAACGCAAGCCGGAGTGGCTCAAGATCAACCTTGTTTCAGGATCAGAACTAGCCAGCTTTAAAGAGCTTAAGCAAACCATGCGCACGAAGACGCTACATACCGTTTGTGAAGAAGCAAAATGCCCCAACATTCATGAATGCTGGGCAAGCGGTACAGCAACTTTCATGATTTTGGGTGATATATGTACCCGAGCCTGTCGGTTTTGTGCAGTAAAAACGGGACTACCGACGGAGCTGGATACAGCTGAACCAGAACGTGTAGCAGAAGCAGCAGAACAAATGCGTTTGAAGCATGTCGTTGTTACTTCCGTTGCTCGTGATGATTTGGCAGATGGAGGCGCACAGATTTTTGCCGATACGATTCGTGCGATTCGTCGTCGACTGCCGTTTGCCTCTGTAGAAGTATTGATTCCCGATTTTATGGGGAACTGGGATGCGTTAAAAGTGGTCATGGACGCAAAGCCTGACGTACTAAACCACAACATTGAGGCGGTTCGCCGGATGTCAGATCGCGTACGGGCAAGAGCCAAGTACGATCGGACGCTGGAACTGTTGAAAAAGGCGAAGGAATTCCAGCCGAGCATTCCGACGAAGTCCAGTCTGATGATTGGTGTAGGCGAGACGATGGAGGAAATCATCGAAACGATGGATGACCTGCGTTCTGTCGACGTCAACATCATGACGATTGGCCAGTATTTGCAACCGACCAAGAAGCATTTGAAGGTAGAAAAATTTTACCATCCAGATGAATTCGCTCACTTGAAGGATGAAGGCATGAAGCGTGGCTTTAGTCACGTAGAGTCAGGTCCATTAGTACGCAGCTCGTACCACGCTCATGAGCAGGCGAGTGCCGCGAAGGAAACGATTGCGAAAGAATCCATGCCGAAAGCGCAATAATAAGTAACCCCCTCAGCCGCTCTACACGAGCGGAAAAGAGGGGGTTTTTCACTATATGGGGGAGAGGGCTTTAGCGACTGGTTGTAGCTTTGTGAGTTGCCTTCACGTTATGGGATGTTCCACCCATACGTTTGATAAGCGTTTCAATGCTTTTCGCATCTTCTGTACGTGCTGTACTCACGTTGCTGGAGCGGCTTGCTACACGAGCGATTTCTTGGATGTCATTCGGATTATCGGTAACATACACTTTGTAATAGCGTGGTGAAACCGATTCAGCGTTCATTTTTGCCTGTTTTTTCGCTGTGTGCGCATCTGCTCCTTGTGTGTGCACACCTACAAAAACTTCTTTATCCGTTACCAAGACCGTAGAACGCTGAACGCCAGGGCAACTGGCAGTGACATTCCCTACAGCTTTTGCCAATGCATCACGGTCTACATAGACGTTTGTTACACTGGCGGTTTTCATATGCTGACGGTCAGTCTGCGCATAGCCCATGCGTGGCATTCCGGTTTGCATGACTCCTGCTCCACCGCGATTCCAAGAATGCTGTTGATAAATGGAATGGTGTCTTCCAGTCGGAGTATTGTAAACACCTGCTGTACCCGTACCCATACCAGCTTTATGATCCGTAAAGGCATTGTACGGTCTCATCCCGCTGGTGAAGGCGTTGTAGTTGTTTACATTTGCTCGTGGAGAGGTACCATGTGGATAGACACCGTTGTTAATCCCAGCATTGTTGGTCAGTCCCATGCCATCGTAGTTGCGGACATGAAGCCCGTCACGCATGCCATCGTAGCTGCGGGTGTGAATGCCGTCGAAATTTGTGGTGCTTGTGCCATTGTAATTACGAGTGTGATGATACCCGTCAATGTTTGTCGAGCGCATGCCATCGTAGTTACGGACGTGCATTCCATCAAAATTTCGAACGTGCGGAGCAGACTGGTACGACATCGTCTTGTTCGGATGTGTGTAGTTAGGCGCAGCATTGTTGTAACAACCAGTAGCTAAGAGCGCAATCCCTGCAATCGCAGGATACAACCATGTCTTTTTCAATGGTAACACCCCCTACACGATAGAATGTCCAAAGGCACAGGTCAGTTATCGTGGGAAATTTAGCTCATGTTGCGTGAAATATGATAAGATGGACATAGTATACATGCGTAAGGAGGAAGCGAGTTTGATTCGCACGCAAGCCGGTACTTATGAAGTCATGGAAGTAAATCGAGACGGCTGGAACCTTGAAGCGTTCAAGGAGCGCTATAGCGACATCCTCGACAAGTACGATTATATTGTAGGGGACTGGGGCTATGGTCAGCTTCGTCTTCGTGGGTTTTATACTGACGCTAATCGCAAAGTACCGTTCGAGCAGCGGATCGCCGCTTTGGATGAGTACCTGCATGAGTTCTGCAATTTTGGTTGTCCGTACTTCGTTTTACGCAAGGTAAAAGCAAACGTTGGCAACGGTGACGACCAGAGCGGGCATGACGAATCTGGCTTTGATGTCATCATTGATATTCGTCAGGACATCCCCCGTGAAGAGGGTGGCTCTTCGCCTTTTGTAGAACGAAAAGATCGCAGACGCTATCACCCGCGTCAAAATAAACAGGATCGCCAGAACAATGCTGGCGCTGATCGCAATGGGGCAGGGAGAAACGAGCGCGGGGAGAAGCCAAAGTTTCAAAAGGATCGACCCGATAAAAACGGCAAGGATTCCAACTCACGAGAGCGCCGTCCCAATCAATTGAAACCCAATCGCGAACGCGATAAAGTCCCAACAGGACCAAATACGCCGAAACGTGAATCCTAAAAATGACTCAGAATAACCGAAGCATAAAAAAGAGCCCTGTATGTCAGGGCTCTTTTCGTTTTTCTTCTAAAAACCGCCGCCAAAACCACCGGGTCCGCCAAAACCACCGGGTCCGCCAATACCACCGGGTCCGCCAATACCACCGAGTCCACCAATACCACCGGGACCACCAAAACCACCGGGTCCACCAAACCCACCAGGACCACCAAACCCACCGGGTCCCCAACCAGGCCAGCCCCATGTGGGCCAATAGCCAGGCCAGCATGTATTGCATCCCCACCAAGGATATGGCTGTGGGACGACAACGACTTCAGGACCTCGTCTTCTTCGGAAAAAGACTGGATGTGCCTGATCTTCTGGAATGTATCGAAAATCCTGGTCTGCTGAGTAATAAGGTGGTTGGTCATATTGAGCGGGAACAAATTGGTTTTGATCGTATTCGTTTGGATCATATTGAGTTTGATGGTATTGGTTTTGGTCGTATGAGCTTTGGTCGTATGAGCTTTGATCGTATGAGCTTTGGTCGTATGGATAAGATTGCATGATGCGATTCGCACTCCTCTCGTTATCTGTCTGTGCATCTGTGCAGTAGCAGTATACGAGGCATACGCCTGTAAGGAGCATTGTCCAGTAGGAAATGGGCGGGAGCTACAAATAAAAAAAGGAAGAGCCCTCAATCGCTCTTCCTTTGGTGAATTAAATAGCTGCTTCCAAAAATGATTTCAATTCTTCTGCTTCACTCTCGTTCAAGTTGAACGCGAATTCCAGATAGCCTTCTTCTTCCAGATCATCATGTCCAATAATAGCGGAGCGTCCATTTTGAATGTTGATGACAATCGCCTTCCCATAAAAACGGTTGGTCGTTGTAATCGCGAGGTCAAAACGTGTAGCTTCGCCCGTGAAGCTGACAAAGCGCGTTCGCGTATCCTCAGCTTCGTCGTACAAGTAAAACAAATCATTTGCCATATAGGTATCCCTCTACTTCCATAAAAGATTTGGTTTGTGTTCGGTATTGTGTACAGCGCGGACAAAGCGAATGGTTTTGGTTTGGGCACGCATGACGATCGAATGAGTTTCCACCATATCATCACCGAGATAGCGCACGCCTTGCAACAGCTCTCCATCAGAGACGCCTGTTGCCGCGAAAATGGCGTCGTCCCCTTTGACCAGATCGTTCAGCGTCAAGAGCTGTTCCGGATTGTCGAGCCCCATTTTGATGCAGCGTTCGCGCTCGAGGTCGTTTTGCGGCTTGAGCTGGGCTTGCATGTCGCCACCCAGGCACTTGATCGCCGCGGCACTGATCACGCCCTCAGGCGCACCACCGATACCCAAGAACAGGTCAATCCCTGTATGCGGCAGACAGGCAGCAATCGCAGCACCTACATCGCCATCTCCAAAAAGCTTCACTCGCGCACCCTTTTCACGAATGGCGTCAATAATCGCCTGGTGGCGGTCGCGTTCCTGAATAATGACCGTTACATCTTGCACGCGCTTGTTGTTTGCTTTTGCTACAACCTCTATCATTTTATCCACGGGATCGTAAAGGTTGATTTGTCCGGCAGCACGTTTGCCGACGGCCATTTTCATCATGTACATGTCTGGTGCATGCAACAGTGTTCCACGGTCGCCGATGGCGATAACAGACATGGCATTGTTGTGACCCTTGGCGACAATCGTCGTTCCTTCTAGCGGATCAACCGCCACATCTACCTCAGGCCCGCCTGCTTCCGGGTTACCGAGCTTTTCACCGATATAGAGCATGGGGGCCTCATCCAGTTCACCTTCGCCAATGACGACGGTACCCCTCATGTTAATCGTATCAAACATGGCGCGCATGGCGCTGGTCGCTGCTCCATCTGCTTCATTCTTTTTCCCGCGTCCCATCCAGTGAGAAGAGGCGAGTGCAGCCATTTCCGTTACCCGCACAATTTCCAGAGCCAATTCGCGTTCCACAGTGTGTTCCTCCCCTTATGCTTGCCGACAAAAATTCACCCCATCATTGTAACATAAAGTGAACGATCACAACTGCGTGATCAAAAGACGAACGTGATTCGTGACAGGTCGTACAAATTTGGTATACTGAGGGATGAAAAGAGGTGAAACCGGTGAGCAATTCCTATTTGCAGGAAGGGGAATTGGTGCTTCTCGTCCTGGTGCTAACATTTGTGTTTACCGTTTACTACTCAAAACGCAAATCAAAAAAGCGAAAGTAAGGAGAAATATATGTACGACGTGAATACAAAACGAATCGACCAAGTATTGGAACATATGTCTCGTATGCTTGATCTGTTGGACAAGCTCAGCGAACGAGGAGCCAAAGCGGTTTTGGCAGATGAAGTAGCTGTTGCAGCGATGGAGCGAGCCCTGCACTTGTCTATCGAAGGAATAGTGGATGTCGGAAACGCGCTGATCGACGGATTCATTATGCGCGATCCAGGAAGCTACAGCGACATCGTGGAAATTTTGCGGGATGAGCAAGTCATCACGGATGAACAGGCTTTGATCCTGACACGTGTTACTGATTTCCGCAAGCATCTGGTTAATGATTATACAAGTGTGCCGGTCAATGAGATGTACAGCCTGGTAGAAGAAGCTGCCGGTGCCATTCGTCAGTTTGAGCCACAGGTGAGAGCCTTCTTGAAAAAAGAACTGTTTTAAAATGTTTTCATTCCAACACTAGGTAGCGGATATTTTATACAAAAGACTTTCGTTTGTTTACTAAAACGTCTTGATCCACTACAATAGGGAGAAAGGACGGTGATACGTATGACAAACGAAGGAACGTCCACTCGTGATCAAATCCTGCACATGCTCAAGGTCAAAGGTTCACTCCCTGTCAGCGACATGGCCGTCGAGCTAGGGATTACTGAAATGGCGGTTCGACGTCATTTGAACACCCTGGAGAGAGATAATTTGATCAAGTCTACGCTTGTTCGCCAAGCGATGGGACGCCCAACGAATGTTTATTCATTGTCGCAGGAAGCAGACGAACTGTTCCCGCGCAATTATTCTCATTTGACATTAGATTTTTTACAAGACATAAAGGAAATCGATGGTTTGTCCAAAATAGAAATGCTATTTAGACGCCGCGAGAATCGCTTGGAGGAGACTTATCGCTCCCACATGCAAGGTGACTTGGAAAAGCGTGTAGCCAAGCTAGCCGAGCTGCAAAACGATAAAGGCTACATGGTGGAATGGGAAAAGGACGAAAATGGAGACGGCTATCGGATTCAGGAGTTCAATTGCCCAATCTCGCAAGTAGCTCGTGAATTCAACCAAGCGTGTAGCTGTGAACTCTCGTTGTTCCGTCGGGTCTTGAATGCCAATGTCGAGCAAACCACGTGCATGGCAAAAGGCGGAGACAAATGCGTGTTCCACATCAAGGAAGCGAAATAACGAGCTATAACGAAAGTCCACTCAAATCGGGTGGATTTTTTTCTTTTGTTTACAAGATTTCCCCGGCACAGGATTCGGTTAGGATCCTGTGCCTTTTTTCTGTAAACAGGCAGGTATTAAGTACCCTTTTACTACATTCTCGCAATCTTAATGTTGTTTTAACGTTTTCTTTATGTTGGACATCTACTATTTATGGTGTAAAAAACAACAAAACACAGGGAAAACAACAGAAAGGCGGAATGATAGCAGGATAATATTGGTTATTCGGGTGGGTGTCGTGACGAAAACAGATGAGGAGTGATCCGTAATGAAAAAAATGGTATCAAGTATAGCTGCTTCTGCCATCTTGTTGGGTGGAATCCTTCCAGTCGATGATTCCGCTCATGCAAAAGAGAAAAAGATGACGATGACATTTGACGTGATCAGTGACATCCAAGGAGACCTCCGAGATTTTGATCACGTTTTGCAAGACATCAATGAGGAAAATTCAAATTCCGAAGCGCTGATCATTAACGGTGATATTACTCCTCGCGGCTATGATTTTGAATATCAAGCCGTGCAAGATGTACTCGATAAAAATCCTCACCCTGAAAAGGTGTGGTACAGCATCGGTAATCATGAGTTTTATGTGCCGAAGTGGAAGAATCCCCAAACGCTTGCACAAAGTAGCTGGCCAAACGGCACAACGGAAGAAGAGTTGTTCGATAACTTCTACGAATTCAGCGGAGAAGACAAAGTCTATCACCAGAAAGAAATCAATGGATATCCCTTTCTCTTTCTCGGCACAGAAAAATACATGAAATACCACGATTCAAAATTGTGGGATGAAGTATACATGAGCGACGAGCAACTGGATTGGCTGAAAGAAAATCTGAAGCATTACAGCAAGCAGGACGAGAACAAGCCCATTTTCGTATTCTCCCACCATGTGCTTCCAGACAGTGTCTCCGGCTCCAAACAAAATCCATACATGAACGATTACCTGAAGGTGGACAAGCTCCTTGACATCTTGAAAGACTATCCGCAAGTCGTTTTCTTCACGAGTCACACCCATTGGGATCTGAACCTACCGGACTGGGCAGGCAAAAAGAAAGTCAAAGGCGGAGACAAACGCGGTTTTACCGTCGTAAACACAGGCGGGATTGAAACGGGATGGATGTCAGCCGGTCCAGACGGCGGCGAAAAAGTCGCGCCGGATGGAGGGGCTTTCAAGCAAGGACTGCGCTTGCAAGTGTACGGTAATGATGTCGTCATCCAAGCGTATGACTACCAACACGACAAAGTCATTAAGAAGCTCGGCATCCATAATGGAAAAATCGAGCAGTTGCCGCCGGATGTACAGGCAGATGATGATAATAATGTGCTTGTCAACGCGACGCCATACATGGAGTACGCAGTTGGCAAGCAAAAAAACTGGCGGGATTTTGATCCCGAAAATCCACCGACATTTCCAGGGAACCAGACCGTGTATGTCCGTCATAAAGGGGAAATGAACCTAGAAGACGGCAAGCCAATCATGGTTAAATTCAAGAAATAAGTGGACTTCCGTGCATTGTTCGTTAAAAGAGGGCCGATCGGGTCCTCTTTTTTTGCGATAGAAAGGACGAAGGTTTACACTAAGAGGGGAGAGCTTGTACAACCGGCTTACGAAACAGATGGGAGATGGAACAACGTGAAACCATATAAAGGCTATTTACTTGATCTGGATGGAACGATTTATCGGGGAAAAGAAGCGATTCCGGGAGCCGCAGCATTCATCACCCACTTAAAAACTCATCAGATTCCGTATTTGTTCCTGACCAACAATTCTTCAGCCTCTGCAAAGCACGTGGCGGAACGGCTGGTGGCAATGGGCATAGAGGCAGAGGCTCGGGACGTATATACCACGAGCATGGCGACCGCTACTTATTTACGAGAGCAAGCACCAGCGGGTACACGCGTCTACGTGATTGGAGAGGCGGGCTTGCATGATCAGCTGACGGATGCAGGTTATGTGATTACAGAAGAAGATCCGGCTTATGTCATTGTTGGGATTGATCGTACTTTTACGTATGAAAAGCTGGCGATCGCCGCACGCGCTATCCGTGCAGGAGCAACCTTTATCGCTACAAATGCAGATGCAGCCCTGCCGACGGATGCCGGACTGTTCCCAGGCAATGGTTCACTGGTGGCAGCCGTCTCCGTTGCGTCTGCGACCAAACCAATCGTGATTGGCAAACCAGAGTCCATCATCGTCCGATATGCTCTGGATCAGCTTGGTACTGCTGCGGCTGACACGCTGATCGTCGGGGACAATTTATATACGGACATTGAGGCAGGTGCCAACAGCGGCTTGGACAGCTTGCTCGTTTTGACAGGCTATTCCACCCGCGAAGAAGCAGACAAGCATCATGCTGCGCCTACCCATATTGCCGAAGATTTGCCTGAATGGCAGCGACGAATCTCCCTATGATTCTGCGCATTCTTCCTGCTGCTTCTGGCGGTGGGCAATACGGCTGGAGGCGGCTGCTGCGACCGCACCGACGAGATCGTCCAAAAAAGTATGGACACCAAAACGCTTGTCGTTGAGGTCGGCGAGTTTGCCGTGCTTCAGCTTGTCTACATAACCGAAGTTGGTGAATCCGATGCTCCCGTACAGGTTGACGATGGCGAGGGCGAGTACCTCGTCTATGCCATAGAGAGGCTCGTCTGATTCAATAATCGCCTGGAGCGGAGGCAGCAGCTGCTTTTGTTCTGCGAGGATATCGAGTTGAATCCCAGTCAGCAACGCGTTTTGGACCTCACGTTTTTTCAAGACGGCAGTGACGCTGTCCAGACACATGTCCAAGGTGATGTCCGGGATATATTTTGACTGTAGGAACATGACAATTTCAGCAATGTCGTTCATACTGACTCCTCGTTTTTCCAAAAGCTCAATAACGAAGTCCAGACAACTCTCACTATTTAGTGGATGCTCACTCATGCTTGAGGTTCCTCCTTTTTCACGTGCGAGTTCAAAACGTCGACTTTTCAGCACCCAGAAAGTCGGCATGAATGTATCTAGTATCTGCATACAGATAGGCACCTATCCCGATCTAACGACATACAATGCCAGAAGAGCAGTATGCAAGGAGGGTGAACGACTGTATGGAAGAAAAAGAGCTTCTTCAGGAGAAGTACGGTTTTGAACTCCAGGGATATCGCACGACGGGGGCAAGCAAGGTACTGGAAACGGATCGAGGCCTTTACTACATGTTCGAGGCGCCAGCCGGATATAAATACAAAAGCAAGTTTATTGAAAAAGTAAAAAATCATTTGAGTCAACAGCAAAACATTCGCTTGTTAAAGCTGGTGAATACAACAAGCGGGCAGGCTCATATCGTTGATGATGAGCAGCTTTACTATTTATACAGAGGCGTGCGGGAGGCGGTTCCTGACAATCCATTTTATGCCAGCGGCCAATCACTCGCACAGTTCCATCTGGCCACGAGTGATTTTTCATCTGACAAGATGTTTATCCCTTATAGCTCTCTTGGCAACTGGCCGAGTATGTGGCGTAAAAAGCTACGGAATTTTAATGAGTACCGGGATGAGATGGATGAGGATAATGTAGAGCTCGCGCCAATGGATGAATATTTGTTGACCTGCTTCACCTACATTACTCAGCTTGGTGAATTGTCCGTTCAATATTTGTTGGATGCTGGATACGATAAAGTTGTGAAGGAAACAGCTAGTCTCGGGAAAGTAGCCTACCAAAATTTTGATCAAGGGTATATGCTATGGAAAGAGAAGGATGTACGTCTAATGGCAGGTGAATGGAACTGGGTTCTTGATATGCGTACTCGTGATGTTGGGCAGTGGATTAAAGCCGAGACAAAGCGAAACGGCTGGAATGAAGAGGCTGTGACCAGCTTTCTCGACGGCTACAACAGCGTCTCTGCACTACAGCCAGCTGAATATGCCGTGATTTATGCGCTCATGCTCTACCCAGGCAGGTTCTTGAGGCTCGTGGAGACCTATATGGAGTTGCCAGTAGAAGAGCGCCAGGAAGTCAACATCCAAGCATGGCAAACGCAGTTGGAAGACGAGCTAACCAAAATGGAAGACGGACTTCGAAAGTATCCCCTATTCATTGCACAGCGTTATGACGTATCCATTCCACAAATTGACTGGTTGTGGAGGAAAAAAGATGATCAAGCAACAAGTTTTCGTTACGAGGAAACTCAATCCTGAAGTGATCGCGATGCTTGAAAAAGTAGCCGAGGTCGAGCAATGGACAAAAAATACGCCGATCCCGCGTGAGTTGTTGCTAGAAAAGATTGAACATGTAGATGCCGTCTTGACCATGCTGACAGAACGCGTGGATGAGGAATTTTTGGCGCGTACAAAACGACTCCGAATCGTGGCGAACATGGCGGTCGGTTACGACAATATTGATTGGGAAGCGTGCAGGCGACACGAGGTCATCGTAACCAACACGCCTGATGTGCTGACAGAGTCTACAGCCGATTTGGCTTTCGCTTTATTGATGGCAACAGGCCGCCGATTGACGGAAGCCAATCGATTTTTATTGCAGGGGGAATGGACATCGTGGAGTCCGACCCTCATGGCTGGACAAAATATATATGGTTCGACCCTGGGGATTATTGGGATGGGGCGAATTGGGGAAGCTGTGGCGAGACGCGCCAAAGGATTTGGCATGCGGATCTTGTATCACAACCGGAATCGCAAACCGCAGGCTGAGCAAGAGACAGGAGCACGGTATGCTGATTTGGCGGAGCTTCTGCAAGAGTCCGATTACGTCGTTCTGCTTACACCGCTGACAGAGGACACACGCATGTTAATGGGGGAAAAACAATTTTCGCTCATGAAAGAAACCGCTGTGTTTATCAATGTTTCTCGTGGTGGGACAGTCGATGAGTCCGCATTGTATCAAGCGTTGGTAGACAAAAAAATATGGGCGGCAGGTCTGGACGTTTTTGCGGTCGAGCCTGTCCCGATGGATAACCCGCTCTTGCAGCTGCCAAATGTAGTCGCATTGCCACATATCGGTAGTGCAACTGTGCAAACGAGGGCGGAGATGGCGAGGCTGGCTGCTGCTAACATCGTAGCTGTACTAAGTGGGAGGGAACCTCTGACTGCCATATGAACACGTTCTTTGTAGGAATCACAGGACTCTTATTGCTACTCTTGATTGCAGCAGTAGCCGTGTCGTTTCACGTAACCTGGCGCTTGACGCATCCCGTACGAAAGCGGGTTAACATGGACCCCCGAGATTTTGGGATTGAACAGGTGGAATCCATCGTTTTTTCGAGCAGGGAAACGACCATTTCGTTAGCTGGATGGTACTTGTCAGCTGAAAAAAATGGGAAAGTCTCCAATGGACGTACTGTAGTCTTCGCCCATGGGTATAGCCAAAACAGATTAGAACCGCATCTTCCCGCTCTGTCACTAGCGGCAAGACTTGTTCATGCCGGCTTTGACGTCCTGATGTTTGACTTTCGAAATGCGGGTGAGTCCAGCGATGCGCTGACTACGATTGGTCTTCGGGAACAGCAGGATTTGCGGGGGGCCATTGATTTTGCGGCAGCCAAGAAGCCGGAACATACACTGGGTCTCGTCGGATTTTCCATGGGGGCGGCAACCTCCTTGATGGTGGGAGGAGTGGATGAACGCATCACTGCGATTGTAGCGGATTCTCCATTCTATTCCTTGCGTGAATACTTGGTTGAGAACTTGCCGCAGTGGACGGGCCTGCCTCGCTTTCCATTCAACTGGCTCATCCTTACCTTGTGTCCTATATTGCTAGGAGCTAATCCGAGTGACGTCAATCCGTATCAGGCAGTCAAGCAAGCGGAAAAACCCATCCTTTTTATACACGGAACAGGCGATACGACGATCCCCATGGTGAACAGCGAACGACTATTTGAGCTGACGCAAGATAAAGATTCCGAGATTTGGATCGTACCGCGAGCGGGTCACGTCCGCAGTTATCCGTTAGTTCCAGAGGAATACGAGAAGCGCGTCGTAGCTTTTTTGGAAAAGGGAATGGGGAAGAGGAAATGAAAAAAGCAGCTACGCGGTTGCTGTAGCTGCTTTCATGTCGATGTGACTGGATTAGAATACTTGTTGAACTTCCTTGATGCCTGGGATTTCTTCCACCAGTGCACGCTCGATTCCTGCTTTCAGGGTGATGGTAGAGGAAGGGCAGCTACCGCAAGCACCCATCAGGCGCAGCTTCACGATGCCATCTTCTACATCAACGAGTTGTACGTCTCCGCCGTCACGTTGCAGGTAAGGACGCAGTTTATCGAGAACTTCTTGTACTTGATCCATGATATCCATGTTACATTCACTCCTTTCCAACCTCTCCTTTATTATAATCATACCATGGTGAGAAATCCATGGCTTACATGCCCTGTTGACACTTTGAAGTTCCGCTGACACACCGAAGTTTAGTAGCATGGACTTTTTGTAATCTTTGCATGTTATAATGAAAAAGAAAGAAGCAAGTACTTCAATATAAGGAGTCAGATCTTCGTGAACGTATTTCGTAATGTGAAGGAACTGATTGGTAATACGCCGATCGTCGAAATTACACAATTTGAGCTCCCTGAAGGTGTCCGCTTGTTCGCCAAGCTGGAATATTTTAACCCAGGAGGCAGCGTAAAAGACAGACTCGGCATGGAGTTGATTCGTGCCGCAGAGGAGAATGGCCAATTGGCCCCAGGTGGTACCATTATCGAACCGACAGCAGGAAATACAGGAATTGGTGTAGCGCTGGCCGCTGTAGGAACTGGTTATAAAGTCATCTTCTGCGTACCAGCGAAGTTTTCCGAGGAAAAGCAAGAGCTGATGCGTGCCCTCGGAGCAGAAGTCGTCAATACACCGACAGAGTTGGGGATTAAGGGTGCAATTGCCAAGGCAAAAGAACTCGCAGAATCGATTCCAGGTGCTTTTGTACCACAGCAATTTGCTAACCCGGCAAATCCAGACGCACACTACAAAACAACAGGTCCGGAAATTTGGAGTCAAATGGACGGTCAAGTAAACGTATTTGTGGCAGGCGCTGGCTCTGGCGGTACTTTCATGGGTGCTGCTCGTTACTTGAAAGAACAAAACCCAAACGTAAAAACGGTAATTGTCGAGCCAGAAGGTTCCATCTTGAATGGGGGAGAATCCGGCCCGCATAAAACAGAGGGGATCGGCATGGAGTTTTTGCCTCCATTCATGGATACGAGCTACTTCAATGCTATTCACACGATTCTCGATGTGGAAGCATTCGATCTGGTCAAGCAGCTGGCTGCCAAGGAAGGCTTGCTCGTAGGCAGCTCCTCAGGTGCAGCTATGGCAGCGGCACTGCGCGAAGCAAGAGAAGCTGCTCCAGGGACGAATATCGTTACACTGTTTGCTGACGGCAGCGAACGTTATCTAAGCAAGAAAATTTACCAGGGGGGAATTTAAGATGCGTATCAAAACTCGTCTGATCCACGGCGGAATCGATGGAGATCCACATACAGGAGCCGTATCCGTTCCAATTTACCAGGTAAGTACTTATAAACAGGAAGCAATTGGCGTTCACAAGGGCTTCGAATACTCCCGTACCGGGAACCCGACTCGTCACGCTTTGGAAACATACATCGCAGAAATCGAAGGCGGCGCTCGTGGCTTTGCATTTGGTTCTGGTATGGCGGCACTCTCTACCATCCTCTCCATGTTCAACAAAGGCGACCATCTCGTGGTAGGTGACGATGTATACGGTGGTACTTACCGCGTCGTTACACGTGTATTCTCCCGTATGGGTCTGGAAGCAACCTATGTAGACACGAGTGATCTGGCAGCAGTAGAGGCGGCAATTCGCCCGGAAACCAAAGCAATCATTATGGAAACACCGACAAACCCGCTGCTGAAAGTAAGCGACATCAGCGCGTTGGCAGGCATCGCGAAAGCAAAAGGCGTGCTGCTCGTGGTAGACAACACGTTCATGACACCATACTGGCAAAATCCGCTGGATCTCGGTGCTGACATCGTGTTCCATAGCGCAACGAAATATTTGGGCGGACACAGCGACGTAGTAGCAGGTCTGGTCGTAGCAAAAGATGCGCAAGTGGGCGAAGACCTCCATTTTGTGCAAAATGCAATTGGCGGAGTGCTCGGGCCACAAGATTCTTGGCTCTTGCTGCGCGGTATGAAGACGCTGGGAATTCGGATGGAAGAGCATGAGCACAACGCACGTACGATAGCAAAATGGCTGTCTGAGCGCAGTGACATCAAACGCGTCATTTACCCTGGACTGTCCAGCCATTCTGGTCATGAGCTGATTCAAAAGCAAGCTCGTGGCTTTGGTGGTATGATTTCCTTCGACGTAGGAAGCGCAGAGCGTGCTGACGAAGTGTTGGCAAAGGTAAAATACTACACGTTGGCTGAATCACTGGGTGCAGTGGAGAGCTTGATCAGCGTACCTGCACGCATGACACATGCATCTATCCCGGCAGAGCGCCGTGCTGAGCTGGGCATTACGGATGGCTTGGTGCGCATCTCTGTTGGTATTGAAGATGTTCAGGACTTGATCGAGGACCTGGAACAAGCATTGTCCTAAGCTAGCTGACCCGGGGGAGGGCGGATATAGTGACTGTCGATATCAAGGTTTTTGGGACAGAGCAATTGTGCGCAAGCTGCGTCAATTTGCCATCTG
Source organism: Brevibacillus sp. HB1.4B (assembly GCF_013284285.1). Lineage (NCBI taxonomy): Bacteria > Bacillati > Bacillota > Bacilli > Caryophanales > Paenibacillaceae > Brevibacillus > Brevibacillus sp. HB1.4B. Next base: position 273,933 of record NZ_JABSUT010000005.1, read on the forward strand.
CAAAGGAAACAGCCGAGTGGCTGGAGGCGGCACTCTCTCGCAAATATGGGAGTGACAGCATCCGCATCGTTTATAGCGACTTTCAACAGCCGCAGACAGACGATGACAAAAGCTGGGCGAATCGCATTATCGAGGAAGATTTATGGTATCCGCTTGTCGTAATTTCCGGGGAAATTGTCGGTGAGGGAAATCCGAAATTAAAGGATATCTATGAAAAGCTGGAGAACATGGGCGTGCAGCCGATTGCTTCTACAGCCGATGCCGAATAACAGCATAAGAGCAACCACAAACATTTTTTACAGCGACCAGATGCATGAGCCTGGTCGTTTTTTTTATCTGTGAGAAACGACATTGTTCATTTTTTCGTCTACTGAGTATTATGATAAAAAGGATAATTTTGGGATGAATAGGAAAAGAATGGTGATCGGTGCTCTGGCATGTACAATTTGCTTTGCCGGTATGTTAACTGCTCCCTTGCCTCAAACGCAGGCAGCAGCAGCTACCTATCAGATTACATACAAGCTACCGCCGAATCCGGAAAAGTACTTGTTTTTGAATAAACAGATGGTCTCTATTACGAATCCGCAACCGCTTCCAGTAGGGGTGCGTCCCTATTCGTCTGGTGACTCGGACATGCATGGTGGTGGTGATCCACAATCACTAAACAAAATGTACTACTCTTATAACCTGAAATTTCAAACCTCGAAAAAAGGATTTCTATGGAATGTGTACGATTTTATCGGAACACTTCCCCCAGCTTATCCCGCAGATGTGAATCTGGATGAGCTGGACAAGCGGATCAGGAGCCTCGAACGTCTAACAAGTGAAGACGAACAAGTAATCCAAAGTCGTGCCCAAATCCATATGGATGCTCGACTGAAGCCACTCATCCAGGCTGGATACGTCATGCCTGACGAAATTGATGATGAGATGGCAACGAAGGAATTCGTCGCAACGGTACTCTACCGTATGTTTGGAGCAACCCGACCCTATCATGGGGGGATTGACCTGAAGGACTCGGAGAATGTTGCCGTTCGGTGGGCAGTCGAGGTAGGCTTGCCTGGATTTGAAGTCGATAAAGAAGGATATATTTATCCAAAGTCACCACTTAGCATGGACCCTGGTCCGAACGAATACGGGCAGGAATATGCTTATGAACGCTTGTTTCACTTTATCACGCTCGTTCTGCCGGGGAAAAAGACGGCCGAGGGTTGGGAGTATTACCAAGTCAAGCTGTTAGATGGCATGCTGCCTGTTCAACTCCGTGAGTTCATCCTTGTGAATGGCAAACCATATAAGGACAACGGAGAGTACTCCATCGATGAAACGAAGGAATACCAGAATGCAAGGGGAAAAATTTTTCAGTATTTCGTTCCGCGTTTCCCCAAGATGCTGGAGTTGGCACGCAAGGATGCGATGAAGCCCCGCGTATGGGACTGGAGCCGTGATCTCATCCACCATCCGAAGTTTGCCAAGCAAGTGGCTGCCTATCGCAAAAATAAAAGCAGCAAAAACGTAGATGCCGTCTATCAGGCAGTCAGATAGCATTACAATCTGAACATTCGTCAAGACTCGCCAGCCATTATCAAAAGTGTGTTAGAAAACGTCAAGTAATGGGCTGTTTACTATTTGTATATCATTCGTAAACCTTTTGTAACGAAATGGAACAGGCGTCGTCCTATAGTAGTAAATGTAACCAATAACTTACCATTTAGTGGAGGCCATAACGATGAATAAAAAATGGATGAAGCCTGTTACATATTTGCTGCTTGCAGGGGTTGTAGGCGTAGCTGGATTTTCTGCAATGAATACACAAGTAGCTCACGCAGACTCTGAAAAAGGAAAGCTTTTCTCGGCTGCGGCTGAACTGAAACTCGACAAAAACACCTATGTGATCGATCAAAAAACGGCTGACGTCAATGGCGATAAAAAGGATGACATCGTATATCTGGTCGGCCAAAAGGAAAAAGCAGATGACATCTATGCTTCCAATATGAACATCGTAGTGAAAGACGGAAAATCCGGCGCTTATAGTCAAACGGATATCAAAGAGTTGGGCGGCTATGAAGGCGAGCTGACTCTCGTAGACTTCACGGGTGATCATGTTGCAGATGCTTTCGTTAAAACAGCGACTGGCGGAAGCGGCGGTGTTTACAGCCACGTAATCGCTACTTTTGAAAACAACAAGCCAGCCGTGATTTTTGGTGAAAAGGAAAACGAAGGAATCCGGTACGAGGGGAAATTCGTAGATGGCTTTAAAGTAGAAGGCAAAGGCTCCCATCTGGATAAGCCGCTGACGCTTGATGTGAGTGCCAACCAGGATGTATACGTAGCTGCCAAGCTGTATGACAAAGCAGGCAAAGTACAGCCAACAGAAGATGCTGTTTCTGTATTCTCCTATCCATTCGGTTCCCTGACTCCAGTCGATATGGATGCGAACGGTACATTTGAGCTGGTAGGAGAGCAACGACTTGTAGGTATGAACAACACAGATACCGTTTCCCGCATTAATTCTGTTTGGGGCTACCAAGGTGACGGCAAATGGAATCCATGGGAAGTAGAGTATTCTACTTTCTTGAAAAAACACCCGGGTGAAGCGATCAACACGATGATTGAAAAGTAAAAATTGTAGAGCTTGATACGCAGCCTCCTTTTCATGACGGAAATGAAAAAGGAGGCTGTTTTTCGTTACCAGCGAATGGTTCTACTAACCGACTTTTTCTCATATGGATTTTGGGTACAGGGGTAACCAAAGGAGGAAGAGCGGATGGACCAACCGATTGCTCGCTACTACGAGTTGAAGGAAATTCAAAAGCAGGTAGAGGAAGAGTTGAACGAGCTGCGGGGGAAACTGATTGAAGCTTACAGCGAAGCAGGCAGCGCAGAGGAAGGCGAATTCAAGCTGCTGATCTCCTATCAGGAGCGGCGAGAATACAATGATGATCGCCTCTACAACGCCTTGCCAGATCCTTCGCTTTGGCGCCTCATGTCGAAGGCGGATACCGGGAAAATTTCGAGTTTGCTCAAGCTGAATGTCATCCATGAGAAGGTGTTGGCAGACACCTTTGAACCGAAAAAAGTACCCGTTTTACGTGTCCAAAAGCGATAAACTAGCAAAATGAGGAAACCGTCAGGACTAATCTTGACGGTTTTTTTGCATGGAAAGAATTATTTTGTATAATGGAAGGATATAGAAAATCCCTGTTTTTTCCTTACTTTTTCTCTAGCATCTGGAGGAGGATCGTGCAGATGAAAGTCTTATTTTGCAGCCAGCCATTTCAAGAAAACAAAGTCGATGAAACCTACGAATATGAGTATACGTGCGCAAAACAACTCGGCTTGGACATTCATCTGATCAGCTTGGAACAACTGATATACCATGACAACCCGTTAGCGGCTGTGAAACAAATACAACCCGCTCCTGAAAAAGTAACGGCTATCTACAGGGGATGGATGCTAAAACCATTCCTGTACCAAAAATTGTACAACGCCCTGCTAGCCCAAAATATAGAGTTAATCAATACACCCGAAAAGTACGTGCATTGCCATTACCTGCCTGAATCTTATGAAGTCATCAAAGATTTCACACCGCTTTCGGTCTGGCTGTATAAGGAAGAGATAGACGCGTCATTTGAGAGCGTGTATCGGATCGTAAATAGATTTGGTCAGTCTCCGATTATGATCAAAGATTTTGTAAAATCTCGAAAGCACGATTGGAATGAGGCTTGCTATATCCCCGATGCTTCCGATAAAGAAAAGGTACAGCAAGTGACCAATCGATTTCTGGAGCTGCAGCAGGATGAGTTGAATGAGGGAATCGTCTTTCGAGAATTTGTGAAGCTTCAATTTTTGACCCATCACTCGCAGAGCAACATGCCATTATCTCAGGAATATCGCGTTTTCTTTTTGGATGGCGAACCCATGTACATGGCAAATTACTGGGAAGAAGGACAATATGACGATACGCCGCCAGACCTCCAGACATTTTTAGAGGTAGCGAAAAAAATTAAGAGCCGCTTTTTTACCATGGACATCGCAAAGCTGGAAAATGGCTCGTGGACCATCCTCGAGCTAGGGGATGCACAGGTGTCTGCTCTGCCCGAACAGGCTGACACATTTGAATTTTTCACAAAGATAAAAGGAAATCTAACATAGAAGAGGTATCTACCCATGAAAATAGGTTTGGCCCAGACGAGGTTTCCCCAATCAGCGGCGGAGGGGCTTGCGATCATTAAGCAGCAGATGAGAAATGCCGCCAACCACAACTGCGATCTGATTTGCTTTCCTGAATCCGTCATTCCGGGGCTGCGAGGAGTAGGCTATGAAGTGGAAGCCTACGATCACCAGATTCAGCTGGGAGCACTAGGGGAGATTCGTGCGATGGCAAAGGCATGCAAGCTCGCCGTGATTTTGCCGATAGAATGGAAGGATGAGCGCGGGTATCATCTGGTCGCCTTTGTCATCGGAAAAAGTGGAGAAGACCTCGGGATGCAAATCAAAAATCAGATTGATCCAGATGAGGATCTGTTCGATTATGTTCCTGGTGAAGGGCGCCAGTTGTTTGAAATGGAAGGCGTGGCTTTTGGAATTGTCATCTGTCATGAAGGATGGCGGTATCCAGAGACGGTACGGTGGGCGGCACGCCGCGGGGCAAGTATCGTTTTCCATCCGATGTTTACAGGGGAAGTCAGCAATCCCGATTTTTACAACGGGGCAATGGTTTGCCGAAGCTTGGAAAACAACATCTACTTTGCCAGCGTGAACTATGCGATTCCGAATCAACAGGTGACAACGGCTTTGATTTCGCCTACGGGGGAACGACTGTGTGTCGCAGCTTCAGGGAGCGAGGAACTGCTCGTGTATGAGATTGATCCTGCGAGAGCGACCCGATTATTGGCCCAGCGCTTCCAGCCTGAGTTGGTTGATTAGTTAAAGAAAGAGTGTGAATGAATGAATCCAGAATTGTTTCAACCGAGTCTGAAGCCTGGTGTAAACTATGAAACCAAATCGTACAATCTGACCTCTTATCTGTATGCATGTATGATTGGTGGTTTTTTACCCGCGCTTGTGTTGGGGATGCAAAATGCAGTATGGTTACGGGCTAACCCTCTGTTGCGTAGCATCATTTTGGTAGTGGGAATTATTCTTTATTTCGTCTTACCACTAGGGATACTCCGATTTTTTTTAGGGACATGGATTGGGATTGCGTATTACTTTTTAATGGAACGAAGATATAAGGTTCATAAAGGAATCCATGCCACAATTCAGCCAATGCTCCAAACAGCTATTGGGTGCTCTTTCGTAGGCAGGATGCTCGAAGTGGCTTATATAGTAAAAGGAGTGCCATTATTATATGGATCTTGAAGTTTTGGAGAGTTCTGTCCTCTATCAGCTAGGCGAGCACTACTATGAGATGGGGCGCTATGAACAGGCAAGAGAACAATTTAAGCAGGTATTGGCCAAAAACGCAACGCATCCCAGGCTGCTGTATATGATGGCATATTGTGAATACCAACTGGACAATTACGAAGAAGCCTATGAGCTTTGTACATACGCCATCAATGAGGGCTTGGTCACAGAATATGTATATAATACCCTTGGACTGATTCTGATACAGCAAAAAGAATGGTATGAAGCGGAGCAGGCGATGCTTTTTGCGTTGTCCTTAAACCCCAGCGAACCGAGTATCATTGCTACGTATTCGTTCTTGATGTACGAGACGGGCCATCTAAAAAAGGCCAGGCTGCTGATGGAAGAAGCGAAACGCCTAGACCCGATGGACTCAACCGTACTGCAATACCAGTTTTATATGAGCATGATCGACGGAAAGAAAAAAGAAAAGCACGAAGCGCTGACAGGGTATATGCAAGTAGCCGAAGACGATTTGTACAAGCTAATCAAAATTGGAGAAGAGGCTTACTTTCGAGATGATTACAAAACAGCGAAGGAAGCTCTGGTCCAAGCTTTTATGCTAGACCCGACAAATTCGCGAGTAAAGGAACTTCTGGACGGAATTGAAAAGGAGACCCATTTCCTATTTTTTCCGAACCGGATTGTGCGTAAGCTGGGAGGACCTATTGGTTCATGGATAGCGAGTGTGGGGCTCATTTTACTGGCTATTTACTTGTATCCACCAGCATTTGGGGCTATTCTTCTCTTTCTGCTCATCTTTAATGTTTACACGTGGATTTCGGGGTTTGTTTATAAATTGTTTGTAAAGTGAGGAATTTCGTTTGAATAAAATCGATGTCGTCAAGCAAATGGCAGAAAGCAATCCGGAAAATGGGTCTGCATGGTATCTGTTAGGTCTGGAATATGCGCAGATTAACAAAAATAACGAAGCGCTGCAAGCGTTCACCCAGGCGCTTCGTTATAGCGATCATGCACTTCAGCAGCAAATCATAGTAGAGCTAGGAAAGATTGCTTCTGCAAACACTACATCTAGCCAGTCTTCCATTAGCCAGCGCTCCATGCCACAAAAGGCTATGGTAGGAGCCTCAGAAGCTACCCAAGAAGTGGATAATCAGGAACAACTTCATGATGACCACAATTCATTTCAAGTCATTCCTGGCGGACAAGTAGGAAGACGGGATAAGGTGAAGGATCACGTGACCTTCGAGGATGTTGGTGGTTTGCACGAAGTGAAGAATGCCATTCATATGAAAATTATCAAGCCGTTTGTGTCTCCTGGACTGTTCGAGCTCTTCAAGAAAAAAATAGGGGGTGGAATCCTCCTGTATGGGCCTCCAGGATGCGGGAAAACGTTCATTGCCAAAGCCACAGCAGGGGAATGCCGTGCCCGCTTTGTGCCCATACATATTTCGGATATTCTCGATCCTTATATCGGCGCTAGTGAGCAAAACCTCCGAGAGATCTTCTCGTCTGCGAGAGCGAACAAGCCGAGTGTCCTGTTCCTCGATGAAATGGATGCGCTCGGTTACAATCGCAGCCGTGCTTCGTCTAATACGATGCGGACAGTTGTTGATACGCTCTTAACCGAGATCGAAGGGATTGATACCAGCACAGATAAGATGCTCATCATCGGTGCGACCAATATGCCATGGGATGTAGACCCTGCCTTTAAACGTCCGGGTCGTTTCGACAAGATGATTTTTGTCTCACCTCCAGATGAAGAAGCGAGGAAGACCATTTTTCAAATCAAGCTGGCCGAACGTCCAGTGGTTGAGATCGATTACGACTGGTTAGCCAAGGAAACGGACCTGTATTCTGGGGCAGACATCGAGAATGTCGTCGAGATTGCTACAGAAATGGTGATTGCGGAAATTATGAAGTCAGGTGTTGAACGCCCAATCCAGATGAATGATTTGAAGCAATCCATTGCATCCACACATCCTTCTACCATTGACTGGCTGCGAACAGTTAAAAATTACGTGAAATATGCCAATCAGGGCGGGCTGTACAATGATGTAGAGTCATTTTTATCGCGTTATAAACGGATTTGATATAATTCTAAGCAAAAAGCTTATTCCAAAAGAAAGTCTGGAATAAGCTTTGGTGTTTTATTGTTCGAATTATTTGACGATAGAGCCTCGATGATCAGCCAGGTTCCTTAGATGATACAAAAAGAAAACCTGTTAGACCATCCGGCCAACAGGCTTGTGCTTTATCCCATATGCTTTTTGTACATCCATAGCTGACCGCTCTTGATGACACGAGCCATCTGACCGACTAGAGACATTTTCCCCATGCTGGCAAAGCCTTCCTTTTTGCCGAGGGAACCGAGGAAGCCTTTGTGCTTGAGAGCAGGCAATGAAGCTGGATACTCCTCACCTTTGATGTCTTTTTTCAACATCAAGGCAATTTGATCACCCTGGATCTCAGCTGTTTGTGCACTTGGCGCGATGATGGTGCTTGCACAGTCACCTACCACATACACGTTCGTATGGGATTGGATTTGATGATACTGATTTAGTTTGGCGCGTCCGATGTTATCTGTTTCGATGGGCAGAGAGCGCACGATTTTGTTCGCTTGAATACCTGCTGTCCATACGATAACATCACTTTCAACAGGCTGGTTGTGGTTGTACACGATCCCTTGCTCGATGCTAGTGACATTCGCCATGGAAACAAGCTGTACATCGTGCTCAATGAACCATTGAGATGCGTATTCCTGAAGCTTTTTCGGGAATGGGCTCAAAATGCTTTGACCGCGGTCGATGATGCGTACATTCAGGTCGGGACGGCTCTCGCGTAGCTCAGCAGCCATTTCCACCCCGGAAAGACCACCACCCACAACGCTAACCGTGCCGTATGGGTTCACATTATTGATTGCCATGTATGTGTTGCGGGTAGCTCCCATGGATTGAATCGAACACGTAAATTGTTCAGCACCAGGGATATCATGGTAACGATCCTCACAACCCAATCCGATTACAAGCCAATCGTAGGAGAGGGTGTCCCCGTTAGCAAAATTGACGACCTGCTCGTCCAATTCCACACCAGCAATTTCACCGTATTTGACGGTCAGGCGTGGATCGTTTGGAAAATTAACACGCAGGTGAGATTCCGGTGTAGTACCTGCCGCCAGAGCGTAATACTCTGTTTTCAAGCCATGAAACGGCATACGGTCTACGAGGGTTATAAACACGTCATCTGGTAAATCAGGGGACAGGACTCGCTCAATAATACGAAGACCCCCGTATCCTCCTCCAAGGATCACAAGTCGTTTCATAGAAGGTCTAGTCCTTTCTTCTGTCCGTTTTTTACAGCACCCACTCTATTTTTAGTCTCTTTCACTAAAAATGCAAGCAGAATCTTTTTCCCGTTTTCTCCGCTGGATTTTTATCAAAGTCGCGGTACAATAAAGTACGTGATGATGTCGAAATAATCGGTAGGTGACAATAGATGAAACCACTAGTAGAATTTTGCGCGAGCAATGTTTCCTCCTATACGCAATCCGTCGTGGATGCATTGGAAAATGATCCTGATCTGGACGTGGACGTACTCGAGTACGGCTGTCTGGGGTATTGCGGTGAATGCTACATGGAGCCATTCGCGCTCGTAAACGGCACATTGGTACAAGCTCCAACAGCCGATGAATTACTGGTAAAAATCAAGAAGAAATTACGTGAGGAAGAAGAGTTGCTGAATGCAGATTTTCCTCTTTAGGTTGTTCTCTTAGGATGTTCATTGGGGAGCATGATCAACCGTGCATGTTTCAAAATAGTAAAGCTGATGCCCAAGTGATAGGGAGCATCAGCTTTTTTTCATGGATTAATGTTCTTTGATTACGTTGTAGAAGGTATCGCGTTCCAGCGCACGTTTTCCTGCGCCTTTGATCAACCAAACCAACTCATCTACAGTCAGAGCTTGTTGGGTAAGTGCACCGGCTGAGTGGCTGATACGCTCCTCGATCAAGGTTCCGTGAGCATCGGAAATTCCCATTTGCAGAGAAAGTTGTGTGAGCTGGGTACCGATGTTGATGAAGTATGCTTTGATATGCTGGAAGTTATCGAGCATCAGACGGCTGATCGCCATTGTTTTCAAATCATCAATGGCAGAGTTGCGGCGTTTGATACCAGCTGTTGCTTTGATCGGTTGAACAGCCAATGGAATGAACACCATGAAGCCGTTTGTGTCATCTTGCAGCTCGCGCAGGCGGAGCATGTGAATCACGCGCTCTTCCAATGTCTCGATGGAGCCGTACAGCATGGTGGTATGTGTTTTCAAGCCCAACTCATGAGCCGTGCGGTGTACTTGCAGGTACATGTCTGTACTTGCTTTTTCCGGGCTCATTTTCATACGATAGCGCTCAGTCAAAATTTCAGCGCCACCACCTGTAAGGCTTTGAAGACCAGCTTTCATCAGCTCTTGCAAAACCTCGCGGATGGATAGACCGGAAATGCGGGAGAAGAACTCAATCTCTGCACCTGTATACGATTTAATCGTTACATCCGGGTACGCTTTTCTCAAGGTACGAATGGTGTCGAGGTAGTATTCAAATGGCTTGTGCTGGTTATGTCCGCCTACGATATGGAATTCACGGATACCTGGATGGAAGCGCGTTTCTACATAATGAAGCAACTCATCTGTGCTCATCGTGTAGGCACCCTCATCCCCTTCATCGCGGCGGAAGCCACAGAATTTGCAATGAGCTTCACATACGTTCGTTGGGTTGATGTACAGATTTTGCAAAAAGTAAACGTTATCCTGATTCTTGCGATAGTTAACAACGTTAGCCAATTGTCCAATCGTCAAAAGATCGTTGGAATTAAAAAGGGTGACACCGTCTTCCAAGGTAAGTCTTTCGCCATGCATAACTTTTTCTGCGATTCCGGCGAGAGATTTGTCTTGTATGGCAATCGTTTCAAGCGCCATTCCAAACACTTCCTTTCAAAGTCAATGGTTCTTAGATGAAAGAGCTTTAATCCAGTCATACCCAATCGATATTCGTTCCATGGGAGTGGAAAGGCTCTTAGGAATAGAGTAAATCTCGGGCAACAAGAGCACCTATATTATAAACCTCTTGGTAAGTACGAACAATATCATAAGTTCTCCAACTCTCTAGAAGGAAGTTATGGATGTAAAAATATAACAATTACCGTCGTATTTTTGGTATATTTTCGGAAATAAAGGAATTTTTGTTTGCGAAATTCTAGCTGTTCTTGTAAAATATAGTAAGAAAGCCTGATCTATTACTAGGAGGAGCTTCAAATGCGGGACGTTTTGCTCGAGAAAATCGAACTCCTTCGACAGCGTATGGTATATATGGGGTTAGAGTTTGGGTTAGATCATCCAGATGTCCTCGAATACAGTATACAAATTGATCAACTACACAACGAACTGAACCAGATCGATCATAGTCTGTCTAAGGCAGGGAACCGGAAGAAAGCTTATAGATTTTATCTAATGGAAAACAATGCACATTTTGCATAGGAAGGGGAAACCCTTCTTTTTTATTTTGAAAAGAATGAACGCGTAAAGTGCAGGGGAACCTTGTGGGAAGAAGCGTTTCTTAGTAAACTGAATATACTGGTTGTAACAAGTGCAGGAATAATGAGCCTGTGAAGGAGGGAAAGAAGCATGATTACATTGACAGAGCGCGCCAGTCTGAAAGTAAAAGAAATGCTGGCAGCAGAAGGTAAGCCCGATGTGTTTTTGCGGGTAGGTGTCAGAACTGGTGGTTGCAGCGGCTTTACCTACGGGATGGGCTGGGACGAAGAGATAAAAGAAGGCGACGAGACCTTCGAGCAAAACGGTGTGAAAATTGTTGTCGACAAGGACAGCTATCCATACATTAAAGGTACAGAGATTGATTTCAAGGAATCGATGATGGGCGGAGGCTTCTCCATCGAGAATCCGAATGCAGTCGCTTCTTGTGGCTGTGGATCTTCGTTTAAGACGGCACTCGCTGAAGGTAAAGCGGAGAAATGTGACGACTAAGGCCTTTTGCTAGTATTTGGTGATTAAGAGTAATAGAAACCTCTTTGACTTGTGCAGATATTGCGCATGAGTTGAAGAGGTTTTTTTGTTGGGAGTATTCGGTTAAAAAATTTCCAAATCGTGTCACAAAATGACGCCTTTGTTTGTTATACGTGCGAATCGGAGGTGAGAGGGATTGGATCATAACGAAATGGAGCATGCGCTAAAGGAGGTCAGAGCCGGGGATATCGACCAATTTGGTTTGATCATCGATGCGATGCAAAAGCCGTTGTTCGTGTACTGCTATCACATGCTGGGACACCGACAGGAAGCGGAGGATGCTGTCCAGGAGGTTTTCTTGAAAGCATTCGAGCAGCTGGACAGCTATCGGCACACTGTTTCTTTTTCGGCATGGATGTATAAGATTGCGTATCATCATTGTCTGAACCTCTTAAACAGAGCGAAGCTGAATCGTGTGTTCACTTTTTTGCGAGCGGGGATTCAGACGGTCAGTCGCCATGAGGGAGAAAAGAAGGTAGAAGATACGGAGTATTTGAACAACCCTCTTCATGTAGCAATAGCAAAGCTATCTGTAAAGGAGCGTAATCTCCTGATTTTGCGTGTGGTGGAAGACCGAAGCTACGACGAGCTGGCCTTGTTGTTTGATACGAAGCCAGCTACGCTGCGCAAACAGTATGAACGGGCATTGAAAAAGTGCAAATCCTACATGCTCGTGAATGAAGGCGGTGATAGACATGACTCGATCTCAGCAACCCGATGATTGGAAACAACAGTTAACTGCCGCCGCCGATGATTTCGATGTCAAGGAACAGGTCCTTCAAAAAATGAAGGAACAAAAAATGAGGTCGGAGGGGAAGCAAGTGAAAAAAAGATGGGGATTACTTATCGCAGCGATTCTTGTGTTTGGGGGAACATCCGCATATGCAGCCATGAAGGTATACGAATTGAAGAATGAAAAAGGGGAAGCCGTTGTAAAAGTGCAGCAGACTGCTACTCCACAACCGCAAAGTAAATCTGGAAACTGGAAGAGTTTTCAAGATGTAAGGGATTCGCTTAAGCCAGGAGAGGGAGCAGCTGTATATATGGCTGGCCCAGATAATCCGAAAAAACGTGTTTCTTTCACCTATATTCCTGTTATTCATGAATCCACACCGCCACTACAGAAAGAAGTGGGGAGCTTTTATGAGGTACCAGCTGAGCTAGCGGGTGGTTACAAATTTGTAAATGGGCATGTAAATTACCCATTTGATTATAGCCAAGCAGAATTATTCGAAGAAATGTACAAGGAAGCAGAGAACGAGAAGAAGCAAATCGTTGTGCGAAAGGTATCTCCTAAGTCAAATTTTGATAGAGTCTATACGTTGTACAAAGGGAGTGAAGGAAAAGAGCGGGACGGGGACGTATACATCGCCATCACGAATTTTGAAGGTGTGAAATACATCGAGGAAGAAGCAGGACAGGATGCCATCGTAGAAAAAGTGAAAGTGCAAAACTATGAGGGACTGTATATAGCTGGCAAGCTAATGGATGGAACCGAAGAAAAGGTCGTAAAGGTCTATCAAGAGGACAAGAATAGACTCATCGAAGTGGTTGCCATGAATCCTGTTCTGACGAAAAAAGATTTACTGATGATTTCCCAGAATTTAAAATAGATACACCTAACCAAAAATGTAACATTTATCCAGATGCGCGCGTATTTACAAGAGCAGCTCCTTATTGGGGTCTGTTCTTGACTTTTTTAAGGAAAAAGCATGAGTAAGGAGTGAAAAAGGTGGCTGATGTTACGCAAGAACAAAAAGGCTTACAGTGGCTATTGCTGGGGGCATTTGGGATCGGCTTACTGTTTGACTGGATGTTTTACGGTAAAGGATTTGGCATCTCTTATCTATTGTTCGTAATCGGCTTGTATGGTCTTTTTATTTGGCAGGCTAGGCAACGCATTCCTATACGCTTTTCTCGAAAGCAAGTATTCGACTGGATATGGACGCTTCCGATTTTTCTATTGGCCTTTACCTTTTTTCTATTTTCCAATCCGCATTTTCATCTGTTCAACCTGTTTCTGATTCCGTTTTTATTCGTGATCCAAACGATTCTGATCACCAAGCGTCATCAAGCGAAATGGTACGAGGCAGGCTTTTTCATGGAGATGTTGGAGATGCTGCTCCTTTTCACCCCGAAGTATATGCGGATGCCTTTTCGGTTGTCAAAGGAATGGATCAAGGGTAGGGTGAATCAGGAGAAGTATGGGGTGATGAAGAAGGTTTTCATCGGAATCGGCATCTCGGTGCCTCTGCTGGTGATTGTACTCTCCTTGCTCTCGAATGCGGATAGTGTGTTTGGACATTTTCTGGGTCAAATACCGCGAAGGGTCATTGATGTCCATTCACTTGAAGCAATCTTTCGAATGATGCTAATCGCGATCATTACGATCCTCGTGTTTGCTTACATGTATTCTCTTTTCGGGAAACGAGAAGAAGTAGTGGAATTGCCTGTGCCTGAAGAAGAAAAGAAGATCGTCTGGGACGGGGTTATCCTTGTAACGATTCTGGCGATCATCAATATGGTGTACACAGCGTTTACATACATTCAGATATCGTATTTGTTCAGCGGGGCGAAGCGAGTTTTGCCAGATGAATTGACGTACGCCGAGTATGCTAGAAATGGTTTCAATGAGCTGGTGACGGTTACTGTTATTAATTTCTTGATTCTCCTATGTACGATGCACTTTGCATCACGGGCAAAACCAATGCTCTACCGGATCATTCAAGTTCTGCTGAGTATGCTGACGATTTGCACAGGTTTCATGCTCGTGTCCGCCTATTTTCGCCTCTCACTGTATGAGGATGCTTACGGGTATACGCATACGCGGCTGTTAGCTCACGTTTTCATGATCTTTCTGTTTGTGCTGTTTATCCTTGCTCTCTTGAAAATTTGGCGTGACGGTTTCTCCCTGATCAAGTATTACGCGATTGTGACACTAGTGAGTTACGTTATTCTGAATTACATCAATATGGACGTCATCATTGCTAAAAACAATGTACAGCGCTATCATGCGACTGGACACATCGACATCGAGTATTTGAGCGAGCTGTCTTATGACGCCATACCAGTGGTTATGGAGCTTGTGCGGGATAAAAAGGTAGAAGAGAGGTTTATGGAAATGCTACAGGAGCGAAAAGAGATTTTGTATGAGGACAATAGCTGGCAGTCCTTTAATCTCTCGGAGTATCGTGCAAAGGCTTATCTTCCATGAAATGAATGAGGGCGGAGACGAGGTGATCTATCGTCTCCGTTTTGTTTGGAACCAAAAGAGGTAGAACAAGACTCCTCCTGAGATGATGATGACAATAACAATAACTATGGCAAAATAATCATTCCAATTGAGATTTGCTGAAGGGACAGGCACTGTACCAGACCCCAATACTTGCAAGTCTTCTCCTGCATCTGCTTTGAGGACTGTTCGTGTACAGATGTTGGTTTCTAGCTCATTTAGCTCCCCATAAAACGCATAGACAAGATATTCTTGCCCCAATTGAAAAGGAATGCCACATGCACCTCCAAGCCCATCGGTGACAATCAAGACTTGTTGCTGACCTACTCCTTTCCAAGTGGACTGTACCTCGAACATAACGTCAAAACCTTCCCGAACTGGTTTATCCCAAAACGAAAGCATACCAATCCAGTCTGTACGCTCATTCACCTGTAGCACCTTCCCTGTAAAAACAGCAGCAGACAAGTTCTTTGCCGTTAGTGTGTCGGGAGGTCTGGCACAACTACAGGCTGACGTAGGGAAAGGGTGGATGAAAAAGGTAAAAAGAATCGCTATCGAGAAAAGAACTGCTATGGTACCACGATTTTTTTGAAGCATCATGACTGATCCACTCCTATTAACCATAAGACGGGTGAGAAGGGGAATTGTTCCAAAATGATGACGACGATTGTTTTGTGTATCCTGATGGGAATGATATTTTTGGCCTATCATACGACTTATGTCAAAGCAACGACAGTGAAGCTGACACTACCTGGTGTATCTCCCCTTACTTTGATTCACCTGTCTGATCTCCATGGACGAACACGCTTTTGGAATGGAGAGTTGCACAAACTGGTGAATGCTTATGATCCGGATATTGTGATAGTGACGGGGGATTTGACACAGCACAGCGGGCAGTTGACACGTGTGTTGAATGAGCTAGCGAAAATAAAGAGCGAGGATGGGATATTCTTCGTCCCTGGCAATTACGAGAGAGAAGCAGGAAGATTTCGCAAAAAGGCCTATTCCGCTGCTGGTTTCCATTCCCGAAAAGAAGCTTGGCAACAGGTAATGACAGTGTTGGAAAACGAGAGTACCGTGATCGAAAAGGATAGCAGTCGCATTTGGATATACGGCTTCGATAATTCGATTTACGGCAATGAACAGCGTCCTAGGCAAGAGATCCAGCAGGCGAACTTGACGATATTTTTGGCCCACTCTCCCAATATAATCTCATTGATTCACAGTGAGAGTTTGAAAGCTGACCTTCTCTTGACCGGACATACTCATGGGGGACAAGTTCGCTTGTTCAATCGGACTATTGGTGCCTACAAGCATTTTCATGTGGGGCAAAAAGAGGATCAATCCGTTGGCGTATTTGGCATCAGTCGCGGGCTTGGTACTTCAAGACTGCCTGTCCGGCTGAATTGCTTTCCAGAGATCACGGTATACGCGATCAATCGATCATGAGCGCTCGTGTTCATCAATCGTTCCCCAATTCGTCACTGTTCGTTCACACGATCCCAGATTTTGGATTGATTTCATCGAGTAAGATGGAAGTGTAGAAAAAGAAGAAAGAAGGGGTCATTGTGAATAAGAAGTGGGGTCTGTTGGTTTCTTCAGTTGCATTGTCTGCAATGTTGATTACAGCATGCGGCGGAGGCAAGGATCAAGCTGCTAGCACGGATGCAGCGGCTCCTGCAGCGACTACTGGCACACAAGTGAATATCGAAGCTAGTAACTGGAAATTCAATCAAGAAACCTTTGAAGTAAAAGCTGGCGAAGAGTTCACGCTCAACTTCAAGTCGACAGAAGGCTTTCACGGTATTGGTATCCAAGGGCTGGATGTAGACATGCAAAAAGATGGCAGCAAAACGATGAAAATCGATACAGCTGGTGAGTACACCATCTTTTGCAACGTGATCTGTGGACCGGATCATGGAAAAATGGTTGCAAAATTAGTCGTGAAATAATTCGATTCTCTTATTGGAATATAACAACAAACAAGCACTTTGGCCTGCATAGCGGGTCAAGGTGTTTTTTCATTTCAATGGTAGGGACATACTACATGGGTAGCCACTCACGAGTAAGGGAGGGAACCACATGTCCAAGCACAACAACAAAGACAAACGTCCAACAGAAGCATCCGCCGGCTCACGTAGCACTCCTCCGAAAACGGGAGAGAACACCGGGCATAATTTGCGGAAAGAAGATCGATCGTAACAGATAGGCTTAGCAACAAATAGGCAGAAGTCCTCCCATGACGGAGGGCTTTTTTGCTCGTCATATACATGTTTTCGCGATTTTTGCACAAGGTAAGGAGGAAAAGTTTTCAAGTCGGTGATGCGATCCAAAAAGGAGATGAGTGACACTGGATAAGAAACACTACTACGTGACCTTACAAGCAGGAACGACAGTGGCAGAAATCCGTGATGAAAAAGGCTCTGCCACGTACGATTTTGAGATCGAAGCGACTGATGTTCAAGTAGGCATGATGCGAGACTTGTTCAATAACTGCGTCCATGGGGATTTCATGATGTGGATGCATGGGCATACACTATGGTCTGACATGCCGGATCGGGACAACGACGAATACGATGACAACCTGAGGGCCATCTACCAACTCATTTATCAGTATGGCACCGAAAAAACAAAAAGTGATCTCGAGCAAATGGGTCTTGTAAAGCTATTGGGGCTGGATAGAGAAGAGTTGCGCCCTTTTTAACGGATCAATGATAGACGTTTTCTACCAGAAGGAGTGAATCGTATGAAGATGTGGAAACAAGGAATGATGACAACAGCGCTGGTAATGGGTCTCGCCATGCCAGGTGTTGCGTTGGCCCAAGATGTATCGGCAACTGTTGCCCAGGTGATCAAGCCGACTCACAGTCATGATGAGCATGGAGAGAAGCACATGAAGGTGCGACATAGCTCCAACAGAGGCGTTCATCAAAAAATGTACATGCTCTTGCTAGCGGAAAAATATGCACCGGATAGCGTGGAGAAATGGCAGGCAACGTTTAAAGAACGTGATCGTTTAATGAGCGAGTTCGAGGCGCTAAGTGACGACCCGAAGTGGCAGGCGAAGCGTGAAGAACGGAAGCAACTGATTAACAAGCTGAATGAACAGGTGAAAAAGGGCGAAATAACCAACGAACAGATGGAAAAGCAGTTCAAGGAATGGAAAGACAAAAACATGGGGCCAAAAGAAGAGCGTGACGCCCGAAAAGCTCGGATCGAGCAAATGAAAAAAACACACGAAGCTTTTGACTCGGCGATCGAATCTGGCGATACAGCCAAGATTAAGGAGTCACTCCAGCAAATGCTAGAACAAATGCAAGCAAATAATTCTCGCATGGCGGAAAAGCTGGCCATGAAGAAAAAATAACGTTTCGAACAAAAAAAGGACGTGACCGACTTACTGGTACGCGTCCTTTTTCATATCGGTTACAAGCATAGCGGGGGTCCATTCATCCAGGAAGACCACCTGTTCGGTTTGGCAGGAGGGACACCAGCCTGTATGGACGCATTGGTGGCGCGTACGATCTATGTAGCCGTTGTCCATCTTGGCATCGTCTATCTCCCGGTAAGGGCTGTAGCTCCCATAAAAGTCATACAGACGGCCTGCATCTTGCAGAGCTTGACCGCACGTTGAACAGGTTTGTTGGAGCGGTGTGAAGCCATTGCAAACTGGGCAGAGATGATTCAAAGCGTAATCGCCTCCTCGTTGTTGCTTCTACTGTGCACGCCAACAAAAGCGGTTATGCAATGGAATGAAAAATCCCTGTCGCAGCCAACGGAGGCACAACAGGGACGAAACATTTTTACGATTTGAAGTTGTCCATGCTTGAAGAATGACCAGGCTGCAATTTGGCATCCGGATTAAAGTAGGAAACCGCGTTGTTTACAGCGGTAGGGGCCTCACCAAATCCGACAGCGATCAGTTTGACCTTACCAGGGTAGGTTGCGATGTCGCCTGCTGCGAAAATGCCTGGAATGTTTGATTCCATGCGGGTATCGACCACGATGGAGCCTTTTTCGAGCTCCAGCCCCCAGTTCTTGATCGGACCGAGAGAGGAGATGAAGCCGAAGTTGACAATGACTGCGTCGACTTCCAGATCGACTTCTTCTTTTGTCGTGCAATTGGCCAGCGTGAGTTTTTCGATGCGCTCCTCGCCGTGCAAAGCTGCAATTTCGTAAGGTGTCGTGACGTTTACTTTGGAGGACATGAGCATTTCTACACTGTGTTCATGTGCGCGGAACTTGTCTCTGCGATGGATGAGGTATACTTCTTTTGCGATAGGTTCTAGCATGAGGGACCAGTCCAGAGCGGAATCACCGCCGCCAATAACAGCTACACGCTGTCCCTTGAAGGAGTTCAGATCGGTAACAAAATAGTGCAGATTGGATTTTTCATATTTGACGGCATCTGGGTGTTCCAGCCTGCGAGGTTCAAACGCTCCTACCCCAGCAGTGATGATTACGGATTTGGAGTAGTGAGTGCCTTTGTCCGTTGTGATTTCAAACACATCGTCTACTTTTTTTACGACATTTTCCACTTTCTCTTCCAGGCAAACGGTTTGCTGAAAGCGGGAAATCTGATCTTTCAGATTATTGATCAAATCTTGTGCTAAAACCTTTGGAAATCCGGCTACATCATATATGTACTTCTCCGGATAAAGAGCGGATAATTGCCCACCTAGCTGGGGCATGCTCTCAATGATTTTTACACTGGCCTGCCTCATCCCGCCGTAAAAAGCGGTAAATAACCCGGCAGGGCCGCCACCAATGATCGTAATGTCGTAGATTTGCTCGTCCTTTTGCAGAAAATTCAATCCAAAGCACCTCCGAATTAATCGTAAGCGAACTCCTCAACCATTATAACCCATACAAGTGGAAAAACAGGAGAGAAAATTCGAAAGATGATAGGCAAAAAACCCTTGCAAATCCAATCGGTAGCCGATAAGATGAGGATGACTGTAAAGAAATTGTCACATTTTTCTACGTCTGACTTTGTGCATTTTTTCACAGAGTGGTTCGGATGGCAGTACAGGGCAATAATTCCGATACTACAAGGATCATGAAATGGGGCATCTTAATAGGTACCAGACCACGTGAAAAATCGCACAATCTTCCTAAAGTTACCATGAACTATGACATCATACATGATTGGAAGGGATACTGATGGGTACACCCAAAATCCTGATTCTTGGCGCTGGATACGGTGGTTTGCTCACAACGTTGCAGCTACAGAAAAAGCTCAACTACAATGAGGCAGAAATCACCTTGGTCAACAAGCACAACTATCACTACATCACGACTTGGCTACATGAGCCGGCTGCAGGTACAGCACCAGCGGATTATGCTCGCGTCAGTCTGGATGGCATCTTGAACAAAGACAAAGTCAACTTTGTCAAAGGAACGGTGCAAGCCATTCAGCCAGAGGAGCAGACCGTCACGCTCGAAAATGGCGAGGTGCTGGCGTATGACTATCTCGTCATCGGATTGGGTAGCGAGCCAGAAACGTTCGGAATTGAGGGACTCAAGGAGCATGCGTTTAGCATTCGCAGTATCAATGCGGTCCGCAATATTCGCGAGCACATTGAATACATGTTCTCCAAATTTAAAAATGAGCCGGATCGTACGGACTACCTCACGTTTGTTGTGGGTGGAGCTGGCTTTACAGGTATTGAGTTTTGCGGAGAGCTCGGCGATCGTCTGCCAGAGCTGTGCCGAGAATTTGATGTCGATCCTGAACTGGTGAAAGTCTACTGCATTGAGGCAGCACCAACTGCATTGCCTGGCTTTGATCCAGAGCTGATCCAATACGCAATGGATGTATTGGAGAGAAAAGGCATCGAGTTCAAAATTGGAACACCGATCAAGCAGTGCACCCCGGATGGCGTGCTGTTGGCTACCGGAGAAGAAATCAAATCGAAGACGGTGGTTTGGGCAGCAGGTGTCCGCGGCAACAGTATCGTGGAAAAAGCAGGCTTCGAAGTCATGCGAGGTCGCGTCAAGGTAGACGAATATTTGCGTGCGCCTGGTCATGAGAATGTTTTTGTGGTAGGGGATTGTGCCTTGATCTTCAACGAAGAAGGACGTCCTTACCCGCCAACTGCGCAAATCGCGGTACAGGAAGGCGAGACGCTGGGTGAGAATCTCGCTGCCTTGATCCGTGGCGATCTCCCTCAAAAATTCATCCCGCATCTGCAAGGGACACTTGCCTCTCTTGGAAAAGGTGAGGGCATCGGGCAAGTTGGTTCGAAAAAGCTGTTCGGCAGCACAGCAGCCATGATGAAAAAAGCGAGCGACCTGCGCTACTTGTACAAAATTGGCGGCGTTGGTCTCGCACTGAAGAAAGTAAAGCTGTAAAACGATGCGTCACGCGAGCATTCAAGTCCGGGGGCTCATGGTCCGCGAAGAGATGGATCGGTACAATGCCTTGATGGAAGTGGGAGCTTTTCTGGAGGAACAGGGGCGACACGATTTGGCATGGCATGTACAGCGTGAAGTAGATATTCTCATCCTGCCTGCCATCGACCGGCTCAAGGAAAAGGGCCGCGAGAGGGATCGGGAAAATCTACGATACATGATCGATAATGGGCTCCTTGATGACGAGGATGATTGATAGGTACCCCCGGCGAGGAAGAGCCGGGGGTTTCGCTTAGCTAGGACGTGGAAGGAGCGAGCTAGATGCGGGAAGGGAAGGTTTGGCTAGGCGCTTGCGGGATTGTTATCCGCGGGCAAGAAGCACTGGTTGTCAAAAAAACGTACAGCGGACTAAAAGGACAATGGTCATTTCCTGCGGGATTCGTGCAGGAGGGCGAGACTGTAGATGAAGCAGCAGTGCGTGAGGTGCTGGAAGAAACGGGTGTCGAGGCAGTCGTACGACAAATAGCGGGAATCCGTTCTGGCGTCATTCGGGAGTCCATTAGCGACAATATGGTCGTTTTTTGGATGGATTACATAGGTGGGGAGCCGCGCCCGCAGGAAGGTGAGATCGCGGAGGCGAGATTTATGCCGATACAGGACCTGCTTCAAGACCCGCTGTCATCGACTTATTTGAAAATCATATTGCCGGACTATATCAAACGTGAGCAAGGAATGACAGGTCAATCATTTGATATCGATCCCATTTTTCAATACACATCCTATAAAATCTTTAAGTAATACTGCGAATAAGCTAGATAAACCGCAATGTTTCCGCTTACATTGCGGTTTTTTTATGGTTTTTTCGCAATGAACTGTATTGTGAACCAAGGGGAAATTCTGATATAGTTAGATACATCAAAATAATCTGAAAATACATGCAATTAATTCTCACGCATGTATGCCGAAAGGGGAGCTCAACATGAGACAAAAACAAGAACAGTGCCCGTACTGCCACGGCCAAGGGTATTTCCAACTGCTCCTGGGGGGCTCGGAGAATTGTCCTAACTGTGACGGAGCTGGTACACAGGAAGCTCAGAAGGAAGCTGTTTCTTTTCATCAATAGTGATTAAGGAACCTCGTATAGAAACCGTCGAAGCGAATGCATCGACGGTTTTTTCTGTCAGGCCATACACATACGATAGGGTTCTCTTATTGACCGATCCCTCGCCTTTTTGCTACACTTAATACCGAAAATAGCCCGTCTTTCCTGTATTTGCCGAAAAAGTGGCAAAAGGTGGAGAAGGTGGCAGGAGGTCTTTTTCGTCGATGAACTTGATGCAATTTATGGTATCCATTGTTCTGTTCTCCGTGCTAGGGTTTGGCATTGGGTTTATTTTAAACATGATTTTGAAAACAACATGGTTTCCAGTTGTGATCGGCGTGGGTGTAGTTGTAGGTGCGCTTGTCTATCAACAAATCGTTCCGGGAATATGGGATTCGCTCATTCTGGGTTGCGGCATGGCAGGTACAGTGGCGAGTGGCTGGACCATTCAAACGCTTCGCAAAAAAGGATATCGGATGTTTTAATCAAGTACAAGCAGGCCTTTGTTTCGGGCCTGTTTTTCTTTTGGTATTTTATTGGAAAAACATATAACTGACTGAATATTTCTGTAATCAACCAAAATTTGTGTATACTTTCCTCCTCGTCGGGACATGACTAGAAACGAGAGGAGGTTTACCAAGAAATGAATGGAAAGCAGTTCGTAAGTATCGTCGCGCTGTTCATCCTGGTCTTGACGGCCTTCGCAAGCGATGGATACAGCTATAATGTTGTGGGAGACCACGGAGTCTCATCCACTTTTGGAATCAAGGAAATGAAAGAGGGGCAACATGTCGTCAAAAAACGGACGGTATCAGCCAGTTCTCTTACTCAAGTGATTGATAAAGCGGATGTATTTCACGATCAATATCCAAAAGTACGTGTAGTTGCGACCGGCTACTATGCTGGATACGAGTCGACGGGCAAAAATCCATCTCACCCGTCCTATGGCATTACATATTCAGGTGTAAAAGTTCGTAGGGACGACTATTCCACGATTGCAGCTGATCTGCGCGTTTTCCCGCTGGGGACCATTTTGTACATCCCCGGTTATGGATATGGCGTTGTAGCTGACAAGGGTGGAGCGATTCGCGGCCATAAGATTGACCTGTATTTCGAGACCAAGCAGGACGTATTCTCGCAATGGGGGAAAAAATCGGTGGACGTGTATATCGTAAAAAAAGGCGAAGGCAAAGTAACGGAAGCTTTTTTGAATAGCTTGAATGAAAAAGGAATCGCAGCCATGGCGGAACCCGTCAGCGGCCAACAACAAACTGAATAGCAACTAACGAAAACAAATGGATGCCGCATCGGTGGCATGAAAGAAAAAAAGAAAAAACGTTCAAGGCACAGGCTTTGAACGTTTTTTTTGTCATTCTGTATGAATCAAGTCAACCAGCTTCTCCAGTCCTTCCAAAATGCGAGGAGAAGGGCGGCAATAAAGGCCCTCTTCCAACAAGTGGACCTGATTGTTTCGAATCGCAGTCATGTTCATCCACTCTGGGCGGTTTGTGATCATGTCAGGCTTGATTCGCTTCAGTTCAATTCCGCACCAGACGACACAAATATGATCGGGATCGCGTTCCATGACCATTTCTCGGGTAGCCTTGACGTTCGCGACAGGATAATCTGCAAAAATATTAGTGGCACCCGCAATCTCACTTACATCAGTCAGCCAGTTTTCCTGACCAGGTGTGTAGATAGGATTCGGCCACCATTCCCAGTACAGCTTCGGGCGTTGAGCGTACTTCGCGGCCTTTTGTCGGATGCTTTCAATGGTTTCGTCAAATTGAACCGCAAGCTGCTCGGCTTGCCTCTGTGTTCCTGTTGCCTCACCGACGAGTCGGATATCCTGAGCGATTTCTGCGATCCGGGAAGGGTTCAGGACGATATGAGGAATGTCTCTATCGCGCAGTGCCTCTATATTTTTCTCCATGCCAGGAACAGAGAGTGACGCTACGACCAGATCCGGTTGGAGGGCAGCGACCAGGTCCATATCGATTGTCAAATCGGGCCCAACCCGGGGGAGATGCTGCCACTCCAGCGGCCAGTCAGAGTGATCATCCAATCCGACGACATGCTCATGCAGGCCTAAATAATACAGGATTTCGGTATTGCTGGGACAGATGGAAACAATGCGCATGGGAGCCCTCCTTTAAAAAAACGGATGGAGCAATAACGCAATCATGACGCCTAACCAACCGCCGATCAAAACCTCGATCGGTTGATGACCGAGTAGTTCTTTCAGTTTTTTTGCTTTTTCCTGGCTAGGTCGTACTTTTAACGATTTCATTCCTTCTAACAGGTGGTTGAATTCATCGACCAGCTTATTTAAGACAACGGCTTGCATACCGGCATGGCGGCGGACACCTGCGGCATCAAACATCACGATTACGCCGAGAATAGCGGAAATAGCGAACATGTTGCTGCCGAAGCCTTCACGCAGTCCCACGGCTGTGGATAGTGCCGTCACCGCAGAAGAGTGGGAGCTGGGCATACCGCCTGTACTCATGAGTAGTGACCATTGCCACGTTTTCGTTGCAAAAAAATGGAGGGGAATTTTGATAAATTGGGCGATCCCTATGGCTAGCAGTGCTGCCCATAAGGGGAAGTTTTCAAAAAAATCCGCCACGGAAAATCCATTCCTTTCTACTGTGCGCTTATCTCTAGGATTATTGTAACAGAAGGGCGTTGTCTTAATCCGTGAAGTTTTTGTTTGGATGTAAAGTCATTGCCAATCTGTGTTACCATGAAGACGGAAGGTTCGAAACGGAGGCATGCATCCATGGGGTATCCCGAGCAGTATTTGCAGTTCATTGAAAAATTCAATGATGGAGAATACTACGAATGCCACGATCTGTTGGAAGACATCTGGATGGAAGATAAGTCAGACAAGTTTCTGCAAGGATTGCTGCAATTGTCAGTCGGACTGTATCACCAAGAGTACGGCAATATAAAAGGTGCTCGCTGGATGTTAGGCAATGCACGAAAGTATTTGACCCGTTACCAGCCAGTTCATTGGGGACTGGACGTAACAAGAGTTCTTCGTTACATAGATGAATGCGAGAAATTGTTGCCGGAAAAGGATGTCATTTCTTACACAGAGGCAAAAGCCATGACGTTTCCACCCTTGCGCTTATATGTCGACACATCATGTTAAACAAATGTGCCCATATAGTATCCTACCACACAGAAAGAGGGAAGAGTATATGAAAGTAGCAGTAGAAAAACGCATACAGCTTGTGAATATTGCGTGTGATGAACTGATTGTTCCGCTGTGGAAGGGTGAGGAGATTTCGCAAGTATACCCGGAATTGGACGAAGCTTTTGGAGGCAGTCTGAGTGGTTTGCAGCAGGACAAGGAAGTTACGGGTGAGGCAAAGGAAATTACGGTTGTTCACGGAATGAGCAACGTAGCTGCGAAAAAACTGTTGATCGTCGGGATGGGTGAACCAGGGAAATTTGATTTCGTCGCAGCCCGAAATGCATGGGGACGTGCAGCCAAAACGGTTGTGGGAAAAGGCAACGGCAAAACAGTAGTTATTGATTTGCCAACAACAGAGCATCTGAGTGCTGATCGTCTGGCGCAGGCAGTGACAGAAGCCTTTGGACTTGCCGAATACAATTACGAGGGCTATCGTCAAAAGGCAAAGCGTGAGTCTGACCCAATTGCGACGGTGCAAATTTTGTCAGCAGATGCCGATGCTTCATTGGTACAGGCAGGTGTTGCACGTGGTTCGGCGCTCGTATCCGGGACGAATCTGGCGCGCACGCTCGTCAATGAACCAGCTAACTACTTGACTCCACGCGCTTTGAAGGATGCGATGGTAGGGGTAGCAGAGCGCTATGGTATGACTGTGGAAGTAATGGAAAAAGCGAAGCTGGAAGAGCTGGGGATGGGCGGAGTGCTTTCTGTAGCACAAGGCAGCGAGCTTGAGCCTTACGTCGTGGCAGTCAAATATCAAGGAAGAGACACGTGGGAAGATGTCATTGGCCTGATCGGTAAAGGCGTGACATTTGATACAGGTGGAATTTCCATCAAGCCAGTAGCAGGCATGGAAGACATGAAGTCGGACATGGGTGGAGCGGCTTCGATGATCGGCGCATTGGAGGCACTGGGACAGATTAAACCAAAAGTAAACGTACTGGCTGTCGTCGGTACCGTGGAAAATATGCCATCCGGAACGGCATTCCGTCCAGGGGATGTCATCACGACCATGAGCGGCAAAACGGTAGAGATCATTACGACAGACGCAGAAGGTCGCCTCGTACTGGCTGATTGCATCACTTATGCAAAAGAGCAAGGTGTGTCTTGCTTGGTAGATGCCGCTACCTTGACAGGTGGTATCGTGGTCGCGCTCGGTCATTTCTGCTCTGGCGCCATGACTAATGATAAAGTACTGTTGGATGAACTGATGAAAGCAGCAGATGTGGCAGGTGAGCGTTTGTGGCAGCTCCCTACCTTCGATGAGTACCGCAGCCTGAACAAGAGCCGTTTTGCCGATTTGAAAAACTCGGGTGGACGTTATGGCCACGGTATCATCGGTGGTGTTTTCCTGCAAGAATTCGTTGGCGACACACCGTGGGTACATCTGGACATCGCGGGTACGGCGTACACAGCAAGTGCTGGCGACATGCAACCAGCGGGCGGTACCGGAGCGATGACGCGGACCATCGTTGAATTCGTTTCCAGTCGTAGTAAATAAGAGGTAGTTCAACTTCCAAATTCAAAATAAAAAGGAGTGTTTTCACATGGCTCAAAATCCAAGCAACGAAGCACGTCGTCAACTGCTGGAGGATGCAAAAACGATCGCAGTAGTGGGGCTGTCCAACAAGCCGGACCGTACCAGCTATATGGTATCGCAAGCCATGCAGAACGCGGGCTACACGATCATCCCGGTCAATCCTGTCATCGCGGGTGAAACGGTTTTGGGTGAAAAAGTATTGGGGAGCCTGACTGAGATTGATCAGCCAGTAGACATCGTCAATGTGTTCCGCCGCAGCGAAGACATGATGCCTGTTGCAGAGGAAGCATTGAAAATGCAGAACAAGCCAAAAGTGTTCTGGATGCAACAAGGCATTGCCAACGAAGACGCGGCTAAACTGGTTGCAGATCAAGGCATCGAGGTTGTGCAGGACATGTGCATCAAGGTAGATCACGCCCTTTTGCGGGTTGGAAAATAAGAGACTGACATTCGAGGGAGTGGAAACAACATGTTTATCAACCCAGCGGCAGATACCAAGCGCGATCGCATTCCACCGAATCAAAAACAGACGACAGGCTTTCCTGTCCTGCACTATGGAGAGGTTCCGGAATATACAGATCTGTCTACGGAGTGGAGTTTTCGCCTTTTCGGTCTCGTCGAAGAAGAAGTAACACTGGCCTACGAACAAATGATGGCTCTGCCAAAAGGCGGCACGACCAACGATATTCACTGCGTGACAGGCTGGAGCAAGCTGGACAATGAATGGGAAGGTATTCCCGTGGAGGAAGTTCTGAAGCTGGTGAAGGTGAAGCCGGAAGCGAAATACGTCATGCTGCACGCTGAGCACGGATGGACTGTGAATATTCCGCTGGTCGACTTCATGACAAATGGCAATCTGTTCGCCACGAAACATAACGGCGAGGATTTGACGCCTGAGCACGGATGGCCGCTGCGCTTCGTCGTCCCGCATCTCTACTTTTGGAAAAGCGCCAAGTGGGTGCGTGGGATTGAGTTTATGGAGAAAGATAAGCAAGGGTTTTGGGAGAAGAATGGGTACAATATGTATGGCGATCCTTGGAAAGAGCAGAGGTTTGCTTGGGATTGATTTGAGAAAAGAGGCGGTGATGATCCGCCTCTTTTTTGTTTTAAAGGATTTAATTTCACAAGCTACTCGTCGTCCTGGTCTATCTACGGCTTCACCATATGAGTTTATGACTATTTCAGAAAACAGGGTATGCATAATAAGTTTTTTGTGTTCGAGTTCAAGATGACCCCAGTTTTCTTTCATAGTACGTGCCATATCGATGACTTCTTGATTTGTTAGCTTAATTTGCACCACCTTCTAAAATGAAGATATGGGGAAAGCAAGGCGAGTGACGTCCCGCTGATACAGGTCACTACCTTGCCATTATGTAAGCTTTTTCGCACGTGGCTTGACAATTTGTCTTAAAAAAACGAGTGAGATCAAAAATAGATCAGCATCGAAAAATCCTCGCTATCTGTGCAGATGCGAGGATTTCCATTCATATCGTTATGCTATGCTAACTTAAATGTACCTGTAATTTCCTGAAGCTCCTGTGCCAATATATTTAGAGATTGGGTTGAAGCTGAAATTTCCTCCATTGTAGCCAACTGCTCCTCAGAGGAAGCGGCAACCAACTGTGAGTTCCCAGCTGTTTCTTTGGAAATCCGCTCAAACTCAGAAACAGTAGCAGAAATCTCTTCGGAACTGGCTGACATCTCTTCTGCCAAAGCTGATACCTCTTGAATTTGATCGGTGACGTCCTGGATTTTGTTTACTATTTTCTGGAATGATTCACCTGCCTCGTGGACGACGCTGATCCCAGATTGAACATTTTGGTTTACTTTACTCATCGTGCCTACGGCATGGTTCGTATTGTTTTGAATCTCGTGAACCAAGTGTGCAATCTGTTTTGCTGATTCCTCCGATTGTTCAGCAAGCTTTCTTACTTCATCAGCCACAACAGCAAAACCTCTTCCATTCTCTCCCGCTCTGGCAGCTTCAATCGCTGCGTTTAACGCCAATAAATTGGTCTGCGAGGCGATGCCGGTAATCACATCTACGATTTTGACAATCTCTTCAGAGCGTTCACCCAAGAATTTTATGACATTGGTTGAGGTATCTACAGCCTCCTTGATTGAGTCCATCTGCTCGACAGCTTCTCGAATCGAAGTATTCCCTTGTATCGCTTCCTCCGAAGCCTCTGTGGAGGAGACAGACACCGTATAGGCTGATTCTGCAATTTTTTGGATGCCTACTGCCATTTCTTCCACGGATCGCGCACTCTCCTCTGACCCGTGAAGCTGTTGCTCCGCGCCATTGGCTACTTCCTGAATCGCAGTTGTAACGACAGTAGTGGCTTCCGCTGTTTGTTCCGCGCTAGCTGCCAACTCTTCCGAGCTCCCTGCTAAGGAAAGGGCATTGTCGTTAATTTTGCTGACAACGGTACGCAGTCCAGCGATCATTTGATTAAAATCTTTGGTAAGTGTCCCAATTTCGTCCCTGGATTGATATTCTCCGAATACGGTAAGGTCGCCAGCTTGGGCCCGGCTCATCAGTTCCTGTATTTTTTTTACCGGTTTTGTAATCATATTGCTAATAACAACACCAATTACCGCTAGTAGAATAACAAACACGATGACAGCAACAAGCATGAAAGTAGCTTCAGTTTCGGCATTTTGCTTGTTTTCTGCATTGACCTTCCTTGTATCATCGCTCATGTAGTCCGAGAATTCCTTCATCACATCGAAGGTCTCTTGCTGCACAGCGTAGACTTTTGTTAGGTAATACTGATAGGCTTCCGCGTTCCTGTTGGTTGTAGCAAGTTCTATTGTTTTATTTCGTTCAGTAACGTAAGTGTCATACAATCCCTTGAATTTCTTGAACAGCTCGCTTTTCTTCTGATCGAAAGCGATGTTGTCCAGATCGGCTATTACTTTTGCATTATCATTTTTCACTTGTTCAATATTGTCTATTAATTCTTTATTCCTTTTCTGGTCTGTGGTAACCATTAGTTCCATAAAATAAGAGGCATTGGTCTGCATATTGGTGCGGATCTTGCTGATCGACTCGACAGCATAAAAGTTTTCGTTATACAACGTTTCCGAGCTTTCGGCCACATCTCTTGTGGAAATGTACCCAACCCCTCCGACTGCGATCAACATCATTAATGCTAGGACAATAAGCGTAAAGATTTTGTAATACAACTTCAAATTTCGAAAGAACATCCGCTCTCACCTTTCTTATGAAAATACGATATGCTTGTTGTTTTCCGCTATTTTTGAAACTTTAAACATTTTTCGTAGACTGCTAAACTCGATAACACCGACGGATAGAAGCAACGGCTGACCGAGGAGGGCATTTTTTTACCTGTTTAATGGTTACACAAGTATATGTACGGCGATCCCTGGAAAGAGCAGAGGTTTGCTTGGGATTGATTGAAAAAAAGTGGAGAGGCACTTTCCTTATTTTTAGGGAGGTGCCTTATCTTGTTTGTATATTCCATCACTTCAAAGGATTGAATCTTGCTCAAAGCTACATAGTCTTTTCGAGAGGAAAAAAAATTCTTTTTCATGGCCACTGATCATTTTTATAACAAACAATGCGTCATCATATTAATTTTCAAGCTATAGACTTCAGAATTAAAGATATGATTTTATCTTTTTACCGACAGTCTTGCTTTATTGAGGAAACGGATGACCCTGGAAGAGGAGTCAGGAGTCCAAAGAAGTAGTAAGGCAGACATGAAAAAAATATATATTGGAAATATTTACAATTAATTATATATGTGATAATTTATATATTGTAAAAAATACCAAAATATGGAGGTTTTACCGTTGAAAAAAATAGCTTCCTTATTTACTGCTATCGCTATTCTTGTATCTGTAGCTCCTATTTCTTCATTTGCTGCTCCCCAAAATGCTAGCACACAAGCTCTGAAAAATTATACTTTGGAAATTAAGACATCTGATGATCAAGATTCAGGCACTGACGCTAATATTAAAGTCACGATAAGAGGTTCAAAAGATTCTTTCACAAGAGAGATTAATGGTAGCTTTGAGCGAGGTGATCTTGAAACGTTTTACATTTCAGGAAAAGACGTTGGAGAAATTAGATCAGTTACTTTAATTCAAGATGATAATGGCCATAAGTCAGACTGGAAAGTTGAATATGTTATCCTGAATAATTTGAAAAAAACGGTGAATTCATGGGTGGGACTAAATGGAAATTCTGGTAGTCTGGACATTCCTTTAAGTTAAAATATTGGTCAAGCCCCTGTTGCTCAGCTATTAGTCTGGGCAACACTGCTGTAGTTACATTAGTAAATGTACGGTGACTCGCAGAAAGAGCAAAGGTTTGCTTGGGATTGATCATACAAGTTAGAGGGGCGGGAAACCGCCTCTTCATTTGTTTTATTAAATTCACATTCATGCCTCAACAGCAATATCATGATCAAGGGCATTTGCATAGTATGCACCACGTGCATTTTTTAGCCTTTATTGGTGTTTGGCGTGAAGCATTTCGATCAGGGAATGGCTGCCTGTATTCCTGTAAGAAAGGGTGAATCCAAATTGGCCTGCCCATTTTTTCAACCCTTAGTCGAATATAATACGGGAGGAACATCTCCTTCCAGCATTACTTCTGCAGATTTTAATGGAGACGGTTTAATAGACCTGGCTGTAGTGGATATTGGGTCCAACGATGTTTCTATTCTTGTCAACAATGGGTCCGGCGTGTTTTCCGTATCGCAAACGATACCGTTCAATACTTTGTTCCCTGGGTCTTTATTAGGGCAAATTGCAGCAGCAGATTTTAATGGAGATGGCTTCATTGATTTGGCTGTAACGGATCAAACTCCCAATGACCGAGTTTTTATCCTTTTGAATAACGGGGATGGCACTTTTGCTGCACCTGTAGCTTATAGTACAGGTGTGTTTCCTGCTGTTTCGCAATCTTTTGCAATTGCTACAGGTGACTTTGATGGTGTAAACGGTGTGGACTTAGCTATAGCAAATGTAGGCCAAATTACAGGAACTAGTTTCATTACTGTCTTGTTGAATAATGGATCAGGTGTATTTACCATGGCGCCAGGGAGTCCATTTGACACTAATCCTGGTTTGGCCCCTTTTGATATTGTAGCGGCTGACTTTAATGGAGATGGGAGACTTGATCTGGCCACTGCCAATCGAGACACGAATGATATAACTATATTTAGTGGGAATGGGAACGGTACGTTCCAAACTCCTGGAGTGAGTTTCTCTGTACTTCCAGGGGGATCATCCCCCATTAGCCTTGTAGCTGCTGATTTAAATGGTGATGGGTCTATCGATATTGCTGTCGGGAATATTGCTACGAGTAATGTAACCGTCTTTCTAAACGATGGATTCGGTTCTTTTACAGAAGCAGCAGGAAGTCCCTTTACCTTGGGCGCTAATGCATTTCCTTTTGATATAACAGCGGCTGACTTTAATTGTGATGGAGTCATTGATTTGGCTACCCCAAATGCGGGTTCCGATAACGTTTCTGTACTCATAAACAACGGGTCAGGAGGCTTCTCGACTCCCTTTCAGTTCCCTACAGGAGCAGGTCCTTTCAGCATTACAGTAGCTGATTTTAACGGAGACGGAAGAGTTGACATTGCTACTGCAAACGAGGATTCGAGCAATGTTTCTGTTTTGCTAAATGGCTGCGTTCAGCCACCAACCTGCCCGCCTGACATGGTTGTACCCTGCCCTATCGTAAACTATCCAACACCTGTTGCCACCTGCCCCGGAGTCACTGTTACCTGTTCTCCGCCTTCTGGCTCCCTTTTTCCAGTGGGAGACACTGTTGTCACCTGTACGGCACAAGATATATTTGGGAATACGGAAGTATGTTCATTTACTATCACGGTTATTGACGAGCCTCCAACCATCAATTGCCCTGAGGATATCACAGTCCCTGTTTTACCTGGGCAAACGTCCGCTACTGTTACCTATGAAGTCACTGCCACTGATACTTGTGGGGTAACCTCTATTACCTGTCATGGGATCACACGGTCCTTTTCTCCTCCTGCCCCAATTGCAGTTGCAACCTTTACCATGGACTTTCCTGTAGGAATGACGATGCTCACCTGCACAGCCAGAGATCAGTCAGGAAATATGGCCTCTTGTAGCTTTGTGGTTACCGTCACTTCTGGAGTCTCTAACAGTATTCAGCCAGAAATCATTCGAGTAAAAAAAGTGTATGATTGGGTAGTCTTTCAATCTAATTTTAGGCTCATACTGGATTTAAATCGTAGTCATGATGATCAAGGAAATCAAAAATGAACCCGTCTCCTTACAAGGGACGGGTTTTCTTAGTTGTTTATGGTTTAATGGATAAAGCTTCATTTCTTTAAGCGATATGGAACCGTAGCGATTTTTACATCTTGGCGGGCAAATAAATACGCGCGGATCAATAAACTTGTCTGGTTATGAAGTAAGTTATGCCACCAACGCTTGGTAATAAACTGCGGAATCATGACAGTAACATGATCCGTTTCTGCCTTTTTCCACTCAACGGTGTCAATAAACTTAAACAAAGGTCTTATGATACTGCGATAATGTGAACGCAGGACAATCAAACGTACTCCGGGATTCCAGAGATCCCATTTTTCTTCCATTTTCTTCATGTCTTCATCACTGAACCCGACGTAGACAGCGATAATATCATCTGACAATGATTGCGCATAACTAATGGTGTTTTTCACCACCTGCGAAATCCCTGCCACAGGAATAACGATTACACTCCCTTTGGGTTCGGGTTTGTCTGTTTCCATATCAAGTCGTAACTCATTTGCTAAATCTCTATAATGCTGATTGATCTTCCTAAAGATGAAAATGACGATAGGAAGGAAAATAAAAATCGGCCAAACCTGAGAGAGTTTTGTAATCAAAAAGATGAGGCAAATGGTAAGGGTCGTTAGCATTCCTAACGTATTGATAACAAAAGGTAGTAGCCACCCTGGGGGCTTTTTGGAAATCCAGCGTTTCATCATTCCGGCTTGAGACAAGGTAAACGGGATAAAAACCCCAAGGGCATATAAAGGGATTAAGTTTTCCGTTTCTCCTTTAAAAGCAATCACTAATAGTGCTGAAAGAATAGCCAAGAAAATAATTCCGTTTGAAAACCCAAGACGATCTCCCCGAACCATGAACATGTTTGGCATAAATCTGTCTTTGGCTAACATAAAGGCGAGTAAAGGAAAGGCTGCAAAAGCAGTATTAGCAGCCAGGAATAAAATAAGGGCTGTAACAGCCTGAATCGAGTAATACACGATTCCTCGTCCAAAAACAGCAGAAGCAATTTGAGATACCACCGTTTCCTTTGGATTCGGTGAAATACCAAACAAATAAGCCAACAGGCTAATGCCCATGAACATAACACCGAGGATAAGCCCCATTATGATAAGCGTTAATGCTGCATTTTTCGGTGCTGGGTCCCTGAAGTTGGGAATTGCATTGGATACGGCTTCTACCCCTGTTAATGCCGAACACCCTGAACTAAACGCTCTCAATAGCAGGAATAAAGTTATTCCCGGAACAACTGTCCCATATTCTGGGGGATGGGCTTGAACATTTCCAGCCAACCATTGAAAACCGCCGCCAATAATTAAGACGAGGATAGCGACAACAAACAAATAAACAGGGTACATTAAAATCGTTGCCGATTCTGTTATTCCACGTAAATTTAATATCGTAACGATTGCAATCATGAACAAGGCAAGTAGAACGCGATGTTCATGTAGCACTGGAAATGCCGAGGTAATAGCGTCTGTAGAAGCAGACGTACTAACAGCAACCGTTAGAATGTAGTCCACGAGCAAAGAGCCACCTGCAACCAGTCCAGTAGTAGTTCCTAAATTGTCCTTTGCGACAATGTATGCTCCACCACCTGTTGTATAAGCAAAGATGGTTTGACGGTAAGACAAAATGAGTATGGTTAAAAGACCAACAACCGCAATGGAGATGGGGATAGAGTACCACATCGCTACTGCACCCAAAGTAATTAACACGAGAAGAATCTGTTCTGTACCGTAAGCGACAGAAGAAAGAGCATCAGATGAAAGAACCGCCAAAGCCTTTACTTTATTTAACTTTTCTTCGGCAAGTTCACTTGATTTCATAGGTCTACCGAGTAAAAATCGCTTGAATTCTGAGATCATGTGTATTCCCCTATCTGACATTTCTCGTTAGTTTTCCCACAGCTACAAAAAAATGAGTCCATTTCTTTGTTTCCCATGGATTGGCAACTATGTAAGTAGGTAGGCTAAAAAAAACGGGTTCTTGTCCTTTAGCTTCATGCTTTTGGACAAAACCCGTTGCAATCATGTAATGGGAGCCTTTT
The DNA here is from genome assembly GCF_013284285.1 of Brevibacillus sp. HB1.4B. Taxonomy (NCBI): domain Bacteria; kingdom Bacillati; phylum Bacillota; class Bacilli; order Caryophanales; family Paenibacillaceae; genus Brevibacillus; species Brevibacillus sp. HB1.4B. Next base: position 309,155 of record NZ_JABSUT010000005.1, read on the forward strand.
ACAGGAATGACTCCTCGGAACAAGTCATTCACAGAATACGTTGAAACAATCGAAAATCGGGTGGACTGCACCCTGCCATACGGTAAAGTCTCAGATAACTGTACGCGTATTTATAAAAATGGCCATGTCTGCTTTCAGCTAACGCCTGTTCCCAGTAAGAAGGTTCTAATGGATTCAACTCGTTTGCCGTAACTGCCGACTCAGATTCAACCCGATTTTCCTCGAGTGTATTTGCATAAGCCAAGAGGTTGATTCTTGCGTAAAAGGCCGGATCGAGATTGTCGTGTACATCATGGCGATAAGCTTGTTTCATTTCTACAATGGCGTGACCATGCGTAAGGATATGCCCCAACTGCATATCGCCTTTCTCCATTTGCACCGGTCTCTGAAAGTTATGGAGTAAGTCAAGCACAGTCTCCGGAGTCAGCTGCAATCTTACACCAGTATAAGGTACGCCGTCAGGATCAATGACGATATTCTCTCCATTCACAGTAACAAAACCAGGACCTGATGCTTGGAAACTACCAACAATTTTCCCCATGGCATCAAACAATTCGGCAGTTGCCGGAATAGCGGAACGAGAGAGCATGCTCAGCAAATAGAACGTGTAAATCACGTCATGACCAAGCGCATGGCATGTTTGGTTCTTTTGGACAAGCAGTCTCATCATTTGAGCAGGAAAGTCCTCGTATTCGTTGTTTGCCCGATACTGCTGTTCGTTTGCATGTTCTTCCACAATTTTATCAAGATTTTTACGAATCAACCCTTCTAACTTGGCAGGTACAAGTTTTTCTTCCAAGAGTTCAGTCAAGGCGATAACTGCACACGCCCAATGTCCTTCCCACATATTGCTTTGTGACGATTCGATCATTTTTTGGCAAGCCCATTTCCTATAGAAATCGATATCCAAATCAATCACCTCTCAATCTGATAGAGCTTATTCTTTAAAAGAAGGAACCTGAATACATGATGATAGAATAATACAAATACCATAATGTCAAAACTAAAAATTGACATGACACCAACTAGATGAGAGGTGTTCCTTGATGACAACAAGTAAAACGAATCCTAAGGTTGATGAATTTTTAAGCAAGGCGAAAACGTGGAAGGCTGAATACGAGAAGTTGAGAAGTATTGTCCTTGACTGTGAGCTGACTGAAGATTTTAAGTGGATGCATCCTTGTTACACGTTTGAGAAAAAAAACATTGTTTTAATACATGGATTTAAAGAATATTGTGCGCTACTGTTTCAAAAAGGTGCCTTGTTAAAAGATCCAAATGGGATTCTCATTCAACAAACGGAGAATGTACAGGCCGCGCGCCAAATCCGGTTCACCAATGTGGACGAAATCATGGAAATGGAAGCTATTTTGAAGGCCTATGTTCAGGAAGCCATTGAAGTTGAAAAAGCTGGCTTGGAAGTGAGCCTGAAAAAGCATGAAGAATACATCATTCCTGAAGAATTGCAAATGAAAATGGATGAAATCCCTACCTTGAAAACTGCTTTTGAAGCATTGACTCCGGGACGGCAAAGAGCCTACATTCTTCATTTTTCAGCACCCAAACAAGCCAAAACGCGAGAATCAAGGGTTGAAAAATGCATGCAGCAAATTCTCGATGGAAAGGGATTAAATGATTAGTATATTTGATGAGGAAATGGTGAAGAAGAGGCGGGAGAACCGCCTCTTTTTTGTTTTTGTATTCGTTTCATTCCTCTATCAGGAATAGTATACTTTTTCTATTTTATATAATGTCTGCTCGATGGTTGGGCAGAGATCGGCATCTCCTTTGTAAAATTTCAAACGAAAGTACAAGCTCTTCAAAAAATTCTTTCTATTGATTTTTTGTTTAAAGGCAGGCAGAAATTCGGAACTCTTATCTACATCTCCAAAACTTTGAATCCATTGCTCTACATAACTCTGGCTAAGCATTTTTCTATTCAGAATACTAACAATGGCTGTTACCATTCTCTCATCTTCCCCATCGGAGTAAATTCGATCGGTTATGGTCATCTTTTCGTAAACCAAATCGAGGATGGTGATGAGGTCACTTTTATCCAACTCGGAACATTGAGCTAAATCATCTAATGCATCCGCTGCATGGGCTATGGCATGAGCCCAACCTTTTTCTTCATCATATCCTCGGTAATCTCGCTCTTCACGTACGTTGAAAAATACTTTCTCTTTTATCGCATGGATGTTCTCTCTGGAGAGAAAGGGTGATTCTCTATGCCGCATGAGGAGTAGGGGGATGACTAGCATAGAGAAAGAGCGGGTAAAGACAGAGTCTGTATTTGTTTCACCAAGCTTAAAAAGCAAATGGTTTTTATCTAGAATGATTGGTATCAGTTGTTCTAGTTCATTTGCAGTTAGAGAATTACCAGGAATCCAATGTGATAAGGTTGTATAAATGAGGTCATCACGTAATGTGGCATCCAAAGAACCAATTTCATTCATCATTTCTACTACGAATTGAAATGTATCGGATGGTGTTTGGTAGCCATTTTCTTTTATGAATATTAGCTTTTCTTTTACATTCATTTTACATGCTCCCACTCTTTATTCTTCGAACTGACTTTGTGGCTTTACTTAGTGATTATTGTCATTTTAGATTTCGACATAAATAGGTTATCAACCTCCAAAACATGAGCAGTTCTGACTGTGGTGGGGTGAGATGTAGCAGTACGAGCACGCACAGAGATCCTAGGATACTCACCTTTTGCAAAAAAAATAAGAAGAGGACCGAACCTTTTTCCGAAAGAGAGACAATATAGTGTGTAAGCTTACTCAGGAGGGCCCTCTGAATGGAAAATGAAGAGATGTATCAATTACTTATAAAAATGAAAGAGGGTGATGAACAGGCATTTCATACGATGTATGATGCTACCTTTCAGGACGTATACCGGACCGTCTCCTTTCTGGTGGATCAAAAGCAGGATCGGGAAGATGTTATGAATGAAATCTATATGCAAATGTGGACCTCACTTGCTAATTACGATACGAACCGTCCTTTCCAGTTCTGGCTGCATGGCCTGGTAATCCGTCAAGTGCAGAGATTTCGGGTCAAGAGCTGGAGGAGATTCCGCATTTTTGAGCGGATCCGTTCCTTCTCCCGGGAAGAGTCTTATTGGGATGAACATACTGCGTTGATGGATGGGAGGAACCAACTGATATCCCAGTCCATACGAAAACTGACCGACAAACAGCGGACAGTGATTATCTTCCGCTTTTATCACGACTATACTCTTGAGGAAATTGCGACGTTGCTGGATATTCCGTTGGGTACAGTCAAGTCCAGATATCATGCTGGCCTCCAGGCGCTTAGAAAAGACTTCGGGAATCTCCCCCTGGAAAGGATGGAAAAGATCAATGACTATTGAACATAAAATCCGTGAACATCTGCACGAAGAGGCAGAAACGATGGAGTGCCCGCCGGCCATTTCCAAACGTATAGAACAATCCTATTCTCACTATTTGCAACGAAAAAGGAGCGAAATAACGATGAAAAAACGTTTAATTGGTGGATTAGTTGCTGCTGCGATTTTGATTCCAACCGCTGCATTTGCGGCCCCTGTGGTGATTGACATGCTTACTCGAGCACCAATGACTTCTGAACAAGTCAAGCTTGATGAGGTTGGCAAGGCAGCACTTGAAAAGTTGTACAGCGCAATTCCCGAAGCAAAATCGTTTGAGATTATCGATGCGAGCTACCTTGGAGACTCCAGTGATTCAACCAAAAAGGTCCAACTAAGCATCGTCCTGCAGGAAAAAGGAGGAACTGGCAAAAAGCTTACTCTTCATACAAACGGTATTACGGGTGAGATTCAAGACCTGACTCAAGAGAATTGGGAGCCTAAGGAGAAGGCGCTCATTACTTTACCGGATCAGGAAATCCAGGCAAAGGTAGATCAGCTCATTGATAAATTGTATGGCAACATCAAAGATTACGAGGTTGCCATGGAGCAAATGGACAATCCAGATCAAAAAACATTTATCTTGAATTACACCAAGAAGGGATCAGAAGGATTTGAAGGAGGGGGTTACCAAGCATTTGTTCAAGGTAATACCATTAGTCTTTCTCCGGTAGCTCCTGCACCATCAAACAAGGAAGTAGAAGGTTATTTTTCTAGAGATGGTAAACCTGATTATACTGCTGATAACTTCTTAAACGATGAAAAACTGTTTTCTTTACTAAAAATGAGCCCGACAGAGTTAAAAGAAGAAATAGCAAAAGGGAAATCTGTTGTAGAGGTTGCAGCATCTAAAAATATCTCGAAACAACAAGTAATTGATGTGATCGCAAAAACACAGGCTGAAAGACAACTTCAAGATGGAAAAAATAAAGTAACAATCAGCGATGATTTACTGAAACAAATGATGAAAGCAGTTGAGCGAAAAGTCCTACGCGTCATTGAACACAAAACGGAAACAGAATGGTAGAAATAACAAGGCAAGGTCGAGGAAAAAGAGGCGGGAAACCGTCTCTTTTTTCGTTTCAAATGAAAGGAATTCTGCTTAGAATAAGTCCTCATAACAGATGATTTGCAATAGCCGATGTAAATCTGCTTCTTTATCTTTTGCAAAATATGTATATTGATATAGAGTTAACAAAGAATGGAAAAACATGAATGTGATCAAATCCGCAATGATCCGATGAAATCAATGGGAATAGATAGAGGAGGAACATGTGTATGAAGCAAAGGAGTACAAAAGGATTTTGGAAACGATTGTCGATTCTCTTGCTTTTATCCTTACTCGTACTAGGCAATATTGCAGATGAGAGTACACTGGTACAGGCAGCTGAACAAAAATCAGAAAAGATTCTTTCAGAACAAGAGGCTATTGAATACGCCAAGAAATGGGTGACTATCCCCGAAGGTTATGAGTATGGCTATGGGAACTACTACGAACCGTATGAAGACTATATACCCTATGCGGGGTGGTCCCTTATTTGGAATAAATCAGATCAATCAAGTATCATGTATGTAATTCATCCTGTCTCAGGGAATCTGTTGAGATATCAATACCATGGCGAGCACAGCGAAGCCCCTGGCCCTGCTACAGCGAATAGAAAGCAAATCGCTCTTGAGGGAGTAATGAAGTTTCTCACAAAAGTCATTCCTCTAGAGGAACGAGCGAAGCTAACATTGCTAGAAGAAGGCGATTTCGAGAGCAACAATTCGGAAACGTACTATTTTAAATTTCAGAGAGTAGAGAATGGTATTCCTTTTAAGGACAATGGGATCACTGTAACCATGCGAGGAGACGGAAAGGTTCTGCGATTCAATCGATTATGGTATGAGGGGGAGTTGCCTGACGCAAGCCAAATCATATCGGAAAAGGAAGCGCGCGAGCTGTTGGAACAAAAAACGGAGCCAACCATGTATTATAAGAGTTTTTCTAGTGGAGATCATGAGGAGAAATACATGTTGGTCTACGATTACCTACCAACCGATCCGCAAATGGTAGATGCGATCTCAGGCGTGATGATCGATGGCAAAGGGGCGGTGGCGAAACCAAAGCAACCGATCAAGATTTTGAAGGAAATGCCCTCTGCTTCAGCTCCAAAGGCGGGGAGTCAGAAAGACGGAGGTTTTACCCGTGAGCAAGCGGAGGCAAGCGCAATCCATCTCCTGCAAACGACGCTCCGTGATCAGTTGGCAGATATTTATATGCTTGATCCACAGCCGTATGATGGAGGTCTGAGGGGGAAGGAGACGAATTGGCGGGACTATAAAGTGCATTTTGGATGGTTGAAAAATGGTCTTTTGATTAAGAACGCAAGATTTGAAGTATCTGTCAACCCGTACTCAGGCAACAGTAATATAGGGGATGACGAGCTTCCCTCGCCCGTTATTCTCGACAATAACATGCAGAGAGTAGACCTCGCCTTTGCGAAAAAAACGGAGCAAGCCGCAAAAAAATCGCTCGAACTCTACTACTTGCTACCGGATAAAGACTTTAACGAGGTAGAGGAACCAAAACCGCGGCTTGTTTACCGCCTCAGCGGAGATAAAGGATTTGTCGACGCACACACAGGAAAATGGATCAGTTTTTTAAAACGTGAAGAAAGCAAATGAGCAATCGCGAATGAAAAAAACGGCTGTCAGTGGTTAGTCTTACAACTAACCTTCTGCCAGCCGTTTTTTCTATTTTGCCTACTGAGTGATTCCCAGCATTTGATTCATATCTTCTTGGGCATCACCAATCAATTGGATATGGAACAAGTCTTGTAGTACTTGCAGAACACCGGGCTGAATGAACTCAGGCAATTTTGGGCCAATCCGTATATCTTGTATCCCCAGGCTAAACAGACCGAGCAGGATGGCAACCGCTTTTTGTTCAAACCAGGAAAGAACGATACTTACCGGCAGCTCGTTCACTTCACATTCGAAGGCATCGGCTAATGCAGCTGCAATCGTAATGGTAGAAACCGAGTTATTGCACTGTCCCAAATCGATATACCTTGGGATGTCGGTACCTGGCACGATGCCGAAATCTACATCGTTAAAACGGAATTTTCCGCAGGAGGTAGTAAGAATGACTGCTTCTGGCGGTAAGGACGTAGCCAATTCACGATAATACTCGCCTCCCTTGCCAGGAGCGTCACAACCAGCGATGACGAAGAAGCGTTTGATCTTTCCTTCCTTGACTGCCTGAATGATTTCAGGGGCGATGCCGAGGACCGTTTTGTGATGATACCCGGTCGTCAATGTCAGTTCCGATTCGATGGAAGCCTCAGGAAGAGACAATGCTTTTTCAATGAGTGGCGCAAAATCGTTATCTACAATTTTCGTCACGTTCTCCAATCCGGTTATATCATACGAAAAGAAACGATCGGCGTAGCTGCCTCGAATGGGCATCACACAGTTTGTTGTAGCGAGTATGGCACCTGGAAATTTCTCGAACAATTGACGTTGATCGTACCATGCTTTCCCGATGTTACCTTTCAAATGAGGATATTTCTTCAGTTCGGGATAGCCATGTGCAGGCAGCATTTCGGAATGCGTATACACATTGATTCCTTTACCTTCTGTCTGTTTTAACAGCTCTTCGAGAGCAAACAGATTGTGCCCCGTAACAATGACACACTTTCCTTCTATTTTATTTTGCGAGACTGTGATTGGCTGCGGGACTCCGAAATGATCCGTATGAGCCCGATCCAAAAGCTCCATGACTTTGATGGCGGCTTTGCCTACTTTCATGGCCATTTGCAAATGTTCATCCAAGTTAAAATTCACATTCGTCAATGTAAAATAGAGAGCTTCCTGTGTAATCCCATCTACTTCAGGATCGATATAGCCTAGTTGACGAGCATGTGTTGCATAAGCGGCAATTCCTTTTAAAGCAAAAATAATGGTATCCTGAATACTCGCAAGATCTTCATTCTTTCCACAAACGCCGATGACCTTACAACCACCTGATGGAGTCTGTTCACATTGATAACAAAACATGTATAATCCACTCCTTCGATTCAAGATTTCGCTTTGATTATAAGCGGATTGCCTGGAAGGAGGCTGTGATTAAAATCACAACGGGAAAAAACATTGCCTCTTATCATAGTGGATGAAGAAGATTCCCAAGTTGAGGGGTGTTGTTATGGTACGAAAATGGCAGTTGCCGTTACAGACGTTAAGTCTTACGGTCGGTTTCATGGTATGGGTCATTCTGTCATCGCTCATGCCTTTTATCAAAGAAACCGTACCCATGAGTGCAAGCGAGGTGGCGTGGGTGACAGCGATTCCAGTCTTGCTTGGATCGTTGCTGAGAATCCCCGTAGGATATTGGAGTAACCGATTTGGCGCGAGAATATTATTTAGCATAAGCTTTCTCTTGCTGCTGGCTCCTGTTTTTTATATTAGCCAGGCGACCACTTATACAGATTTGTTAATCGGCGGGCTATTTTTGGGGATAGGTGGAGCGGTGTTTTCCGTTGGTGTCACGTCTCTCCCTAAATACTATCCGAAAGAGAAGCATGGTTCTATAAACGGAATCTACGGTATGGGGAATATTGGTACAGCGATAACCACTTTTGCAGCGCCAGTTCTGGCTAAATCGTTTGGATGGGCAAGTACTGTACAGATGTTTCTATTATTGCTTGCGGGATTCGCTGTACTTACCTTCTTGATGGGGGATAAAAATGAACCGAAGGTAGTGACGCCTCTTGGTCAGCAGATCAAGAGTGTCTACAAAAACGAAAAGCTATGGTTAATCAGTTTGTTCTACTTTATTACATTTGGTTGCTTCGTCGCTTTCACCGTGTATCTCCCGAATTTTTTAGTGAGCCATTTCCAATTGGATAAAGTAGATGCAGGTATGAGAACTGCAGGGTTCATTCTTTTGGCGACACTGGCGAGACCATTGGGAGGATGGCTAGGTGATAGGTGGAACCCCTTCAAGGCATTGATGATTGTGTTTGCCGGGCTCGCCTTGTCTGGTATTGTCTTATCGTTTTCGCCATCGATTTTAATGTATACGGTAGGGTGCTTGTTGGTAGCGATATGTGCCGGAATTGGTAACGGTGCTGTGTTCAAATTAGTGCCGATGTATTTCTCACGACAAGCGGGGATTGTAAATGGGATCGTATCTGCCATGGGGGGATTAGGAGGATTTTTCCCGCCGTTGATCTTAACGCTGCTGTTTAATCTGACGGGGCATTACGCGATCGGTTTCATGGCTTTATCGCAGTTTGCACTGGCAAGCTTGGTCTTGGTGATGTGGATGTTTTATCAAGAAAAGCTGCAGCTCGCCGCCACCATTATGGAAAAGACGGGAGAGGCGATACTGATTACCGATACACACGGAGTCATAAAAAGTGCGAACTATGCTTTTACGAAAGTGACCGGTTATGAGATGAATGAGGTGATTGGCAAGTCACCCAATATTTTAAAATCAGGCAGACAGGGTGCCGACTTCTATCAAAAGATGTGGGACTCGATCAAGAAGAATGGCTATTGGCAAGGAGAGATCTGGAATCGCCGGAAGAATGGGGATCAGTATCTCCAATGGTTAACGATCAGCGCGATTCTGGACGATGCAGGAGATGTTGAGTACTATGCGGGCATGTTCAGCGAGCTTGCGGAGCAAAGACATGGATAAAGAAGCTTGAATCACTTATGAAAAAAAGTCTTGGACGGACAAGTCCAGGACTTTTTTCGTGTAGATATGTATGTAGAGTTTGCTCACATTTGGCAAATATCAGGAGGGCAGTCATCACAAAAAATGGCTTCTTTTAAATAGGCAAGGTCTTTAATCAAGATAAACCCCTGAGGAAGCAGATCAATGGTGTCCTGTTTTTTCAGATCGGAAAGCATCCGGTTGACACTTTCTCGTGTCAGGCCAATGAATTGTGCCAAATCACGATTGGTAAGGGAAAGGTCGATGAGGATTCCTTCGGGGTGTGGCTTGCCGTACGTGTTACTCATGCGGATTAGCGTTGAATACAAGGCGCCGATTTTGCCATTGAGTAGCAAATCCCGAAATTTAGACTGCATCCGTCTGTTCATCAATCCCATCCAACGCAGGAAGTCTACGCAAAATTGACCGTTTTTGATGAGCATTTTTTCCAACCCTTGTCGCGGGATGATCCATATCTCACCCTCCATCAACATGGTGCCTGTGGAGGTGTACGTCAATTCCTGTTCGAAGAGCCCGGAGACGCCGACTAGCTCTCCTGCACCAAATACTTGCAGCGTCAGTTCTTTTCCATCGTTCGTGTTTTTTGTGAGCTTAATTTGGCCCGACGAAATTAAGAATAGCTGATCGGCTCTTTCACCATCCAAAAATAGAACGGCTCCGGGAACGAAATTTTTCCTAACAGAAAACGTTTCAAGGCTATTCACAAAATCGGAAGAAATCTGCTGTACAAACGTTGTGCCATTTCCGGTCATGTGGTCCCTCCTACAGCAAGGATACAAAGGTAACTCATTATATCATCCGAAATTGATGGTTTGGGAAGAGGAAATCGTCCTGATTGTGGCAGGGGTGTGAGGTAAATCACAACCTGGGTTACGAGTCATTGCTACAATGACCTCAAGCGAAAGGAAAAAATGAGCAGCAGCAGGGAGGGTGTTGTATGAACTATCTATTTGCTTCCAAGGTGGCGAAGCGTGCTTTTATCATCATTGCTTGCTTGTTCGTCCTAAGTTACGTGGGAACACGTTTTTTCACTCATATTGATCTGGCGCTTTACGGCTATATGGTGGGGACTCTTGTCTTTATTGGTGGCTTCCTATACCGATTTTCTGCGTGGGCAGATCGCCCGCCAACGAATGTCATTTTGAAAAAGGGGTTACGACTTCTCTTTCGTAAAAGCACGGCGAATACAACGGTAGATCATCTGGCCATCTATCGCTTTATTTGGAATCGGGGATGGTACCGCTGGACTCAGCACATTTTGCTGGGATGGGGATGCATCTTGGCCGCGTTTGTCACCTTTCCGTTAGTTTTTGGCTGGATGTATTTCACGATGACGGACAACGGCTACTATCAGGTCGTGTTCATGGGTGTGGATATTCTGACAGTACAAGCAGATGGCTGGATTGCTTTTCTCTTTTACAACGCGTTGAACATTACTGCTTTTATGGTCATCGGTGGAGCAGTCATGGCATTGTATCGCAGATTCAAGAACATGCAAGCACGGGCTGAACAATCCTTTGTCTACGACTTTTTACCTTTATACCTGCTACTGTTTATCAGTGTGACAGGCTTGATGTTAACTGCAAGCAACATGTTCTTAGGGGGCTTTGGGCACCCGGTTATATCCGTCACACATCAATTCGCAGTGATTGTGACCTTGATTTATCTGCCATTCGGAAAACTGGCTCACATACCGTTCCGCCCGATGAGTGTGTTTGCACGCAATTATCGCGAACACTATGGCGAGCAGGAAATGAAAAAGTGCAAAGTGTGCAGCAATGAGTTTGTTTCTGCGGAACAGTCGGCAGATGTGATCAATGTACTGGGTAAAAACGAAATGGCTTTTCAAATGGAAGAAGGATTCCACTTGGCTGAACTTTGCTTGCCGTGCCGCAGAAAATACCGGATGTTCCGTTTCACAGGAGTTCCTACGCACGAGATCAATGCCAGGGAGGCAAATCAACATGCCAAAGGATAAATTTTTTAAAGTGATTGAAAATAAGATACATCCAAACGAGAAATTGGTCAGCACGCACTGCTGCTACTGCGGTATGCAATGCGGGATGAACCTGCGTGTAGATACAACGACGAACAAGATTATCGGCGTGGAGCCACGGTACGATTTCCCTGTCAATCTGGGTAAGATGTGCCCAAAAGGGGTGACGGCTTATCAGCAGGTGAACCATCCAGATCGGATACAGCGGCCGTTGATTCGAACAGATGCATCATTAAAAGGCACGGCGGAAGGATTTCGGGAAGCGTCCTGGGAGGAAGCACTTGACTTGATCGTTTCCAGGTTCAAGGAATTGCAACACAACTATGGCAAAGATACCTTGTCTGTTTACTCTGGCGTTTCCATGACGAACGAAAAATGTTACCTCACAGGTAAGTTTGCACGGGTCGCCTTGCAAACCCGCTATATTGACTACAATGGCCGCTTCTGTATGTCCTCCGCTGCGGCAGGATTGAATCGAAGCTTGGGGATTGATCGCGGTTCTACCGTTCCCTGGACGGATATTCATCAAACAGACTGCTTGTTTTTGGCCGGTTCAAACGCGGCAGAGTGTCATCCAACCAGCATGTTCCGTATTTGGGAAGTACAAAATCGAGGCGGTTATCTGATCGTAGCCGATCCACGGGAAACGCCTTTGGCACGTCGAGCTGATATCCACCTGGATCTGCGGCCCGGTACAGATTTGGCACTGGCAAACGGAATCGTTCATCTCCTGATCAAGAATGGGCATATGGATGAAGACTTTATTCGAAATCATACGAATGGTTTTGAAGAAACAAAAGAAGTGGTTGCTACCTTCACACCGGAGTATGTCAGCGAAATAACAGGGGTTTCGGTGGAGAAGATTGTGCGGGCTGCCGACATTTTCGGGAGGGCACCCGATGCGATTGTGATGTTTTGCCGTGGTGTGGAACAGCAGTCGAAAGGGACGGACAACGTATCGGCCTATACGAACATGTCGCTCGTCACAGGCAAGATAGGACGTCCAAAATCAGGTGTTGCAACCCTTACTGGTCAAGGAAACGGTCAGGGGGGGCGGGAACACGGGCAAAAAGCCGATCAATTGCCTGGCTACCGCAAGCTCGATAATCCTGAACATGTGCGTGAAATAGCATGTGCCTGGGGCATTTCCCCGGAAGAGATGCCGCAGAAAGGTGTCTCTGCCTATGAGATGTTCCAGCTGATGAAGGATAAAACGATACGCAGCTTATACTTACTCTGCTCCAACCCGGTTGTGAGTGCGCCAAATCTAAACCATGTTCGAGAGTCCCTGAAAAGTCTGGACTTTATGGTTTGCTGCGATTTTTACTTGTCCGAATCAGCTGAATACGCCGATGTCGTTCTTCCTGTTACGACTTGGGCAGAAGACGATGGAACGACTACCAATCTCGAAGGTCGCATCATTCGTCATCGTCAGGCACAGGAATGGTTCGAAGAATCCAAACCTGACTGGTGGATTCAGATAGAAATCGCCAAAAGAATGGGGCGCGGACAATTCTTTACTCACTTGAAGTCTCCCGAGGATATTTTCAATGAAATACGTCAGGTCTCCAAAGGCGGAATAGCTGACTACTACGGGGTCACCTACGAGAAAATTGATCAAAACAATGGTGTTTTCTGGCCGTGCCGCGAGGAGGGTGACGAGGGACAGCCCCATTTATTCCTGGATAAAAAATTTTATCACCCAGATGGCAAAGCCAAAATATGTGCGCTGCCTTACCGTCCGCCAGCGGAGGAGCCGGATGAAGAATATCCTTTGCGGTTAACGACGGGACGAGTTGTGTTCCACTATTTGTCCGGGAACCAGACAAGACGAATCCCGTTTTTGAAGGACATGTATCCTGATCCTCTGCTAGAGGTTCACCCAAAAACAGCGACACGTTACGGTATTGAACACGATGAGATGGTTACTCTGAAAACGAGAAGAGGCGAGGCGCAGTACCGCGTGAAAGTTATCGAGGCGATTCGAGAGGATACGGTGTTTGTTCCTTATCATTGGGGAAAAGCGCAGTCTATCAATCTGCTGACCAATCCGGCATTGGACCCTTACAGCAAAATGCCTGAATTTAAAGCGTGCGCCGCGAAAATCATCAAGCACAAGCATGGAGGAGTTCGCCATGGGTAAACAAGTCTTATACATCGAAATGGACAATTGCATCGGTTGTCGAAGCTGCTTGGCGGCATGTACACAGTGTGGAGGTCACGACAACCGAAACCGAAACTACGTACTGGATGTGGACCCGTTTATCAACAGACAAACGATTCCTCTCATGTGCTTCCATTGTGTTAATCCTGCTTGTGCCCGCAGCTGTCCTGCTCAGGCGATTCAAATCGCAGATAATGGGGCCGTATTGTCAGCTTTGGTAGAGAAATGCATCGGTTGCCAAAATTGTACGATTGCCTGCCCCTATGGAATTCCCAAATTTGATGAAGAACAGAATCTCATGTACAAGTGCGATCTATGCTACGACCGTACGAAAGAGGGAATCCCGCCGATGTGCGCTTCGGTTTGCCCGACAAACACCTTGCAGTGGATTGAGGAAGCAGAGCTGGGAGAAAAACGGGCACAGATTCCTTTGGCCAATGGCAAATGGACTGCCAGCCACGACCCGGATGTGCTGGAAGGCGAAACCAATGTGAAAATTAGCCTGCCTGGCATTCTGCAGGGCAAACAGAAGCTATTCTAGAGGGGAGAAATACCTTATGGAGAACGAGAAAACCCGCCCCATTCCGTTGAAGGATGACAATTATACACATAACATCAATCGTTCCAATGAGCGTAGTCTGGATCGACGGAGTTTTATGAAAACAATGGTAGGAGCAGCCGGGCTTTTCGCGGCATCTACTCTACCATGGGGGGCATTAGCTGCCAAGGAGCTGATGAGTTCATCCAGCGAGTCGTATCCCACACAAAAAATCGCGAATCTCAGCGATATAAAACCCGGAGATGCGATCGAGTTTGCTTATCCAGGAGAGCATGATAGCGCGTTGTTCGTATATGTGAAGGAAAAGGAATACAAGGCGTACCAAAATGCATGTACCCACCTGCGTTGTCCGGTATTTTGGGACCGAGATGAGAAAGAGCTGCTATGTCCTTGTCATCATGGGAAATTTGATATCGCCACAGGTAATCCGCTCGCTGGTCCCCCAAGAAGACCACTTCCGGAAATTGTGCTTCAAGAGAAAGATGGAGCCGTATACGCTGTAGGGGTGAAGAGATATGAAGAGCAGCTATAGAGGTGTCATCCTATTAGCATTGATCTTGTTCGCCAGCATTGCTTGCACCCAGTACACAGTCAATATGTATTTTGCACAGCGATATATGGAGGTGCTATTGCTCAGCGGTGCAACGGTAGTGTTGTTCCCACTGGCATGGATGGTATTTAGAAAAGACCAGCGAGATCGAAGAGAACAAGGGAAATAATCTGGGGAAGGGAGTGTGATCAGTGACCATGAATCCTAGTAAGAGAACGATTGCTGAGCTTCACCAAGAGCTGCCTGCCTTGGTGGATAAAAAGATGGGGATACTCATTCAAGATTTGGCGGATAATGCCGAACCACACAGTCCGGCTCTCTTGGAAAGGCAGTTGGCAAAATGGGAGATCACGGAGGATGAGGAGCATCTGCGACTCTATTTTAATCCTTGCCAGTTTGTGGCGATTCCCATCCAGAATGGACCGGTTGTTTTTTCGCAAGAGGATGACTGTATTCAAATGGTTGCTAGGGACAATCGGGGACAGCTAGCGTATTGCATTTCTTTTGGTAACTAACTCCCACTAGTAGATGGAGGGATTGTAATGGGACCACCGCCTATAGGATGTATGGGGATGATGCAGGAGTTTGAAGGGAGAAGGAAGCTGTGTCCAGCTCTGGAAAAATTGAAAGAGGAGCACCTATCATTAGCTGAGCAGATGAATGAGCTCGTACATCTAGCAAATAACCTGAAAACTACAGCAGAAACTACTAGAAGAAAAAAAGGCTTAACAGAGCTTCATGAGCTGGCGTCCTCGTTTCGGGCCGAACTGGAGAAACACTCCAGACGCGAGGAGGAAGACCTGTATCCCCTGATGGCTAACTATATCGAACGGGAGATGGGACCGATTGCTGCCATGGAGGAAGAGCATGATCTTATTCATGAAAGCCTGATGTCCTTCATGCGAATCGTAGAAAAGGAAAAGTCTGAACCTGTTGAAGTAGAAGCTGTCCACACTCATTTGCTGAAGTCAGTAGAAATACTCTTGGAGCATTTCTTTAAAGAAGAGAGTGTGCTGTTCCCGATGGCAGAATACGTATTGAGTGACGCAGAGAAAGAGCAGTTACGAGTACTGTTTCAAGAGTAAAAATCATGGCGCCCTCCTACTGAAAAAGTAGGGGGGTGATTTTGTTTTCCAATCATATTCTTTCGAGGGAAAATGTGCATGTTTCTACTGTCATTTGTCGGTTTCAATCGGATAAAACCAATCATTAACTAGTAGGGAATAAATAGAGGAGGGGGTGTTCAAAGTGCCGATTATAAAACCTTATCTAACCTCATTGAGATTTACGTCCACGATGAGTGCTGGAACTGGTACTGGTGCTGCGTTTGCTATTGCTGCAACTGCATTTACCACTGACACTGGCGTTGCTGCGACAGCATTTCCTAGTACGTTTGCTTTTTACAATCTCTACGTCAATGGAGTGCTTCAGGCAGGTAATACTTCCACAATCACAACGACAGCGATCACGATTCCAGATGGAAATGCCGAAAACGGTGGTACACCCATAGTTGTAGAATTTGTCGTTAACTAAGGTGAATAGGTTGGTGGCCCCAGGTGGATGAAATGTGCCTGGGGTTCACTCATGTGTGTAAATCGGAGTGAACGGTCGAAGCACTTCGAGAAAGGACGAGTGATTTCATGAGGCGCAATGTCACACAGTCATACACAGTGAGGAGACAGTGTCTGCAAATCGTCGCGCCATTAGGTTGTCCCGGGATTTTTCCAGTAAAACCCTCCCCAACGTGTCCTCCCTGTCCTCCATGTCCATGTACGCCTGGTTTAATACGAACAGAAACCTATCAGTATACGGCCATTTCAGATGGAGCCAAAAACATGTATACCAACAGTGATGCTGTCATGCCATTCAGTACTTCCGGCATTCTGGACCCGAATGAAGTTTCTGTTGTGAATCTATTCATCAATGGAATGTTACAGCCTCCCAATTTATATGTTGTCCAGCCGGGAGTTTTGATTCTGAGTGACATTCCTGTACAAGGAGTTCCTCTAATTCTTCAGTTCATTAAGATGATTGTTTCATAAATGGTTGCTTCCATAATGGGAAAAGGTCATGTCATACATACATGTCATTTTCCTTGATCGGCTCGACAGACTGGGGAGGTTTGATGGCGTACACGGCGCACGCGGTGAAGGGTAGGCGAATATCATGGCGATATCGACTGAATCCGTACAGGAGGTATTTTTCATGTATCCGAGATACCCATATTACAGTTACAAAACTACTTGCGAAGAGACTCCCCTCACGTTTCCGCCGCAGCATCAGGATCGACAACCGGGGATGGAATACTTGATGGTCCCGCGACCGATTTTCGATAATCCTGACTATATCGGAAGCGGAAAGCTTCGGGGAAAGGTAGCGATCATAACTGGTGGAGACAGTGGGATTGGCCGTGCTGTAGCCGTTGCGTTTGCGAAGGAGGGGGCAGCTGTAGCGATTCCTTATTTGGATGAGCACATTGACGCCGAGGAGACCAAGCAAGTCGTTGAATATTACGGAGGGCAATGTTTGCTGCTGCCGGGAGACTTGCGCGACGAGGTTTGGTGTCGGGAGGTTGTACGCCAAGCGGTTGCCTGTTTCGGCAAATTGGATGTGCTTGTCTTGAATCAAGGTGTACAGTTTCCACAATCTAGCATCCTCGATATAAGCCGCGAGCAACTGGAAGACACGTTTCGCACCAACCTTTTCCCCCTTTTTTACATCACACAAGAGGCGTTGCCGCATTTGCAGCCAGGCAGTTCCATCATTAGTACAGCATCGGTTACTGCCTATGCTGGTCATCCGCAATTGGTTGATTATTCAGCAACCAAAGGGGCTATCGTCTCCTTTACCCGCTCGCTGTCCCTTCAATTGGTCAAGCAAGGTATCAGGGTGAATGCAGTTGCTCCCGGTCCAATCTGGACGCCGCTGCAAGTATCCAGCTATTCCGCAGAGTACATCACGACTTTGGGTGTCGACACACCGATGCGTCGCGCAGGGCAGCCGTTTGAGCTCGCTCCGACCTATGTTTACCTGGCCTCGGATGATTCGGGATATGTCACGGGCCAGGTATTGCATGTTAATGGTGGAACGATGACAGAGACATAGTGGTGAATCAAAAGTCTCTCGTCTTCGATTTGGCTGGCAAGATCGCTTGCTCTCCTTTTTCATACAAAGCAAGTAGCGTATGGACAAAGCTCAATCTCGGCACAATCATATAGACGGCCAAGGCAGACCCAATGCTGATCAGGGCACCCACGATGACATCTGCAGGATAATGAACGCCTACCAAAATGCGAGAGAGGCCGACACAAGCAGCAAGTAGCATCCAGAGTGGCCCCGTTGTCTTTTTAAAAAGCCAGTAGGTCATGCAAAAGGAAAAAAACAGGATCGTATGGTCGCTGGGAAACGAATTGTCGACCGCTTTTTGTACCAATTGATTGACGTCAGCAAGCTCTGCGAATGGCTGATTATTCGCATGAAAGCTTCCGGCTACTTTCCCGAATAGCTCGGCGATGACAAACGTAAACGTCGCACAAACGACCATGATGCGATTCTCATGTTTTCTCGTAAACCAATACATCAAAGCGCTCAACGCCAGAATAAACACCGTATATTCTGCTACGTAAAAAGCTACAGGATTGAGAGCTGGATACTCTTTTCCTAAGTCATTAATCAAGCGAAAGTAGTGAATGTTGATTTCCATGCCATTCATTTTTAGTGATCCTCCTTTACATATAACAGGAGAATCGTAATCGATAGGAGAGAAATGGGAAATTGATTTACCTTACAAAATATTACGGGGTTGTAAGGTTGGTTTCATAGCATCAAAAAAGAGACGGCAGAACCGTCTCTTTTTAATTGGATGAAAGGTCCCTCTTATTTTTTTTGTCTTCTAATTCTGCTTTGGGGTAGATATCTTTTTGGATAGCCTTTAATTTGCCGACACGATCCATGGTCACGTTGATGTAATGATCCGGAGAAGTGTAAATCACGAGAATCTGTGTCTTGTTATCCTGGACAGTAGAGGAGAGGATCTGTGAGAACTTGTATTTTTCTGCTTGCTTTCCAAACAAAAGTTTGAGGTGCTCCTTGCCTTTTTTGATCGCTTCCTCATCACCTATTCCTTTCGAAGAGGAGAGTCCGTTTTGAAGGTCGATGCGGATCAGCTCTCCTGTACTTGCGTTTACATGGACAACTCCGAAGTCTGGGGTAGTACCCTCTGGTGTGCTCGACAAGATCACTTCCAGACGTTCGATAGGACCAGAAGTGGTGACGACATTCTCTTTTACGATAGAGGCGATGTGATAATTCTTCAGGTCAGGGATGACTTCTTTGACGTGATTCAGAGTCGCTTTTGCTTTTTGATTCAGATCTTTTATGGAAAGCTCTTCTAACTTGCTCGCAGTTACAGTTGCTTTCGCTTTGTGGGAAGAGGCTGCTGCGGCTTCGCTTGACAGAATAGGTGTGTTTGGCAAAAGGAGTGCCGCTATCAGGGTGAATGCTAGTGTCTTACGCTTAGTCAATTTGATCATCCCCATTATTTTTCAATTGGGTGTACATGGATTAATACGGAAAGGGATTCGTATAAGTAACTGTAAAAATTGTGAAATATTTATAACAGGACGAACATAGGGAGAACGTGTCGAAAAATAGTTTTGAAATTTTATTTCAAATCTGACAATTCATATTGATATTTTATTTCAAGTGTCTATAATACAAAATATGTAATGAATTACCAAAGTCACACTTGAATGTAAGCGCTTAACAAATTCGTGGACTAAAGGGGTGGTATCGTGTTGAATGGCGGGTTGCTGCGCATCCGCGAATCGTTGAACAATATCAAGCGTTCTGAACAAAACGCAGCGCATTACATTTTAGCCAATCCGGATGAGGTGATTCGTCTTTCCATCAAGGAACTCGCGGAAAGAAGCGAATCCAGCACAGCTGCCATCATACGCATGTGCAAAAGTATCGGTGTAGATGGTTTTCAGGAGTTGAAAATCAGAATAGCGGGTGATCTGCAATCGTCTACCGGGCAGGATGAATACAAAGAGATTCTTCCCGATGCTGATAGGTACACCTTGATTGAATCGGTTTCGCTCAACAACATCCTCTCCTTGCGGGAAACGATCAAAATTTTGGATGCAGAAGCAGTGGAGCAGGCGATTGGTGAGCTGTTCCGAGCCACTCGGATTGACTTTTACGGAGTGGGTGCTTCGCAATTGGTTGCCCAGGATGCCCAACATAAATTTTTGCGCATTAATAAAATGTGCACGGCCCATTCAGATTCCCACTTGCAGCTTACTTCGGCAGTCACCTTGACGGCTGGTGATGTGGCAGTCGGCATCTCGAATTCGGGGGAAACCGCGCAGATCATAACCACGATGAAACAAGCCCGAAAATCGGGTGCTGTGACCATTGGCATTACCAAATACGGTACAAACTCCTTGGCGGAATGCGTGGATATTCACTTAACCACGTTTTCAACAGAAGCGGATGAACGCAGTGCCGCCACTTCCTCACGAATCGCACAACTCAATGTGATCGACATCTTGTTTAGAGGTGTTGCTGCCAAAAATTACGATGTCTCTGCTGCGTACTTGCGCCAGACGCGTAAAGCTGTTCGGGAGCAATACAAATAAGCAAATCCTCCTTAGCATACACAAAATCCTGCCTTTATCCTTTTATCCTTATCAGTAAAGTACGTTAGGCGTTTGGAAATATCGTTAGCTATGCAAGCTTTTTACTTATTGCAATCGGGGAGGTTTTCCATGAAAAAGAGAAGGTTTCTCTCAGTACTCGGTTTGATTGGCTTAACCGCAGCATTGCTTATTTCTGGATGTAGCAGCCAGTCCTCCACACAGCAGGGGGACAAAGTCGAATTGTATATGGGCTACAGCTCTGATCCACCTACGAAGAAAAAGATGGAAGAAATTATTGCAAAATTCGAACAATCACATCCTCATATCAAAATCAAAACGATGACGGCTCCTTATGATGACTTCTATCAAAAGCTGACGACTCAGATCGCGGCCGGGAATGCGCCTGATCTTTGGCAGAGCGACGGGACAAAAGTATTTGGTTACGCCCAACGCGGCGCGATTCTCGACATCACCGACTACGTCACGAAAAAAATCAACAAAGAGGAGCTCAACGGTCTGGAGTTCAACAAAGACTCAGATGGGAAGTATTGGGGTGTGCCGCAGGGCATCCAAGTGGGAGCCCTTTTCTACAACAAGGATTTGTTCGACAAAGCGGGCGTATCATACCCTACGGCTGACTGGACCTGGGATGATTTGAAGGCGGCTTCCGTCAAGCTGACCCTCGATGCCAACGGGAAACATGCAGACGATCCTGCTTTTGACAAAAAATCAGTGAAGCAGTACGGCTTCGCGTTTTTCGGTAGCTCACGCGGTGCGTTTAACATCTTGAAAGCGTATGGTGGCGGGGTATTGGACCCGACGTTGAAAAAATCGATTATCAACAGCCCGGAGAACAAAAAAGCGGTCGAGTGGATGGTCGACGGCATGCAGCGCAAGCTATTCCCGAATCCGGCTGATTTGAAGGCGTTCCAGAGCAACTTCAAAGCGTTTTTGAGCGGGGCTGTAGCGATGCAAATCGATATTTACGCAGCAACAACCTCGATGAATGGTGCAGGGTTGAATTATGATGTCGCTCCCATGCCAAAAGGACCGGACGGCAAACGCTTCGCACCTGTAATTGCTAACTCATGGGTCATCAATAAAAAAGCAGAGGAGCAGAAGGTCAAGGCCGCTAAAGAATGGATCACCTACTGGACGACATCTGATGAAGCACAAAAAGAGTGGACAGAAGTAGGGGAAGCCATTCCGGTGAAAAAATCAGTGGCGAATTCCGAAATGTTCCTAAACCCAGCCACGAAGCCAGAAAACAAAAAAGTCTTCCTCGATACCTTGGAGTTCGCGGGCACGATTGATACCAACGCTGTCTTTACTGAGTGGGTGAAGGTGTTCACGGATAATCTGGCGGAGCTGTTCATGGATAAGTACGGAACGGATGAATTCATCACGAAAACAGACGAAGGCATTCAAAAAGTTCTGGATGACTTCTTCAAGAAGCAGTAGTCATCAATCAGTGAGGATGTGTGCCAACCATGCTAGAGCTGCAAACCAAGCAACAGGCGAAGCCTGCTGTGAAAAAGAGAAAATGGTTGGATAGCGAGGGGAGATGGGGACTGCTCCTGGTCTCCCCTTATCTCATCCACTTTCTCGTATTCGTCGTGGGAACATCGGTCGCGTCATTGTACTTCAGCTTTTCGGACTACGATATTTTAAATCCGCCCAAATGGACTGGCTTGGACAACTATGCAAAGCTGTTTGAAGACCCGCTGTTTTATCGCGCGTTATGGAATACGGTCTATTTTACGATCCTGTACGTTCCAGCCAAAACGTTTTTGGCGTTGTTGTTAGCAGTCGCCCTGAATCAAAAGCTAAAGGGTCTGAAATTTTTCAGGATGGTTCACTTTTTGCCGGTTATCTCCTCATGGACGGTGATCGCGTATGTAGCGGATGCGGTGTTTAACCAGCGGATCGGTTTTGCCAATGCTTTTCTGTCTAAACTTGGGCTAGCCCCGCAAAACTGGCTGATTGATGAATTCTGGGTCATCCCGGTCTTGGTTCTCATCGCCATTTGGAAGTCAGTCGGCTACATGATGATTATTTTTCTCGCTGGGCTGCAAGGAATTTCTTCTGACATGTATGAGGCAGCCTCGATTGATGGAGCAAACGCCTGGCAAAAGTTTTGGCGGGTGACAGTCCCGATGATTTCCGGCACGACGTTTCTGGTCGTCATCTTGAATACGATTTACTCCTTTCAAAACTTCGAGCAGATTTTTGTTATGACCGGGGGCTCTACGGAGGCAGGCTCGACAGGTGGTGCGAACAACGCCAGCCTCGTCCTGATGCTGTTCATGTTCCGCCAAGCATTCAGCTTTTTCAAAATGGGCTATGCTTCTGCCATTGCGTGGGTATTGTTCCTTATCCTGCTTGCCATTACGCTCATCCAATTCAAGCTGCAAAAGAAATGGGTTCATTATGATTAAAAGGCAAGGAGGTAGCCATGCAAAAGCGTTTTCCTCTAAATAAAATCGTTGGATACCTGTTTGTCATAGCGAGTGCGTTGATTATGCTGGTTCCGTTTTTAACGACTGTGTTTAACTCGCTGAAAACTTACAAGCAGTACATGCAATTTCCGCCAGAATGGCTGCCCAATCCAACACAGTGGAGCAACTATACAACCGTGTGGGAACAGGCGAATTTTAGCAGCTATACGATCAACAGTCTGATTGTCGCGATTCTTTCGGTGATCGGAGCCTTATTGTCCAGCTCAATGATTGCCTTTGCTTTTGCCAGGCTGCGCTTTCCTTTCCGCGACACGCTGTTCATGATCGTGCTGGGAACGATGATGATCCCGGGGATCGTCACGATCGTCCCGCAGTTTATTATCTTTAAAAATTTGGGACTGCTCGACACGTTGGCTCCGCTTTGGATATTGGAGTGGCTCGGACAGCCGTTTGCCATTTTTTTAATGAGGCAAGCATTTTTGAACATCCCGAAAGATTACGAGGAAGCGGCAAAGCTGGATGGTTGCAATCCGTTCCAGATTTATTGGCGGGTGTTTTTGCCGATGTGCAAGCCTTCCTTGGCCACACTGGCGGTCTTTACGTTTATGGGGAAGTGGAATGAGATTTTGGCGCCCGTCATTTACCTCATTTCGGATGAGAACTTTACGCTGCCGATCGGAATTTTGTCTTTGAGCGGTCAGTACAAGACAGAGGATCAGCTGCTGGTAGCAGGGGCTTTGATCAGCTTGATCCCGATTTTGATCGTGTTTTTGTTTGCGGAGAAATATTTTGTGGAAGGCTCCAAAACTTCTGGATTGAAATAGGGCGTAAAGGAGGCTAGCATCCGATGCAATACGTACCTTGGGACGATCTATATGCGGACGCTCTGTGCGAGCTGTGGAATCAGGAGTTGGGTGATCGCTTTCCCATGCGGCCTGGGCTCATGCGGCAAAACAGCTTCGAGGATCAGAATGTAGTCAAAGCCGGGTCGTGGATTGCGATAGATGCTGTGACGCAGCGTCCCGTCGGTTTTGTCGTGGCCAAATGCTGGCAGGAAAAGCTCGACATTCAGTTGGGGAAAGGCATTGGTTGGATACAGGTGTTACTCGTGTCTACAGCACATCGCGGGCAGGGGGTCGGACGTGAATTGCTGGCAAGGGCAGAAAATGCGTTGCGAGAGCAAGGCGTGGAAAAGGTTTTGCTGGGGCGCGATCCATATCATTATTTCCCGGGCATACCCGATGAATCAGCGGACATAAAAGCGTGGTTTGAGAGGCAAGGGTATCACTCGGAGGATCGATTGGAGAACGATCTGTTATGCCAGTATCTCGAACCAGCGGAGCTAGAATTACCAGAGGTACCAGATGGCCACTTTCGACTGTTGACGAGGGCGGACCAAGATGCCTTTTTGGCCTTCTTGCATCGATGCTTTCCTGGACGATGGGAGTATGAAGCCATTCACTATTTCCAGCGGGGAGGAACCGGACGCGAATTCGTCGTGGTGGAGCTGCACGGTGAGATCGTCGGTTTTTGCCGGATCAATGATGCCGACTCTCCGTTTATTGCCCAAAACGTATACTGGGCACCTTTGTTTGCGGATGGGCTGGGCGGTATCGGTCCATTGGGCGTGGATGCGGAGTATAGAGGACGAGGCTTGGGACTGGCGATTGTGGAGGCAGGCATTGTAGCTTTGCGGAACCGGGGTATCCCAAACATTGTCATTGATTGGACGACGCTGGTCGACTTCTATGGGAGGCTCGGGTATCACAGCTGGAAGCAGTATGCGAAGTACGGCAAAGCATTCTCTTAACAAGAGCAAAGAGGTAGGGAGGGGGATTCCATGCAAGCCGAACATATGACAGTGGAACAGAAGGTCGGGCAACTGCTGATGATCGGTTACCCTACGTTGGATATTCCTGAAGAAATGGAAGTGTGGATCAAACAAAAACAGATTGGTAACGTGATTCTTTTTAGCCGCAATATCGGGACACCGGAGGAGACCTATCAACGGGTACAGAAACACCAGAGCTGGGCGTATGAGTCTGGGCATCCCTATCCACTGTTGATCGGGACCGATCAGGAAAATGGCGTGGTCTCCCGTCTGCAAAAAGGGGCGACGCGCTTTCCCGGAGCGATGGCTTTGGGTGCCACAGGCAATCTCGATCAAGCCAAGCGTATCTACCAGGCAACAGGTGAGGAGCTGCGTGCAGCAGGGATTTCAGTCAATTTCGCCCCGACGGTCGATGTGAACAACAATGCGGACAATCCGGTCATTGGGGTGCGGTCTTTTGGAGAAGCACCAGAGCAGGTGGCGCGGTTTGGTGAGGCCGCCATTCAAGGCTTGCTTACGAGTGGTGTCATTCCCGCTATCAAGCACTTCCCCGGTCATGGTGATACGAGCATCGATTCTCATGAAGCTGTTCCTGTGCTCGAACATGATCGGACGCGACTGGATCAGGTTGAGTTGGTCCCATTCCAACGCAGTATCGCGGCAGGAGTCCCCATGGTGATGGTTGGACATATCAGTTTGCCGAGAATGGATGAGTCGGGTTCTCCTGCTACGTATTCCAAGGAGATTGTGACGGGAGTATTGCGTGAGTCGCTCGGATTTGATGGGGTCGCAATAACGGATTGTATGGAAATGGCGGCCATTGCAGGTACCATCGGGGTTCCAGAAGCGGCGGTGCGTTGTGTGCAGGCTGGGATCGATCTTGTTCTGGTTTCCCATACGCATGAAGTTCAGCAAAAAGTGTATGAACGACTCGTTGCGGCCATTCATTCGGGGGAACTATCAGATGAGAGGGTCAACGAAGCTGTAAATCGCGTGCTTCAATTAAAGAAACGATTTCTTTCCTGGGAGCATTGCTTGGGAAAAACAGGCCCTTCCTTTGATCGTGTCCAACATGCAGACATAGCGAGAAGTGCGCTCGCGCAAGCCATAACCTTGGTGAAAAATGAGCATCAACTGCTTCCTTTACAGAGAAGCACACAACCGCTCGGGGTGATTTTTCCGGGGATTACGAACCTTACGTTGGCAGAGGATGGGCAAGCAGCTTCTGGTGATTTGGTCGCACCATTGAGAAAATATCGTGAAGTTGAATACCATATGATGTCGACGCTCAACCCGACAGTGGATGAAGGGGAGATGGTGGCGAATGTGATGTCGGCCATGGAGCAAATCGTTGTTTTTACGTACAATGCCCATATTTTTAAAGGCCAATCGCTGCTGGTGAACCGGCTCGTTCAACAGGGGAAAAAGGTCGTGGCTGTCGCCCTGCGAAACCCGTATGATCTCTTGGTAATGCCCGAGGTCGATGCGTATCTCGCCGTTTACGACCATACGAACCAAGCGATAGAGCTTGTGGCAGACATTTTGTTCGGGGAACGAAAGGCCGCTGGACATCTTCCGGTCAGTCTGTTTCCGTCGGAGAAAAAGCAGCATGATGTGGGGTAGAAAGAGAAGATGAGTGTAGATGGGTGGGAGGTAACTGGATGAAGTTTCGCCTGCGTGACTTAACGACAGAAACAAGAAATCGGAATACGGAAGAGCTGGATAAATTCTCTACGATGGAAATTGTCCAGATTATGAATGAAGAGGATAAAACAGTTGCGTTTGCCGTTGAAAAGGAGCTGGCTTCGATTGCAGCGGCCGTTGACTTGATCGCAGAATGTCTGGAAAACGGTGGAAGACTCTTTTATTTTGGAGCTGGAACAAGTGGGAGATTGGGCTTGCTCGATGCTGCTGAATGCCCGCCAACCTTTGGGACGGACCCCGCATTGGTGCAGGGCATCATAGCAGGCGGGGAAAAAGCTATCGTCAGGGCAGTCGAAGGAGCCGAAGACGTGGAGCAGAACGGCAGAGAAGATGTGATCGCCTATGGCATAAAGGCAGGAGATGCCGTGGTGGGCATTGCAGCGAGTGGTCGGACACCCTATGTCATTGGAGCATTGGCGGAGGCAAGAAGGCAGCATGCGAAAATCATTTCGTTGTCCTGCAACCAGGTGGCGCAGATCAGTCAAGGTGTGGATGTAGCGATTAATGTGGTAGTAGGGCCAGAGGTGGTAACCGGATCGACCCGCTTAAAAGCAGCGACGGCACAGAAGATGGTTCTCAATATGATTACGACCGGATGCATGGTGCGGTTGGGGAAAGTGTACAAAAATTTGATGGTCAATGTGCAGGTAACCAATGAGAAACTGAAGGAACGGGCAAAACAAATCGTGGCAGAAGCGACCAATGTCTCCACCGATGAGGCGGACGGACTGTTGCATAAGGCAGACGGTGACGCAAAACTGGCGATCGTGATGCAAAAGACCGGATTGCCAGCAGAGGACGCAAGCCGTTTGCTCACGCAGTACAAGGGGAATATTCGACGGATTTTAGAAAGGAATCACAATCAGGAATGATCAGCCTAATCCTTTTGGATGAGGCTTTTTTTGTCTTGGTACGACATAACTGGTAATGAAAATCACTTGTATGATCCATAAAATGTTCATTTGAATATTGTCGGAAAAGAGGATATGATTACATTAATTATTAGATTATAATTTTTATAATTTAAATGGACAGAGGTGATACGTATGAAAAAGGGTGATTTTCATCATCTTGATCATGTGAAAGAACAGCAAACATCGAAGAGAACATTGTGGATCACGCTCCTATTGACGTTGTTTTTTACGATCGTGGAGGTTGTGGGAGGCTTGATGTCCAATTCACTCGCGCTCCTGTCCGACTCCGCCCATATGATTTCTGACGTCTTTGCTTTAGGGTTGAGTATGACCGCTATTTATATGGCGACACGTAAGCCGAATAAGAAGTACACGTTCGGATTTCTCCGTTTTGAAATTATTGCTTCGTTCTTGAATGGCTTGGCTCTTGCCGTGATTTCGATCGGGATTGTGATTGAAGGGATCAAGCGGATGATCAATCCGCAAGACGTTGATTTGCAGTTGATGCTGACCATCGCATCCATCGGTTTGGTTGTAAACATCGTGCTGACCATCGTACTTTCCCGCAGTATGAAGGAAGAAGACAATCTCAATGTAAAAAGCGCACTATGGCACTTTATTGGAGATTTGCTCAGCTCCGTCGGTGTGATTACGTCGGCGATTCTCATTTACATGACGGGCTACTACTTGTTCGACCCATTGATCAGCTTAGTGATTGGTGGAATTATTTTTACAGGTGGTGCCAAAATCATTCGTGAGTCGCTGCTCGTGTTGATGGAATCTGTTCCAGAGCAGTTTGATCTCGAGCAAATCCGTCAGGACCTCAGTGAGGTAGAGGGCGTGGAGGATGTTCATGAGCTGCACCTGTGGGCGGTATCCACGGAACATTACTCCCTGACAGCGCATGTGTTCGTCCGTGAAGGCATCCAGCCGTATTGTGTCATTCTGGCGATCAATCACATTTTGCAAACGAAGTACGGAATTGACCATTCGACGATTCAGATCGAGCACCCGACGATTCTGGATCACGGGGAATATGGCAAGCAGTTTTTGCTTCAGCAAGCATAAAAGACCAT
Source organism: Brevibacillus sp. HB1.4B (assembly GCF_013284285.1). NCBI lineage: Bacteria > Bacillati > Bacillota > Bacilli > Caryophanales > Paenibacillaceae > Brevibacillus > Brevibacillus sp. HB1.4B. The sequence goes on from NZ_JABSUT010000005.1 coordinate 337,187, forward strand.
GAGAAAAAGGCTAGTCTCCAAGGAAGCTCAGGAGACAGCTTTTTTTATTTCCTTCGCCTCAATGAAACTGAACACATAGGGTGAACGTCTAACTAGAAAGGAAGGAGGTTTTATTATGAAAATCACAAACAAATTGCCACAGTATCTTGAAAATGTACATGTCGAGTTGATAAAAAATGAATGGGTTCCCCTGAAAGAACCACAGAGCTTGGGCAGGGCAACTCTTTTATCGATTCCTTTCATGCTGATTAATGCATTCATTGCCTATGGGATCATCTATATTTTTTCGCCAATAACCTTTCAGGAATTGGGACTGACATCCGGCTCTTTTTCCATATCCATCGACTTACGTGCGATTTTGTTTCTACTCGGATTGGTTATTTTTCATGAATGCTTGCATTTGATTTTTATCCCTAATTTCATGAGATCAGAAAAAACATGGATGGGGCTTACCTTGTTTGGAGGGTTTGTCGCAACGGAAGAAAAGATTCCAAAATCAAGATACATACTGATTACCATCGCCCCATTCATTATCCTGTCGGTTATGTTGCCATTTCTTCTAGGTTTTTTTGGACTGTTCACTACCATGTTGAAATTTTTGATTTTGATAAACGCTATCGCTTCATCAGTCGATATGTTGAATCTATTCCTGGTGATGAAGCAAGTTCCGAAACAGGCGATCTTGATCAGTAACGGACAGAAGACGTATTGGAAAGCGCTCGGAAACGATTAAAGCCAAAGAAGAAGCAACGAACAAATAAGCATAAATACCGCATTTAGCGCCATGACGGGCTTATGTTTTGCCCGGAAAAGATGGGCATGGATAGCCCCAAGCATGAGGATGGTGAACAAGGTGCAAGCGAGTGTTAATACTCCAGGAAACCAAAAGGAGCTAATCACACCGATGACTCCGACCAGCTCAAGTGAGGCAATCACGTTCATGAACCAAAGTGGGTACCCATATTCCTTCCAGTGTAGGAGCATAGAGCTTGCGCGTAAAAACTTCAGTAACACAGAGATGGAAAACATCAAAGCCAACATCAGTGAAAGAATCATGATGAATGTGTTCAACCGTTTACACTCCTTCGGTCATTCGAAATCCATTGCCTTACGAGGAGTATAATGGGAGTGATCCCTACAATATGTAGTCCAGCCTACAGTGAGCAGGAGGAAGTACATCGTGATCGAAAAGGAGAAGCTTTTATCCCGCATCAATTTGTTTCAGTCGTTAAGTGCAGCGGAGCTAGCCCAATTGGAACCGGCGACTCCTATGGAAGTGGTCAAAAAAGGAACGCTAATTTCCTCCCCTCACATGGAGCAGAAAAGGCTGTTTTTGATCAAGGCTGGGAAGGTTCGTTTATACAAGCTTTCGGCTGACGGCAAAGAGCTAACGATTGATTTGCTCGGGACAGGCCATGTGTTTGGCGAGATCGGCTCGTTTACGATTAGTTCAACCAATATGTACGCCGAAGCGTGGGAAGATTCGGTGATTTGTTCGATTGATAAAGGACAATTTGAGGAGCTGATGCTAGAGAAACCGAGGCTTGCCTTGCATTTTATCGAGATTGTCTCGAATCGTTTGCAAGAGGTTGAAGAAATGATGGAGCTCATGGCGTATGGAAGTGTCCGACAGCGTCTTCTGTATTTGCTGGGCAAGCTGTCCGAGAAATATGGGGGAAAAAGCCTGGCTGATGAACCAGAATGGATCGAGCTGGCAGTGAACCTGACGCATCAAGAGCTGGCGACGATGATGGGGTGTATTCGTGAGACCGTAACAGAAACGTTCCATGAGCTAACAGTAGAAGGCATGGTGAAGAAGGCGGGATTGCGCAAGCCGTTATGGGTGCATCGGGAGCGATTGAGAGAAGCGCTTGCCCCTCACTCATTCACAAACGTATTCTTCACTCGTTTGGACAAGCGGAAATAGGGAATCCAGATCATCGCGGTGATGCAAGTATGAAGCAAACTTAGTCCCGATTGCGTGACAAACTGAATGGTGTCTCCGAAAAGACTGTCAAAGCTCGCCCAAGCCAATAAATCAATCATGTTCAATGTGATATAAAAAAGAATCAGGCCAATAAATAAATGTGGAGCACGTTTCTTTTTTTGGAAATAGAAAACGAGAAGGGTCAATGAAAATACGAGTAACCCTATCTCTAACAAAATGTTGCCGTAGTAATACAAAGTGAATGACAGGCTTTGCTCCATAAACGGTGCGAGCCCTTCAATTGCTTCAGCATGATCTTGAAATATGCCGATAACGGATGCAAGCAAGGAAAGTGGGCTGAGAACGACAATAATGGTCGGCCAGATTAACCAGCCGCCCAATCCTTTTGGCTTCGTTACAGTTGCTTCTGTTTGGACATTCATTCGTGTTTTCTTACCTCTCTGATCAGAATGATATCGATACTAGATAATGGTATATAATCAAAGAGGTAAGGTCAATTGCAAGAATTACGATTTTTGCGAAGGAAGTTGGCAAGAGTTAATCCCAAAGATACGATAGAAGAAGCATTGTTTGGTCAAGGCTGTATACAGGAGCGGAATGCCGATCAACGAAAGGTATTGATAGCCTCCTTCCAGAAAGAAGAACAAGGACAGAAAGGCTAATCCAGCAACGAAACGAAACATTTGATCAAAACGACCGACGTTTTTCATTCTTATCCCTCCGGTTATGGTGTTTGTGATTGATGAGACTTATTGTACCGGAGTACTTTTTGGTTGCATGTAACAAAGTCACATAACGCGAAGGTTTTTCCCAAAACAAACGCCAAGCAGAAGGGGAGAAAAGCATGAACCAAATCCGTTACCATCGCAGAAAATACACACACGGACCTACACCAATCGAAAGAATGGAGCGACTGTCCAAGGAGTTAGGCGGACCGAGCATCTCTATCAAGCGAGACGACATGCTTGGTTTGACAGCAGGGGGAAACAAGACGCGAAAGCTGGAGTATTTGGTGGCAGAGGCAATCGAGCAAGGGGCAGACACGTTGATTACATGTGGAGCTGTCCAATCCAATCACTGCCGGTTGACTCTGGCGGCGGCAGTTCGCGAAGGTCTGCACTGCCAGCTCGTGCTATCCGCGCCTGAGACGGGGGACTACCAACCGCAAGCGAGTGGCAATCATCTGTTGTTCCACTTGCTCGGAGCAGAAAAAATCGAGGTCATTCCCGCAGAGGCAGATTTGCTTGCAGCTATGGAAGAGCTCGCTGAAAGTCTGCGAAAACAAGGCAGAAAACCATATCTGATCCCGGTAGGAGGCTCCAACGAAGTCGGGTCTTTGGGGTACATGGCGTGTGCAGAAGAAATCGAGCAGCAGGCTTGGGAAACGATGACTCCATACGATTATGTCGTGACGGCAACGGGAAGTGGCGGTACGCAAGCAGGTCTGCTTGCCGGTTTTATGGCGCGTCAGTCCAACACAAAAGTAATCGGGATCAATGTCAGCCGAGATCGGGCTGCACAAGAAGCCAAGGTGATGGGTTTGCTGTGCAGTACTGCTGCACGGATCGGTTTGCAAGGGGACATACGAGCAGAAGCTGTGCTTTGCGACGACAGATTTGTCGGGCCAGGCTATGCGATTCCGACGGATGGCATGATCGAAGCCGTTCGGCTGGTCGCTCGAACAGAGGGAATTTTACTCGATCCTGTCTATACCGGAAAGGCGATGGCAGGGTTGATCGGCTTGATTCGCGAAGGGCATTTTACCAAGAGTGATCACGTATTGTTCCTGCATACAGGTGGTTCCCCAGCGCTGTATACCGTTCCGCAGCTGTTTTTGCCATCCAAATAGCGTAGCAGGCAGCGGTAGTCTAGGATGTACTTTCACGTCCATAGCTACCGCTGTCTTTTTATAGGAAAGCTGACAGACTTAGTGCTTCACAGTGCCTTGGTCTGCCACAACATCGGGGGTGTCTGCCTGCTGCATCAGCATACGCATGGAAAAGACGATTCCTAGTGTGGCCGTTACCAAAAGACCTGCCAATACAAGGTAGCCGACTGATGCGCCGGTTGAATCTAGTATGAGAGTAAATAGAGCGAGTAATAACAGCCGCATGCATGTACCAATCGACCGAAAGAAGCTCAGGACCCTGCCCATAAAACGATTAGGTAGCAGTTCCATATAGATGGTCTGTCGGATCAGTCTGGTTGATACATTGCACCAGCCCATAAACGCAGAGAGCAACACAAAAACCGAGCCCATTGGGATCACAACGGTCATTACAAGAGCAATCGCCATCAAGATGAAATTCCCTACCATATAAGGAAAAGCACCGATTTTTCCACGAAACCAGGTAAGAAGAAATCCCGCCAGCACTGCGCCTATGGAATACGTAACCTCTCCCATGGAATAGATCGCCACATCTTCCCCCAAAACTTGGCTAACAAAGATAGGGTTAAGCAGGTTCGTCAGCATAACGGCGAGGAATGGTATCAGCGCAGCAATTCCGAATACGATAAACCCTCGTTTTTCTTTGATATAGATCCAGCTTTGCTGAAATTGTGACACCCAGGATGTTCGGAGATATTTTTCTACTTGTTTTTCTTGTGTATACACATAATCGATTCCGGTTAAGGAGAGAAAAGCGATCAGATAGGTCAAAGTGTTAAGGATCAACACTATATGTAGTCCGTATTTCCCCAATAGCAAACCTGCGAAAGCTCCTGCGAGGACCAAAGCGGTCTGGTTTTGAATTTCCAGGGTAGAATTGATCACATTGTAGTGCTTTTGCTCAAAGGTTTCCTGTATGAAGGCTGACTGTGTAGGTTCGTGAACCTGAAACATGAACATCGACGCCAAAAAAACGAGTACCATCATCCACTCTTGATAAGTCCCCCAAAATCCCCAAGCTGCTACAAGAGCGAGAACCGAGAAGCCTCCTAGCTGTTCCAGCTGTAGAATGGCCTTGCGGGAAAAGCGGTCAATCAATGTACCAAAATAAGGTCCGATGAGCAGTGTCATTATCGAGGAGAGAAGCATGGTGGAACCAAGTAGGCTGGCTGAGCCTGTGGATTCTACCAAATACCAAGATATCCCGATCATGGTCATCCCCTGGCCAAAGCCTGAAAACAAATTGGAAAGAAACAGCTTGCGAAAATTGCGATTGCGAAAAATCTCGTTCACTCTCGTCACTCCCTTTTCCATAATAGGCCAGATGAGTAGCCCTATTACAAACATAAAGGAGCCTGATTATTCACGAGGGTCACCCTTCATCAATAATCAGGCTCCGGGAAGTTCCGAGAGCTCTTTTATGGAATCTTATACCATAAATCGTATCACTTTTTTCTTAAGTTAGCAATATGGAGAACCAAGCGTTACTTTTTCAAGATACCTAAATATTCACGCCAAGGTCCAACATCCGCCGTGTACCGCTTGGCCAAGACCCGCACAATCTGCGCCATATGGGTTAAATCGTGAACCACCCATGAAGAGAGCAGCTCTCTTGCCTTGACTACGCCAAATGCAGGGTGTATCCCTGTTAATTCGAGATTCTTTTCCAGTTCTACGAGTGCTTGTAATTTTGCGAGATTTTCTGTTCGAAGTGTTTTGAATTCCTGGAGCTTTTGTGCGAACGACCTTTCGGAAGTCTCATGTAAGTGAGAGAAACGGTCAAAAGGAGGAAAGGGTTTGCTTTCCCCATACTGAAGAATCATTTCGAGCCGCGGGAGCCAATTCGTTTTCTCAGCCTGGGTCAAGTGCTCGATTACTTCGGTGGCATTCCAGGTTGCATCCCCTTCGTTGTCTTGTAACCATCCATCCGATAAGCCTACTAAAAAATACTCCAATGTTTGCGGTGTACGCTCCAGAACCTCAATCGCTTGGTTCAGATTAAAATTCATCGTACGACTCCTTTCGGTATGGAAACCCGTAGTATTCTCCCAGCATTTCTCTTTCGTTTCGCATAGTCCTGCCCATTTTGTGTGGCGAAGGGTGGATTTGTGCCAGAGAATACGTATAGAATGGTCGTAGGCAAGGTTCGATAAATAGAGGGCAGAGGTTGGATTGATGGATGTTTAAAATCGGCGTGGTGGGTCCCAAGCAATCGGTAGAGAGAATTCTTGCGGTTGCCAAGGAATTCGATGAAGGGATGAATTTTATTCCCTATATCTATACAGAAACAAAAGAAACAGAAAAAATCGTCTTGGAAAATGACCAGTACGTGGATCATTGGCTATTTTCGGGACCACTTCCGTACTTGATTGCCAAAAATGTCCTGGAAGACGATAAGCGGATGGAACATATTTTTCCGACGGAATCCAGCATCTATAAAGGCTTTTTGGAAATGGTGTACACACGGGGAGAGCTTTTGGATCGGGTCAGTGTCGATATGCTCTCATCTACGAAGTTCATGGAAGATTCGCTGTACAACAGCAGCATATCCGTGAGCCAACTATACATGAAGATATTTGAGGTTACGATTGATCCGCAAGAGCTGCTGGCATTTCATCTCGATTTATGGAACAAGAAAAAGATTGATGCTGCGATGACCTGCTATCCAACTGTCTATCAATCGTTAGTAGATGCTGGTATCCCGGCCTATTGGATTTCTCCTAGTAATATGGACATTCATCAAACAGTCCGCGTGTTTGTCGAGAAAGTACGCACATCCTACTTTAAGGATACACAAATCGGGATCGAAATGATCGAGGTCGAGCAATTCGACAGAATCAAGGAAAGCGCGAAGACCCCCTATCATTTACAATATTTGGAGCTGCGTATAAAAGAAGCCTTGATCAAGCTGTGCGAGCAAGTGGATGGATCGCTTTTGGAGCAAGGTAATGGCAGATACGTCATCTTCAGTACGCGCGGAACCATTCACAGGGAGATTCCTACCTTGCAAAACACCGTAGAGTTTTTGGCGAAGGAAGCGGATACGACGGTCGCGGTCGGAATCGGGTTCGGAGAGACTGCGTTTGCAGCCGAGATGAATGCCCACCGAGCCCTGCGCCAATCAAAGGAAAAAGCTACACGAGATATCGTCATGATTCAGGATGACGGTACGATCGTAGAGTGGGTCGGTCAGGAAGAGGAGCTCATCTACTCGTATCGTGCCGATGATGATGAGATTTTGGAAAAGCTGAAAAAAGGGAACATCAGCGTCAAAAGCTATAAAAAGCTCGATGCCTTGCTACAAAAAATGGGTTGGACCGATTTCACGACAAAGGATCTGGCTAAGTATTTGCAAATGAGCGAGCGAAATGCACAGCGAATCGTCGCGGATTTGTGCGCGGTGGAGCTTGCGGAAAGCTCCGGGGAAGAATCGCAATCAACGCGAGGAAGACCCACCAAACGATACCGACTTTTGTAAGCACCCTGCTACGGGTGCTTTTTTCATTGCCAAGAAATCAAACTGTTAAAAAAACCGTTGCCAATAGTCTCAACATTTCGTAGAGTATATATAACGACATGTCGTAATATATGCGGTAAATAAGGGGGCTGGACCATATTTGCGCGGATCGTCAGTCATCGAACGAGATGAATGCGCTTTCGCCAAAATGAAAGACTAGCTTAGTAATGCATCTAGAAGGAGGTATCCACACATATGGTATCAGCACGCACGAGAAACTGGATTTTAGCGCTACTCTTTTTGGGCTGGGCATTAGGGAACCTGGATCGATACGTTATGAACTATGCCATTTTGTCGATCACAGAAGACTTGCAGCTTAGTGCTTCATCCACGGGATTATTGCTCAGTAGTTTTTTTGCTGGCTATGCACTCATGCAAATGCCTGGAGGCTGGCTGGCAGACCGGTTTGGTTCCAGGAAAGTACTCATCGCATCCGTTGTCATGTGGTCTATTTTTACAGGATTGACCGGAGCTGCTTGGTCTTTGGCTTCGATGATCCTTATCCGCTTTCTGTTCGGGATTGGTGAAGGTGGCTTCCAACCAGCCAGCTCGAAGATTATCGCCACGATTTTTCCTGTAAAGGAACGCTCGCGAGCAATGTCTGTGATGCTCTCCTCTAGTGCCATTGTTGGGCTTTTCTCCCCGATTTTATCCGTTTGGATGATTCAAAATATGGGCTGGCGAACCATGTTCGTCGTCATTGGTGCAGTTGGTGCCGTGATTGCTTTCCTGTACTGGCGCCATATTAAACTTCCGCAAGATGAGTCTACAACGAATACAATGAATGGCTCCGAGCAACCAAAAAGCTCCGTGTCCTTGTTGTTAAAAACGCCTTTGCTATGGAGTCTGTTAATCGCTTACTTTAGCATTTATGCAGTAAACTGGGGTCTTGTAACCTGGATGCCGACTTACTTGAGCAAGGTACGCGGACTGGATATGATTTCGCTCGGCTGGCTGCAAACGATTCCAGGCTTCGCTACGTTGGTCGGTATTTATGTGAGCGGCTATGTACTGGACAAGCTGCCAAAAGGTCGCGAAAAAATTATTGGAAGTCTCTCCTGTGTGGTAGTCGCAGTGCTCTTGTACTTCATGTTTACCGCTTCGAGCGTGACGATGTTTATTACGTACCAAGCAATTGTGTCGCTGTTCCTTTCCTTTGTGATCATTCTGTTGCCATCTGTTGTCCTGAAAAATCTTCCGGCTGCCGTAGCGGGAACAGGGATGGGCATCGTGAATACAGGTGGACAGCTAGCTGGCTTTATCACGCCAATGGCGATTGGTTTTATTGTAGAAGCGTTTAACGGTTCATTTGATGCAGCGTTCTGGATGCTGATCGGCTTCGCGGTCATTTGCATTGGCGCACTATTATCGTTGAACTATGAAAAAGGCGAGCTGTTGCAGCAAAACGCCGACAGTGCATCCGCCTGAACACTTAGAGAAAGGAGCGTATGAAATGAACAGAACCGAGATCATTTCTGCGTTAATTGAACAAAAAAGAGACGCGCTTATTCGCGTTAGCGATAAAATTTGGGAAACACCAGAAATTTACTTCGAGGAGCATCGTTCTGCCGAGTACTTGTGTCAAGCTTTGGCAGCAGAGGGCTTTGAAGTGGAGAAAGGAATCGCTGGACTGGGGACTGGCTTTGTTGCCAGCTTTGGAAACGGCAAGCCTGTCGTAGCCATCCTGGGCGAGTACGACGCACTGGCAGGTTTGAGCCAGAAAAAAGGCGCGATCAACCATGATCCGATTGTGACTGATGGTCATGGGCATGGATGTGGACATAATCTCTTAGGTGCCGGCGCGCTGGCAGCAGCGGTTGCTGTTAAAGATTACATGGAGAAAACAGGCTTAACAGGAACGGTCCGTTATTTCGGGTGTCCAGCTGAAGAAGCTGGCTCTGGGAAAGCGTATTTGGCTAGGGCAGGCATGTTTGCTGACGTAGATTTTGCGCTCTCCTGGCATCCTGCGACAGCGCCAAGCATCATGAACATCAGCTCGCTTGCGAATTACTCTGTTCGTTTTCAGTTCCACGGAAAAAGCGCACATGCAGCAGCAGCACCGCATTTGGGACGAAGTGCGTTGGATGGGGTCGAACTGATGAATGTCGGCGTGAACTACATGAGAGAGCATATGATTCCGGAAGCACGGGTTCACTACGCGATTACGAATACAGGCGGAATTTCGCCAAACGTCGTCCAGCCGTTTGCAGAGGTCGTGTACTTGATTCGCGCTCCGAAAAAGCAGCAAGTGAAGGAACTGTATGAAAGAGTTTACGACATCGCACGAGGAGCCGCCTTGATGACGGGAACCACCATGGAAGCGGTGTTTGAGGGGACAGCTTCTGATCTGGTGCCGAATACGGTATTGGCGAAGCTCATGCACAAAAATCTGGTTGAAGTCGGCGTGCCTACGTACGATGAAGCAGATCAGCAATATGCCAAACAAATTCAGGCAACGTTAACAGCCGAGGATATGAGGGCTTCGTTGTTCGGGTTGGATCGTGAAACAGCGAAGCAACTGAAGGACAAAGCGATTGCGGATGTGATCGGGCCACTTTCTACGCACGAGTTTACGCTTGCTGGGTCTACGGACGTGGGAGATGTCAGCTGGCAGGTTCCGACGATGCAATGCATGACGACATGCTGGGCACTGGGAACGCCTTTCCATACGTGGCAGGTCGTCTCGCAGGGGGCTATGCCAATTGCACACAAAGGGATGCTGCAAGCAGGTAAAGTTATGGCTGCTACAGCGATCGAGGCAATGGAAAACCCGGCACTGATTGAACAGGCAAAAGCCGAATTGCAGGAACGTTTGGAAGGGGAAGAATACTTCTCGCTCATTCCGGACGATGTTCAACCACCTCAAAAAGCGTAAATCGAAGGTGAAAAGGAAGTTGGTTAGACAAGTGGCGCAGCAAACAAGAACGATCGAGACAGACTGCTTGGAACAATGGATCGAGCAATATCGCGGGGAGTCCTGTAAGGGCAAATGCGCTGCATATATCCCTGCTTTGAAAGAGGCTGACCCGACACAGCTAGGGATTTGTGTGATGGGACCAGATGGACAAATTAGCAGGGCTGGCAACTACGATGCTCCTTTCACCCTGCAAAGCATTTCCAAAGTCATCAGCTTTCTGGCAGCATGTAAGCACCACGGGATTGCAAATGTATTGGAGCAGGTGGATGTAGAGCCTACTGGAGACGCATTTGATTCGATGGTTCGGCTGGAAATGCACAAGCCAGGAAGGCCTTTTAATCCCATGATCAATGCGGGAGCCATTACGGTGTCTTCCTTGTTGCAGGGGAACGGAGTCCAGGAAAAATTTCGCTCTTTTCAAGACATGGTCGAGGGCATGACAGGACGCAAGCATCAGATCAACGAGGAAGTCTATCACTCCGAGTGGCAAACAGCCAACCGCAATCGCTCCCTCGCCTACTATCTCGCAGCTACTGGCTTTTTGGCCTGTCCGGTAGAGGATGCTTTGGACGTGTACATCCGGCAATGCTCACTCGAGGTAACGGCAGAGGACATCGCGAAAATTGGCTTGATCCTGGCGCATGATGGCTATGATCCGGTACGCAAGGAACAGCTTTTCGAAAAAGAGCTGGCTCGCGTGACCAAAGCACTGATGGTTACATGTGGCATGTACAACGCTTCCGGCAATTTTGCTGCTTTTGTGGGTGTGCCAGCGAAAAGCGGCGTGTCAGGAGGCATTATGGTTGCCGTCCCTCCGCGTGGGCGTTCTGGGGAGCTGCCTTTTGCTGGCGGCTGCGGAATCGGTGTGTATGGCCCTGCTATTGACCAGTACGGAAACAGCGTAGCAGGGGTAGCGCTGCTCAAGCATATGGCAAGTGCGTGGGATTTGACGATCTATTAAAAAGAAATGGCTAGAGATCACAGATCATGTCTGGATCTTTAGCCATTTCTTTTTGTCCATTGTACCTTGATTCATTTATAAACAACTATTTACTCAAGGAAATTGTCATTGTTCCTCTTATTCCTTTACCAGCACTTTGGTTTGTGTGAAGTACAATTTTATTAAAACCATTTGGAATGGATGTATTAGGATAATTGTAATTTTGACCTGAACCAGGTATAGGAATTTCTTTTCGCAATGTTGAACCTTGATAAAATTGGAGTACCGCTGGTTCACTAGAAGAATTTGCGGTTCCTGCTATAGAAATACGGCTGTTAATTGTATTACCATTCCAAAGAGTTTGTGAAAAAGGATAACCATCCGGAGCATAAAGGTAGTATGGGCCTGAAAATAAATTTACAGGAGTTTGAACTGGAACAAACTCAATCCGATCAATAAACAGATTACCCTGCGTTTGACTGGTGTATTGTCCGAGACGTACATCGATCTCTCCTAAAGGTAGGGAGATAGGATCAGGAAGAGATATTGTAAGCAACCTATAGTTTCCATTTTGTCCTGGCACGTATCCTTGATCTTGAACGTTTTTGGTACTTGGAAATGTAAAATTACCGCCTTGAAGACTCTGATTTCCTGCATTAACTGATTGCCAAATATCAATGCTTGAATCTGAAGGGTTTGCATAACGTACACGAATGTGATACTGACCAGCTAGTTTATTTGTAATAGGTACAATGAGGGAAGGTCCCAGTGGAAGTTGAACCGCGTTGGTCCCGTTCAATCTTTCCTGTACAACGTTAAGTGAGCTCCCATCCTCAATATAACCTTTTTCAGCTGGAATTCCTTTAATCGTAACTACTCCTGTTGTTGGATCTGATTGGCCTATGACATTTTCGGAATATAGATTTTTGAAAACAAAGGCATTTATCACTGCATCTTGGCCACCCAGCTCATCTGTCCATGGAAAGACAAAATGAACTTTATGGTTATCAGGTGCTACAACTCTCTTGTCATATCCATATTCTCCTCCATTGGTAATACTAGTCCCATCTGCAAAATCCATCATGATTCCAACATACGGACTCATAACCCGTGGTGTTACTCCAATTAAAGGATTGTCTCTTGATATGTTGATAGGGTCATTTGCAGCTCCACCGGAACCGCCGTAAGTATATGTTTGTGATTGATTGTATCCTCTATCTAATACTTGTTGAATCTGATCCACTCGATCCCATGTTCTCGTTGAAATTTGAGTCAGTTCACCAGGGAAATTTCCATACAGGTACGTACTTGGATCACCAGCGGATGGATAGCCTCTCCAATCAAACCTTCCTACTAGATCAGAAAATAAGAATCTCGTTTGTTCTATATCTGTTTGTGCCGAGTAAACTTCCGGACTGTCATTAGTAGGCCATTTATCAAAAGTAGGCCATAATGCAGCAATATCAAACCCATATAATGTTGACGTGTAGATAAAGCCAGCGGTACTAATTTGACTAGATTTATCATCCTGTATGTTTTGTAACCCTGTTGTAAAAAGAGTACGAACATTCTCGCTATGCTTCACGATCCACTGTTTTAGATAAGTCAGAAAGTTAGTTTTATCTGAATCACTAATTCCCCAATCTGTTTGTTTAGAAATGGCCTCCTTTAAAAGGCCTAGATGCATGGTTGCTGCTTGAACATATAAAGGAAGTGCATAAGCTGCATAGTCTTTTAGTGTAAATTGGGGTATATCATGAACGAATTGGAGGTGAATCGTATTAACTGTGCTCCCTATAGTGGAGGTCTTCGGATCGGTTAAATTCTTGACTTCTGTAGCTAAAACATCTAGTTCATTTTTCCAACCTTGTAGCAGTGCCTCTAATTTGTTCAATGTGTCTGTTGTTAACGCTTGGTTAATTAAATCTTGAATCTGCTGACGCAAAATATCAAATAAATCGGGTTGTGAGGGGGGCCAAATTAAATCCATAATAGGAATAAAAAAGCCTATTACAGGCCCTACAAAAGGAACAAAGGAAGAAGCATAGCTTAATATAGTCGTGACTAAGGCACGATAATCGATATTATTGTCTGTTGCAAGCAGAAGGTAATCTTGTGTAATTTGTCCATTGTAAACATCATGCCAAACATCTTTTAATAATTGCTCCCAATCCAATCCGTCTGCTTTGTTAGATAGATTGTTCAACTGTTGATAAGCAGATGTCGATAGTGTGTTATAAGGACCAGTTGATAAAAGGTTTTTTTCCTGCATTGCATAATTCCCCCTTCTTTCATAAATAAAAAATACGTTGGCTAATTTCCTAATTTTAACATTTCGGTATATATTCGTATAGTTTCCGCTTTAATAGGACTTCGATGCATTCCGATAGCAATCTTTCGTTGGAAAATAGACAAAGTGACTCCAATCCCATACGCAAACAGCAACATACAGTCGCTGGCTTTCATTGGCAAAAAAAAGAACCTGTGACATACTGGAGCTATCACGGTCATCGGAGGAAATCAACATGGTAGATGTGGTTGCATGTGGCGAGTTATTGATTGATTTTACACCTGTACAGCAGAAGGAAAAGCCAGGCAGCGCTGCATTTGAGCAAAACCCTGGAGGAGCACCTGCCAATGTACTTGCCGCTTTGTCGCGCTTTGGGAAGCGGACTTCCTTTATCGGTGCGGTGGGAAACGATGTGTTTGGGCGGTTTTTACAACAGACCTTGAACCGACAGAATATTGGCACAGAAGGTCTCGTACTCACGGAGGAAGCGCCTACGACGTTGGCGTTTGTCCATCTCGATGAGACAGGCGATCGTTCTTTTCACTTTTACCGCAATCCGGGTGCAGACATGATGCTGCGGGAGCAAGACGTGAACGAGGCGCTGATTGCACAGGCAGCCATTTTTCATTTTGGTACGTTGTCTTTGACGCAAGAGCCAGCCAGATCAGCAACCTGGAAAGCAGTCGAATACGCGAAAAAGCATCAGCGGCTCCTTTCATTTGACCCGAATATTCGAGCGTCCTTATGGGCTGATCTGGAGGAAGCGAAGGCTATGGCCCTCAAAGGCATGGCGCAGGCTGATATCGTCAAGCTTTCCGAGGAAGAGCTGGCTTTTCTCATGAGGAGCGAGGACGTCATAGAAGCGACAGCGTGGATGCTTGCGCAATATGATCTGCAAGCTGTTTTTGTCACGTTGGGGGAAAAGGGATGTTTTTACCGTATTCGAAATCACTTCGGTATAGTCGGTGGATTTCAAGTAACCGCGATCGATACGACTGGAGCGGGAGACGCGTTTGTGGGCGCGCTGCTCTATCAGCTTCTTGAGGAGGGGGAAAGTATGCTGGATATCCCACAAGCGACGTTAGAGGGCATGGTTCGCTTTGCTAATGCCGCAGGTGCGCTCACGACAACGAGATCAGGTGCCATTCCCGCCATGCCTACGCTGTCTGAGGTCAAAAGCTTCATGGAAGCAGCACGGTAGGAGGGAAGAATCATGATATTTGTGGAGGTCATCCTGCCTGTCCTGCTCATTTTTCTTAGTGGCTATATTTTGCAGCGCATTTTCAAAATGGATTTGAAGCCGATCTCTTCCCTGGCGATTTACATCTTGTCGACGGCGCTCGTTTTTCGTACCTTTTACAAAACACAGCTCGACTTGCAATTATTTTATATCGTCGTGATTTCGCTGCTTCTGCTGGCTGCTCTCGTTGTGATTACGCAGTTGACGGCACGATTGTTCAAATACGACAAACAACAGGAAAGCGCACTGATGCTCGCGACCGCCTTCATGAACAGTGGCAACTACGGGACGCCGATTATTTTGTTCGCTTTCGGAGAGGCTGGCTTTACGTATGCGGTGCAAATTATGGTTTTCCATTCGATCATGATGGGCGTATTCGGCGTGTATTTTGCCTCCCGAGGAGGGAATGGGATGGGGACGGCCGTCAAGGCGATCTTCAAGCAGCCGTCCAATTACGCTGTGGTTCTCGCGATTTTGCTGCAACAGCTGCAAATCGTCATCCCGCAAAGCTACTATCAGGCGATTGATCTCGTTGCACAGGCGGCGATTCCAGTTGTGATGCTCATCTTGGGCATGCAGCTCGCCAATGTATCTACCAAAGCGCTAGAGTGGCAGGGACTCAGTGCTGCGAGTGTCATTCGGTTGGTGGCGTCACCGCTTTTGGCGTACCTCATCTGTCTGTTATTCCCGATTGATCCGCTGCTGCAAAAGGTGCTGGTCGTTCTGGCAGCCATGCCTTCTGCCGCAACTACTGCGATCTATGCGATCCAATTCAACATGCGTCCACAATTCGTCTCCAGCAGCGTGTTGGTTACGACGGTGATCAGTATAGGTACATTAACGTTTTTGCTGAACATTTTGCACTAAATAGGAGGAATAAACATGCACAAACAAGAGTTACTACGACTGTACGATCAAGAGATGAGAGTGGAGATGAACTATCCGAATGTTCGACGCGAAGAGACCGAGCATATTGTTCGCCACGTCTCTCTCTCAGATGAGCCGGGAACAGTCTTGTTTTCCCGAATGTCTGAGGCAAATGCAGAGGAGCTCATCGCACGCGAAATCGAGTATTTCTCAAGCCTTCAACAGTCTTTTGAATGGAAGCTGTTTGATTATGATCAGCCTGCGAATCTGCTCGAACGGTTGGAGGCGCATGGTTTTACAACAGGAGAGGAAGAAGCGCTGTTGGTCATGGATGTGGCGCAAGCAGAGGACATGCGAAGCCGTAGCATTCCTCCTGAGATTCGCCAAATCACCAATTCGGCAGGCATCGATGACATTATGCAACTGGAAGAGCAAGTATGGGGCAGTGCGAATCCGGAGTTGGCCGCGAGATTGAAAAAGGATTTGGCCGAAGATCCTAAGCACCTTCTCGTGTACGCGGCATACAGTGGCGATCAAGCGGTGAGCGCAGCGTGGATGTATCTACATGAGGGGACGTCCTTTGGCAGTCTGTGGGGAGGCTCAACGCTGCCTGCTTACCGGAATAAAGGCTACTATACGGCACTCGTAGCGATACGGGTACAAGTAGCGCACGAGCGTGGGTATCCGCTTTTGATGGTGGATGCGAGTCCGATGAGCCGACCGATTTTGGAGAAAAAAGGCTTTGAATTTCTCGCCTATACTTATCCATGTTTTTTTGAGTATAAATAGTATCGTGGAAAAGGAAGCTGCCCATTGCTCTGAGGGGCAGCTTTTGTAGTTGCAGATAGTCGCCTGTGTCACTATTATGAGAATAAGAATCATTTGCAAGATTATCCTACGTATGGTTAGGCAGGGAGAAGGTCATGGATCAAGCAACTGTACATTCCATATACGATAGCTATATTAATGCATTGCCCTCTACACAAAGTGATCGCATTGTGTCCGAAGCGAATCGGTATACACTGACGAATAATGATGGCTACTTTCGGAGAGTGATTCCTCGACCGGGATTGGAGCTGGTCGAATCCAGCTACTCCCTTCAGGAAAACCGCGTCATGGATTTACAGTCGCAGGCAGCCATGGTGGAGCTCAGCTTTTGCTTGGAGGGGAGTGGGGAGTTCGTCGTTTCGGGAAGTCAGCACGAGTTTTTGCCTGGGAGCTGTTCCCTTCAATTGATGAACGACTTTCATGCGCATTTTATGTACCGGGCAGATGTTCCTCATCGATCTGTTGGCATAGGTATTTCCGTAGAGCAATTTAATGAATGGGTGGCGGAAAGCGATGTGGGAGCAGCTTATTCGTTTCAAGGACTGCTTGGCAATCAGGCCTATCGTCTGTTTCGGATGCCGTTGCAACCGAATATGGCTCGGATGCTCCAGCAGTTGAACGATTTTTCATCTTCCCATTTGAAGTTGCGGAGATTGCATACGGAAGGCAAGATTCTTGAGATTGTGTCGTCGGCGCTGGATACGTTTTTGTTCGAGCGGGAAGAGAATCGACCGAGGTCACAGTTATCCCGGAGTGATCGGGAAAAGATTCACAACGCCCGTGACATTCTACTCGAAAATATGGAGTCTCCGCCTTCTCTGATTGAACTGGCTCGTATGGCACAGCTCAATGAATACAAGCTGAAGATCGGCTTCAAAGAAGAGTTCGGGACGAGTGTATTTGCCTATTTGCGGGAAAGGCGTTTGGAAAAAGCGCTTGGACTGCTGCGGGAGGGGAATCTGAATGTCAGTGAGGTTGCACTCATCGTAGGATTCTCCAACTTCAGTCATTTCTCCGAGGCGTTTCGCAAGCAGTATGGATGTAATCCTTCCGAAGTGAAGCGGGGGAGATTCGGCTAGTATTACAATCCGCCAAACCGTGAAATTCGTCATCCTCACTCCGTTTCCTCTCATCTAGGATTCATCGATCACGTATAGTAGAATGATACAAAAAAGGGAACAGAAGGTGTAAGCTATGTGCCGAAACATCAAAACCTTGTTCAACTTCGATCCACCCGCGACAGAAGATGAGATTGAAGCAGCAGCCCTGCAATTCGTGCGAAAGCTCTCGGGCTTCAACACGCCTTCGAAGGCAAATGAAGAGGCTTTTCACCGCGCGGTCCAAGAGGTCTCCGATGTTGCGAAAAATCTCTTGGATTCGCTGGTGACGAATGCAGAGCCACGCAATCGAGAAGTCGAAATCGAGCGTGCTCGCGCGAGAAACGCCAAACGGTTTGGCACGACAGAGTAGTGAGAGGATAAAGACAAACAGTCTTTTCTAGGGGCAGTCCATTAGGGCGACTGCCCATTTTTTCTTATGCAGGAAAATCAATACGGGGGTGAGCCTATGGAGCGGTTACATGAGTTGAACGACTTGCTAAACAAATTGGAGGAGCGGCATATTTTTTATCGCTTGAGTAAAATTAGGAGCGAAAGCATCATGATCGAGGTAGCTGTCCCTGGTCAAAGATGGGAGATCGAGATGATGGAGGACGGTACGATAGAGATCGAAAAATTTATAAGTGACGGTGACATGTACGACGAGAAGGAGTTGGATGTACTGTTTCGGGACTTCTCCGATTAATTTATGGCACTATCCTCTGTTCAGTCAGAAATTTCAGCATCTTATCATCTTCTTATGAGATGATTTATCATTTCGCTACTATGTCTCTCTCCTGCAAATTATATTATCGTAGAGTGCAAAGGGGAGAGGATCATCATGGAGAAAGTGAACGTCGCACAACATCTATCACGCTTGCAAGATTCCTGGGGCTCTCTGGTTGTCGGAGAGATGAATGATACGTCTATTACGCTAGAGAAGCTGCAAGGTGAGTATCCTTGGCAACAAAATGACCAGAAAGATGAACTGCTGTTTGTCGTCAAAGGCAGACTGCTGCTGATGTACCACGAGCGTAATATATGGGTGGAAGCCGGAGAGTTTATCGTTGTGCCAAAGGGAGTTTCCTACAAGCTGTTTATCCCGAATGGCGATTGTCATCTACTGGCGATTGAACCGAAAAAATTTGCTGCTCTCAAGCGCTGCTCCTAAGACGATCAACATAGAAAAATCGAGCGCTATTCGTTCGCGGATAGTGATGATATAGAGCTGTCAATCGACCGGTCACTTTCGTAGGCTGGACAATTGGTGGCTTTTTTGCTATTAATATATGTTCAAAAAGATTGCTTTTTGAGCTTCGGCTCATAGAAAAAAGTGTTGACTTATGCGTAATTTACTATGTAATAAATACAGATAGCTCCAACTCTTTTCGAGGTGATGAATGTTGGACGACGGCATATATGTATTGATTAAAAAAGGAGACCCCGAGCAGCTTCAGAAGCGTCAGTTTCTACATAAGGAAGAGTGTACGATTGGGAGACGAGGCAATCAATTACAACCAGACATTGCTTTTTCTAGTCCGTATATTTCCAGAAGGCATGCAGTGATACGGAAAATCAATAGCCAATATACGATTTCAGATTTGCAAAGCAAGCACGGGACAGAAGTGAACGGAATGCCGATACAGCAAGCACCGCATTTTCTTTATCACGGTGATCATATTACGCTGGCTAGAGGCGTGGTAGAGATGATATTTTTCGCAGAGGGTAGCGAGATGGATGTGACGCGGGAGTTCTCATTTCCTTTGATGATTCCAAAAGAAACTACCTCCACTTCCGGCTTGGTCATCAATCTGGAACGCAGAGAAATTCGTCTCGATGGTGCGAGAATCCATTTGACCGGAAAAGATATGGACTTGCTCATGCTTCTGTACCAACGTGCGAATCAGGCGGTCAGCTATGATGAAATCATGGTACTGGTCTGGCCGGAGCGGTTGCTGAATGCGGAGAGCAGCGTCCCAGATGTTGGGCGAGCCGAGATCAACGCTCTCGTTTATCGCTTGCGTAAGCGGCTGGGCAGATATGGTGAGAACGTCACCACGATCCCGCGCTTCGGTTACATGTGGGAAGAATAGTAAGCAGTACGACAGACACAGGATGAATTTCCTGTGTTTTTTTTGCATTTGATGTAACTGTCTGACACTTATCATCGTCCTATGAGAATAGTCTCATCTTGCCATCATATTTTTTCCATATATTATGGTACCCGACTGTAATATCGTGTGATAGGGAAGGTGAACGACTAGTGAAAAAGACATGGATAGTATTTTGGACGGTTTTTGTCATTGTTCTTTCAGGGTTTTTCTATCTTTTCTGGGACTTTTGGAAGGACACCACGCAGTCGGATGGCGAGAGGGCAAAGGCAGCATTCACCGCGTATACGACAAAGTGGAGAGAACAGAAATTCTCTGACATGTACGAGCAGCTTTCTTTACATACAAAAAAGACCATTAGTAAAGATGAATTCGTTTCGCGTTACCAAAACATTTACGGTGGAATCGAGGCCAAAGCGATTGCGGTCGAGCCGATGTACAATGGCGACGTCATCCTAGGGGAGGATGGGCAGATCAACTTTCATTACCGGCTGACGATGGAAACGTTCATTGAACCGATTTCCTTTACAGGGAAAGCAACGCTTGTCAAAGAAACGCAGAATGACTTGGAGGACTGGTACATTCATTGGAATCCTTCTTTTATTCTTCCAGAAATGAAAGAAGGGGACAAAGTTAGAGCCAATACGGTGTATCCCAAACGAGGTGAAATCACGGATCGGGCAGGGCGTCCATTGGCAACAGAGCGTGTCGTGGTAGATATCGGGATAAATCCGGGAGAATGGAGCCAGGCTTCCCAGACCGGGAAAATGGAGGTCAGCAAGCTTTTGCACATTCCGTTGGATGACCTCACCTCGAAGGTCCAAGCTACGACAAGCAAGTCGACCAAGTTTATCCGGATCGCCACGCTGCCGCAGGACGATGCACGCATCAAACAATTAGAGAAAACAGAAGGGCTCAAATTGCACAAAAAGAAAGTCCGCTACTATCCTTATCAGGACGCGACTGCCCATCTGGTTGGCTATGTAGGAGCGATCAGTCAGGAAGAGTACGAGAAGCGAAAGGATCAGGGCTATAAAACGTCTGATGTGATTGGCAAATCAGGACTGGAACAGATTTTTGAGGAGCAGCTAAGAGGGAGTGCAGGTGGGCGTATCGTCATTACGGATGCAGATGGTACGGAAAAAAAGACCGTGGCGGAACGCTTCGCCAAGCAAGGACAGCCACTGGCATTAACCATAGATGCCGAAGTACAAAAGACGATTTATCAGGAGCTGAAAAACGAAGCAGGCACGGCTGCGGCGATTTCACCAAAGACCGGGGAAATACTGGCCCTCGTCAATTCTCCGTCCTTTGATCCGAATGCGTTTGTGCTTGGTATGTCGGCAACAGAATGGAAGCAAATGAATGAAAACCCGCAAAAGCCGCTTCTCAATCGATTCGCGCGCGGGTTTGCGCCGGGCTCCACCTTCAAGCCGATCACGGCAGCGATTGGCCTTGCGTCAAAAGCGATTACCCCTACGGACAGTATCCACGTCCGTGGACTGCATTGGCAAAAGGATGCGTCCTGGGGTGGATACGAGGTAACGCGGGTCAGCGATTACGGGGGACCTGTCAATTTGGAAAAAGCATTGGTGTACTCCGACAATATTTATTTTGCGAAAGCGGCGCTCTCCATGGGGGAGGAGCCATTCGTGAAAAAGAGCGAGTTGTTTGGGTTCCATGAAGCTCTCCCGATTCCATATCCACTGGACAAATCGAAGCTGTATAACGACAGTTTCAAAAACGAGATTCAATTGGCAGACTCCGGTTACGGTCAGGGCGAGGTAACGATGACACCGCTACACCTCGCGTTGGTGTACAGTGCTTTTGCAAATGACGGAAATATCATTTATCCATCACTGTTGCAGGAAGACAAAAAAGGCGGGTATTGGAAGACGAATGTCATACCTGCTGATGTGGCGAGCACGGTGAAGCAGCATTTGATACAGGTTATGGAAGACCCGCGCGGCACTGGACGAGGAGCACGGGTGCCTGGTATTCGCATGGCGGGCAAGACTGGAACAGCTGAGCTGAAACAGAAAAAGGGCGAGATCGGGTTGGAAAACGGATGGTACGCCGTTTTTAATGTAGATGATCCGCGTTTGCTGGTTACCATGATGATCGAAGATGTCCGTGGTCGGGGTGGCAGTCATGTACTCGATGCACGTATCAAACGGATTTTCACGAAGGTACTGAAAGAGTAGGGAGAGTAAGTATGAAGGAAGCAAAAAGTGATCGTTTAAAACGACTGCAAATCGTCTATATCGTCGTATTCCTTATGTTTGTGGCAATTATTTTGAGATTAGCGCAAATCCAAATCCAGCAAGGGAGCGATTATGCAAATGAGCTGGCAGATAGATCGTATAAAAAAGATTACATTTCCGCTATGCGAGGAAACATTTATGACCGCAACGGGTATGTCATTGCCGAAAGTCGGCCTTCCCATCTCGCTGTCTTCCGTGAACAAGAGGTCATGGGGAAGAAAGCGTACTTTGCCCTGGTGGAAAAGCTGGAGAAATTACTGAGCGTCGACAAGGCCACGCTGTTAAAAAAGATGGATGTCGGCTATGCCTACGAGAAAGGCAATTATGTGGAAGCGGCACGACAATTGCCGCGTTATTTGGAAAAAGAGTTGAAGGTGGATTTGACAGATAAAGAAATCGCAGTGCTGGGTGAGCATCGCGGCGATTTGCCGGGGATTGAAGTGGTGACAAAACCGATCAGGAAATACGATCCCAAGCAAATCGCCGTACAGGCGGTCGGGTATGTCCGGCCCTTTCATATTGCTGAAAATGTGAAGCTCGCCTCCTACAAGGATGAGAGCACGCGGTATTTACCGAACCAGTTAGTTGGGTTCGATGGGATTGAGCTATCTTACGAAAAAGAGCTTCGCGGGAGCAATGGTTACCGGATGTATGAGGTCGCAGCAAATCAGACAGTTGTCAAGCAAGTGGAGGAAGTTCCGTCCGTCCCAGGCAATCATGTGTATCTCACCATTGATCAACGGGTCCAACTAGATATCCGGGATTCGATTCGAGAGTTTCTTCCGAAGATGCGTGCATCCATCCCTGAGGCGAGGGCAGCAAAGGGAGCGTACGTCGTGGCAGTCGAGGTCAAGACAGGCAAGGTCGTCGCGATGGTCAGTTATCCGGAATACGATCCAAACGTATGGATTGAGGGGCCGGATCAAAAAACGTATGACGAGATCAAGCTGGTGGTGACGAATGGGACGATTCGGGAAGCGCCATACGATACGAGGCCATTAACGGGCGAGGCGGCCATCCAGGAGGGGTACAAGCATCCGGGTTCCATTGTGCCATCAGGGTCTGTCCTCAAGCCGATTACGGTATTGCTTGGTTTGCAGGAAGGTATCATCTCTCCCTCCGATCGCTGGAATGATGGAGGGGTGTATCACTATGGACGTGGAACAGACCGAATTAAGAACGACAGTTCCAAAGCGCATGGCATGATTACCCCTGCGATTTCCCTGCAAAAGTCATCGAATACGTACATGGCGAGAATCGGGGAGGAATTGTCCCGCCGAAAAGGAAAAGAGTCAGCGGCCGTGCTGCAATCGTACTATCACGCATTCGGGTTAGGGGTTCAGACTGGCGTGGATTTGCCGAATGAAAACAAGGGCAAAGAAGACTATTTGGTGATGGATGAAAACTATGGACCATTAGCAGCGATGGTGCAAGCTTCCTTCGGGCAGCAAGTTCGGGCAACGACGATGCAATTGGCACAGTTTGCGGCGACATTAGCGAATAAAGGCGTTCGTTTGCAGCCGCAGATGGTAGATAAGATCACAGACGCAGAAGGAAAACTGGTGAAAACGTACACGCCAAAAACCATGAGTACCTTTCCTCACCCAGATAAATATTGGGACATTCTAGAGCAAGGCATGGTGCTGGTGACGAAGTCAGGGGGGACGGCAGTCCGTGCGTATGAAGGAATGCCGTTTCAGGTAGCTGCAAAGACAGGAACATCTGAGCAAGATATTTATGTACCGGTGACGGTGACAGATGAGAAAACCGGACAGAAAAAGACAAGATGGAAAATGCACCGCCGCATTACGAATGGTGTGAGCATTTCGTATGCCCCAGTCGACGATCCTGTCCTGGCAGTAGCCGTAATCGTTCCTGAGGGTGGTTATGGGGGAAGATCGGCTGCGATCATTTCACGTTCTGTATACGATGTGTATGACAAGCATATCGGATTTAAGAGATAAAAATAGGCTGTTCGAAGTGGTTCTGTCGAGGATCTACTTCGGGCAGCCTTCTTGAATTTACCATTACCCTCAAATAATGCGTCAGATAACGGAAACAAGCTATAATAGAAGGCATATGAGAGGGGGAAGCACCGTTGATTGCAAATGAAGCCTATCGACAGTTAAAACAGATGATCTACTCCCTCGACACCGTCAGTCTTGAGATTTGCCGTAACCATGATCCACTGATTATCTCACCTGCTCATTCTCATCGAATCGGGTTTGTCAAAAATATAAAAGGAACAATGGGAGAGAACGGGAAGAGACAGGTAGTTGAAGCAGGCGATGTGTTTTTTATCAAGCCGAAGACGAGCGTTTCTTTGCGGACGGAACCAGACAAAGAGCTGGAAGTCTTCTTCATTGCATTCTCCTATTGGATCGAACAAAACGAAACAGGGAAAGAGAGAGTATTTGTTCCGGGCAAAGAAAATTTTCCCCTGGAAGGGACTTTCCGTGTACGCAGTCATTCGCAGGTATTGCATTTAATGGAAGAACTACATAAAAGCTATGCGTCAAATGAGGAGAGAGAGCAATTTCGGCAGAGATTGTTATTCGAGCGCATTCTGTACATTCTAGTGAAAGATTTTTCTTCGATTGAAAGCAGTGAAAATACGATGGCTAGCATCGAGGAAACGATCCTGTATGTCGACCAGCACTATATGCTCAATCTCACGCTGGAGATGTTGGCAGGAAAGGCGAATGTCAGTCCCAGCTATTATTCACGCATGTTCAAAACGCTAAAGGGTGTGAGCTTTTCCGATTACATGACAAACCTTCGAATCAATCGGGCAAAGGTGCTGCTCCGATTGTCGGGGAGTCGATTGCGTGAGGTGGCACAAAGCGTAGGCTATAACGATGAGTTTTACTTCAGCAAGATGTTTAAAAAAGTCGTTGGCCTATCACCATCGGAATACGTCAAGACGCATATGAGACAAGATAATTCATGAAATCGAGCAAGATTCTTCATGGTATGGTATAGTGGCTATCGATATAATCTCTATTGAAAATGATTTTCAATTTCGATAGAGTTTTATTTTGGTAGGAGGTTTTCTCATCATGAGAGCAAGACTGTTGTTACCCGGCTTTCTTCTTATTTTTATGGTATCTGTCTTTTTGAGTGGTTGCGGTACAGCGACACAAAATGCAGAGGGAACAGCTCCAGCAGCTGCGACCCATACAGAGTCTACGCCAGCAGCTTCAAGTGAAAAACGAGTGATCAAGCATGAGCTGGGAGAAACGGAAATTGTGGGCAAGCCTACGCGCATTGTCGTGATGGACTTTTCCTTTGCAGATGCTTTGGCGACATTGGGTGTAGCTCCTGTAGGAATCTCTGATGACAGTGATGCGAATCTGATCATCCCTGAGGTGAAAGAAAAAGTAGGAACTTATACATCACTCGGTTCTCGTTACGAACCAAACATGGAGCTGATCAGTTCCCTTGCTCCTGATCTCATCATTGCAGATTTGAACAAGCACAAGGCTGTATACGACAAATTAAAGCAAATTGCACCGACGATTGTACTGAATGACCACCAAGCGAACTATGAGCATATGCTAGCTAATTACGCCGTAATCGCGGATGCAGTGGGCATGAAAGAAGAGGGCAAACAACGCTTGGACGAGCATCAAGCGAAAATGGAGGCTATCAAAGCGAAGCTGCCAAAAACAGATGCCAAGCTGAAGGTTCTGCCAGCAGTAGTGAACCCGACCGGATTCTTTGCTCACTCCAATGCTTCCTATGCGGGTTCTTTGATGGAATACCTCGGGTTGGAGGATGCGGCAAAGAGTGAAGAGGCGTATCCAAAAACGAATTTGGAACAGCTGGTTGCCCTCAATCCAGACGTACTGTTTTTGATGAAAACAGGTGACAAGACGATTGTGGATGAATGGAAGACGAACCCACTTTGGCAAAACATCAACGCCGTAAAAAATGGCAAGGTGTTTGAAGTAGCACGCAATAAATGGGCGCTGTCGCGGGGCTTGATCGGATCAGAGTTAAGTTCGGAGGAAGCAGTAACGCTTCTTTCTAGCAAATAAGAGGAAGCTTTGCGGGATGGGTGTCATAGCTGACATCGATCCCGTCGTTTTTGCGGGAGGAGGTTGTACCTATGGAGGGAGCTTCAAAGGCGGGCATCGTTCTTTCGGCAGGAATGCTCCTGCTCGTTTTTGGTTTAGTCGTCAGTATCTCGGTTGGTTGGACAGACATGGGGTTGGTGAGTGGCGTAAAATCCCTTTTTGCCCCCTCTACATCTCAGGAGCATTTGATTGTGACGACGCTCAGGCTTCCAAGAGCGCTATTGGCGGTAATCATTGGGGCCGGTCTCGGTGTGGCTGGTGCGATTATGCAAGCAATGACAGGCAATCCACTTGCTTCTCCACAGACATTTGGGGTTAACGCAGGTGCATCGATGGCTGTCGTAGCTGTCTTGGTACTCTTGCCAAATCTCCCGGTGCCTTTTTTAGCGCCACTCGCTTTTGGCGGGGCTGTCATAGGTGGATTTGCGGTGTACTATCTCGGTGCGGCTGGGGGGATGACTCCTGTTAAGCTGGCTTTGGCTGGCACAGCCGTCCATCTGTTTCTCGCTTCGATTACAGAGGCATTCATCTTGTTTCATCAGCACTCTACCGATCAAGTCCTGTTTTGGCTTGCAGGGTCATTGGATGGAGCAGATTGGACGGATGTGAACCGTGTGCTGCCTTGGTCGATCGCGGGGCTCGTGCTTGCATTTTATATGGCTCGCTCCATCGAGATTATGCGTATGGGTGAGGATGTGGCCAGAAATCTTGGACAACATGTATTTCGGGTACGGACGATCTGTGGAATCATTGTCATCGTACTCGCAGGCTCGGCTGTTGCCGTTGCTGGTCCGATCGGCTTTATCGGATTGATGGTGCCTCATTTGACCCGACTTTTGTTAGGGAGAGAGAGTCAGCTATACCTCCCGATTACAGCGTTGCTCGGTGCATTGCTGTTGGTCTATGCCGACGTTCTTGCCAGGTTCATCGCGTATCCGTATGAGTCGCCAGTAGGCATCGTGACCGCTTTTCTGGGCGCTCCCTTTTTCCTCTATTTAGTGGGTAAGGAGAGGAGAGCTTCATGACACGCAGACAAAGTATTGCACCTGCCTTACTTCTGTTGCTCATCGTCACCGCTGTTATCAGTATCGGAACTGGGGCGGTGTCCATATCGCCGCGTGAGGTAGTCGATTCGCTTTTCGGGACGGGGCCGAAAAATCATAGCTTTATTATTGGAGAGTATCGTTTGCCGCGTGTTGTCCTCGGCATGCTTGCTGGAGCAGGCTTGGCGGTATCCGGTGCTATTTTACAAGGAATGATTCGCAATCCCTTGGCCTCTCCTGATGTAATCGGCATCACCAAAGGGGCGGGGCTCGCCTCTGCCATCGTTATTTTTCTTTTTCCAAAATCTCCTGCTTATTTGCTACCGTTAGCGGCATTTGGGGGTGCGGCAGTTGTCGCGGTTATTTTGTATGTATATACCGCGCGAAAACGCGTCCAGCCCGCTACTTTAGCGCTGGTAGGGATCGCCATCGGGGTCATTTGTCAGGCGGGCATCCAATACCTGATGGTCAAAAATCCGGGGGATGTCAATGCGGCACTGCTCTGGATGGCAGGCAGCTTGTGGGGAAGGGGATGGGAACACGTATGGGCGGTGCTTCCGTGGATACTCATCTTTTTACCGATTGCTTATTTATTGGCGTACCGGCTCGACGTATTGTCCCTCGGAGATGATGTAGCAGAAGGCTTGGGCGAGGATGTGTCGAGCCTGCGTGTTGTCCTTTTGGTAACCTCTGTCGCACTTGCAGGAGCATGTGTGGCGGTTGTCGGTTCCATCGGGTTTGTGGGTCTGCTCTCACCGCATATCGCTCGTCGATTGGTAGGTGGGAAGCACACACTTCTTCTCCCAGTCGCTGCTCTGCTCGGTGCTACGCTCATGGTCGCCGCTGATGGGCTAGGCAGATGGCTTTTGCCGCCGATGGAGGTTCCCGTGGGCATCGTGACAGCTGTCATTGGGGCGCCGTATTTCTTGTATTTGATCGGACGAGAGAAAAGAAGAGGAGTATAAAAGAAGGGACCGAATCTTGCAAAAGGACATGCTTGCCATGAATTTCATTAAGTGGAGATGCGATGTCCACCTATATGTTTTTTATCATATTAGGGTTAAACATACTTAATTTCCTTCTTTACTTAAAAAAAGAAGGAGGACTCGAAGGTTGAAAAAAACGGAAAAACTCGCATCGTTCAGCGATACGAAGTCTTTCCGTTTTTTTATATGCCAGGCTAAGCCAGCGAGGCTGCGGCGCTTTTATTTCGTATCTGCTTTTTGCAAAAAGCTGCGGATAACCTGCACGTATTCGTCTGTCTCTTCCAAATAGCCGACATGCGAGCTGTTTTCAAAGACATGGAGCTCGGCGTTTGGCACCAGAGACTGATAAAAACCTGTCGATTCAGGCGTCGCTTCATCGTAACGGCCACAAACGAACAGGGAAGGGATGTTGATTTGATGTAGCTTTGGTGTGTAGTCGAATGTTTTCAGATTCCCTGTCGGGCAAAACTCAGAAGGTCCCCACATCGTCATGTAAACCTCTTTGTTTGCTTTTGGACGGCTTTCTGTCATGACTGTTGGCATTGGATCAAGGCGGCACACATGGCGCTTGTAGTATTCTTTCATGGCATCCTGGTATTCTTGTGAATCAGTTGTGCCCTGCTCTTCGTGTGTGGCAATGGTTTGTTGCACATCCATTGGCAATTGCTCGATTAAACGATCTGCGTCGTGCTTCCAACGCTCTGCGCTCAGGCATGGGCTGGAGAAGATGATGCTCTGTACCCCTTCCGGCTTAGCATCCACCAAATAGGCTGCTGCTAGCATCGTGCCCCACGAGTGCCCCAGGATATGAACGTCTTTTAAACCAAGGGCTTGTCTGATGCAAGCTAGCTCTTCCACAAAGCGTTCGGTTTTCCAAAGAGTCAGATCAGTTGGGCGATCGGAATTTCCTGACCCGAGCTGATCGTAGAAAATGACGGGTCTGTCGCTGCCTAAGACATGAAGCGTTGATTTGAGCGGATCATGCGTATTGCCAGGTCCTCCGTGAAGGACGATCAGAGGCGTTTTCTCCCCTTCGCCGACACGACTGTACCATACTCTTCCGCCAGGAACTTCAATATAGCCTTCTTGCATGCTCATAGATAATGCCTCCACTTCAGGTTCATGCTGATCTCTTCTTCTTTCAATATAGCATATGGAATTGTTTTTACACTTTTTTTAGAATTGATTTAGAGCGTGTTTAGACCCTCTATTTATCATCACTGGTATAGAAAGCGATGACAGTTGCTTTCGATGAAAATAGGAGGGATCATCATGCGAAAAAAATGGTTAGGTATCGGCTTGTCGGTTGGAGTCACAGGAGCATTGATTTGGGGGTATGGGGCATCAGCGAGTGCGGATAGCACGACGATGGGTGTATATGAATCAGCCCTGCATCAGACGAAGGAAGCGAAAAGCATGACGGCCCACGCGCAGCTATCACTCACAGACAACGGAGCGAAGTTGCTCACACTGGAGGGAGTCGCAAAGATCGATCATAACCAGCACATCGGAAATGTAGATGCGACTTTTACAGACACGCTGGGCGAGAAAAGCATGCAGGCCTTTCTGGAAAAGGATCAAGTTGTGGTTAAAAAAGGGGATAGTAACGTTTATCGGGTCATGGAAAAAATGGATAGAAGACACCAACCAGAAAATGACGACGATAACAAACGCGGCGCCATGATGCATAAGCTGTTTGCTACGGTATTCGGCGATCTCGGAAAAAACGCGACCGTTGAGAATCTACCGGATGGAGGCAAGCGTACGTCGCTTCAGCTCTCCGAAACGCAAATTCCGGCATTTATTCAAGCAGCTGGACCTATTCTCTACGATAAGCTCGCCGAACATAGTCAAGAAGCGTCTTCCTCTGAAAACCATCTATCTGTCCAGCTTCCTCGCTTGCAAGAGGATTTTCAAGTGGACCAAGTATCGCTGAACGCCAAGATCGACGAAAAAAATCAAATCGAACAGCAATCTGCTGTGGTGCACCTCTCGGGAACGGACGCGTCTGGGAAAGTCCACAAGCTCCAGCTTTCTTTGGATATCCGCTTGTCCGATCTGGGTACGACCACACCTGATCGCATCGATCTTACAGGCAAACAAGTTGAGAAGGTTTCCCGTGAGGACATGAAGAACAAAGGGAGAAAAGGCTGGACGAAGCATTCCGATTCCGAGTAAACCATGACTACAAGGGGGTGATGAACCATGTCGATCAAAACAAGACTTTTGCTCTCCTATATTGCCATGATTATTATCCCCCTTGTTTTGTTTGGATTGGTGGCATCGGGATTGGCGAATTACTTTTGGGGGGAACGAGAAGCAGGCAAACCGTTCCTTCGTGATACTCTCAATAAACGAGACGAGTTGTTTGCTGGTGTCACATTCATGGCCAAATACGCTCCCAATCAATTGACGAACCAGAACATGCTAACAGAGACGGATGAGCAGCTACAAGCAGTTGGCGGAGCATTGATACTGACAAAGGACGAAAAAGTACTATTCCTCTCCCAGTCGATTGATAGCGCTGACTTGCCTGACTATTTGCAGGATCAGCCGGATCAGGGGCGCATGCATAGCTGGAAGCAGTTTCAACAGGACAGCTACACGTTTGATACGTACGAGTTTACTTTTGCTGATCAGAGTAAAGGAAAGCTCTACTTCCTCGCAAATTCTTTCCCATTTATGCAGACAGGCATTTATTTTTTTATCGCATTGATTCTCAGTCTTCTAACGATTGTGGCGCTGACGAACGGTGTACTAACGTTTCTTGTTTCACGCAGTATCATTCGACCTTTGTACGCATTAAAGCAGGCAGCGAACGAAATGAAAGAAGGCAATCTGGAGCGCCCTGTTCAACTCCATCGCAAAGATGAACTAGGAGAGCTGGGAGAAGCATTTGAAGAGATGCGTGGCAGATTGTATGATTCGATCCACTTGCAGCTTCAGTATGAAGAAAATCGTAAACAATTGATTTCTAGTATTTCCCACGATCTGAAAACACCCATAACAGGAATCAAAGCCTGTGTGGAAGCGGTTCAGGAAGGGATTGCGGACACAGAAGCGAAGCGGGAAAAATATATGAAGATGATTGCCATCAAATCAGAACAGATGGACCGTCTGATTGATGAGCTATTTTTATTCTCGAGACTGGATTTGAACAAGCTTCCCTTTCACTTTGAAGAAGTCGATATGCGAGCATATATGGCTCAGTTTACCGAGGAGCTGCGGCTAGATCCGCGGATGAACGGCGTTTCTATTCGCTATGACGAGCATAAGGAAAGTCCGATTCCAGTCATGGCTGATCAGGAAAAACTTCATCGCGTGCTCATGAATATCGTGGACAATAGCCTGAAGTACTTGAACAAGGACGAGAAGCTGATCCTATTGGAAGTGGAGAAAGCTGACGGTGAAGTGATTGTGGCGATTTCAGACAATGGGACAGGAATTGAAAAAGAAGCCATGCCCCATATTTTTAACCGTTTTTATCGGGCGGACCCTTCGCGTAATTCGGCCATGGGAGGCAGTGGTCTTGGACTCGCCATCGTCAAACAAATTGTGGAGGGGCACGGTGGTCGTGTTTGGGCGGAGAGTGAAAGCGGACGCGGAACCCGCATTTGTTTTACCTTGCCAGATCTCAAGAGAGCCGGGGGTGACATGGAATGAAACACATTTTAATTATTGAAGATGACACGGTGATCGCAGAGGTGCAAAAGGATTACTTGGAGGCAAACGGCTACTCGGTCGATGTCGCTACTTCCGGGGATACGGGCCTACAAAAGGCACTGCGAGAGGAGTATGACCTCCTGATTCTAGACCTGATGCTCCCCATCGTGGATGGCTTTGAAATCTGCAAGCAAGTCCGGAAAGCCAAAAATATTCCGATCCTGCTCGTCTCCGCTAAAAAGGAAGACATCGACAAGATCCGTGGTCTGGGTCTAGGGGCCGACGATCATATCAGTAAGCCGTTTAGCTTGGGCGAACTGGTAGCGAGGGTCAAAGCCCATCTAGCCCGTTACGACCGTCTCGTCTCCGATTCCAAACCGCGTACGGCAAAAGAGGAGATCAGGCTTCGTGGGGTTCGCATCGACAAGCTGGCGCGGAGGGTTTATATCAATGGAAACGAAGTAGCTTTCACTTCCAAGGAATACGACCTCCTGCTCTTTTTGGTAACCCACCCGAACTGGGTATTTAGCAAAACGGAACTGTTTGAAAAAATCTGGGGTCTCGATTCCTACGGGGATATCGCGACGGTGACGGTGCATATCAGCAAGCTGCGGGAAAAAATAGAAAGCGATCCGGCTAAGCCACAATACATCGAGACGGTGTGGGGTGTCGGTTATCGATTTTTACTATAAATAGGTGGAAACGAGTGAACTATCTTTTGTGAGAGCAATAAAGAAATACTGCATACGTAAACACTTGGGTATTTCGTACCAAGTGTTTATTCTGTTTACCAAAAATCGACAAACTTAGGTAAAATAAATGGCAGATGTCGAATAGTGTGTGAGTAACGCGAGCTAAGGGAGACACAGATCATGGAGAGAAAAATCAAAATCCTCGGAACAGGGAAATACTTGCCCACTCGGCGTGTGACAGCAGCAGAACTGGAAGAAAAGCTGGGACTTGCGGCTGGATGGGTAGAGAAAAAGTCCGGGGTTAGCGTCAGGCATTTTGTAACGAACGAAACGGCAGCACAGATGGGAGCCATTGCTGCTAGGCGTGCTTTGGAAGCGGCGGGCCTCTCTCTTCACGATATCGATTGTATCGTATGTGCAAGCGGAACGGCGCAACAGGAAATCCCATGCACGGCTGCCTTGATTCAGGAAGAGCTTCAACTAAGCAAATCAGGTATTCCTTGCTTTGATATAAATGCGACATGCCTTAGCTTCGTCACTGCGCTGGATGTGATGTCGTGCCAGATGGCGGTTGGTATTTACAAGCGAGTTTTGATTATTTCATCTGAGATATCCTCCGCAGGTTTGAATTGGGAGCAAAAAGAGAGTTGTGTGTTGTTCGGAGATGGAGCTGCGGCTGTTGTCATCGGCAGGACGCCTGAAACAGAAAGCTCCCGCATCTTGGGTTCAAGTATGAAAACATACAGTGAAGGGGCGCACTATTCCGAAATAAGGGGTGGCGGTACGCTGATCCACCCGAGCCAATTTGCGCAAGGACGAGAAGCAGACTTTGCATTTGATATGGACGGAAGAAAAATTTTTCGCCTGACCTCACAGCTGATTACCGGATTTGTGGATCGCTTGCTGTCCGGAGCCTCCGTAACCAAGGAGCAAATTCGTACAGTCATTCCTCATCAGGCCAGTGGAATGGCGATGCGGATCATGGCAGGCAAGCTCGGTTTTAGCGACCAGCAAATGGTGAACATTCTAGCAGAGCATGGCAATGTCATCGCAGCTTCCATTCCAATGGCGCTGCATGAAGCGATTGGGCAGAATCGGGTACAGAGAGGCGATCACCTGATGCTGCTGGGCACATCTGCCGGCTTGTCTCTCGGAGGAATTGTGCTTGAATACTAAACAATCAGTCTTGCTGACAGGAGGACGAGCTCCAGCTACGTTAGAGCTAGCGCGTTTGCTGGGTTCTGTGGGACATCGAGTCATTGTAGCAGAGAGTGCGCGGCGACATTTATGCCAGCACTCTCGTTATGTAGAGCGCTCCTACCAAGTGCCTCCTCCCCGTCAGCAGCCCGATGCTTATATCGAAAAGCTGTGCGAAATCATGCAGCGCGAGCGCATCGATCTGTTGATCCCGACTTGTGAAGAGATATTCTACGTCTCGCGCGGGCGGGATCGCTTGCTTGACTTTGGTGAAGTGCTTGTAGAAGGTATCGAGGTACTGCGTTCGTTGCACGACAAATGGCTTTTTGCCGAAATGGCGCGCGAGGTGGGAGCACTGGTTCCAGAGACAGTTCGGGTACAATCTCCTGCTCAACTGCGGGAGGCCATGCTACAAGCAAGCGGGCCTGTTGTGCTGAAGCCCGTCTATTCGCGCTTTGCCGCTCATGTACAGATCGTGGCAGACCCGTCCTTTGCGGCAGGGCAGTCTATGCTACCCGAACCGACAGTTGGGCAGCCATGGCTAGTCCAACAGTTTATAAAAGGAAAACAGGTGTGCAGCTACGCGGTTGCTCAGGATGGGCAGCTCGCCTTGTACGCCGATTACGAAACAATACATACAGCAGGGCAAGGGGCCTCGATTCACTTCGCCTATTCAGCCCATCCACAGGTAAGAGAATTTGTTAGTCGCTTCGTGCAACGGCATAAGTTAAGCGGACAAATCGCGTTTGATTTCATTGAGAATGAGCAGGGAGAGTTATACGTGATCGAATGCAATCCACGCCTGACAAGCGGTGTGCATTTGTTTACAGGACAGCAAGAGGCTGCGACTGCTTACTTTTCTGATCGGGGAAAAACCGTTGTCCCTGCTGGAAAACAAGCTTGCATGCTAGGGATGGCAATGCTGACATACGGCCTTGCTGGCATGACGAATGGCAAGAAGGCAAAGCGTTGGGTGAGCGACCTGCTTTCTGCGAGGGATGTACTGTTTAGGTGGGATGATCCATGGCCTTTTTTTGATCAGTTCTCCATGCTGGCAGATTTGGCTTGGCAGAGTTTTCGAACGAGAAAAAGCATGATCGCTTGTAGTACGAGCGATATCGAATGGAACGGAGAAGAGTCGTAAGGACGTGAGGAAGATATGAACAAGCGAGTGCTAGTAACAGGGGCGACAGGGTTTCTCGGGCAGAAGCTGGCCACGCGACTGCATGAAATGGGCTATGAGGTGACAGCGCAAGGACGAGACGAGCGAATCGGCCGGCAATTGCAGGAGCAGGGTATTCGATTCCTTCGGGCAGACCTAAAAGATAGAGAAGCCATGTTGAAGGCTTGCCGCGATCAGGACATCGTGCATCACGCGGCTGCTTTTTCCTCCCCGTGGGGAACGTATCGTGACATGTACGAGACGAATGTGACAGGGACCATTCATGTCATCGAGGGCTGCAAGCAACACGGCATAGAGCGTCTGGTCCATGTATCGACGCCGAGTATTTATTTTGCTTTTGACGACAAGCTGGGTATCCGCGAAGATGAGCCGATGCCCGTACGGTTTGCTAATACATACGCACAGACCAAATACCAGGCGGAGCTGGAAGTCGACAAGGCGTT
The DNA here is from genome assembly GCF_013284285.1 of Brevibacillus sp. HB1.4B. Taxonomy (NCBI): domain Bacteria; kingdom Bacillati; phylum Bacillota; class Bacilli; order Caryophanales; family Paenibacillaceae; genus Brevibacillus; species Brevibacillus sp. HB1.4B. Next base: position 372,380 of record NZ_JABSUT010000005.1, read on the forward strand.
TCTTGCAGGGCTTCCGACGATAACGATTCGTCCTCGGGCCTTGTTTGGCCCTGGGGACAATGCCATTCTTCCCAGATTGATCCGCGCCAATGAAAAGAAATTCGTTCCGCTGATCGACGGAGGCAAGGCGATCATTGATTTGACCTATGTGGAAAATGTCGTGGACGCGCTGATCTTGTGCATGGATTCTCCAGCATACACATTGGGACAGGCTTACAACATTACAAATGGGGAACCAGTGACGATGATTGAGGTGTTGTCAGATGTGTTTCGTCGCTTGGGAGTTCCACTGAAAACGCGCGAGCTGCCATATTGGAAGGCGTATGCGGCAGCTTGGGTACTGGAGACACTCTCCAAGACCGTTTTGGGCTATCGCGAGCCGGTTTTGACGCGTTACTCGGTAGGTGTGCTCGCCAAATCACAAACCCTGGACATTTCAAAGGCGAAGCGCGATCTGGGCTATGAACCGCGGGTGAGCATTGCCAAGGGCATCGAGACGTTTACAGATTGGTGGAGGACGCATGATGGACGTTAAACTAACGCTGATGGACACGGGCTACTGCCAGCAGCTCGAGATGTTTTCCCGAAAAGGCGGCCGGATGAAAAACATCCCGTTTCACGCCATCGTAGGGCTTATCGAGCATCCCGTCCATGGCTTGCTGCTCTTTGATACGGGCTATTCGCAGCGCTTTTTTGAAGCCACGAGCAAGCTTCCTTATTCGCTATACGGCAAAATAACCCCCGTATTCTCGGAGGTACATGAGAGTATTTCTGAGCAGCTCGCAGCACGTGGAATCAAAACGACAGATATAGCAGGTATTCTTATTTCCCATTTTCATGCGGATCATATTGGCGGTTTGCGCGATTTTCCGCATGCGCGACTATACTGCTTTGAGAGTGCCTACAACCACGTCAAGGGAAAGACGGGGTGGGCGGCGCTACGGGAGGCGTATTTGCCTGATTTGATGCCTGACGATTTCGAAGAACGGGTGACTTTCATTGATCTAGGAGGGCTAGTGGCATTGCCAGAGGCTTACGCGCCATACACCGAAGGCTATGATTTATTTGCGGATCAGAGTTTGTACATTGTCGATCTGAACGGACATGCAATCGGGCAGTTTGGTGTGTTCCTGCGCGATCGGGATCATGGAGATGTATTTTTGTGTGCGGATGCCGCTTGGTCGAGTGAAGCCTATCGCGGCAACTTGTTGCCTCACCCGCTGGCTAGGTTGATCATGGCGGATCGACAGGCGTATCGCGAGCATTTGCACAAGCTGCATGTGCTATCCCGCCAACGTCCCGACATGAAAATCATGCCGACACACTGCGGGGAAGTCTGGCAGGCCAGCAGAGGAGAGTTCACATGGAGATCATGACGCTCTTGAAGCAGTATGTAAAAACGAAGTGGCTTGCCCGTCGTTTTTCCTCGCGTGAGCAGCTGGTAAAATGGCAAGAAGCGCAGGTCAGAGCGATGTTGTCTCGCACTTTGCCAGCTTCTCCTTTTTACCGAAAGAGATTGGGAGCGCCAGAACAATGGAGACAGATGGAGCCGATTGATAAAAAGCACATGATGGACCATTTTGACGAGTTGAATACGTGCGGAATCAAGAAGGAAGAAGCATTTGCGATTGGACTGAAAGCAGAAACGACACGCGATTTCACTCCCCAATTAAACGGTGTGACCGTAGGACTATCTTCTGGGACATCTGGTAATCGCGGGCTTTTTCTCGTGGGACCGCAGGAGCAGGCGAAATGGGCAGGGGTGATTTTGGCGAAAGCACTGCCTGGTCAGCTATGGTCGACACAGCGGGTTGCTTTTTTCTTGCGAGCGAATAGCAACCTGTATACGGCGGTCAACAGGCGTCGCATTCAATTCTCGTTCTTCGATCTGCAAATACCGCTCGATCAGCACCTTGATCACCTGAATCAGTATCAGCCGTCGGTGTTGGTTGCGCCCGCCTCGATGTTGAGAATGCTCGCGACTGCCCAGCGTCAAGGGAAATTGCGGATATCTCCGATCAAGGTGATCTCGGTGGCAGAAGTGCTGGACCCGTTGGATCAAACATACATCGCAGAAGTGTTCGGGCAGATCGTGCATCAAATTTATCAATGCACAGAAGGGCTGCTTGCGGTGAGCTGCTCACACGGGACATTGCATGTCAATGAAGACATCGTGGTGGTGGAAAAGGAGTATCTCGATGAGCAAAAGGAGCGTTTCTTTCCGATCATCACAGATTTTTCCCGGGCGACACAGCCGATTATCCGTTATCGTTTGAACGACATTTTGACGGAAAAACGTACGCCATGTCCGTGCGGCTCTGTATTTATGGCGCTGGAATCGATTGAGGGCAGGGCAGATGATTTGTTTGTTTTTCGCCATGAAACGGAAGCCCGTTGGGTATCGGTCTTTCCTGATTTCATCCGCCGTGCCGTCATTACCTCATCTGATGCGATAGAAGAGTATACGGTACGGCAGCTAAGCTATGAGCAAGTGGAGGTAGCACTGCTCATGAAGGATGGAGACGGACCGTCCACGCAAGAGCAGGAGCGAGTACGCCAAGGTCTGGAGCGAGTCATTGCCGATCAGCAAGGACAATTGCCTGCGATTGTGTTTGCGCCGTACGAGTTGAATCTCGGTACGAAAAAATTGCGGCGGGTAGAGAGGATGTTTGTTCAAGGTGAGCAGGCCATTGATTGAATGGTATGAAGGGACCTCGGTGGGGCAAATCCCTTGGGAACAGGCGCAGGATGCCGACTACGCCAAAAGCTATTTGTTGCCCATGATGACAGAACAACCATCCCGCTATGTGCAAAATGTACAGACGCGGATGCATGTACTCCGTGTAGGCGATCGGATCATGCCCGTAACGGTGAACGATACCGAGTACGACAATTCGTATGTCAGTTCGGTGTTTACCCATTACGTGACGTACGCGAAGGAAGAGCTAAGTATGCTCGATTCAGGGGTGTTGAGGCGGGTATTGTCGACTGTACTCACAGGGCTTGGACGCTGGATGAAAAAAAGCCAATGCAACCAAATGGTCATCGTCAACAATTGGCTGTTATCGACGAATCTGTATCATGATGTGCGTGCAGATGAAGTGAAGGACATCACGGAAAACGGCATCCAAAAGTTCCCCGGTCATATCATCGCGTTTCGATCTGTTTGTCGCAGGCTGTACCCGGATTTCTACAAGGGACTCGTAGAGAAGGGCTATCTCATGGTTCCCAGTCGCTACGTCTATCTGTTTCACCCCGATTGGCCAGCGCAGGGCAAGTGGCGGGTCCGCAATACGCTCAACCGCGATCGGAAAATGCTTGCCAAATCCGGCTATCGCATCCTGCGTCATGAGGAGCTGGGAGAACAGCATGTCGAGCGAATCGTTGCTTTATATAACGCGCTGTATCTGGATAAATACTCCCAGCATAATCCACAGTTTTCGGTGGAGTTCGTCCGACTGGCGATGCAAAAGAGGACATTGACCCTCATCGGCTTGGAAAAAGACGGACGGTTGGACGGCATTCTTGGCTATTTTGAGCGAAATGGTGTGATGACGACACCGCTATTTGGCTATGATACGACGCTTCCCAAAGAGACCGGGCTGTATCGGATGCTGTCGTGCCTCTTGGTACAAGAAGCACAGAGCAAGGGCATCCTGCTCCATCAAAGTGCGGGCGTAGGTGCTTTCAAAGCGGACAGGGGAGCCGAGGGGGAACCGGAATATACAGCGGTGTATGTCAAACATTTGCCGTATTATCGTCAATTGGTCTGGAAGGTACTCGCTGTTTTGCTGAATCAAATCGGGATCAAAATGGTGGAGAAGTACCGACTGTAAACCATTTGCACACTTCGACCCTCATCGAACTAACCGTCAGGTACACTACATGTAAGTAGAAACAAGTAGCTTGCCTGAAACGGGGGAACAACGCCATGAATCGAATTTTGTTCGGGATACTTGTCGTCGTGACGACATCATTGATGGGCTCGTCTTTTGCGGTAGGAAAAATTGGATTGGCCTATTTTTCACCATTGCTGCTGGTAGGACTGCGTTTTACGTTAGCAGGACTGATCATGGGAGCGTGGGTATGGAAAAAGCCGCTTCCGAAGTCGGCGGGTGACTGGGGGAAGCTGTGTCTGATCGGATTTTTGCAGACGGCCGCCGTCATGGGGTGTATCTTTTTGAGTCTGCGTACAATTACAGCGGGTGAATCCTCGATCCTGACGTTTATGAACCCACTGCTCGTGGTCATATGGGGAACGCTGTTTCTAGGAATATCCTATCGGTTGACGCAATGGATGGGCGTTCTGATTGGATTGGTTGGGGTGTTCATCACGCTTGGCTTCCATCTGCAATGGGAGACTGGGACGTTGTTCGGCATCGGGTCCGCCCTGGCGTGGTCAATTGCTACGATTCTCGTCAAAAAGTGGGGAGTCCGCTTCAATGTGTGGGTGATGACTGCCTATCAGATGTTGTTCGGAGGAATTCTTCTCCTTGTTATGGGGTTCACGCTGGAAACGCCGAAGCTGATTGTGACACCGACCGCTGTGTTCATCGTCCTATGGCTCGCGATTATGGCTTCCATTGTGCAGTTTGCGACGTGGTTTTACTTGCTGAATCACGGAGATCCGGGCAGGACGAGTGCTTTCTTGTTCCTCGCTCCGTTCTTCGGTGTTTTGTCGGGGTGGTTGCTGCTCGGTGAGGTCGTGCAATGGCATGTGTATATGGGCGGATTGTTGATTTTCGCAGGGATTTTCCTGGTGAATTGGACGTTTGCTCCGCGAAGGCAAATGAGTGAAAAAGCACAGCTGGCAGAGTAGCTAGCTGTGCTTTTTGCATTCATCCACATGCAGTCCGAACTCGGTCATAAATCCAGAGCTGCCTAACGGCGTGACACGGACTGCTCTCCCTCCTGGTACTCGCTCGATCCAGCCAAGCTCAAAAAATCGGTTAGTGAGTGAGGCCCCGAGGCTGCCTGCCAAGTGATGGCGACGCTCGCTCCAATCCAAACACGGACGGGCAAAACGACGCCTGCTCTTCGGCTTTGTCAAAAGGTCAACGCCGAGTGATTGTAGCTTATTTTTTCCGGCTTCACTGAGTACGTAGTCTTGACCGGATGCTTCAATCAACTGCAATTCCAGCATTCTCTGCGTCAGGGCAACGCCCACTTCGCCTGCGAGATGGTCGTAGCAGGTGCGAGCATAGCGGATGGCTCGCAATTGGTCGGACTCGCGCAAGGAACGAACCGGCTTAGGTGCAGCGATAGTCATTAACGATTCCATGGCTTGGGCGACTTCGGGGTTGGCTAGGCGATAGTAGCGATGTCGGCCATGCGATTCGCTGACCAAAAGACCGCCTTCCACCAGCTTTGCCAAATGCGTGCTTGCCGTTTGAGGGGTGACTTTTGCGTTTCGGGCGAGTTCACTGGCGGGGAGTGCCTTACCGTTCATCAGGCTGACAAGGATGGAGACGCGGGATGGTTCTCCTATGAGAGATGCGACCTCTATAATATTCGGACTGGTACTCATCAGACAGTGGACCTCCTCATCCTTTTTCTCTTCTTACCCATGACTCTAGCAGATTCTTACAGTGAAAAAAACAAGAGATGTTCCGTAAATAGTTGTTGTAAAATATATCCAAACAAGGATGGGGGAGATCTACATGGAGACCAAGCAATGGCGAGTAGGAATTTTTTTGTTTGACGATGTGGAGGTGTTGGATTTTGCAGGTCCGTTTGAAGTATTCTCGGTGACATCTATGGAAAATGGCAGCCATATACCTTTTCGTGTAAAAACGGTATCGGAAAAAGGGAGTATGATTCAGACGCTGAATGGTCTGAAGGTTCAACCTGATTACAGTTTTGCCAATATGCCTGTTTTTGATATTCTCATCATTCCTGGTGGGATAGGTGCGAGGGAACGAGAAGTACATAATGAACAAGTAATCAACTGGATTCGTGAACAAATGCAGCAGGTGGAGCTGATGGCCTCTGTCTGCACAGGAGCTTTTTTACTTGCAAAAGCAGGCATATTATCGGGCAAAAAAGCAACGACCCATTGGGCCAGTCTCGATCGTATGGAAAAGGAATTTCCAGAAGTCGTTGTGCAAAAAGGAGTAAAATTCGTGGATGAAGGAAATATCGTGACATCTGCTGGGATCTCAGCGGGTATCAATATGTCCTTTCACATCATCAAACGATTAGTAGGCGCGGAAGTAGCAGAACAGACTGCGAAGATAATGGAGTATGATATTGTCCTCTAAATGAAAGCGGCAGTCCATCTTTTTGGATACAAGAAAAAGTGATGGACTGCCGCTGATGAACAGCTATACGATCATTTCGCGGTAATGCTTTCGCCTTGACGCGGATTCAATCCGTTTTCCCATTGCACGCGAATGGATTTGCTGTTGAACAAATCTTTGCCGTCAGAAACCTGATAATGCAGATGAGGCTCGCTGGAATTACCAGAGTTGCCGCATACCCCAAGCAAATCCCCTTTCTTCACATGATCGCCAACCTTTACCTTGGCGGAGCCTTCCTTCAAATGGGCGAAATAGCTGAATTCTCCGTTGCCATGATCGAGGATGACGACGTTGCCAGCGGGCTGCTGTGCGTTCATCGCTCCGACAGGGACATTATCCTTGATATCATTGACGACATGCACGACGGTTCCTGCCTGCGGTGCGAGTATTTCTTGCCCGAATGCGAAATAGCTCTCGTTTTTCGCTGGATCACCTTTGTAGGATAATCCGTCTTTGACCTGAATCAGATCGTATGCATAGCGTTGACTTTCCACCTCGTAGTGATAGTTTGAAAGGACATTCTGACCTCCCCAGAACACATACCACTCACCTGTAAACGGGGCGCTATACGCCAGCTTTGTCATAGCATTGTCGGTGTCAGGGTAGCTTTGCAATGGCTTTAATAAAACGCCTGTAATGATCCCTTTTTCATCCATCGTAAGGACGAGACCCCGTTTAGCGTCCTGATCCACCCAGGTATCATAATAGCTCCCGTTTACGTACGTGTGGGAATGGTGATTCCACGACTTCAACCCCTTGCTAAAAGCAGTATACCCTTCTACAAATTGTGCTTTTGAAACCTGCTGTTTGAATGACGAGCTTGTTTGCTCATACACATCCTCTATTTTTCCGTTATGGAGAGCTTGCACAAAAGATTCCGTTTTAACCGTCATCGACTTTGCACCTTCTTCTTTCTTTGTGGGGGATTCAGTAGTAGAGGGTATTGCGGTTGCTTCTGATTGCGTAGCACATCCTGTCAACAGAATTGCTCCTACACCGAGTGAAATCCAAACTTTTTTCATGTTGCCACTCCTATCTTGTTTTAAGCGTTAGCTCTATTATAGAAAGCCACTCTTATCGGACATGAAACGCTACCTTACAGGATGCTTAAATCGAACGTACGCAAAATTATGATTCCGTTAAGGTTGTTGTGGACGCGCGCTGACACTACGCATGATAAAATGGAGGATAACGCAAAAGCGCAAAAGGAGCGAAGTGATCGTGAAAGATGCAACTATCCTTCTCGTGGACGATGAGCAAGCCATTCTCCAATTGCTTGAGACCGTACTGCACAAAGAAGGATTCCACTCGATCGACAAGGTGAAAACGTCTGAGGAGGCGCTCTGTGCATGCGAACGAAAAAGCTATGACCTGATCGTCTTGGACGTAACGCTTCCGAACATGAGCGGCATAGAAGCATGTCCATTCATCCGCCGTCTGACTGATGCTCCGATTTTGTTCTTGAGTGCGAGAGATACCGATTTTGACAAGCTGACCGGATTTGCTGTTGGTGGGGATGATTACGTGACGAAGCCGTTTAATCCGATGGAAATCGTCGCACGTATCAAGGCATTGCTTCGCCGTACGCGCAAACTGAACCCAGTCGTACCGACAGCACCCGTTCAAGGGGTCTATGATTTTGGCCGTTTTCAAGTCTATGAAGCAGCAGGGGAGCTCTATGTGGAGGGGAAAGTCATTCCTTGTCCGTCCCTTGTTTTTCAACTGTTGCTATTTTTGTGTAAAAATCCGAATCGGATATATTCGAAAAGCGAGCTGTACGAGCGAGTATGGGGCGTGAATAGCTTACGTGATGACAACACCATCATGGTACATATCCACCGGATTCGGGAGCGCATCGAGCCCGATCCAGCGCAACCGGAGTTTTTGGTGAACGTCAGGGGACTCGGGTACAAAATGGTGAAAAAGGGCCTTCCTTATGAATATTAAGAGCAGAATCGCGCTCCATCTGATCATGTGGCTGGTGCTGGTTGGCCTCATCCTCTTTGTGTTAGCCGGGTTTACGTTATATTGGACGCTTGAAGAAATGACAAAGGTACAGTCCTCACGTGAATTTGAGAGTGTCGGCTTGCAGCGGCTGATCCAGACCATTGAAGTAGAGGGGGGGGATGTCCGTTTTGACCCGAAGCTGCTGGAGCAGGTGCGAGATAGCGGGGGGTGGCTTCAGCGAATTGATGAAAAGGGTTATGTCACCGACTCTTTCTTTACCCCGCCTGACGTACCCAGTTATTACGGTCCTGGTCAATTAACGGCTTATTGGCTCCGAAAAAGCCCGTTTCCGTATCGGTTATCGTTATGGATACAGGAAAAAGACGGCGTGGTACACACCTTGCTGTATGGGATGACGAACCGCGATGACGATTTCTTGCAGCAGATGATTAAGGAGGCTGATCTGAAAAATAACGAGATCATGCTTCCTCTAAGCACCCAAAACCAACTGAAGAGTAAAGAGGGCTGGGTACAGCTCCTGGACCCGAAGGGAGCAGAGCTGGCTTCATTCAATAAGCCTGCAAAAGCGATCAAAGATTTCTCTGTGGAAGAGCTGGCGCTACGCTCGATATACCCGGATCGCTACGGAGCAACAATCGTATCGCACTATGATCAAAAAAGCGGCCAAACCTGGGTACTCAGTTATCCGTTGTCAGGAACGACTCCCGGGGAAGAACCGCTTTTGACACCGGAAAGTAAGGCCCTTTTCATCGGAATGGGCATGCTGCTCTTATCGGCGATGTTCGTCTTCGGGATTGTGTCCTACTTGTTCGGACAGCGATTTGGCGCACCGATTGTTCACGTATTACGGTGGCTGACCTTTCTGCGTGGAGGAAAGTACGAGGAGCCTACCAATGCGGATGGTGTTCCACTCAGCCAAGACAAGCGAGGGAAGAGAAAGCGCAAATATCGTATCTACCAAGATGTGATTGACTCGATGGATTCCTTGTCACAAACGCTTTACCGCAACGAAAAGCTGCGCCAAGAAACGGAGCAATTGAGAAATGAGTGGATCGCAGGCGTTTCTCATGATCTAAAAACGCCGTTGTCCTCTGTCAAAGGATACGCGCATCTGTTAGGAAATGCTGAGTATACGTGGACGACAGAAGAGGTACATACTTTCGCGAAAATTATTTTGGACAAGTCAGCGTATATGGAAGACTTGATCAACGATTTGGCGCTGACGTATCGATTGAGGAACGGACAAGGAGCTCCTTCAGTAGAGCTCGTTGACCTGAATGGTTGCACGGCTGAAGCTATTACGGAAGCAGCCAAACATCCCTTGTACCCGGAAGGCTGCATCCGGTTTACCCCCTCTGCCGAGCCTGTTTACATGCTCATCTACAAGCCTTGGTTTCAGCGAATCGTGGATAATCTGGTTGCCAATGCCTTGATTCATAATAAAAGCGGTACAATTGTATCCATCAGCGTACAGGCTGTCGAGCCATCAACAGTTGTGCTCATTTTTAGCGACAATGGTAGTGGGATGGATGAAGAAACAGCAGATCGACTATTTGAGAGGTATTATCGTGGCACAGACACCGAGTCCAGGACGGAAGGCTCTGGTCTTGGGATGGTCATTACTAAAGCATTAGTGGAAGCGTTTGGTGGTTCCCTCGAAGTGAAAACTGCTGTCGGGCAGGGGACGACGATTGCGATTACGTGGGAAGCGGAGCAACCGCCTCGGGCGTAAATAGGTTTTGATGGAGAAGAAAAGGCTGCGTTTTGCGAGGTCAGGGTTGACCAGCAAAGGCAGCCTTTTTCGTTTGCAAGATTATATGGTTACACCTTAAATTGCTGAATCGATTCATGCAGCTCGTCTGCCATTTTTGACAAGGAAGCAGCAGAAGACGAAATTTCCTCCATAGAGGCTAATTGTTGTTCAGCAGCAGCGGAAATGTTTTGTGTTCCGAAAGCCGTTGTCTCAGCAGTGGAGGCAATAGTTTCAATGGAATGGACAGCTTGCTCTGCTCCGGTCGTCATGTGATGAGTGGCTGTGGTCACTTGCTGAATTTGACGTGCTACTTCTGTCGTTCCAGACAAAATTTCCTGGAAGGCCTTGCTGGCTTCATGTACGACTTCGATTCCAGCCGAAACCTCAGATGTCGTCGTTTCCATCACGTATACGGCTTTGTTCGTATCGACTTGAATCGCGCTAATGAGATCTTTAATCTGCTGAGTAGATTTTGCTGATTGCTCGGCCAAGATACGTACTTCATTGGCAACGACAGCAAATCCACGTCCATGCTCTCCAGCACGGGCCGCTTCGATTGCAGCGTTTAGCGCCAACAGGTTCGTTTGTTCAGCAATCGAGGTGATGACCTCAACAATTTTACTGATTTCCGAAGAGCGGTGACCAAGCATTTTGATTGAATCTGCCAACTCAAGAACAGTCGTGCTGATGGAATTCATTTGAGCGATGGCACCGTCAATCGCTTGATTGCCGCTTGAGACCAGCATGTTCGCTGTATCGACTGTCAGAGAGACTTGTTCGCTACTGGATGCAATTTGTTGCAGACGCGAAGACATGTCGTTGATCGTTTTGACCGTTCCATCGATCGTTTTGGATTGATCCTCTGCTCCGAGGGCGATCTCTTGCATCGTGACGGCAATTTGCTCGGTTGCCTTGCTCGTCTGTTCTGCACTCGCCGTCAGCTCCTCAGAGGTAGAAGCGACATGCAGAGAGCTGATGCGGACATGAGAAATGAGCTGGCGCAGATTCTCTGTCATATGGGTCACGTCATGTACCAATTGCCCAATTTCATCACGGTTTTTTATCACGATGTCTTTCCCTGATAGATCACCACCGGCAATTTCTTTCACGCGCTCAGCAACCAAGGAGATGGGCTTGGAAATGAACCCGGAGGCATACCATGAGACGACGAATCCGACGATCAAGGAGATTCCCAGCACGATCATCAAATCAGACAGCACTTCTTCGGCAGGGGCATTGAAGTCTTCCATGTAGCTGCTGGCGCTTACGATCCATCCCCAGTGAGGGTCTAGTTTGGAGTAGGCGATTTTTGGATAGAGAACATCTGGCTCCGTTGGCTTCAACCACTGATAGTATGTAAAGCCGCCACCTTCCTGACCGCGCTTAATCATTTCTTGGGTAAAAAAGATACCGTCAGAATCTTTTGCATCCCACTGATTCTTCCCCTCAATCGAAGGAGAGGCCAGCATGACACCTTTCTCATCCAGAACGAACATGTATCCACTAGCACCAGTATCGATATTTTTGTTAATTGAGCGGGTTCCATCCGATTGCTTAGGCCCGAGGATGTGAATTTTTACTTGCTCTTGTGCATCTTCTTTGCTGATTTTGCCAGATTCGACTTGTTTCTGGAGAACATCAATCATTTCAATCGTCAAGTTCACGTTGTTTTTTAAGATGCGACTGCCCATATCGTCCAAGCTGTAGCTCGCAGAATAATAGCCCTGAATTCCAATGTTAAGGCAAGGAATCGCCATTAGCAGGAGACATAACAGGATGAGTTTGGTACGAAGAGAGCTTGAACGGGAGAACTTGGCTGTTTTCATAAAGAACACCTCGTTGGTCCATAGTATTTGATCTAGAAAAGAAAACACCAAGATGATTGCCCTAGACTTACGTCCTATATCGACAATATGAAAACGTTTTTATAGAGGAATTTCAAAAAATCCACAAAAAAATTATATAAGTAAATGTTGCTGCATGTATGAGCAGATTCGAAAGCAGTACAGACCAGCAGGAAATGGTATGATAGGAGGATAGAACGCTTACGGATGGAGGCTATCCAATGAAATTTATCGATAATCAAGGGATAACAGATCCACGGATCAATTTGGCCATTGAGGAATACGCCCTGAAGCATTTGACCAACAGTGACGACTACTTGCTGTTTTATATCAATGAACCTTCTATTATTATCGGAAAAAACCAAAATACAATTGAAGAGATCAATGCGACCTATGTAGAGGATAACAACATTCACGTCGTTCGCAGACTGTCTGGCGGTGGTGCTGTTTATCACGATCTGGGCAATCTCAACTTCAGCTTTATTACGAATGATGACGGCGAGTCCTTCCACAATTTCCGCAAATTCACGGCTCCTGTCGTACAAGCCTTGAAAACATTAGGGGTAGAAGCAGAGCTGACTGGACGAAATGACATACAGGTCGGGGAACGGAAAATTTCTGGCAATGCGCAGTATTCAACCAAAGGACGCATGTTCAGCCACGGCACGCTGCTTTTTGATTCGGAGATGGAAAACGTCGTGTCTGCGCTGAAGGTAAATGCAGAGAAGATCCAGTCCAAAGGGATCAAATCCATTCGCAGCCGCGTCGCCAACATTTCGGAGTTTTTGGTGAATAAGATGACCATTGAAGAGTTCCGGCTGGCGATACTTCGTTCGATTTTTGGAGAAGGAGAAATCGAAGAATACAAGCTGACTGACGAGGATTGGGAGAAAATTCACGAGCTTTCCCGTTCCCGTTACCAGACTTGGGAGTGGAACTACGGCAAGTCACCGAAAAGCAATTACCGTCAATCCAAGCGTTTCGATATCGGCACCGTGGAGATTCAGCTTGATATTGAGAAAGGCAAAATGAAAGAAGCGAAAATATACGGGGATTTCTTCGGTGTACGTGATGTAGCAGAGCTGGAAGCAGTGCTGCGAGATACGCCGTATGATCGTTCCTCTATCAGTGAGCGACTGGCAGATATCAATCTTCAGGAGTTTTTCGGGAAGCTGGATCAAGCGTCTTTTGTCGATCTATTACTCGTTTAAAAAGTATGTCAAAAACCTAACTTTTGTTAGGTTTTTTTCATTTCCTCCTCTGATAGCATTAGTTTGCATGATTTTGTCATACAAAAGAAAAAGAGGGGGTATTTACATATGAGCAAAAAGCAGCCAAAGGCCAAAATTATTCTAACGGCTGTTGTTTCCACCGGTTTTTTGCTTTCTTTTGTCGGCAATGCCTATGCAGCCGTTTCTTATCCGATTAAAGAAAGGCAGACAATCGGCATAGCCAGTCCGTCAGTAGCAGAAGACCAAACAGATGAGGAAGTTCGAGAGGCATCAGAGGAAGTAGGAGAAGACGAGAACCAGTCAGGGGAGTCCTTGCTAGAGTCAGAGGAGCATACAGCGACCAACGGCGTCATTGCCTATCGATTGGAGACAGCTCCAGACAAGGCACCTGTTGCAAAGGATTTCCGTTTGACGGCCGCTATAGATGATCGAGAGCCCACTCGAATCAAAATCAAAAACTTTGTCTGGCTAGAGGAAGAACAGCTTGTATTGCTCAGTTTTTCACCGATTCGTGCAGCGAAAAAAGAACAGACGGTTTCCCTACGCTTGCAGTATGACGGCGAAGAAGAGGAATTAGAACCATTCGTAATCGCCGAAAGAGGGACGAAAGCAGAGCGGATCGAGCTGGTAGCAGTCGCAGAGGATGCCCGGCTATCTACCAAAGATCATACGGATAAGTCGCTAACGCTGATCGCCGTTGCATTTGATGAAAATGACCGCATCGTTACTGGACGGGAGCTGTTCTGGAGCTCTAGCAATAGACGAATTGCCTTCGTCAACTTTGAGGGCAAGGTAACAGCCAAGAAAGAAGGCCTGGTAGAAATTACGGCAAAAATGGACGAGGCGGAGGCCGTCTTTGAGATAGCTGTAGATGGAGCCGAATTGCCTGATTTGCCCGCGCTTTCTGTCAGCGAGGCGGTGATAGAAGAGGCAGGAGCAAATGATGGCAGCATCACGGCAAAACAAACGCTTAAGCTGTCTAACGGCAAGTTCCTTGGTGAACTGTCTGCCGATGATATCGAGGTACATAATCTGCCTGACGGTCTGGATATTAAGGTCAAACAAGAGAGCGGCGACGAGCTCACCATTTTGTTTACGGGACAGGCCAGGAAGCATACAGGCGCGGACAATGTAAAAGAGGTCAGCTTCACGATCGACAAGCGACATATCAAGCGCGCACAGGAAGATGTCACGAGTGACAGTTTTTCCATTCGTTTCAAAGACCCCGTCATTGTGATTCCGTCCCCAATCGATCCTCCGCCAATCCCGGCTCTGCTAAAAGCGAAGAGAGCAGTCGAAGAGCTGTTTACGGATGGGAAAAAAGAAGAACTGCGCCCAGGCACGACACAGAAACAGATCGATGATGCGAAGAAGCTGGTCGAGGGGCTGGACAATCGTGTATCGGAAAAGCCGGGTCTGCTCGCCGATATTGAGAAGGCACAGGAGCAGTATGACGACTTGTTGCTAGTCGAAGCAAAAAAAGCCGTTCGTGATCTGTTCACCGATGAAAACCAGACAGGGCTAAAACCAGGAGTGATACAGAGCACGATCGATGCAGCGAAGGAAAAGGTAGAAAAGCTGAAAGACGGCTCGGAGACAAAAGTATTGCTGTTAGCGGATATCCAAAAGGCGCAAACGTTATTGGACAACGGGAAAGATTTGCTGAAAGAAGCAAAGCAAGCAGTAGAGGGGCTATATACAAATAATGATATGGTTGAACTGAGGCCCAAGGTTACTCAGGAAATGATCGACGCGGCCTTTGCCAAGGTCGAGCTTCTGAGTGAGGGCCCAGAAAAAACACACTGGATGTCCTACATAGCAAAAGCACAATTGTTGTTCAACAACCCACGAATAGATCGCTTGCCTGATGCCGAGATCGAGCTGCCGATTGCTCCGACCCAGTCTCGTCAAGTTACGATTTCCGACAAGTGGGAGCCAGCAATGGACAAGAGGGCATTGAGCGAATATCTTGAGGTATCTGTAAAAAATCAGCCCCTCTCGTATCGTTATGACAACCAGTTGGACCGTTTTGTAATCAATGAAAAGGAATACATCACCGTCGAGGTCGACGAGTCAATGCTGGAAATGACCCATGGAGATTATGGAGTGACGATCAAGGCAAAGCCAACGGTAATAGAAGATGACAACTCTTATGCAGTGTTTAAGCTGTATCGGGGTGAAAATTTGTTGGATACAGAGGAGATCAGTGTCGGATTTGACGCTACCCCTCCACAATTGTCTCCAGATGTCACCTGCGAGGGAACAACCTATACCTTGTCGGCGTCAGAACCACTTCGAAATGACCCGAACCCCAATTTGAGAATGTTATTCTCACCTTCCGGGAATTTTGACGACAAGAGAGAGGTAACGGCGTATGCCAAATTCCAGGTGTCAGGAAACACCATTCGCGTAATGTTCCAGGATACGTTCTACACCACGTACGGGTCTCTCATCACGGAACAGAGCAAGGTTTCCTTTGACCCAGGCTTCTTGAGGGATAAGGCCGGAAATCTTATACAAGGTACAGCAACAGCACCTGTAAAACCCAAGCAATGAGTAAGCCAAAGTCCATCGAGGAGGTACGAACATTGCAACTAGAGGAACTGACTGCTAGCACTGCACGGGCGTATAAATCGTTAGTGCACCCCAAACACCTGGAGTGGCTGGACCAGATCAACGGCTCATCTGTTTGGGGATTCGGGGCTTCTAACAACAATCAGCCTGCGGGCATCGTGTTGGGGCGATCCGCTGTAAACGAAGGACAGGCCAAGATCATCGAGCTAGTGGTAGCGGAGGGGCATCAACGGCGGGGAATGGGCATGAAGCTGCTGTGGTACGCTGAGCAAAAAATGAGAGAGCAAGGTAGCAGCGATGGACAGTTCGCTGGGTTCATCAAAGCACAAGATTTTTCATGGCTCTCCAAAATTGCGATCAGGGAAGGTTGGCAGTTGCCAAAGGTAAAAACCTATATGTACACACTCGGCTCGATGCGGTTGGGTGAATGCCATTGGATGGAGAGGCTGGTACTCCCCGAAGGTTATACCCTCTTTCCCTGGAAAGACCTGACACCAGCAGAGAGACTGGACATTGAACAGGGAGAAGGGCAATGGTATACGCCGCTGTTGTCTCCGTTTTTTGAAGAAGGAAAATTCGATCCTGATTACAGTACAGGCTTGCGCTATCAGGGGAAAGTCATTGGCTGGGTGATCGTACAGCGAATGGCTGGTAATATGCTTTTGTACAAAACGATGTTCGTACAGGAGAAGTATCAGCAGCAGGCAAGAGGAATTGCGCTGTTGATGAAAACCATTGCACAGGCTCAGCCAGCCTTTCCCTTTGGCATTTGCTTTATCGAGCATGACAACGAGCCCATGCTGCGGTTTATGGAAAGAAGATTGGGTCCGACGATTTTGCATCGGAAGCTCTGGATTGAAACGACGAAGGTACTAGTCGGACAATATTCGGATCACTTCTGTTAAAATTGTATGCTTGTCACGCAGGGGTAGCGGCGACCGTCGCTATAAAAAAAGGATAGAGATTCAGGGCTTCCTGAATTTCTATCCTTACTTTTTTAGACTACATGGACGGAACTTTTCTTCCGCTCGGTTGTTGCTTTGTGACGGTACGGTATTGTAGTTGCTTTCTTTGGAAGTGGTTGTTCCCGATCAGGGCCAGAATCACGAGCAAGGTGCCACACAATTCGTAACGGCTAATCTCATAACCTTGTAACGCCATCATGGCAAAGGTCGTGATCGGAACCAGGTTGATAAACAAAATGCCGTTGAGCGGAGTGAGTAGCTTGATGCCTGCATTCCAGCTCAAAAGAGCTACAAAACCGGGTAAAAGAACCATGAACGCCATTTCGTACTTGATGGACATCACCGTTTCGACGGTAGGAACCGGAAGCCATTGAAAGAGTGAAGCAGTCGTGACAATCACGAAATTCAATCCTGTTCCTAAGAGACACGTCAACGTGGAGTAGCGAAGTGTAGACCACGTGCTAAAACGCCCGCCGCCGATCGAGTAGACGACCCAACCCACGACACCAATGAAAATGAAGAACAACGGAATCAAATGCTCACTTGCTGTAGTAAAGAAGGTAAGATTGCCATTGGTAATAACAAGGACAGCGCCGACCAAAGCTATCAGAATCGTCGCCAAAGTATAGTACGGTGGCAGCTTTCTAGTAGTAATGGACAAAAGTACAATCGAGATCATCGGCATGAGCACTTCCATAATGGACGCTGCAATCGTGCCGGGCTCTCCCATCAAATCCTGCCCGAGAAATACTCCCATATTGTAGACGGTAAACGCCATTGTTCCAAAAAATAGCAGAGACTTCCCGCGCCCCTCAAGACGAAAAGCAGACAAGCCTTCTTTTGCCCAGAGCAAACCGCACAAAATGATCGTTACGAAAAAATAGCGAAGAAATGAGAAGTAAAATGGATCGATCTCTTGCAGAGCAATGTGCGCAACTGGAAACATCGCCCCCCATGACATACTGGCCACCATGCAGAAAATAGACCCCAAAAGTAGTTGCTTGTTCATTATGCGATTTCTCCCTTTCATTCTGAAGCTGACAAAGTTGACTTACCACATCATACTGGATGGAAATATGTTAGTATAATGATTGATAATAACTTTATGTATCATTTTCAGTGATAGATGAAAGGAGGGGGAGAAACGTGGAGATCAACGATTTGAAAATATTCCAGATGGTCGCCACTTTAGGCAGCGTGAGCAAGACCGCCGCCGAGCTGAGTTATGTTCAGTCGAATGTGACGGCGCGGATCAAGCTGCTGGAAAAAGAGCTGGGGACACCTTTGTTTTATCGCAACAAGCGAGGCATGACCTTAAATACAGAAGGGAAGCGCCTGCTCGAATATTCGCGAGAGATCATCGCCAAATTCGAAGAAATGCAAAAGTACTTTCATCGGGCTTCCGAGCCGTCCGGTGTGCTGGAGGTTGGGATGGTCGAGACGATCAATGCCCTTCCGAGGTTGCTATCCTCGTATTGTAGCCAGTATCCGCATGTGGATATCTCTCTCAAGGCAGGTGTGACAGAGAATTTGCTGCAAAAAGTACTGGATCTCGCGCTGGATGGAGCGTTCGTGAGTGGACCGATTAACCATCCTTTGATCGAGCAAGAGCAAGTGTTTCAAGAGGAGCTGGTGCTGGTAACGAAAAACAGTTCCTTCACTGCCAGTGATATCACAGGGAAAGCTCTTTTGCTCTACAAGAAGGGTTGCGGGTATAGAGAACGGTTAGAGACCTGGATGAAGGTAGAGGGCTTGATTCCGAAAAAAGTGATGGAATTCGGAACGTTTGAGACAATTATCGGGGGCGTAGCAGCGGGGATCGGCATTACCATTTTGCCGAAATCGGCAGTACACCATTTGGTCGAGAGCGGAACGGTTCATATTCATCGCATCCCGGAGCCTTATCATGAGGTGACAACCGTCTTTATTCGCCGAAAAGATTCATTTGTAACGAACACGATGCAAGCGTTTCTGAACGAAATTCGTTTGCAGAAAACGAAAACGTAAGTGCTACAATTTCCTCTTCCATATGTCAGAAAAATATGGTAAATTTTATTTCAGAACAAACGTTCTGTGTTTGGCTGTGCAGAAAAAGGAGGGAGCGGCTCAATTGATGGACAGGTATACCGAAATTGACGAAGTGATCGCTTATATACATCGACATTTAGATGAGCCGTTGCCACTTTCCCGGCTGGCGAATCATGTTGCGTATAGCCAGTATCATTTTGCGCGGATTTTTAAAGAAAGAATCGGTCTCCCGCCGCTTTATTACGTATCGACCATGCGACTCCAAAGGGCTAAGGATTTACTGCTACGCACGAACATGAGTGTTCGCGACATTGGTCTAGAAATTGGCCAGCAGAGTCTGGGGACGTTCTCTACCCGTTTTACGGAGCGTGTCGGGGTATCGCCTAGCGAATTTCGAGAAACGGCCCAGGTAGCGGAAGACCGTCTCCGTTCCTTGCAGCAGTTGACTGAGTGGACTCGGTTACATCCAGCCCCCGAGCGACCGATGACCATTGCAGGGACAATCGAGTCTACAGAGCCTTTTCAAGGCGTCATTTTGATTGGTTTGTTTGCCAAGCCGATCCCAGAAGGTCTTCCTTTATACGGCACATTGCTGCCCTCGCTAGGGAATTTTTGTTTTACCAATGTCAAACCGGGCACGTATTACTTGATGGCGACATCTGTTGCCTGGGGCATGCAGGCAATGGATTTTCTCCTGCCGTACGAGACATTGCGCACACGTTCCAAGAAACCAATCATTGTCACACCAACTACGATCGTCCCTCATCAGCAAGTTACTCTTCATGTGCCTCATCCGGACGACCCTCCCATCTTGATTTCTCTTTCTTTGCTCATGAACAGATTCATTCAGAGGCTCCCTCAATAAGAACAAGTCCCTTGTTTCAAAATGGCGGTCTTACGACTCAGCGGACTGCCTTTTCGTCATGGGCTGGTTAGAATGGAGCTTCTTGGGAAAGCCTACTATCACAATAGTCGAACTTTTTTCCTCGAGCAGGATATTGGGCGAAAAAGCGAAATGATAACTAGGCGCGAATATCTTGCGCAAAAGAAAGGAAAGCAGGGAACGAGCATGTCAAAGCCTTACAAAAAAGTTTTTTGGGCAGCCGGTTTTGGTTGGATGTTCGATGCCATGGATGTTGCACTTTTATCTTTTATTATGGTGGCATTACGACAGGAATGGGGTTTGACAGGGGAAGAGGCCGGGCTCTTAGGGACGGGCAATCTCGTCGGTATGGCGATTGGAGCGATTGTAGGTGGCTATTTGGCTGACCGAATTGGCCGCAAGCCAGTGTTTTTGCTGACCTTGATCTTGTTTGGCTTGGCGAGCTTTGCGAGCGCTTTCGCAACTGGTTTTGCGACCATGCTGCTGTTCCGCTTCCTGATGGGACTCGGTTTGGGTGCCGAGCTGCCGGTAGCCTCGACGCTCGTAAACGAGTTTGCGCCACCGGAGAAGCGAGGAAGTACGGTTGTGCTGTTGGAGAGCTTTTGGGCGGTCGGTTGGATCGCGGCAGCTGTCATATCGTATTTCATCATTCCGGACTATGGCTGGCGTGTGGCTGTCATGATCGGGGCGTTGCCCGTCGTGTATGCCTTGTTTGCCCGGCGAAGCATTCCTGAATCTCCGCAGTTTCAAAAGCAGGCCGAGAACATTCCGATTGCCACGCTGTTGACGTCCCATCGGACAGAGACGATTACGCTGTGGGTCGTCTGGTTTGCGATTGCTTTTTCGTACTATGGCATGTTTTTATGGATGCCATCTATTTTGGTCGACAAAGGTTTTACGATGATCAAAAGCTTCCAGTACGTACTGATCATGACGTTGGCCCAACTGCCAGGCTATTTCGCGGCAGCCTATCTCGTGGAAAAATGGGGACGGAAATGGACGCTGGCTACCTTCTTGTTCATGACCGGAGTCATGGCCTTTGCTTTTGGACAAAGCAGTGGCACGACAGAGCTGTTGGTGACGGGAGCTTTCTTGTCCTTCTTCAATCTGGGGGCCTGGGGTGCTTTGTACGCGTACACGCCGGAAAATTATCCGACACCGCTGCGCGCTACCGGTTCTGGGATGGCATCCGGTGTCGGAAGAATTGGCAGTATTATCGCACCGTATCTCGTCGGTTACTACTCGTCGCATCATTACAGCTACACGTTCATTTTTAGTGTTTTTACCGCGGTGCTGATCGTGGGAACAATCGTCCTGCTCATGTGCGGACGAGAAACGAAAGTCCTTGCTAATTCTGGACCTCGTACTGGCCAAGTATAGCACGCGCCTGCTCTATGACCTCCCGTTTCAGTTCTTGTGGCTCCAACACTTGGATGTGTGAGCCGAAGCTGAGCACTAGCGAGCATGCTGATGCAAGTGTATGAAATTCAACCTCTGCTTCCATCCAGTCGTCTGTTGCGGCTTGGGTGGAGGCTATTTTTATATAACGCTCCTGTTTTACAGCAGGCAACGTCTCTTTTTTGACTAGCAACCGCGCAGGATAACGTGGGAGGCTGGATTTGAAGTCTAAGGTGGATTGTTCCCAATAGGAAGCGAGATCGAAATCGCTTGGGCGGATGAAGCTATCATCTAGTAGCTGCGCATCCAAAAGTCGTGAAATCCGGTACGTCCGCATGTCCTCGTCCACTTTGGCGACCAAATACCAGATGCTGCGCTTGGCGACGAGTCCGAGCGGGCAGACAATGCGCTCTACGGCCACATCCTCGCGCATGTAACGAATGAACAGCTTGCGGGAAAGCCATACGGAATCTTGAATCATCGATAAGAAAGGAAACGTCTCCGTTGATTCATGCCAGCCAGCCCCATCGATATGAAGGAGCTGGCGTACGTGGATGGCATCCTGCTGAACGGTTTTTGGCAGGGCAGACAACAGCTTGAGAAAAGCAGCTTCATAGTTTTCATGTAGTCCGAGATCATTCAACAAGGCAGCAGGGGAGGCTACGAGCAGGGATTGCAGCTCATCTATTTTTATTCCGGTCAAATTACTGCGATACCCTTCTGCCAACGTCCAGCCCCCATCTGCACCGCGCAGCGCATAGACGGGAACGCCTGACGCACTCAAAGCTTCCATATCACGATGAACGGTTCGCTCGGACACCTCCAGCCTTTCTGCTAATTGCTTGGAAGTCATGCGACCGTGGTTTTGCAAGAGCAACAAAATCGTAAGGAGTCGATCTGCCCGCATAAAAAGCCCTCCTAGAAGTAAAAACAACATTACTTTGATTGTATCGTAACGAATATGACAGCAGTTGTCATATTTCCTTCGTTATTCTTGATGTATGAATCGATAAAGGAGGCATTACGAATGAAACCATTACAAGTCAAAGTAGCGGTGGTAGCAGGCGGCACAAGAGGAGCAGGACGGGGGATTGCAGTCAGTCTGGGAGAAGCAGGGGCAACGGTATATGTGACGGGACGCACGGTGCGTGGTCAGCACTCTGATATGGCACGACAGGAGACGATTGAAGAGACAGCAGAGCTCGTGACGGCAAGCGGCGGAATCGGGATCGCTGTGCGCGTCGATCAAACGCAGGAAGAAGAAGTAAAAGCGTTCTTTGAGCGAGTAAAAGCGGAGCAAAATGGACAGCTCGATCTATTGGTCAATGACATCTGGGGTGGAGATCCATTGACTCACTGGGGGACGCCGTTCTGGGAGCAGCCATTGGCAGACGGTCTATTGATGCAAGAGCGCGCCATTCGTACGCATATGATCACCAGTCACTATGCGGTTCCGCTCATGGTGGCACAGAAAAAAGGGTTGATCATCGAAATTACGGACGGAGTCGACTATCGGTACCGCGGCAATCTGTACTACAGCTTGGCAAAAATCTCGACGATTCATCTAGCTGCTTCGATGGCAGAGGACTTGCGCCCACACGGGGTTACCGCGTTGGCTTTAACGCCGGGCTTCCTACGCTCGGAAGCGATGCTCGATCATTTTGGCGTGACAGAAGAGACGTGGAGAGAGGCAGTGAAGCAAGAAAAGCACTTTATCATGTCGGAAACGCCAGCGTACATCGGTCGAGCAGTAGTTGCGCTGGCTACAGACCCGGCTGTTGCAGAAAAAACGGGGAAAGCGGTCAGTACATGGGGCTTATCGGACGAGTATCCTTTTACGGATAAAGACGGTAGCCGCCCGCATTGGGGAAATTACGCCGAGGAACAAGGGCTTTACCGCTAGTTGCAAGGAACATACAAAACGGCTCCCCGGATTCGTTTGAAGGAGCCGTTTTTTCTCTTTATACGCCTTTGGAATAGAGCCATTCTAAACAACCTTGGCTACGCCAACGGCTGCGTATTCTTCTTTTTCACAAACCAGCTTTTCACGTTGCCATTCAAAATCAGATGGGTGACCACTCCCGCAATCAAGCCCCAGAAAGCAGCGCCGATCCCGCCAATGGAAATACCGGAAATCGTGACGAGAAACGTAACCAAGGCGCATTCCCGTTCCTTTGCTTCGCTCATCGCCTGTGCGAGGCTGGAACTGAGCGAGGCAAACAGAGCCAAGCCCGCAATGACGGCAATCAATTCTTTGGGCAAGGCAGCGAATACCGAAGCCATCGTAGCGCCAAACATCCCGAAGATTAAGTAGAAGCCCCCACAGGCAATCCCGGCAATGTAGCGCTTAGTATGATCCTGATGAGCTTCTTTTCCCGTGCAAATCGCAGCTGTAATCGCCGCCAGATTGATTCCCGGTGAACCAAAAGGAGCGAGCAATAGCGAAGCGATGCCAGTAGTCGTTACGAGAGGTCCAGCAGGTGTATCGTACCCGTCTGCTTTTAAGACGCTAATTCCCGGAGCGTTCTGCGAGGCAAGTGCGACGATGCACAATGGAATCCCCAAGCCGATGATCGCATCGAGAGAAAACGTCGGCATCGTAAAGATGGGCTGGACGAGGGACATCTGGACATTGTCCATTTGCAAACGCCCCAAAAGAAAGGCGACAACCAAGCCAACCAAAAGCGTAAGCACGACAGCATACCGTGGAGACCAGCGTTTGGCGAACAGGTAGCAAAAGATCATCGGAAGAGCCAATGCAGGCAGGTGCTGCATGGAAACAAAGACGTCTACGCCAAAAGACAGGAGAATCCCCGCAAGCATGGCGGTCGTAATCGACTGCGGCACGTATTTCATCAAGACGGAAAACAAACCGGAAACACCGACGAGCGTAATGACCACGGCCGAAAAAATATACGCGCCAATCGCGTCGGGAAAGGAGTATACCGTCAAGCTGGTGACTAACAGAACTGCCCCCGGCGTCGACCATGCTGTAATGATCGGGGTGCGAAACCAGATGCTGAGCACAATGCACGTCAAGCCGCTCCCAATCGAGATGGCCCAAATCCAAGAGGCGAGGACAGCATCGCTGAGTCCTGCACCTTTGGCAGCTTGAAAGACGATCAGCAATGGTCCTGCATAGGAGACCATCGTGGCGATGAGTCCAACAATAACGGCAGATAGAGAGAAGTCAGCAGGGATTTTTTTTAGGTTCGAAAAAGGTTTTTCAGGTACCACGACGTGAATGCCTCCTAGATGCGCCAATGCAGACGTTATGCTTTTTCGTTCAAAATGTAGCGAATCGTCCGTTTGGTGATGTTTAATTTTTTGCTTAAAAGCTGTCTGTTTCCATTCGTTTCGGTCAAGCCTTTTTCGATAATCGTTCGCCCGATCTCGCCTTCGAGCTGTTTAATCCGCTTGATCAAATAATCGAAGTCGATCCCGTCTACAGAGGTGACAAGGCGGCTAATTGTATCGACAAAGCGCTCGCATTCGTGATCGATAACTTGTTCTATCCGTTTGGGGACAGTGGGCGGATGCACCTGTACCGTGCGGCTCCGCAAATTCGCTGGCAAATGCTCGGCACGCAGTCGTTCGCATTCGTGCAACGCGATGGTTTGATTCAGTACGTTGATCAGTTGGCGGACATTGCCCGGCCAATCATAGCGCTGCAAGAGCTCGATGGCATCCTGATCGATTTCACACGGGCCTCCACTGCGCTTTTGCAAGTAGTAGTGCGCGATTGTCGGGATATCCTGAATCCGTTCTCGGAGAGGAGGAATCGACAGCTTGATCCCTTCCAGACGATACAACAGGTCACTGCGGAAACGATTCATCCCGACTTCATGTTCCAGATCGCGGTTGGTAGCAGAAATAAAGCGAATATTGCTCTGACCGATCTGCTCGCCACCGACGCGCATGAACTCTCCCGTCTCTAGCGTACGCAAGAGCTTCACTTGGATGGAAGGAGGAGCCTCCCCGATCTCGTCAAGAAACAGCGTTCCGTTATGTGCCAGCTCGAACAAGCCTTTGCGGGATTTGAGCGCTCCAGTAAAAGCGCCCTTCTCATAGCCGAACAGTTCACTTTCCAGCAAGGATTCCGGCACTGCCCCGCAGTTAAAAGCGACAAAAGGCTGCTGGGCGCGATTGCTTGCTCCGTGGAGAAAACGGGCCATCAGCTCCTTGCCGGTACCCGTTTCGCCTTCAATAAGCACATGGATCGCCTTTTTTGCTAATTTTTTGGCAATTGCGATTACATTGGCCATCGGACTGTCAGATGAATACACGATACCATATTGGGCGGCTTCTTGGGATAGGTGATCGCTGTGTTTGCTGGAAGAAGAGAGGACCGCGTCGATGACCTGCTCCAGACTGTCCAGATCGTCGAACGGCTTCTCCAAGTAATCGCGCGCGCCCCATTGCATCGCTGTCACAGCCGATTTAATCGTACTGAAGCCCGTCATGATCAAGACTTCGCAGGCGGGAAATACTGCCTTGATCTGTTTGAGCAGCGTCAATCCGTCTGCATCGGGCAGCTTCAGGTCCACGAGTGCAGCGTGAAAGCCGGTAGAATCCGAATGAAGCAGTCGTTCCACATCCTTTCCAGAATTGGCGACGACGATATCGCAGTCTTTTTTCTTGAGGAAATAGGTGAAAAAGGTAGTCACCTCTGTTTCATCATCCACGATCAAAATCCGTTTTTTCTCCATCGTTGTCCTCCTCGTCAGCTAACAGTGGCAAAAGCATCGTGAACTTGCTGTACTCTCCCTCCACGCTTTCAGCAAACAGCTTCCCGCCGTGCGCTTCTGCAATTCCAAGACTGACGGAAAGCCCGAGACCAGTCCCTTTTGTCCGTTCCTTCGTCGAGAAGAAAGGCTGAAAAATCTGCGAAAGCTGTTCTGCACAAATGCCTGTGCCGTTATCGTAGACGGATAAGCCTACGTAAGAGCCGTCCTCCTCTTGTACGAGGAAGGAACGGATGACAATGTGTGGAGAATTCCTGCCTGCCACAGCGTCCCGTGCATTTAACAGGAGATTGATCACAATTTGCTCGATCTGATGACGACTTCCATGAAACAGCAGAGGAGGCTCAGACATTTCCCGGGTTATGGTCAAGCCGGAAACAGACAGCTGGTAGCCAATCAGTCCTAGAACGTCCTCTACGACCACGTCAATAGAGGTAGTAGAAAACAAGTACTCTTCCTGCCGCGAGAAGGTGAGCAGGTTTTGAATGATCTTTTTGCAGCGTACCCCGCATTGATAGATGTCTTTCATCAAGGGAGCCTCTGGTGCATCTGTCATCTCGCGCATGAGCAATTGAGAGTTTCCGAGGATGGCCGTGAGCGGACTGTTCAGCTCATGGGCAATGCCGGCAGCCATCTCTCCAATCGCAGCCATTTTTGCAGATTGAATCAGTTGGGCTTCGATTTTGATCTTTTCATTCACGTCTTGAAAAAGTAGGCTGTTTTCTACGACGACACCGACATGGCTGGCGACGAGCTGAATCAATTCGGCTTCGTCCCGATCGACTAGCTGCTTTGTTTGGCGTAAGAGAGTCAGAAAACCAAAAGTCTGATTCAACTGACTGCGCAATGGAACCGAGGTGGCGTGATGCTCAGGCAGTACTTCGGCAAGGGTAAGATGAACCTGCCCGGTGAGCACAGGGGCTTTCACTGGAACGGTTTGTGTCATCGTATGGCATTGCCAATCCCCGTCATTCCACTTGGCGAGATAGGAGGAGAGCGTGCCTCCCTTCACGATGGTTAGGGCGAAATGCTCGAACACGAGAATTTGCGAGAGCTGTGCGGCGATATAACTGGTTGTTTGTTGCCAGGTGGCGTTGATCTGAATTTGTGTCAGCTGGTTAATAACGGCGAGCTGCTTGTTTTTCTTTTTCATCTCCTCGATAAGATAGACGAGTTCACTGTAATAGCTTTTTCGCGAGGATTGAATCCCGGTCAATTTTTCCAAAATCTCTTGTTTGGTATGCATGACGAACCTCCTACAAGGCTTGGCGAAACAACGTCGCGACATCGTGGACGGTCATGTCGCGGGGATTGGTCGTCATACACACGTCCAGTACGGCGAGAGAGCTGAGCAGGTCGATTTGCTCTGGATGCAGGCCGATAGCCGACAACGATTGGGGCACTTCCAGATCGCTTACCAGCTCCTTAACCGCTTTGAGTGTGAGACGAGAGGCAGCATGTGTGCTCAAGCCCGCCGTGTTTTCACCGAGGCATTCTGCGATGTGTCTGTATTTTTCCGGTGCTGCGATGTAGTTGTACTCAAGCACGTGTGGGAGCAGGATGGCATTCATCTCGCCATGCGGAGCGTCGAGGAATCCCCCGAGCTGATGGGACATGGCATGCACAGCACCAAGGATGGCGTTGGAAAAAGCGATTCCGGCTTGAAGACTCGCCATGGCCATCGCTTGCTTGGCCTCTGTATTGTATTGACTGGCGACAGATGGGCGCAAATGCTTGGAGATGAGACGCATGGCTTGTAGCGAATGCACTTCGGTAAGCGGCGTTGCGGCGAGCGAAATATACGATTCAATGGCATGTGTCAGCACATCCATGCCTGTATTGGCTGTGAGCAGCTTGTCCTTGGTCATCAAGGTTTGCGGATCGATGATGGCGATATCGGGTATGAGCGATTTGGAGATGATCGCCATTTTCACCTTGCGGGCGCTATCTACAATAATGGAAAATTGCGAAACCTCCGATCCGGAGCCAGCAGTAGTCGGTACCATCACCATGGGAGGAAGGGGATGCTGGATATTGTCGACGCCTTCGTATTGGACGATGCTGCCCTCGTTGGTAGCCAACAGCGCGATTGCCTTGGCTGCATCGATGGCACTGCCTCCACCGACACCGAGAATGGCATTGCATTCCTTGGCTCGATATTCGGCAATCCCGGCATGAATCTCGTAGTCTTTCGGATTAGCTGTCACGTTGGTCCATAGATGGTAGTCGAGCTTTTGCTGCTGCAAATAAGAGATGATCCGCTCGACCCAGCCTGCGTTTGCGACACCAGGATCACTGACAAGAAAGACACGAGAAGCTCCCAATCGGCGCAAGCTTTCCCCTACCTGGCCGAGGGACTGGTTCCCGAAAATGATTTCCGGCGTCATGAACTTGGATATTTGCATGCGTTCTCCCCCTTTTTCCACTACGTAGTAATACCGCAGGCAAGGATGAATACCCTTTTTCGGCCAAAAGGTTGGCAGGCGGGCCGTTTTTTCGGCTCATGTGCCGTCATATCGGCTGCTTAGAAGAAAGGAAACGGCTAGATCATTGAATGATTAAGCGTTTTCATGTTGGCATACGGCTTGCAATTAGTAGGAGGCGGGAAGAACACCTGCCCTTTACGCACATGCCTGAAGGGGAAAAAAGAGGAGGAAGGTTAAGATGAAAGCAGCAGTAGTCAACGAGTTCCATCAAAAGCTGGAAGTAAAGGAAGTTGCTATTCCAGAAGTCGGACACGGTGAGGTTCTGGTAAAAGTCAAAACGTGTGGTGTCTGCCATACGGACCTGCATGCGGCACACGGGGATTGGCCTGTGAAGCCAAAGCTGCCTTTGATTCCTGGGCATGAGGGCGTAGGTGTTGTCGAAAAGCTGGGGGAAGGCGTTACCTCATTGAAAATTGGTGATCGTGTAGGAATTCCGTGGTTATTCTCCGCTTGCGGCGAATGCGACTACTGCCTGACAGGGTGGGAGACACTGTGCATGCAACAGTTAAACGGGGGCTATTCCGCTGACGGTGCCTATGCTGAATATTGCGTAGCACCTGCTGCTTACGTGGCACGCATTCCTGACGAGCTGGGGGATGTGGAAGCAGCGCCGATCCTGTGCGCAGGGGTAACCACGTATAAAGCATTGAAGGTAGCAAACGTGAAGCCAGGTGAATGGGTGGCGATCTACGGCATCGGCGGTTTGGGGCATGTGGCTCTCCAATATGCCAAGGCGATGGGCTACAACGTCGTAGCGGTCGATATTCACAAGGAAAAGCTGGACTTGGCAAAAGAACTAGGGGCTGATGTGACAGTAAACGGCAGTGAGGTTGATCCGGTCCAAGCCATTCAAGAGCAGGTGGGCGGTGTCCACGGGGCGATCAGCGTGGCAGTCACCAAGAAGGCGTTTGAACAAGCGTACAAATCTGTTCGACGCGGTGGGTCTCTCGTCGTTGTTGGCTTACCGAATGCAGAGTTGCCCATCCCGATTTTTGATACGGTGTTGAATGGGGTGACAGTGAAAGGCTCCATCGTGGGGACGCGTAAGGATATGCAAGAAGCACTTGATTTTGCAGCACGTGGCAAGGTTCGTGCGATCATCGAGACGCAGCCGCTAGATCGGATCAACGATGTATTGGAGCGTTTGGAAAAAGGTCAAATCAATGGTCGGGTTGTTTTGACGATGGAGTAGTTGCAGGATACGTGAAGCTGTTGTCGGGCTATGCTGTTCTTGAGCATGGTCTGGACGACAGCTTTTTATTTGTATGAAGTATAGACAACAATGGGTATTCACTAAAGAAGCAAAAAAATTAATTAATAAATGAATAAGTGAAGTGAAGCAATGTAGTACGGCTATCTCATAAGGCTTATTATGGCCAAGGGATAGCCTTTCATTTTTTCTTAGTACCCTGCAATAATTTGTAAAAAACCAGAAAAAAGACCTATGTAAAAACAAAGATATATAACCTAAAATTTATGTGTTATGTAAAAAACAGGGATAATGGAGGCGTTTTTTTGAAGAAGTACCTAAGAATATTTTTAGCTTTCGTTCTATTATTAACAGTTTCAGTCCCAACAAGCTATCTTCCAAACGCGGTGCAAAGAGTGTCTGCGTCCAGTTTACAAGAGGTGAATCTCCCAAGTTCTGAAGAAGAGAAGGTTGATCAAAAAGTAAAATCATTATTCGCATCTCATGAAAAAGTGGAATTACGAGTCGGGGAATCGACAAACGTTCGTATCTTTAGTGACTCCTATGGCAACAGTGGTGATGTTACTCAAGAGGTCTCTTGGAACCCCAAAAAGAAAGATATTGTATCTATTAAAAACGGAAAGTTTACTGCAACAGCTATTGGTTCAACTTTGGTAACTGTTCAGTATGGAGAACAAGAATTAAAAATTCCAGTTCAAGTATCACCTAACGCAGAGAATATAGAGATTAAGGCAAGTGAAAATGAAGGAAGCGCCATTTTAAGTTGGGGAGATATGGATGCTTCTAGTTATACAGTGAAGCGAGGAGAAAATAACAGAAAGTACGAAGTTCTTGCGGCTGATCTGAAGAAGAACACTTTTTCTGATGATACAGTTAAACCTGGTACAACCTATTACTATAGGGTTGAAGCACACTTATCTAATGGAAATGCCGTTGTTTCAAAGCCAGTAAAAATCAAAATGAAAAAAGGACAGAATGACTTTACATTAGAAACTGATTCTACTAGCCTTGACCTTCAAGTCGGTGAATCCAAATCAGTAGAAATAATTGCGAAGTTTACAGATGGTACTACTAGAGATGTAAGCACCAAGATAAAATGGAAAGTCGAAGATGAGAGTATTGTTTCGATAACCAACGAAAAGATAGAAGCAATGAATGCAGGGAAAACGAGGATCATCGGCTTTTACAATCAAAAAGAAATCCAACTGGAAGTATCGGTTGGTACCGATGAATCTATTCACCTTAGTGCGCAACAAGAAAACGAAGAAATCCAGTTGACTTGGAGTGAATGGTCAGAAAACTCAAAGTATATCGTGCAACGTCGAGTTGGTAATGAAGACTTCGAACAAATAACGGATGAATTGTGGGCAACAAATTATAAGGATACCTTATTACAAAAGGGAACCACTTACGAGTATAGAATTATTGGGGTTGGCACCGACGGATCACCAACTTTATCAAATGTAACTGCTGTACAGATACACCAGGATGAACCTACATTAATTCCTTCTCTTCATAGCGTAGCTTTAGATGTAGGTGGTGAAAAACAAGTAACCGTTGAGCTTCAAAATCCAGATGGCACAATGAAAGACGTTACAAACGAGGCTCTTTGGAAGGTAAAAGACGAAGCGATAATTAGTGTTAGTAATGGCAAGATAACTGCACATGCTGAAGGAACAACACTGATCAGTGTTTATTATGAAGATAAGATGGTAGATATTGAAATTGATGTAACTGATCCTCAAGAACGTATTGATCTTGATGTAACTCCAACAATGACCGGGAATGTTCTTCGTTGGAATACGGAAGACAAAATTACGAGTTATAGCGTAAAAATGCGCAGTAGTAATTCTCAAAGTTATGAAGAGTTAATTTCAAAACTAACGGAAACCTCCTACGTAGATCATTCCGTTGATCAAAATTCTGATGAATCTAGATACTATGTAGTAACGGCTATGACTGAAACCGGTGAAATGCTTATCTCGAATGAGGTAGAAATTACCTCACAAAAGAATGCATTGAATTCCGTTCTTCCAGAGGAGATCAAACCATTAATTACACCTGGTCCTATCGAAGATACAATCGGAGCTTCAGGGTATAACTGGTATTCTATTACATTACAAGAGAATCATACGTTAAGCGTATTTACACCTGATCTTCAGGGGAGTGGGACCTCTAAAGACATTTACAGTGATCTAACTCAACCATCATTAGCTTACACTACACAGAATACCTTAACATATACACCCAAAACCCCCGGCACTTACTATATTAAAATAAAGGGAAACAGTGGACAAAAAATTACTATCTCTGCTGGTGACGGATCTAGCTTTGAGCAAGCATATGCAATCGTTTTTGATAAAGACGACAAAAAGAGTATTGGGAAAATCTCAGGTCATGGAAACGACAGTTTATACTTTACTGCGGAGTTGACAGAGGGATATAACTACCACATTTGGGGAGACCCATCAGCTAAAGGCTGGGTCTTGTACGATAGCGCACAAAGAGAGGTTTTATCTGGTACTACTTCACGTACTGATATCAAGGTTGATACAAGTGGAACATACTACATTAAATTGTTAACCGGTGAGAATGCTGGGGAGCACCAATACTATATTCTCAAATCTATCCCTCTATCCGTATCTTCGCCTCAAAGCTATACCATTGGGCCTGAAAAGAAAATATGGTATCAAGTGAAAGCAAAAGCGAATCATACCTTAAGGGTTTATACACCAGGTTTGAGTGGTTTTGGTACCGGTAAGTACTTATACGATGATCCGAACAAAGCTGCTCTAAAAACGGTTTCATTAGACACTCTTACTTTTATCCCTGCGGAAACAAGTACCTATTTTGTAGTAGTTTCGGGGAGTAGCGGAAAGACATTTTCTATCACAGCTGGTGATGGATCAGATCTCAACCAAGCATATTCAGTTTCTTTGGATGGGATAAAAGGTACGATTGCTGCTTTTTCCACTCCGAGTAATGATAGTATCTTCTTTCGGACGGAATTAAAAGCAGGATCCAATTATCATCTTTGGGGGAAAGGTTCCTCTCCGATTGAAGGCTGGGTCTTGTATGATAGTGCAAAAAAAGAAATCCTATCCGATACTACTTCACGTATGGATGTAAGGATCGAGACAAGTGGAACCTACTATATCAAGATGCTAACTGGAGGAAGCGGTGGAGAAAATAAGTATGAATGGCTAGTATCCACACCCGTATCGTTACCAGGCCCTCAGACAGATACTTTTGGCTCATCTAAAGACATTTGGTACATTGTAAAGGCACAAGCAAATCAAACTATCAAAATAGTGCAAAAAGGACTCAGTTGGACAGGATCAATAACTCTTTTAGATGACCCAAATGGTTCGAAAATTATATCTTCTTCGGGTGATACTCTTACTTATACTCCCTTGAGTTCAGGGATATATTTTATTCGGATAACCGATCAAAATAAAGCTTCTGGTGATGTGGTTACGATCAATATAGAAGGGGTAGAACCATGGCAGCCCCCCTCAACATTGCCATATCCTAACCCAGACCCTGAAAATATTGAAATCTTGAAAGAAAATGAGCCTATAGATGTAACAGCAAACTCTGGTAAGAGCTTGTATTACAAATTTACTCCTTCAGTTTCTGGAAACTATCGATTTTTTACCAGCCCATATAAGAATGAAGGACCCGAAAACGATACGTACCTTCAATTATATTCTGATGATACATTCACAACATTATTGGCAGAAAACGATAATGTTCCGGATGGTCCATATGGAAAGCTCTTCTCAAAGCTTGAATATAATGTGAGCGCAGGCACTAGTTACTATTTGAAACTAAGCTCTCATAATGACAGCTTGAATACGCGCATTACGGTTGAATCTGTGGACGCTGATAGCACAAGAGAAGGAGCCATTCCAGCTAACTGGAATGAAATATACACAGATCGATTATCCTCGGCGTATGATATTGATTACTTTAAACTAACTGTTGATGAATTAGCATACTTAAACCTATATGTGGATAATAATGTGTTAATTCTAGAAGACGAAAATGGCAGCCCACTAAAAACCTTCTCTCCTAATATTGAAGAGAAATTGTTTCTTCCCCAAAAAACGGGTACTTATTATGCGAAAGTGATCTGGAATAAAAAACAAACAAACCAACATAACCAATTGCTTTCAGAACCTGAACCATGGGGTGACGGTAGGTATAATGCTGGATTTCATGGCTTAAAAATAGCTTCGCAAAACAAAACACTAGACACCACAGCAGGAAATGAAAAGTATGTTACGTTACAATGGACATTTAATAAGAGCCATCCTACTGTTGTCATTCAGGTTCAACATAAGGGCCAAGTGGTGTACGAAGAAACACGAAATAATGTACAAGCAAAAACAAATCAATTTATCTGGCATGGCCGATATAATCAGCTTGAGCCTGGGAAACGCGCAGAAAATGGCGTGTATTTTGTAAAGCTGTGGGCGACAGATGCACCCCAATATGAAATTACCGGAACAATTAGTGTATTGAATACCATTGAAAAAGAAGAAATGACTGCCCAAGAGACAATAAACTATTATAATGCTACAGTTTCACCAGCTAAGATTAAGAAGATGCAAGAACACCTAACCAAGATGTTGTTTTACGATGGGCCTAACGATGGGGAATACAATGAAGAGTTCCTTATGTCTGTGATTGCTTTTGAGATGATAATGAACCGGAGTGCTCATGGGGATATAGCTATGAGTTTTGGCGGAGAACCTCTGGAGGAAAAAGGGGAAGTTACGGATCGCTTATTAATTTATGGTGGGAAAGGCGCATCATTAGGTTACGATAAGTATGGAAAATTTGCAGGACAATTGTTTGCTGGAGATATTTTTATTTATAAAACCGCTGGTTCTCTTGTTCCAGCATTTAGAGTATATAAAGCAGGAAACAAAATTATAAAACAAGCTATAAAAACTGTGGATGAGCTATTTGAATGCAATTGCTTTCCTGCTGGCACACAGATTTTAACAGATGAAGGCCAGAAAAATATCGAAGACATAGAGGTCGGAGATAAGGTTCTCTCAAAAGATGAAGCAACTGGTGAGATTGCATACAAAGAAGTTTTAAATCTTTTCAGTAAACAAATTGATACGATATACAAACTTACTGTAGATGGTCAACTTATCGAAACAACGTTTAATCATCCATTTTGGGTAGAAGGTAAGGAATGGGTTCTTGCAAAAGATTTAGAAGAAGGAGACAATCTTCAAACGAACAGCGGAGAACTGCTGACCATACAAGATATCGAAATTGTTAGTGTAAATGAAAAGGTCACAGTCTATAATTTTGAAGTAGCGGACTTTCATACCTATTTTGTAACAGATTTAGGCATTTGGGTTCATAACATTGGAGATTGTTATGAAGGTTTTAGAAACTTTGAATTCCACTATGCTGTTCATGTTGAAGGTGATACTAGTCAAAGACGAGGAGCACAACGAGAATATGGTGATAATTTTACAAAAGATGATTACTATAATTTAGCTTTAGAATTGGCTACATCACCAATTGATGGAGTAGACATTTTGCAAAGATATCAAGGTGATACTAGAGTGATCTATAGAAGGTCAACTAATGATATTGTGTTTGTTCATGCGGATGAGACAATTGGTACTCTTTACAAACCTAAATTTGGTAATTCAAACCCTAATGCTGGGTATGTTTATTTTGAAAGAATAACAACAGAAAACCCTAGCTAAGATAAGGAGGAAGAATATTTAATGTACACATGCAGAGTTTGCGGGTACGATGGATTGGACTATCCTCAGATAAGTGAGAAAGGGTATGCTAGTCAAGAAATTTGTCATTGTTGTGGTTTTCAGTCAGGTTTCCACGATGATGCTATGGATGAACCATTTACTATTGAGGAGTTTAGAGAGCTATGGTTACAGAACGGGGCGAAGTGGGTTAGCAGGTTTAGGCCAAAACCCACAAATTGGGATGTTAAGGAACAATTGAAAAGGATAGGCATCAATATTTAACTAACGAAACATATGAAAAATTCATGATACGCTGATAGGCTGCATTCGCAATATAGTGAATGTAGCCTTTCTTGTGGCTTAAGGATTCTGAGAGTAACAAATCACATATGATATTCAAAAATCAATAGTCCTTAAAGGGTATCTCAGACTATGACAGTGAATTATTGATGAGTGTAGTTTCATATCAAGTCATTCTTAACAAAATTATGTTTGACATGATCTACTCGATAGCACAACTTAAAATAATTTAGTCACATTAATAAACTAATTACTCGGCTTTCATAAAAACTTTATCCACTCGATTTTGATGAAGCTATGGAAACTTTCCAGATCACTTCATGGTTCAAATCTTTTCCATTCAATTGGAAATAAATAAGTGATAATTGCCTTATGGATTCCTAGTAATAGTATTACCACTCTAAAGAGTTTGTTTTCCATCTCTTCCCCACTCTAGTAAAAAAGTGTAATCTATTTAAAAATGATTCAAATCGATTATATCATTCGTGGATGATTGTGCTATCATATCCATAAAAAGGAATCATCAGGAGGGTGTATTTGCTGTGATTTCAGAGGGAAAAACCTTTGGGGGCATATTACGAGTATATCGAAATAGAGCAAACTTAACACTGACTGAGTTATCAGAAAGAACAGGTGTAGCTTCTGGAACCATTAGTAAGATAGAATCCGATGCATTTACTTTACCAAATATGCAACATGTAATGAAACTGGCAAAAGTACTGGATATTCCACTTTATACAGCGATCGTACCCTATTTACATAAAATGAAGCGCGAAGCGACACTGCGGTCTCTATTAGAGGCTGTGATGCAAGAGAAGAATGTGGTTCTTACCAACAAAGTAGCTTTGCAATTGTTAAATTGTCCCAAAAGCAATACATTTCTTTCTTTAGACTATTTGTATCAAACAGCAGGAACGGAAGCGGATGAAGAACTGCGCTTGGCTCTTTATGACGTGATTTGTGACTACTCACGTGAGCATGGAATTCCTTTGTATCTGGCAAGATCGCTTTTCCAACGATATATGATTCGACGTGAAAATCTAAGCCAGTTAGATCAAACCTATGTAGAGGGCAAGGAGCTATTACACTATACATCCTATCTGCATATCAATGAGCGAATTTTGACCTACTATAAATTTTCCTTCCATGCATTGCGTCTTGGATTCTATTCAGATTGTATTCATCTGTGTAAACAAGGTCTTGAAATCGACCATAGTCAGAGTGAGCAAAAAGCAGCAGCGATCCTTGCGATCATCATTTCCTATTTTGAGCTGGAAGACTACACATTGGGACATTTTTATCTGGAGAGATACGAAATGTTCGATTATCCCGAGGTACATAAACATGCCAGACATATTCGGGGGAAACTATACGGAAAGACAGGGAAATTTGATAAGGCCATTCCGGTATTACAAGAATGTCTTGCGCAGCAAGCACAAGATGACAAGATTGTGATCGCGAATGATTTGTTGGAGATTTATATTCAGGTAGGAGAAGAAGAGAAAATCCGTGATCTATTTTTGGCAGAAGCATCGATCTTGCCGAAGAGTCTCACTACTCCGAATCAATACAATCAAATGGGCCTGTATTTCCGAACGAAGGGCACCTTTTACATTCAAAAAAACGAAGTAAACTTAGGAATCGAGAGTCTTGTGGAGAGCGTGAATTACTATCGGGCAATCAATGAGATCAAACAAGCAGATAAGAGTCTTAGCGTTCTTTTTGAATTCTATGTGTCACAGAAAAAAAATCTTCCGTTTGATATACTCCATAAATTGGTAAACGTGTATAATGGAAGTAATCATAGATCCAAACAGGAGGTATAGGTCATGAAGAAATGGATATTGTCTTTGTGTATGTTAACTGCCTTCATTACATTACCAGTTTTAGTAGAACAACCACCAGCCAAGCAATCCAATCCGATTATCCAATATGGCTGGCCGGAGCCTTGGTAATCATCTGAACAATACGATCAATGCCCTCCAATTGGAGGGCATTTGTTATAGTTGCAAAACGGACCACAACAGTCGGAAGACAACATTTTTACTTGAGTAATTCGTTATGATTAATTATAACTAGTTATATATAGTTATAATTGGTGTGGAGGTAGCGGATGCAGATGGTGACGACGACGATGGTCAATTCGCAAAAATTATGGATGTTGGTTAAGCGGATGGAGCCTCATTTGATCCGCAATCAAGCCAATATGGAGAAGCTTTTGAAAATGCTGATGATCCACGATGTCTCCTCCGTCTCAGGTTCCTCTTTTCGCGGGCTGCAAATAGACGATGTTTCGGACAGCGATATCAAAGAGCTTTGGAGCGAGTTCGAAAGCAATGAGACGTATGAAGCGAAAGTCGCCCATGCCATTATTCGTCTGATCGACCAAATCGAAATCGAAATCTAACTGACTACCATATGCTGTGTCCCGTGCGGACTGGCTATGGTAGTTTTTTTCTGCTTTCGCACACAATGGGCGCATGAGCCATAGGCTATAGTAGCTTTTTTGCTGAGGTGATACACATGAGACGCCCGGATAATCAGCCGGATTTTATCGGTGCCCTTCTAAGTATGATCCTTGGAGTCTTCATTTCGTTCGAGGCCTATCGTCTGGAGGCATTTTCGACATCGTTGTACGTAGGGGATCACACGCTGCCAGCGATTCTCGGTTTATTGTTTTTCATGCTGGGAGGTGTGCTGCTTATCCAATCATTCCGTATGACGGAGGAAGCCTCTTCGCCAAATCCCGGACCGCTTCTTCCTGGAAAAAGGCTGCGCCTACTGCTTTGCTTTTTATTCCTGTTGCTGTATGTCTGGCTGCTCGGCGCGATCGGTTACACAATGGCTACGCTCTTTGTCTCTTTTGCCTTTTTTATCCTGATCGGCAGTTATCGGTGGCGTACGTCCATCGTGTACTCCGTTCTTTTGACAGGGGGGCTGTATGTGGTGTTCATCTATTCGCTGCATATCACACTGCCTGGAGGAGATTTGTTTTAGAGCAAGTATGAGAAGGAGGTGCTGATCATCGAGACGTTCCAACTATTACTGGCTGGTTTTGCTTCAGCCCTCACCCCGGAGCATTTGCTCATGGCAGCACTCGGCGCTCTTATCGGCACCTTTGTAGGTGTATTGCCCGGTCTCGGTCCCACTTCTGCCATCGCGATTCTGCTTCCGGTGACAGCCGTACTGGAGCCGACACAAGGCATGATCATGTTGGCAGGGATTTATTACGGTGCCATGTACGGTGGCTCGACGACAGCGATTCTGCTGAATATCCCGGGGGAGCTATCATCAGTCCCCACGTGTTTGGATGGCTATCCGCTCGCGAAAAAAGGGAGAGGTGGGCCGGCATTGGGGATATCCGCACTCGCTTCGTTTGGAGCAGGGGTACTCGGGGTAATCGGACTCGTCTTTTTCGCGCCCATTTTGGCAGATCAAGCGTTAAAATTCGGACCGCCTGAATATTTTGCGCTGATGCTTTTGGCTCTCACGCTGATGGTCAGTCTATCAGGAGGATCATTGGTCAAATCGTTTTTGATGGGGGCATTCGGTTATTCGCTCGCTCTAGTTGGGCTGGGACCATCCTCTGGCATGCCGCGCTTTGATTACGGCATCCCCGCATTGGTCGGAGGTTTTGACATGATTAGCATCATCATCGGGTTGTTTGCGATTACAGAAGTCCTTAAAGGGATTGATGAAAAACGCACAGCTACCCTCATTGGCAAACCGGGCAGTGTCTACCCGAAAAAGGAAGACTTGAGAGTAAGTGCCGGGCCTATGCTGAGGGGCGGGATTGTCGGCTTTTTTCTTGGATTGCTGCCGGGCTGTTCGGCTGCGATCACGTCGTTTTTGGCGTACGATATGGAGAAAAAGCTATCGAAGCATCCCGAGAAGTTCGGTCAGGGAACGATCGAAGGGGTGGCGGCACCAGAAGCAGCGAATAATGCGACGAGCAGTGCGGGCTTCATCCCGCTGTTTTCGCTCGGGATTCCTTCCTCACCACCACTGGCGATTTTGTTGGCAGGCTTGATGATCTACGGATTGACGCCAGGCCCAGTTTTGTTTGAACAAAATGCGAGCTTTGTCTGGACGGTCATCGCCTCGATGTTCGTGGGGAATGCGATGCTTCTCGTGCTGAACCTCCCGATGGTATGGGTGTGGGTGAAATTGACAAGGGTGCCATATGGCATCATGGCTCCGATCATCCTGATGTTCTGCACGATTGGGGCATACAGTGTGCGGAACAGCATGTTTGATGTGTGGGTCGCGTTTCTGTTTGGCGGACTTGGGTATGTCTTTTCCAAATATAAATGGCCAGTTGTTCCGCTGGTTTTGTGCTTCATTCTGGGACCTCTTCTGGAAGAATCATTCATTCAAACGATGGCGATGGGCTCGGGTGATCTCAGCATTGTTTTGTTCCGGCCTTTATCGTTGACCATCTTGCTGGCAGCAGGAACACTCTTGATCATCTCCATGATGTTGAACCGCCGGACACAGCAACGGTTGAAAGAAGAGAGAGACCGGGGAGTAGATGTCGCGTAGGGAGGAAGAGTCAGTGAGAGGGTATAAACAATGGGCGGCTGTCATCATGTCGTTGCTTTTGGCGGCAGTCGTTAGCGCATGTGGAAATCAAGGTACAGCCGAGTCGGCCTATCCATCGAAGCAGGTGGAGTATATCGTGCCGTATTCTGCTGGGGGCGGAGTCGACCTCGTGGCCAGAGCGGCAGCTGATTATTTGAGCAAGGAATGGGGGCAGCCTATCATCGTCGTCAACAAGGCGGGAGGTGGTGGGGCAGTAGGAGCGGAGTATGCCTTAAAGCAAGCCAAACATGATGGTTATACAGCGCTTGCTGTTAATGTATCTAATACGACGATGCTCGCTGCTGGGATGAAAACACCGCCGATTACAAACGAGGATCAAGTCTATTCGGCCAGGATTGGCAAAGGAACGCTTGCTTTTGCAGTAAAAGCCGACGCGCCTTGGAAAGATTTCGCTGAATTTTCCGCGTGGGTGCGCGCGAATCCGGAGCAGTTAACATGGACTTCTGTAGGGCCAGCAGGCTTTTCCGCATTTGGGGTAGCAGAGTGGCTGGATGTGATTGGAGCAGACTTCTCCAAGACGAGAATGATCGTGACAAAAGGCGCTTCCGATTCCGTCCCGAAAGTTGCTGGAGGGCACGCGATTTTGGCGGTGCATACAGTAGGGGAAATCATGCCGATGCTGCAAGCGGGCAAGGTCAAAATCCTCGCCGTATCTGGTGACACGCGAAGTCCATTCCTGCCTGACGTCCCTACTGCGGAGGAGCAAGGTATTCAAGGCTTGTCGGTTTTCTGGTGGACCGGAGTGTCTTTTGCCAAAGGAACGCCAGAGTCGGTTATTCGCAAATGGGAAGAAGCGATTGCCAAGATGGAAAAGGACCCAGCCTTTTTGCAAAAGCTGAGTGAAATTCAGGTGGAGCCGGCATACGCGGCCAGTGAAGCATTTACGAAGGAAACACAGGAAGAAACAGCGTACTACTTGGAATTGGCGACCAAGAAGGGCATTCGAAAATAAGGGTGACGAACGAAAAAAGGGAGAATGGCTAAATAGCTGTTCTCCCTTTCCATCTATTTATTTAGGTATCCGTTTTTCGTACCTGAATTTATAAAAACCATTTGCTGCGTTCGGCGCTGTCTCGCCGACCTTTTTGTAACCGCATTTCTCATAAAAGTACTGGTTGCGTTCGGCTTCATAGCCGGTATCGAGCGTCCACTTCTTGATGTGTGGATACGCGGCCTCCATGAATTGCATGGTTTGACTTCCGATACGCAAGTTTTGTTTATCAGGATCGACATAGATGATCCCCAGCTCCAAATGCTCATGATCGACTGGAAGGAGGCAAAAACCGCCAACGATCTGGTCATCCAGCAAGATCGTATAGTAATGGGCCTTTTGCATGAACAAAACATGCTGGTCAGGCTGGTCATGTCCGGCAGGGCCTTCTCCATACTTTTGGACGTCTTCAGCAAAGCAGCGAACAGCAATTTGGGTGAGTTGCTCCGCGTTCGCGGGGACAGCCTTTTTGAAAAAAACCATAGGACTCATGAGATCATCTCCAGTTCGTCTGACTACTTCGAAATTG
This sequence comes from Brevibacillus sp. HB1.4B, assembly GCF_013284285.1. Classification (NCBI taxonomy): domain Bacteria; kingdom Bacillati; phylum Bacillota; class Bacilli; order Caryophanales; family Paenibacillaceae; genus Brevibacillus; species Brevibacillus sp. HB1.4B. The sequence goes on from NZ_JABSUT010000005.1 coordinate 413,928, forward strand.
GTGTATGTATGATTAGCAAAATTCTCCTATATAGCAGACGGATGAACCCACAGAATGGTTACCTACTTATTTTTCTCATGAAGCTCTCCAACGGTCCCCTCTCGAACCAACGTCTCCATACAAGTGTGAGCACAATGGAAAAAAGGAAGAATCCTACGGCGTAGAGCATCGCAAAAGCGAGCGTTTGATTTTCGAGTCTGCCAATCAAGGCAAGGAAGCCGAGCCCGACAATGATATGGCTGACGTAGTGTGTCAGTGTCAGCTGTCCGGTTTTTACCCATGTCTGCGTAAACCAGCTGTTCGCGAATTTTTCCGCAAAGCTGACGCACAGAAGGATGATGATGACAGCGGTGCTTGAGCTGGACAGCACATAAAACAGGTTGGGTGGGACTGGTTTCGTTCCCCATAGAAATAGGGCCATCTCGCTTCCGACGACCGGAATAGAGAGCTTGATCAACCCATACGATAAAACCTCCAAGCTGACGAACAGAGCAGTTGCCCAGCCCAACATATTTTTGCGTACAGATCGATCGAGCAGGTTGAGTCGACCTAGCCACAAGCCGAGAAGGAAAAAGCACATCCAGGGAAATACCGGGTGATAGCCGTTGTACAGCAAGTTACGCAGGAATCCTTCGACTGTCCAAAAATCAAGATACTCGATAAATGGTTGCTTCGGGTTCCACCCCTGCATGTAGTTGAGCGACAATTGTAGCGTTTGAGCTGTGAGCAGGATACCGCTAAATGCGAGAAGAAGCGTTTTCTCCGATACGACGAGGAGGAAGGAGGCAATGAGCATATAGACACCGTAGTAATGCAGGATGTCGCCGCTCCAACTACCGAGATAGAGCAACATCCCGGTCACGAATAAAAATAAGGAGCGCTTCCAAAGGACGTGGCGGCTAGCCTGCAAGAGGGCCGGGTCACCTGAGGTCCTGGCCTTTTTTGTCATATACGCAATGCCGATTCCCGCTAAAACAACGAATACGGTAGATGCTCTACCTTGAAACAAACTGGATAAAGCGATGAGCCAGTCAGGTCCGTTATGCTCTGCGTTCAAGATGACAACGTAGTTGACGATCATCATGCCGAGCATGGCCCACGCGCGCGCAAAATCGAGACCAATGACTCTGGTAGAAGACACTTTCATCCGGGTTCTTTCCTCTCCACTTTTATTTACTTACCGGTAAGTAAAATATAATGGGATTGATTGTAAATAGCAAGCCCTAAAATGGTGGAGATGGATAAGCACAACTGTCCTTTGCCCGGACACAGATGTCTCATACCTGTCTGGATTTGAGAAGGTCGAGACAGCTTGTCGCTTGTAAAAACCACGTGTGGCAAGGGGGGATTCGTTTGGTATCCAACTTGCATAGCTTTTTTCTGAATGCGGATGCAATTGTAGAGGAAGGGAGAGAATGGCTTGGATATGCGGGAAGTGGTTGCCATTGTAACGGGTGGTGCTTCCGGTTTGGGAGAAGCCGCTGTGAGGAATGTAGTTCAACACGGGGGAAGAGTAGCCATTCTTGATTTGACGGTGGAGAAGGGGCAAGCGCTGGCGAATGAGCTGGGGCGCGAAAATGCTTTGTTCGTGCATACGGATGTCGTGAGTGAGGCGAGTGTACGCGACGCAATCGATCAGGCTGCTGGCACATTCGGTACGATTCACGCCGTAGTCAACTGTGCAGGGATCGGTTTGGCACAAAAAACGCTGTCGCGAAGCGGTCCACATCCACTGGAATCCTTCAGCAAAGTTATTTCAGTCAATCTGATCGGTACTTTTAATGTCATTCGGTTGGCAGTGGAGCAAATGGCAGGAAACGAGCCGAACCAACAGGGGGAGCGGGGTGTCATCATCAATACCGCATCGGTGGCAGCTTTTGAAGGGCAGGTGGGGCAGGTTGCCTATAGCGCCTCCAAAGGCGGAATCGTAAGCATGACCCTGCCGCTAGCAAGAGACCTGGCTTCGTATGGCGTACGCGTGATGGCAATTGCTCCGGGTCTATTTGACACGCCGATGTACGACCAACTGCCTCGTTCTGTAAAAGATGCGTTGGGTGCGACTGTTCCTTTTCCCGCACGCATGGGTGATCCGCAAGAATACGCGATGCTCGTGAACAGCATCATCACCAATTCGATGTTGAATGGTGAAACGATCCGGCTGGATGGGGCAATCAGGATGGCACCGAAATAGAGAAGACGTGTTGACAGGAAAATAGTTAGGTGCCATACTATATCCATGACAAACCATTCAAACGGAAGAAAACAAGAAGAAGCGATCCCATCGCTTGTTCAATCGCAGCGCCAGATTGATCAGTATGGACTCGATGTTGATGCGCAAGCTGTACTCGTCGCTGCTAGGCTGATGGAGGCAGGAGCCAAGCTTGGGCATGCGGCCGAAATACATTTTGCCAGATTCGGCTTATCAACAGGACGATATCGCTTATTGGCAGACCTCGAAGATAACGGTGGGGAAGTGCTGCCTTCACAATTGGCAGAGCATCTGGGGGTAACACGGGCTACTGTTACTGGTCTGATCGACATCCTGGAGCGCGATGGCCTTGTTTCCCGACGAGCGAGTGCAAAAGATGGCAGGCAAAAATCGGTCATTTTAACAGAGCTCGGTGCTAGCAAGCTGCGTGAAATGGCGCCTGAGCACTTTGCGAGATTGGAAGCGATGGTCGGATTGCTCAATACCGAGGAGCGCAGTGTGTTTCTCGACCTGCTGGGCCGCGTGACACAAGGCATCTCGGCACTGACAGACGAATAGTAAGAGCAGGCAAGTAGTAAAGCGGGCTAGGTAGCTAGCCCATTTTCATCTTTATATAGTTAGGTTCCTAATTATATTTTCGAAAAGGGGAAAGGAGGTGAAACACATGCATGACCCTGCAAAAGCGGGAGGTGTTTATCCGATCAAAGGCGCACGTTCAGAACGAAAATCGTTTGTTTTATGGCGAGAAGTAATCATGGCTTATTTGTCTCCTGCGATCATGGCGAGCATAGGGGGATGGATCACCGCTGACAAAGGGCTGCAAATAGGGGCATTGACCACGATTGGCGGAACATCCGCATTGATTGCCGCACTGTTTGGGCGATGGTTACAGAGCCGTGGTATACATAAACGCTGGGTCACCCGCATGCCTCATTTGGCGCTGGTAGCGGTTATGGGAATGACAATGGCAGTGATCGGTCTCTTGGCAGCATGGCTAACAACGGAGTTACTTGTCATCTTTGCGCCCGGTGAATCGTTGGCTTGGCTAAGTCGTGTCTGGATCGACTTCCCGCTGTCAGCAATAATCGCCAGCACGTTAATCACATGGCGGTGGCGTAGTGCCATCAACCATGACCATCAAAACAGGAATCAGATACGGAGGCGATAGAAAATGATCGTAGTGATGGGAGCAACAGGAACCATAGGTAGTGCACTTTTGAAACGATTGATAGAGCTTGGTGTCCCAACCCGGGCATTGAGCAGAACGCCGGAAAAAATTCAGATGCTAATGGGAGAGCAGGCAGCATCTACGGTGGAAGTCGCAGCAGTGGAAGCTTCTGACCCTGAATCATTGCGCCGAGCGTTTGCGGGTGCGAATCAGCTCTTCCTTTCCCTTTCAAACAGTCCCAATCAGGTCGAGCTGGAAACATCGATGATTCGCATAGCAGCTGAGGCTGGGATCCAGCATATCGTGAAAATATCCAGTCCAGCCTACGACGAAAAGGCGCCAGTCGCCGTAGCGGGATGGCACCAGGAAATCGAGAGCGCTTTATCAGAATCGGGTATGAAAAGTACCGTACTGCGACCGTACGCCTTTATGCAAAATCTGCTCCGCTTCGCACCGACGATCAAGACGCAACATGGTTTCTTCGGTACGATGGGTGAAACAGCATGCAACTTTATCGATTGCCGGGATATCGCCGATGTTGCCGCAAAGGTATTGACCTACCCTGAAAAGGCAGGTCGTGTATACACCCTGACTGGTTCTGAGGTTTTCAGCTATCCGCAAATTGCGAGCAAGCTGTCCGATCTGCTCGACCGCCCGATTACGTACATCAACAAGGATAGCGAAGCACTCCGACGTGATCTGATGGAGTACGGAAACATGCCAGAGTGGCTCGCCAGTCATGTCGTTGAAATTCAAGCTATGTCAGTAGCGATTCCGGAAAAGCCGACAGACGATGTAGGGCGTGTCCTTGGCAGAGAACCTCGCCAGCTGGACGCTTTTCTGCAAGAGCATATTGAAAAGTTCCGTTAATCAACAGGGCTATTTTCTAGCAGCGAAATTTCTTGCGCTTTCAGAAGAGCTTGTGTGCGATTGGTGACACCGAGCTTGCCATATATCCGATGCAAATACACCTTGACCGTCCCGAGCGTGTTCCCTAGCTCATCGGCGATTAGCTTGTTGGATGCTCCTTGCGCCAGCATGGAAAGGATGATCATTTCCTTCCCGGTTAGTGGCTCGATCAAAGGAGCTTTTCTTTTCTCCATTTTCTTAGGGAAAAGAGATAGTAGTTGATTGACATACGCAGCAGATACAGACGGACCTGAGTGTTGGGATCGTTTTTTCAAGCGTAATTGGTAATCGTGCAAGAGGTGAGACATCGCCGTTCCTTCGTCTAGAAAGCTACGGACGTAGCAGTTGTTTCCGCCAATTAAGAGCGCTTCGTGGAGGAAAGCCAGCGCTTCCTTTTTGTTGCTGCACTGTTGGTGAGCGAGTGCTTGTAGAACGGCGATGTCTACCTGACTGATCAATAGCTCCTCGCGTATACTGGATGGCTTTAGGAGCGCTAAAATACGCAAGGCTTCCTGTTCCTGCTGCTGGGCGAGCAACAAACGGACATAGGTCAAAACCTCTAATTCTCTCTGAATGCTAGGCTGATTGAAAATGGAGGGGGGAAGCTTGGACAACTCCGCTTTCGCCAAAGCGATATCCCCTTCCTGAATCGCGATGTGTGCGAGAAATGCTTGTAACGGGTTGAACCAATACGTAGCACCCCAGCTCGCGACCGTCTCAACTGCCTCCGAAACGATTTTGCGGGCCGCAGAAAAATTCCCCTCTACCAGCTTGAGTTTGGCGGATGTCAGGACATAGGGGATGAGTAGGCCAGGAATTTGCTTGTGCAGGGCAACGAAACGAACGCGCTGCAGATACGCAAGGCTCTCTTCCAGCCTGTTTTCCTCATAAAACCCCTCTGCTAATGCCTGAACGACGTACAAATTAATCAAGGAGTCCTTCCAGCCATGTGCTTCAAGTATGTCGGAAAACTGATTGCCTACAAGCTCTGTCTGATCGGATAGGATTCCTTTTAACCCGAATCTCGTTCGCCGAATAAATGGTTCTGTCGTGTTGTAATTAAAGTGGTAAAACAACGGACTCTCAGGAAGTCCACCACTTAACTGTGAAGAACTGGCGATCCAGCGATCAAAATCCATAGTGGCGAACACCAAATTGGCTCGAACAAAAAACAGACCGCTCAAAAACTGCCGGTGCTCTGTTGAATCTTCTATGTCAGCAATGCTTTGCTCCAATTCGGTGAGGGCCAGCTCCGCCCGATCCGTTTGAACGCAGGTAACCAAGAGGAACACATAGATCAGGCGAAAAAGTGGTGAGAAATAGTTCGCGTGATCAGGGATGCTGTCCAGCGTTCTGAGAAAGCTGGAAAACTCGCCGCGTTGAAGCAGTACCGGAATATGTTGCGCAAGGAAGCTTACAGCCAACGTGTAATCGGCAGCGGCAATCGCATGATCGATCGCTTCGTCCATCATTCCACGCTCCGCATAACTCTCACTGGCTAGCCGGTGCAGCACACGTGCTTCTCCGGGAGCTGTCTGCTCCAATTGACTGCGCAAAAAATCGGCAAATAAGTGATGGTACCGATACCACGTCCCGTAATCATCCAACGGGATTAAGAAAATGTTTTGGCGGTGCAAGTGGGTCAGCATTTGGTGGCACTGGGGCAGGCCGGTCAGAGCGCGACACACGTGAGCGTCCATTCTCGCCAGCACAGAGGTTTTGAGCAAGAAGCTGCGCTCCTCTTCCGGGAGTCGCATGATCACTTCATGAAACAAATACTCCGAAATATTGCGATGAGAGCCAGTAAATCCGGCAAAAAATTGATCGTGGTTTTCCATATTCACGAGTGAAATGGCAGCGAGCTGCAAGCCGGCGACCCAACCCTCCGTACTTTTCACCAGCTGCTCGATTTGCATTTCGGTCAGAGGTAAATCGTGAACCTGCCGGTAAAAGCTGTCCGTCTCTTGATGACTGAAAAGAAATTGTCCTGACTCAATGTGACATACTTCATGACGTACGTTCCATTTGACTGTAGAAAAAGGCAATGTGTTGCGACTGGCGATGTACAGATGGACGTGGCTCGGGACATATTCCAGAAAATAAGCGAGACTGTTGTGAATCGTCTCATCCGAGATCACGTGGTAGTCATCGAGAATGATAGCAAGGGGCTGCGTCGTAGAAGCGAGTTCATTGAGCAGGGAATCGATGAAGGTCAAGATCGAGGTATGACTGGTTGCCTTCATGGCTGGTTCCATTCGTTCGGAGAGTTCTGCGAAGTCAGATTCAGACAGTGTAAATACGATGTATCTCCAAAAGCGAATCAAGTCATTATCCATCTCATCGAGTGAGAGCCATACAGTGGTACCGCCGTACTGATGCGCCCATTGGCTGAGCAAGGTCGTTTTTCCATACCCGGCTGGGGCGTATAACGTGGTCAGTCGGCATTGCAGACCAGCGTTCATTTTTTGCAGCAGTCGGCTCCTGTGAACGCTATTCGATCGAACGGCGGGCATTGCTGTTTTGGTTTTCAGCATAATGGAATGATGGAGCATGTTTGTACCGTCCTATGTATTAGAATCGTATGTGTCCATTATACTTGTTATCGGCAAAAATCGACATTTGAAAAAAGAAAGAGTCTTTTGTCCCGAGATGCAGGTCCTAAACCGCCATCTTTTGCATGCCAGTCACTTTAAGGCGAGAAATTTCCATGGAAGCTAGACATGCTTCAACAGGCTTCACATCCCACGCCTTCTAGAATGAAAGCAAAAAGAGAGATGGGTTGAGGGGCATGAAGATTGGACGATGGAAACAAGCGGTAATCGTGGTAGCTGCTGTGATGCTCTGTGCTGCAATGGGAACGGAATCTGTCGCGGTCCAGGCGAGCAGCGAAGGGGATGTGCAGGAGCAGGATTCTATTCAGGTAGCGTTTGTCGGGGATATGATTTTGGATAAGAGCGTCGGGAATCAGATCGGGCGGTACGGCGTAGATTATCCGTTTCAAAAAACAGGTGATTTTCTTAAGCAGGCAGACTTGACGATTGGCAATCTGGAGACACCAGTCAGTACGCGGGGACGTCCGGAGAAAAAGGAATATACCTATCGTGCGAAGCCAGAGTCTTTGCAGGGGCTCGTGAACGCGGGTTTCGACGTGGTCAATCTGGCGAATAATCATTCGCTCGATTACGGAATGGACGCGCTCTATGACACAATGGAGCATCTGAAAAAGGCAAAGATCGGTTACGTCGGGGCGGGGAAAAACGAGGAAGAAGCATTCGCACCCTACATCCAAACGATCAAGGGGAAACGGGTGGCAGTCATCGGTATCAGCCGTGTCCTTCCAAATGAGCGCTGGTATGCGCGAAAAAACAAGCCAGGTCTCGCCCATGCCTACTCTTATGAGCCGATGCTATCCCATGTAAAAAAGGCAGTGGCGGAGTCAGACATTACGATTGCAGTCATGCACTGGAATCTGGAATATAAGGATTACCCAGAACCATATGCGCGCGAGATGGCGAAAAAGCTGATCGACAGCGGTGTGGATGCCGTTGTTGGGTCGCACAGCCATTCGATTATGGGTGTTGAGTTTTATAAAAAGGCGCCGATCTACTACAGTGTAGGGAATTTTGTGTTTACCACCTCGCGCAATCCGAAAGGTCGCGAAGCCATGATGGTCCAACTGACATTTTCAAAAGACGGGAGCAAGAGCCACGTGATACCGGTGAAGCTCACGAACGGTCAGCCTGCTCCGATGGACGAGAAAAACAAAAAGCGGATCATCGACAAGCTCAACCGCATTTCCTATGGGGCGAGCGTTGACGCAAAAGGCGAGGTTAGCGAGTCTAAGCCTCAATAGCTGGTCTGCGCATCATTTCTCTTCGTGTGAAGCCATACTGCTCGTATAAACCATGAGCATCCCGAGTAGCGAGTATCATGCTCGTATGACGGATGTCTGGATGTTCCACCATCACTTCCATGAGCCATTTGCTCAATCCCTTACCTCGATGCTCCGGGTCGACGAAGACATCACACACCCAGGAAATCGTCGCGTAATCACTCACGACCCGGACGAATCCAGCCTGTCCATCCTCACCGTACAATCCAAAACAGAGTGAATTTTCGATACTTTTTACGATCATTTCCTTGGAGCGTTCTGACGCCCAATACGTTGTCGACAGCCAATCGCTGATGCGCTCGATATCGAGTACAGCTTTCTCATCACTGATTTTGTAAGGCAGTGTCGCGTGTCTTGCTTCCATCTGTATCCCTCCGTATATGTATTTACTCCTTTGCTTACGATTCACTATACTCAAGGGACTAGGGCGCATAAAGGAGAGAAAAGTGAATCTGTACCCACACAGATAACGGGGGAGTGAACGGGATGAAGAATAAATACGAAGTCGTGAAAGACAGCATCAAAGAACAGCTTCGTACCCATACAATCAAGCCAGGGGAGAAGCTGCCGTCGATTCGTACTGCATCCGAGCGTTGGTCGTGCAGTTTGAATACGGCGATACGGGCGTATCAAGAGCTGGAGAAAGAGCACTTGATTTATTCCATTCCCAAAAGCGGCTATTACGCGGTCCTTCGCCCTCTTCAAAGTACGCGTTTTCCAGAGGAGCGAATTGACTTTACGGCAGCCAGCCCTGACTCAGAAGTTATGCCATTCAAAGATTTCCAGCATTGTTTAAACCGTGCGATTGAATTATATGAAGATCAGTTGTTTTCCTATTCGGAGCCCCAGGGCTTTTTCTCCTTGCGTCGGGCATTGGAGAGCCATCTCGCCCAATCACAAGTGTTTGCATCCCCTTCGCAAATTTGCGTCGTTTCGGGAGCTCAGCAAGCGCTGCATCTGCTCGCCTCCATGCCGTTTCCAAATGGAAAGAATGCAGTGCTAGTTGAACAGCCTACCTTTCACGGCATGCTGCGTTCACTCGAGCTGCTGGGAGTTACCGTTCTGGGCATCCAGCGGACCGCGGCAGGCATCGACATGGATGAGTTGGAGCGGCACTTCCGCAACAATCAAATCAAGTTTTTCTACACGGTTCCCCGGTTTCACAATCCGTTGGGGACAAGCTATTCAACGGAACAAAAGAAACAAATCGCCAAGCTGGCTCAGCGCTACGATGTATACATCGTCGAGGATGACTATCTGGCGGACATGGAAACCAATCTAAAGACAGACCCGATCTACAGCTACGATCAATCAGGGCGTGTCCTGTACGTCAAAAGCTTTTCTAAGATCATGCTGCCCGGACTTCGATTGGCGACAGTCGTCCTGCCCCCTTCCGTAATGGAAACGTTCCGGTTGTTTAAAGCATCGTGTGATTCCAGTACGGCCGTCTTGTCTCAGGCGGCTTTGGAGCTGTATTTGAATTGCGGGATGTACGACCATCATGCTGCTCTTGTCCGGGAACGTTATCGCCTGCGGATGGAAACATTGGCCGAGTGCTGCCGGCGCTATCTTCCCCCACAGCTTCACACACAAATCGGAACAGGCGGGATTTTTTCGAGAGTGCTGCTTCCCGATGAGCTAGACGCTCAGGATATCATTGCCGCGTTACACCAGCAAAACGTGCGGGTCATGTCCACGAACCAGAGCTATTTGCCTACCTTCCCGCGTGAAAACGGGTTACGAATTAGTATTATCCAAACAGATGCTGATAAGATAGAGAGAGGGATCGCCCTGTTAGCAGAGACGGCTACTACACTCTTGCAAAAGCAAAGAAAAGAAGGTCAGTGGCGGATCATCGATTGGATCTAGTGGTTATGCATATTTGAGGAATGGGCAGAATGGAGACGTATATTATCACGAAAAGGAGTGATTGTCAGTGCAAGCTATCACTACGTTTCTCATGTTCCATGGACAAGCGGAAGAAGCGATGAAGTTTTACACGTCTATTTTTGATCGCTCAGAAATCAAGCAGGTTATGCATCACGAGAATGGACAAGTCCTGCACGCTACCTTCACGCTAAAAGGCCAGACTTTCATGTGTATTGACAATACGAACGGTGATTATCATGCTTTTACCCCGGCGATTTCGTTATTTGTGGACTGCGATACAGAGGAAGAGGTTGACCGTGTTTTTGGACAGCTTTCCTCGGATGGACAAGTCCTTATGCCGCTTGGACAATATCCGTTCAGTGAAAAGTTCGGATGGGTCCAAGATCGTTACGGAATATCGTGGCAGATTCATTTACCGAAAAGATGATAGTTAAAAAGCCGGTACACCTCTTGGTACCGGCTAACTTTTTGACTTTTTATCGATGTTGCAGTGGGGGGAAGAAGCGAATTTCCAGTCTACGCTTCGGCCTACGCCCCGCAAGGGGTCACGACTGTCCGCTTCGGAAAAAATGGCGGGAGCGCTTCAAACGTAGAAGTTTCGAGGAAGTATTTCATAAGTGAAGCTGAAATTCCCCGCCATTTTTTCCTACGCTGGGGCGGGCTCCAGAGGCGCTTGGACTGGAAATTCGCTTCTTCCTACGTAGCTGTTCATTAATTTGAATGTGGTTCTAAGGTGTTTCGGGCCAAATGAATTAGTCGTTCAGAAGCTTTCCCTGTGTTAACTTGCAAAACGTTTAAACGCACGAAAAAATCCACAGCTGTACGAAAGTCCTGTCACATGTTTGGAAGGAGACCGCCCGAACGAAGAGAGGATACAGGCGACTGGAAAACATGTGGCAGGGCTTCCCCCGACCACAACCGATGGAATATAGTCTTTTTGTCTACATCGTCATCAACTGACGAAAACTCCGACGATAGCTCCACAGCAAATACGCTTCCAAAATCGCGACAATCAGTCCCATAGCGAGCATGTCGGGATCGACAAACAGGTGGAACGTCAAGATGTTGACAGCAAGAGGCGCAGTGGCGGTTAGAGCCAGTGGGACGAAGCGGTTGGTTAGGAATAGCAATCCACAGATGATTTCGACGGTTTTGACCAGAACCAGCAAATACCCTTGCAAAAGCTCCATGGCAGCAGGACTGGTTGGAAAGATAGGTTCGAATCCAAACAAGACAATGTAACCATTCACACCTGCTCCAAGCAAAATCAATCCAAGGATGATACGGGCGAATACGGGCAATGTCCGTGCCATCAGGCATCACTTCCTTGTAGTGAAATAGGGCTGATGAAGTCTTCGAGGAAAGTATAACCCCGCTTTGACCACCTGGTCAATATGCATTATGATTAGGAAAAAGAAGAACGGAGAGCAGGTGACGGACATAAAAGGAATTTGGCAGGACGAAACACTGGAGCCGAACAAGCGAAAACTGTTGGAAGCGGCTCTTGTTGAATTTTCCGCGAAAGGCTATGAACGAGGCTCGACCAATCAAATCGTTCAGAACGCAGGCGTATCAAAGGGGATGCTGTTCCACTTTTTCGGGAATAAAAAGGGACTGTTTCTCGCGATCGTCGATGCTTGTATCGAACGTTTTTTTGCCTGTATACAGGCGCGAATGGAAGCGGCGCCGCAAGACTTTTTTGCACGATTTCTTCATGTCAATCAAGCAAAAATGGCGCTCTTTGCTGAGGCACCAGTTATTTATCAAATGGCAGTGGCGACCTTTTTCGATTATCCCGAGGAATGCCGGGCTGAGATCGAAGACAGAGAAATACAGTTCAATGCGCGATATATTCCCTTGTTTCTGGATCAAGTCGATACGTCATTGATCAAAGCGCAGTTCGATCCACAGAAGGCGCTGCATTTTTTGCTGTCGACTGTAGAGGCATTGACGCAAAAGTACGTCCGCGAAAACTACGATGCCAACGATAAAGGCTTCGCACATGTCCAATCCTTTTTTGCGGAATTAGAATCGTATATGGAAATGATGAAGGTAGGACTGTATAGACAATCAGACAGTGGAGCATAAAGGGGGAAACATATATGGATGAGAAATGGACACGCCTGGTACATAACATGAACCCGTCAGCCAAGCTCCTTCGTGCATGGGAACTAAAAGGCGGGATTTCTGCACAGGTTACCGCGCTAGAAATGGAGAGCCCTGACGGTACGAAGAAAAAAGTAGTCGTCCGCGAGCATGGGCAGGCTGACCTCAAGCGAAATCCACAGATCGCATCAGATGAATTCAGACTGTTGCAAATACTGAAGTCAGCTGATTTGCCGACTCCAACGCCTTATCATCTCGAAGCAGCCAGCGATATGTTTCCGACACCGTGTCTTGTCATCGAATTCATAGAAGGAGAGACAGTCACCGCACCAGCCGACTTGTCCAGCTTTCTACAACAAGCAGCTGAGGTGCTGACTCGCATCCATTCGGTAGACGCTACTAGACTGGTGGGCACTTCTTTGCCGAAACAAGAAGAAGCGATAACAGAGAAGCTCCACAAAAGACCTACGAGCCTGGACAACTCACTGGATGAGGGACTCATTCGCGAAGTGCTGGAGTCCGTTTGGCCGCTGCCGCAGTCGAATGCAGCATCTCTGTTGCATGGCGATTTCTGGCCGGGAAATACGATGTGGAAGGAAGAAAAACTCGCTGCTGTTATCGACTGGGAGGACGCTGCGATCGGCGACCCCTTATCTGATCTCGGCAATGCCAGACTGGAGATTTTGTGGGCATTTGGAGTGGAGGCCATGCATGAGTTTACGCTTCATTATCAATCTTCTGCCAGCAAGACACTCGATTATACCCAGCTTCCGTACTGGGATTTGTGTGCGGCACTGCGGCCAGCTTCGAACCTATCTGATTGGGGATTGGAAAAAAGGATAGAGGACACCATGCGTGAGCGACATTCTCTATTCGTGATGCAGGCGTGTGAAAAACTAGGCATTCCGTATAAAAGGCATACGACTAATGAGAGCCTCGAATAATCGGGGCTTTTTTTGTTTGGAAAAAACTGTTGACCGATCCGGTATCGATACCTATAATCTAATTCATAGTAAACAGGTAAGAATTATAAGTTATTGTTTTTTGATCCGACCGGACCACCGGAGGAGCTGGTTTCACTGAGTGAGTGGATATGAAGGAGGATCAACATGAAAAAAAGGTTTTCGCAAATCATTTCAAGCTTGCTATTAGGGACTCTGTTGGTCACAGGGTGCAGCTCCGAAGGCAGTACGCCGGCTACCTCGACACAAACGGCGACTCCGTCGACAGAAGCATCAGCACCTGCTGCCAGCAAGGTGCAAGACATAAAAGACGGCATCAATTTGGCTACGGATTTATCCAAGCTGCCGGAAGCAGCAGCCAAAAGGACCGATACATTCATTGCGGGACTGACAGAGCCGGGTGGTGTATTTAACCCGTTCTTTTACCACAACGGCTACGATGGCAATGTCTCCTCAGCGATCTTCGAATCCCTGGTGGATGTCGATGCGACAGGAAAGCCAGTCCCCAAGCTCGCGGAAAAATGGGACGTATCTCCTGACCAGCTCACGTATACGTTCCACCTGAGACCGAATCTGAAATTCAGCGATGGTTCACCGCTGACGGCAGAGGATGTGGCCTTTACACTGACGATTTTGCACGACAAAACGTACGATGGCGAAACGGACATTTTCGTAGCAAGTATCAAGGGTGGCCGTGAATACAAGGAAGGCAAAGCGAACACGATCGAAGGGATCAAGGTGATTGATCCACAGACGATCCAGATCACGACGGAGAAAGTGAACGCCAAATCTCTCGTTCTGTTAGGTGGGCAGGTGCTCTCCAAAGCGTACTACGGCAAGGAGTACAAACCAGGCAATCTGGAGTATCTCCGCACCCTGCACGGCAAGCCATTGGGAGCTGGACCTTACAAATTTGAGGCGTACATTCCTGGTCAAGAAGTCCGCTATCTCGCAAACGAGCACTATTTCGCGGGCAAGCCGCAAGTCGAGCACTTTATCTACAAGACGACCGAGGGCGACGCTCTACAGTTTATCCAGACAGGGGAGATGGACTACAACTCCTTTACCGTCAACTCGGATAACATTGAGCAGTTGCAAGAGCTAGGATACGTGAATATCAATCTGTACACATCCAGTGCCTATTCGTACATCAAGTTCAATCATTCCAAGCCATTTTTCAAAGACAAGCGCGTCCGCCAAGCCTTCATCTACGGACTGGATCGCCAAAAGATTTTAGACCTGACTTACCAAGGATACGCGCAAGTCGCCAATGTACCAATCAGCCCTGTTTCGTGGGCCTATACGGATGATGTCAATCCATACGCCTACAATCCGGAAAAGGCGAAGCAGCTCCTGGACGAAGCGGGCTGGAAGCCGGGCGCGGACGGTATCCGTGAAAAAGACGGACAAAAGCTGGTCGTGCATTACTACACGACAAAAGGAAAGCTGGGAGAGGTACTGATCCCGATTGCCAAAGAAAACTACAAAGAGCTTGGCATCCAGTTTGAAGCGGAAATGATGGACTACAACGCCGTTTTGGCACGGACGGAAAAAGGAGATCACGACCTCGCTTCGTTCTCGACCACGATGCTGATTGATCCAGATGACGGTGTAGACGCCTTCTCTACGAAAAAGGGCAAGAGCGGATTTACCGGAACGAATGGCTACTCCAATGCCAAAGTAGACGAATTGCTGGAAGCAGGTCTATCTACGCTGGACATCGAGAAGCGCAAAGCGATCTACAAAGACCTGTACAAAGAGCTGAGCGATGACCCACCGTACATCTTCCTCGGCTACCGCAAAATTTTGTCTGCGCATAACGGCAAGATCAAGGGCTTGGAGCCGAATCCGTTCACTGGTATTTCGACCAGCCTGCCTGGTATCAAATTTGAGTAACAAGTTCGAGTAACTGACTCATGAATGTTGTGCCCGGCCCTGGGGCTGGGCTTTCTTTTTTTCCTCAAGCATGAAAGGAGGCAAACGATGACGTCCTACTTCTTGAAAAGGGTCTTTTACATGGCGTTGACGCTCTTCGGCGCATCCATTTTGATTTTTTTCCTGTATGCCCTGACGCCCGGTGATTTCGTCGATACGAGTCCCAAGCTGACAGCGGAACGAAAGCTGGAGCTAAAAGCGATGTACGGGCTGGATAAGCCTGTCGTCGAACGGTATTTCATCTGGATGAAAAACGCCTTCCAAGGCGATTTTGGTTATTCTCTGCAATACCAGCAGCCAGTGATGTCGCTGTTGAACGATTACATCTGGAATTCGTTTTTGCTCGCGATTACCTCTACCTTTTTTACGTGGCTGATCGCGATCTCTATCGGAGTTCTGTCTGCTGCCAGGCAGCATTCCTGGTTCGATGCACTCGTGACGATCGGTGTTTTTGCAGCGATGTCATTGCCTGTTTTTTTCGTCGGGCTGCTGTTTATCAAGTTGTTTGCTGTCGATGCCAAGCTATTTCCCGCAGGAGGCATGATGACGATTGGCAGCAAGGAAGCGGGGTTCGCCTATGCGTGGGACGTGGTCCAGCATATGTTTTTGCCTGTGACGGTGCTGACTTTGCTGAGCGTGGGGACGCTGACTCGTTATTTCCGCACGAACATGCTGGAGGTCATTCAACAAGACTTCGTGCGCACGGCCCGGGCAAAAGGACTGAAGGAAAAAGTCGTCCTGCACAAGCACGCGCTGCGCAATGCACTCCTGCCCGCCATTACACTACTAGGCTTTGAACTTCCAGCATTGTTCGGTGGGGCGATTATCACGGAAAAAATCTTTAACTGGCCCGGTGTTGGGCAGTTGTACATGCAGGCGTTTTCTGTACGGGACTACCCGCTCTTGATGGGCTTTACGATGTTCCTGGCGATTCTCACCGTCATCGGAAACTTATCTGCTGATTTGCTGTACAGAGTGGCTGACCCGCGGGTTCGGTTGAAATAGGAGGGAAAACGATGGCATCAACGGTAAGTGAAGTAGCCGAGGTGACGAGACCGGAGCAGGTAGCGTTGCGTTCCTCCTTGTGGCACGAGGCGTTTTTGCGACTGAAAAAGAAGCGACTGGCCATGGTTGGACTTGTGTTTTTACTCGTCATGGCGGTGGTATGTTTCATCGGTCCGTTTTTTTCTCCGTACGCATCCGGCAAGATTAATACGGCCATGATCAACAAGCCGCCAAGCTTCTCCCATTGGCTCGGGACGGACAGCTTGGGCAGAGACATTTTGACGCGGTTGATGCAGGCGGGCCGAATCTCATTGACAGTCGGCATCGCTTCTATGATGCTCTCCGTTTCTATTGGCGCCCTTCTTGGTGCACTAGCTGGCTTTTACCGCGGGTGGGTCGATCAAGTGATCATGCGCGTAGCAGACGTGCTCATGACCATTCCTGGTCTGCCGCTCTTGTTTATTATGGGCGCAGTCCTCTCCGAGTGGAAAATCCCGACCGACTACCGCATTTACATCGTCATGGTCATGCTGAGCCTGATCGGCTGGCCTGGCTTGGCGCGAATGGTCCGCAGCCAGATGCTCACCTTGCGTGAAAGTGAATTCATGCAAGCAGCAGAAGTACTCGGTCTGCGCGACAGACGCAAGCTATTCTTCCATTTGCTGCCCAATCTGACACCACTCTTAATTGTAGTTGCCACCTTGAACGTCGGCGGTGCGATCCTGAGCGAATCCGTATTATCGTACTTCGGCCTCGGTGTCGTCCCACCAACACCCACATGGGGCAACATGATGGATGCGGCGAATACCTTGATCGATTTTCAGAAAAGACCGTGGCTGTGGGTTCCTCCGGGTATTGCTATTTTCGCTACCGTTATCTCGATTAATTTGTTAGGGGATGGATTACGAGATGCTTTGGACCCAAAGCAGAAGCGTTGAGGGGGGTTCTTGAATGATTTATAACTTCTTGAACCTTCTTTCAAGATAAAACTTCTCCCCCTCCACTACAGATACTTTTTATAAGAAAAGGCAGGTGAGCCAAGCATGAATGCTTTAGTCGAAATCCAAAATTTAAGCACCTACTTCAAGTCCGAACAAGGCGTGGTCAAAGCAGTCGATGCCCTCGAGCTGCGCATCCATGAGGGAGAGACCGTATGCATCGTAGGCGAGTCGGGCTGCGGCAAAAGCGCGGCAGCCATGTCATTGATGAGACTAATCCCAGAGGCGGTAGGCAGTATCGTTTCGGGTGAGATATGGTTTGCAGGCCGTGATCTGCGAAAAGTCAGCAAAGAAGAGATGCGAAAGCTCCGCGGTAACGAGCTGGCCATGATTTTTCAGGAGCCGATGTCGTCACTCAATCCCGTACTGACCATCGGTGAGCAGATCATGGAGCCGATCATGGAACATCAAGGACTAAGTAAAAAAGCAGCCCAAGCACGAGCCATCGAGCTGATCGAGCTAGTCGGAATCCCGCGGGCAAAAGAAATCGCCAAATCGTACCCCCATGAATTGAGTGGGGGTATGCTGCAACGCATTATGATTGCCATCGCAATATCCTGCAATCCTCGCCTGCTGATCGCTGATGAGCCGACGACTGCTTTGGATGTGACTATTCAGGCGCAAATTCTCGATCTGCTGCGCAAAATCAAGGACGAAGCCCAAACTGCGATTCTTTTTATCACGCATGATCTGGGGGTCGTTGCGGAGATGGCCGATCATGTGGTCGTGATGTACGCAGGAAAAGTGGTAGAGGTGTCTCCTGTTGTCGAGCTGTTCGAGGAGCCGAAGCACCCATATACACAAGGCTTGCTTCGTTCCAAGCCTGTACTGAATCAGCGCAGAGCCAAGTTGTATTCCATCCCTGGTCAAGTACCGAATCCGACGACACTCGGTGAATCGTGCTATTTTCATGACCGATGCGATCAGTGCTTGGACATTTGCCGGGTGAAGCAGCCGCCTTTGCGTGATGGAGGAGACGGCAGAAAGGTCGCGTGCTGGCTGTATGAGGAGGAGATCGTCCGTGGACAGTAATTTACTGGAAGTGCGCCGATTGAAAAAATATTACCCGATTACCGGAGGGCTTTTCGGCAGGACGATCGGCCATGTAAAAGCAGTGGATGACGTCAGCTTTTCCATCCAAAAAGGGGAGACGTTTGGGCTGGTCGGTGAATCCGGCAGCGGGAAAAGCACGACAGGTCGCACCATCCTGCGCCTTTTGGAAAAGACAGAGGGAGAAGTCCGCTTCCAGGGTATCGATGTGCACGCGTTGAATCGCCAAGAGCTCCGAGCATTGCGCCCACGGATGCAATATATTTTTCAAGACCCGTACAGCTCACTGAATCCACGCGTTCGAATCGGAGAAGCACTGGGGGAAGCGATGCTTGATCACGGGCTGCTCCCACAAGCGGAGGTCAGAGAAAGAGTTTTAGAGGTCATGGCTTTATGTGGATTGGCGCCGTATCATGTCGATCGGTATCCGCATGAGTTCTCGGGCGGTCAGCGTCAACGAATCGGTATCGCACGGGCCATTATGATGAACCCTGATTTTATCGTCGCGGATGAGCCAGTATCTGCTCTGGATGTGTCGATCCAAGCCCAAATCATCAATTTGTTTGCAGAGTTGCAGGAGCAGAGGAAGCTGACGTACTTATTTATTTCACATGATTTGAGTGTCGTGGAGCATCTGTGCACGAGGATCGGCGTCATGTATTTGGGGTCATTGCTGGAGCTGGCACCTCGGGATGAGTTATTTTTGGAACCGCTCCATCCGTACACCAAAGCATTGCTCTCCTCTGTGCCGCTCCCGATCCCAAAGAAAAAGCGCGAACGCATCGTCCTGCAGGGAGACATGCCAAGTCCGGCAAATCCTCCAGCAGGGTGCAGATTCCATACGCGCTGCCCGTACGTGAAAGACATTTGCCGACAGGAAGTGCCTGCTTTTCGGGAGGTTAGCACCGACAGATTTGTCGCCTGTCATTTGGTGTAAAGGGAATCATTGGGGGAACAAAGAACTGCACGGAGCATTGACCGATAGCAGAATCGTATGGTAATATTTTCATATCATAGTAAATGTATCGGTTTTTAAATGATTAGCTGATCGGTCGACCGAAAGCTCCCGCGAGGACAAAGACAACCAAGCTGTCTAGTTTCGCAGGGAGCTTTCGGCAATCGAAGGAAAATGAGGTGAGAAAAGCCTCTTGCTGCCCAAACTGTTTGACATTGACAGTTATGGGCAGTAAGAGGTATTATCAGATCACAAAACAAAGTAAATAGGTAGGAATAATATACATTAATTTATCGAAACAGGAGGGTGGTCCCCATGGCAAAAGATGAGATTTCCCTAGACGTTCCCTTATTAGAGAAAATCGCGCGCGCACTGGATGGTTTGGAATACGGTTCCATACATATTGTGGTTCACGATTCACAGGTCGTTCAGATTGAGCGAACGGAAAAATACAGACTCCCGGCGGAAAAGCCTGAGGCAAAGATTTCGCAAGCGCGCACCGGAAAATAGAAGAATAAGCGTGGAAAAAAGAGAGGAGGAAGGACTATGGCAGGCGTTCTTGTGGTAGGAGGAGATCGGGTAGCAGAAATCGAGAGCTTGTTACAGAACAAAGGGTTCCAGAATGTCTATCACGTATCAGGTCGCAAAAAATCCGATGTGAAGGCGACGATTCCTTCTGATACGGAGCTTGTTCTTGTCTTTATTAACTTCGTGAGTCACAGTTTGAGTAAAAATATAAAGAAGCTGGCGAAGCAAAAGCACGTCCCGATCGTTTTTTGTCGAAGGTCATGTGATGCGGTAGCCATGTATGAACCAGCGATAAGCTAGAGAGGACAGCCCCATATGCGCGAATGAATAGAAGTATTCAAGGATGAATACTTCTTTTTTGCGTGTCAGAGACTACTGGTAGAAACTTGTCGGACCGACTCGGGTAAAAGTATTCAGCACTGAATAAAACCAACAAAAGAACAACCGAAAACACGAATGGCATAAAATTTGCAGAATATTTATTCAATAATCGGTTATCCGACTCAAACAAGGGGGGTACAGCATGAACAGACCAGTTGTCCTAACAAGTCTCTTCGTTTTGCTTACGGGGTTATTTGCAGGCTGTAGCAGTGGCAATACGCCGACTCAAACCGCACCAGACAACCAGCAGCAACCAGCGTCAGCACAGCAGGCAACTGCGCAGCCTGCGGCAGAGCAGATCTTGCACATGAATGCAGCAGAGCCAGAGACACTTGATTCAGGCATGTCCAACGATGTCATTTCCGGTGCCTTCATCCGTTCGCTGTACGACGGGCTCGTTCGTTTGGACAAGGATGGCAAGCCAGTCCATTCCGTTGCATCCGACATTCAAGTATCTGAGGACAAAAAGGTGTACACTTTTACTTTGCGCGACAGCAAGTGGAGCAATGGCGACTCGGTTACGGCTCAAGACTTCGCCTTCGGCTGGATGCGCGTGCTCAATCCGAAGACAGCCAGCGGCTCCGCCTACAAGTATTATCCGATCAAAAATGCCCGCGCCTTTTACGAAGGAAAGGCGAAAGCGGAGGATGTCGGCATCAAGGTCGTCGATGACAAGAAACTGCAAGTCACCTTGGAAAACCCTACTCCTTACTTCCTGACACTTGCGACCTTCTACTATCCGGTCAATCAAAAGGTGGTAGAAGCCAATCCGAATTGGGCGAAAAAGCCCGAGTCCATCGTGACCAATGGGCCGTTCAAACTGGTGAATTGGGAGCATAAAAACAAGATTGAGCTGGCCAAAAACGAGCACTATTGGGACAAAGATGTCGTGAAGTTCAACGAAGTCGAGTTTTCCATGATAGAGGATACGAATACCGAGCTGGAGTTGTTCAATAGCGGCGAGCTGGATTGGGCTGGCGGCCCGATTAGTGGTCTGCCTGCGGATGCCATTGGACCGTTGCGCGACGAAGGCAAGCTGCAAACCATGCAACGTGCCACCAACTACTATCTCCTGTTCCAGACAGAGAAGCCGCCATTTACGAATAGCAAAATCCGCAAAGCGTTTGCCTATGCGATCAACCGTAGTGACATCGCAGAAAACATCGGCCAGGCCGGACAGACTCCCTTGATGGGCTTTGTCCCACTTTCCGCCTCCTTGAAGCCGGATGGGTATTTCAAGGATAACGACGTGGAGACGGCGAAACAGTTATTGGCAGAAGGAATGAAGGAGATGGGCATCGCCAAGCTGCCCGAAATCACCTATCTGTACAATACCTCCGACCTCAACAAGAAGATTGCTGAAGCATTGCAGGCTCAATGGAAACAAGCCCTTGGTGTGGACGTAAAGCTGATCAATAAAGAGTTGAAGGTCATGTTTGACGATCAGGAGCAAGGGAAGTACATGATTTCCCGAACAGGCTGGACGGGAGATTACAACGACTCCGTCAACTTCCTGGAGCTGATGATGGAGAAGCACAGCTCCAATAACTCGACCTTCTGGTTTAGCGAGAAATACGTAGAGCTGGTGAAAAAGGCGTACGCCGAACCAGATGAGGCCAAGCGCAATCAGTATCTGGTCGAAGCGGAGAGCATCTTGATGGAAGAAATGCCGGTCACGGGTGTGTACTCCAGCGTCAATTCATGGGTACAAAATGAAAAGGTAAAAGGCATCACTGTAGATCCGTTGGGCTACATCGACTTCAAGTGGGGCTACAAAGAACAATAGCGCTGAAAAGAAGTGGCCGACATAAAAATCCATGTGTGGGCCGTTTCGCGAGCGATGGGGGAGGAATTTTCATGACATGGCAGCAAGCAGTAGAAAACGTGCTGAAGGAAGCGCCCGGTATTTTTGGAATCGCAGCTGTTCATCTGGAAACAGGAGAGTCAGCAGGGCATCTGGATGAAGAGTTGTTTCAACTGGCGAGTGCATTCAAAATTCCGATTATGGTCACCTTGATGCGCGAGGTGGAAGCAGGACGAATCCGCCTCGACCAGCGTGTGACACTGAAATGGGAGGATCGCGTACCGGGGTCAGGCATTTTGCAAGAGCTGGATGCCGGATCGGCCTTAACGGTAAAAGACTTAGCGACACTGATGACGATTGTCAGTGATAACTATGCGACGGACCAAATCATCGAGTTGATCGGCGGCATCGACAAGGTGAATGAGCACATGCATGAGCTGGGTCTTTCGCAGATTCATTTGACGCATAATTGCTGGGAGCTTCTCAACCACTGCGTGGGTATGAACGAACCTACACCTTCGCAGGCAGGGTTCGATGAGTTCATGCGCCGGGAAGAGTCAGGCAATTACGAATTGATCCACGATGTATCCATGCCTACCCTTGATAATAACGTAGCGACACCAGCCGAGCTAAACCGCCTGCTTATTATGATTGCGCGAAAAGAAATTCTCACGGAGTCCTCCTGCGAGCAGATGCTAGACATCATGCGACGTCAGCATTACAACAGCCGTCTGCCGTACTTGCTGCCAGAAGGAACAAAGGTCGCGCATAAGACAGGAACCGTCAATGCAGTCGTCAATGATGCAGGCATCATCTATTTGCCCGAAGGAAAAGGGATGATTGCGATCACGGCACTATCACGCGGTGTGACTGACAAAGAAGCGGCAGAGCTTACTATCGCTCGTGTTGCAAAAGCGATTTATGAGCAAACGATGGGGAGTTGATGAAAATGACGGCATGGAAAGAACAGTTCCACACGTATGCACAGCAGCTGCTGGACGAGGCAAAGGCTCCGGGCGCAGCTATTGCTGTTGCACGTGATGGTGAGCTTTTGTACGAAGGGACATTCGGTTTTCGTGACAGAGAACAGCAACTGCCACTTTCCCTCGACACCGTTTTTGGCATCGCATCCATCACTAAATCGTTTACCTGCGTTGCGATCATGCAGTTGCAGGAGGGAGGCAAGCTGTCTGTCCACGATCCGGTCGTAAAATATTTGCCTGAGTTTCGGGCGGGCGACCACGAGCTGACAGCACGAATGACGATTCATCACTTCATGACACATACGCCTGGAATAGCGCCCATGCCTTACTTAGACGGCGCAATGAGGCGGAGCATGGAGAATGATCCTGCTGTCATTGGAACCAAAGCAGAGGAAGAACTGAAGACCGTGCCTTACTTGGATACGTACGAAGAAGTCACGAAAGCCATTGCTGGGTTCGAAGCGAAGCCGCTCTCAGAGCCAGGAGGTGCCTTTAGCTACAACAACGATGCGTATGGGCTTTTGGGGGCGATCATTGAACGGGTTAGCAACCAGACGTATGAAAACTACGTTGCGACGCATATTTTGCAGCCATTGGGTATGAACAGAACCGTTTTCTCCGTGGATGAATTGGCTGACAAGGACGACGTCACGATTTTGTATACCAACAAAAAAATCGATGACGAAAACCAAATCATTGCAGCACCCATCTGGCACGATGCCCCAGCAATGCGAGCGGCAGGGTTCCTCAAATCCACGGTGAACGATCTGCTCGCCTATTTGGAAGTCTTTCGTCAGGGAGGAGCGGGAAAACCGACACCGATTCTGTCTGCCGATAGCGTCCGGCAGATGCTCACTCCCTTTGCTCGTGTGGACGGGCACCGCTCATACGGCTATGGACTGATGGTCTCGCCTGCCTTTCCAGATGGCTTGCTGGTAGAGCATGGCGGATCGCTGAAGGGAATCAGCTCGCACATTTTCTCGGTTCCGGATCAAGGGATTACGGGCGTGATTCTGGTCAATCTCGATGGAGTGAGCGTCCGAGAGTTGGTTCTCGGCTTTTTGAACAGTTATTTTGCAAGGCCGGCTGGCGCTCCGGTCTATGCCTATGATCCATACGAGGTCGCTGATGAGCAATTGTCACTGTACGAAGGTCGCTACTCTTCGCAGGAATGGGTAAGCGTATCGATAGCCAAAAGCGAAGGCAAGCTATTCTTGGAAGTGGATGGTCTCTCGTATTCACTGATACCCGTACAAAAAGACAGCTTCGTTTTCCAAAAAAGAGATTCCATCCCTTGGATTGAGTTTTTCCGGGATGAAGACGGGCAAATAGTTAGGATGAGCTACGGATTGCGTCAGTTGACGAAGGAATCCACAAAATAAGCCAAGTGACAAGGGGAAACAAAAGAATTTTTAAAAAAGTGGTTGCCACTCAGGCAGCCGCTTTTGTCTTTGTTTTGCTTTCTATGCCCGATCCAAGCCATAATAGAGACAATACATACAGGATGTGATTAGGCTTGCAGATCATTGTTTTTGACCTTGAAACGACACTAACGTATCAGAGAGACAAGATCCCGGAAATTATTGAGATCGGAGCGGCAAAAGTCGTGCCCGGAAAAAATGGCGTGGAGGTCGACACATTTCAGCGCTACACCTTTCCAGCCATTGAGCGCCGAATCACAGAGAGGACGCGTAAGTTCATCGGTCTCGATAAAGAGAATATGCCAACCTTTATCCCGTTTCGCCGGGCATTCGCAGAATTTATGGAGTGGATTGGCAACGATTCTGAATACTACCTGTGCACTTGGGGGCAAGACGACAAGCGTTTGATGATCGAGCATTGTGCGCGATTTGGTTTGGACTTCAACTGGATGCGCAATTACAACGACATCCAGCCGCCGATTAGCATGCTTTTGGCTGATCGCAAACAGATGAGCCTGAAAGAAGCAATCGACACGGCAGGAATCATCCAGGAGGGCAGACTGCACTCGGCCTTGGTCGATGCCATCCACACAGCTCATTTGCTCATCAAATACAACAAGACGGTGCACCTGAAAGAAAACACGCCAGAAGAGAACTACAATTTGTCGAGCTCGTTGTACATTACGTGCCGATCTTGCAAAAAAAGCAAATACTACACGGCTTTCGGGCGAAAAAGCAGAAGATGCGAGGCTTGCTTGCAACATCGCAAGAAGTTGGAAAAAGCCGCAGAAGCAGCAACCGTCCAGCAGAGTTAACGGGAGAGAACGGAGGAGTGCGTAGATGATACGACAAGCACAATCCAATGACAAAGAGACAATCGTCACGATGATTGGCGAAGGCATGCTTTGGAGGACCGAAGAGATTGGCGATATCGTGGAAAAGGCTACGGTTTACATCTGGGAGGAAAACGATCAAATCATGGGCTGCGGCACATATGATTTGAACTCCTCTGGCGAAGACGGAACAGCAGAAATATACGTCTATACACGACCAGATCATCGAAAGCGAGGAATCGGCTCTCGGCTGTTCGATAAGCTGTGGCTGGAACTGCAACAGCACGAGGAGAAGCCGATGGCCGTCATGGCTACCTACCGCGTAGAACACGGGCAGGGTGCTGATTTTTTTGCCAAGAGAGGTTTTGCTTCTATCTGGGGCCACCATCTGATGAAATACACAGGAGAGATCGGGCCGGAACCGACACTCGACGTACGAAAGTTCATCGAATCCGATATGGAGATGTACATCCAATCGCAGAGTGACGCTTACTACGAGGTGCGCAAAGGCATTGATCTTCAGCCATACCGTCTGGCGGATTATCCTGAGAAGACGATGAACGCATGGAAAAACTGGCTGCTAGGTGAGATGAGAGAGGACATTTATTTGTTCGAGCATGAAGGAGTATTCGTCGGGTCCTTGATCATCACAGGGCATGGCGAGGTCTACGATGTGTTCGTAGATCCCGTGCATCAAGACAAAGGCTACGGCAAAGAGCTTGTCCGTTTTTTTGTGAATCGGACGCTGGAAAAGGGTTTGAAGCCGCATCTCGTCACAGGTACCCACAATGAACCTGCGATTGCATTGTACGAACGGACAGGCTTTCAGACGTTTCAGACGACCACGACAGCGAAGAGAGACTTCGCGTAATCCGCCCATAAAAAATGCCGCAGGGATTAGACCCAAGCGGCATTTTTCATTGTGACCGATAACCTATACTCCGAGCAGGAGCAGGATAATGGACGTCAGACTAAAGCAAACACTGATCAAGCACAGGAAGGTGACGACCTGTTTTGGATTGAGTCCAGAACGCAGCAGGCGATAATGAACTTGACTGGCATCTGCTTGGTAGATCGGCTTTCCTTGTAGGAAGCGTTTGGTCACTACAAACAGATTATCAAAAATTGGCACACCGAGTGCTAAAATCGGAATGAACAAGGAGAGAACCGTTGCCTGCTTAAAGGCACCATCCAACGCGATAACCGCCAAGATAAAGCCGAGGAAGGTCGCGCCTGCATCTCCCATGAAAATTTTGGCCGGCGGCTTGTTGTACCGCAGATAAGCCAAGGCAACACCGATCAGACTGATCGCCATGATCGCAGATGTGCTTTGTCCTTTTACCAAGGCAACCACGAAGAGCGTGCCTGCGGAAATCGCAGAAAGCCCTCCAGCCAAGCCATCCATGCCATCCGAAAAATTGATAACCGTCGTTACTCCGAAAATCCACAGAATGGTCAGGATGAACTGCAACCATTCCGGGAGCAATATGTATTCGCCACTCAATGGATTGTAAAAGCCGGAAAAAGTAATACCCGACAAGTAGACAATCACGGCGGCTGATACTTGGACGATCAGCTTTGGTAAGGCGGAAAAATCCTTGCCTTGCGTCTTGTACCAGTCATCAATGGTACCGATAATAAGCAGCAGTAGTGAGCCTGTTAGAACAGCAATCGTTTGCCCAGTCGATTCTTTCGAGAAGAGCAAAAACGATGCAGCAAAGCCGACAAAAATAGCGTAGCTTGCTGTCAATGGGATAGGCTCCCGGTGAATCTTTCTTTCCACGTCTTTACGTGGCTTGTCCACAAAATCAAGGCGAAATGCCAATTTTGCCAGAGGCGGAATCAGCACCATAACGATACAAAACGACAGGAAAAACGAAAGAGCGTACGTTATCGTAACCATCTCCTACAGGTAGTGAGCTTTCTATTGCAAAGATACTCGCATACTGTGTTGTTTGACAAGTCTATTATAGGAAGGATTCCAAATTTTGTCGACTCTTGTAATCACGTGAGGATGAGGTACCAAAAAAAGTTGGTACTTATCTCCAGTAGATCCGATCCCTATAATCCTTCGTAGGAGGGATCCACATGGAATACATGGCATTATGGTTTATCCTAGGAATCATTTTTTCCATAACACTCGCCGCGAAGCAGATCAGGCCCTGGCTAAAATTCGTTATATTCGGTTACTACCTCGTGCTATCTTACTTATTTGTCTCACGTAAAGAACAGATATATAGTGAATATCATCGGGTGCCCGTGCCGGAGCAGTTCTGGGAAACCAACTCGGATTGGGTGGGATTCATACTCGGTTTTTATTTTGTTCCATTTCTCCTCATCCTGCTGTTCATATACTTTTGGTTGTTTCGAAATGCCAACAGTGTGAAGAAACGGTTTTTCATTGCCCTTACCATTGTACCCGCAGCGATTATCTATCTATGCTTGCTGTTTGTTTTCAGTATGTACGGATATCGACCTTGATAAAGAGATGTTAGATATGGAGGGGCTCTTATGAAGTCAGCGCTTTGTTATCGGGAAGGAATCGAGTTTTCAGAGGAAGAACTGCGTCATCGCCAAGCTGATGGTTCATCCTACTGCGCAGCGTCAAGGGATTGGGCGTGGACTGATGCTGCTGGCAGAGGCAAGGGCCCTTGCTGAAAACCGCAGCCTCCTCGTTTTGGATACACGAGCGGACGACCCTTCCAACCAGTTGTATCAGTCGATGGGCTATCAAGAAGCAGGACGGATTCCGGGGTTTGCCCGAGCGGCTGATGGTAGCTTGCATGATACCGTCCTTTACTTTAAAACATTGGAATAGTCGTACAAGCTACAAGCGGACGGTTAACAGGCGTCCGTTTTTTTGTTTTAATAGTATGAAAAAAGCTGGGGAGGTTCTCATGAAGGTATCCAAGCTTAGGTCTGGCCAAGAGGTTATCATCCGTTTAGGAAAAATCACTGACGCAGAAGCCTTTATTGCATTCGTACATCGCCTATCAGGAGAGTCGGATCATTTGTCATTTGGACAGCAAGAATGGACAGTCACCCCTGATGAGCAAAAAGAAAACATCAAAAGATGTCTAGAAACTCATAATCAACTGTTTTTAATGGCAGAGGTGGACGGGAGAATTGTCGGGAACCTGACTTTTCGAGGGGGGATCCGATCGCGGACGCAGCATGTGGGTGAATTTGGGATAGGCTTCAAGGAATTTGGTACATTGACGAGAGATTTTATGATTGAGGATACATTCTACGATTGTCTCTACATGGGCATCGAAATAGACTGAGGAATAGACCGTCAGGATTTTACCTGGCGGATTTTTTGATGGATAAAATACTGATTATTCGAACAAACGGAAAGGGGCCATCATGAAAAGGAAAGTCTCGACGCTTTTTTTGCAAGGAACACTGCGGGCAAAGATTCTCACGCTTTTTCTCTGCTTGATCGCAATCCCGCTAAGTTTGCAAGGAATCATTACGTACAACAAGTTTTCGGCTTCAACGGAATGGAGGACGGCTGAATACACAGGGCAGATTGTGGGTCAGATCAATCGCAACCTGGAGCGCAATATACGGGAGATGAAGCGTTTATCACTCATGCCGCTCTATGATCCAGAAGTCCTGTCCATTTTAAAAGAAATTCAGACGAATACGTCGGCTACTTCTTTTCTCTCCATGGAAAAAAGGGAGAAGATGACGCTGTATATATCCAGTCTTTCTTATAGCCGACCAGAAGTAAAGGGCATTCAAATCATCGCAGGGAATGGCATGATTTTTTCCAATCTGGACCCTTCCATCATGAAGAGCAAGGGAGATTTGGCAGAAGAGGGATGGTATTCGCGCGTAATCAAGGAACAGGGGGCAGCCGTCATTATTCCACAGCATCGGCCCGGCTATTATTTGGATGCTTCTGGTGAGCGCTATGTGTCAGTGGCTCGGTTATTGCGGGAGCCGTATACGAAAGTACCGCTCGGAATCATTAAAATCGATATGAAAATGGCCATGTTTGATCAAATCTTGTCCGATATGCCTTTTACCAAGGATGGGAGCTTGATCATCGTCAATGAGGGAAACGAGCTGTTTTATGAAAAGAGAGATAGCGAAGGCTCGCCGGGTTATCGTACTTTGTTGCAAGAAACTGACGGGATCAATCGCGGGGATGCGAATCAGATAATGATTCAGGGACAGCAATATCTCTTTGTGGATCATCAATCGAGAGAGACGGGGCTTGTAGTGATTAGTCTGATTCCGCTCGACGTCCTGCTCGCAGAATCCAATAGCTTGCGCAGTTTTACGATGCTGATTGCGGCGATGTTTTTACTCGTCGCTGGCGGACTCGCGATTTATTTTTCCTATTCGCTCAGCAAGCCGCTCGTTCAATTGAAAGAAAAAATGCTGCAAGTAAAGCGAGGGAACTTCCATGAACGAGTTCCTGTCGATTCCCAAGACGAGATTGGGAAGCTGAGCGAGCAATTTAATCAGATGGTCGAGGAAATCAACCGCCTTGTCAATGAGGTCTATCTCAGCAGCTTGCGTGAGCGGGAGGCGGAGCTGGCGGCCTTGCAGAGCCAGATCAATCCGCATTTTATTTACAACACACTCGAATCGATCAATATGATGGCGATCCGCTCAGGTAATTACGATGTGTCCGACATGGTTTCTTCGCTCGGAAAACTCATGCGCTATACGGTCGCTCGAGAGGATGGTCACGTTACACTGACGCAAGAACTCGTATCGTTACAATCCTACGTCCGTATCCAAAAGATTCGTCTGGGAGATCGCCTTCGGGTGTATATGGACGTGGAAGAGAGCCTGTCGGATCAGCGTATCCCGAAGCTGCTACTACAGCCATTGCTTGAAAATGCAATTGCACACGGGATTGAGCATCAAGAACAGGGAGGGACGATATGGCTCACGGCGCTTTGTCAGGAGGGTGTGATGCAAATCAGCGTGAGGGACAATGGCAAGGGAATGTCTGAGCAATCATTACGTCGTCTGCTCGCAAGTCTGCGTACGCCTATGCAGCAGCATGAGTTGACAGGGAACGGACACAATGGGACAGCATTGCGAAACATTTCCCAGCGGCTGACCTTATTGTTCGGGGATGAGTACGGGCTGACGATTGTGAGCAGACCAGATCAAGGCACGGAAATTACGATGAAGATTCCGCTCGATTTTCAGAAGGGAGAATCACGCCATGTACAAAGTATTGCTGGTGGAAGATGAACGAATGATTCGGGAAGGCTTGAAATTGTTAATTGAAAAAGGAACGTCCGGTTTTGCCGTCATGGCAGAAGCGGAAAGTGGAAAGGATGCCCTGCATTATTTGCGTACGGAAATGCCTGATTTGATTGTGACGGATATCCGCATGCGGGAAGTCGACGGCTTGGCGCTGATCGGGAAAATTCGGGAGATGTACGAGGAGCTGCCCATTGTGATTATTAGTGGCTATGGTGATTTTCACTACGCACAGAAAGCGTTGAAGTACAAAGTCTCCGACTATCTCTTGAAGCCCATTGATCGATTAGAGTTGGTGAGCACGCTCGCAAAAATCAGGCAAGTGTTGGATCGCAAAAAGAAAGTCAGGGAAGAAGAAAACAGCGTCGACGGCAACCATCGAGAAGAAAGACAAATCATTCGTAAGGTAAAAGCATTTATTCACGATCATTTGGACGGTGATCTGAGACTCCAGACGCTGGCGGAGTCTGTTCATTTGAATCCGATCTATTTGAGTCAATTGTTCAAGATCGAGACGGGGGAAAATGTCTCTGACTACATCACGCAGGTGAGGATGAACCGCGCCAAGCAGCTGTTACACGAGACGAGCCTGAAGGTGTATGATATCGCCCGCTTAGTAGGGTATCAGAGCGCGAAGCATTTCATGCTGGTATTTAAAAAGGAAGTCGGGATGACACCCGGGAGCTATCGAGATCTCGTAGGGAGTAAAGATCTTTAAATCTGATACCAAATCTGAATTCCGCGTGATTTATCTTACTATTCACTCAATTTTATACTGGTGACAGGGAAAACAGATAAGGAGGTACGCCATGAAAAAGGCAATCCTGTTGGCATTGTCTACTGCTTTGACAGCGTTTACATTTGGGTGCAGCAACACCGCGACGACTCCCGGTGACTCCGCAACAGGCAAGAAAGAAGCAGTCGAGCTTACGTTTTTGACATGGGGCAACCAAGCCCACCTGGACCTGTATACGAAGCTCTCTGAAAAATTTACGCAACAAAACCCGACCATCAAAGTGAAGCTGGAATCTGTGCCATTCCCCGATTACCAGCAAAAGGTGACGGTGCTGGCTGCTGGTCAGGAGCTGCCTGACATCGGTTGGGTGTCTGAGCGAATGGTGCCGCAGTTTATGGAGAATGGGATATTGGAAGATATCTCGGATGTAAAGAACGACGCTGCTTTTAAGCTGGACGACTTTATTCCGTCGACGCTTGAGCTGTTCCAAAAAGACGACAAATTGTACGGACTGCCGTTTTCTACTCCGCCTACCGTCATGTTTTACAACAAGGACTTGTTTGACAAGGCAGGCTTGAAATCACCGAACGACCTAGCGAAAGAAGGAAAATGGACGTGGGAGGAATTTGAAAAGTCGGCGCAGGCGATCTCGAGCGGAACCGGGGCGAGCAAAATCTACGGGGCCAACTTCTTCCGCGATTGGAAAACGTGGATCATCCTGTCTTCCTATTCATGGTCAAATGGCAGCGGCCCGTTCAACAAAGAAATGAATCAGTTTACATGGAATGACCAATACGGGGTGGAGACACTCAGCATGCTCCAACGGATGATGTTTACAGATGGGTCGCATCCGAAGGCGGGTGAGCAGGTCAGCTTTGAATCAGGGAAAATTGGCATGTTCTTTGATGTGTACAGCTACGTTTCGAAGGCGCGAATGATAAAGGACTTCAAGTGGGACATTGCTCCTATGCCAGCGGGTTCAAAAGGCTCGGCACCGATGCTCGGTCAGGCAGGGTATTCGATTTTCAAAGGAACAAAGCATTTGGAGGAGACCAAGCTATTCCTCAAGTTCCTCGCGAGTGAGCAGGGTGTCCAAGAGACCTCGACTTACTTTGTACCGCCGCGCTTGTCTGTGCTGAATTCCGATCCGTTTTTGAATGTTCCAGGCAACCCAGACCCTGCACACATCAAGCAGGCGGTTATCGATGAAATGCCTAAGGCACACCTGCAACCAGGTCATGTGGACTGGCAAAAAATCGACACGACGATACTGGCTGGTTTTGATCAATTATTCGGTCAAACGGCACAGCCTGCGGATATCGTGAAGTCGCTGGAAGAGAAAGTCAATCCCATCATGAAAAAGTAAGCTCATCACAACGGTCTGGGATACAGGCCGTTGTGACTTGAGAAGGAGGTTACGATGAATCGTTTTCGACAGGCACTGGAAGAGAAGCCGTTTCTGCTCATGGTCAGTCTCCCGCAAAACGACGAGACCTTAGCCAGAGCTGCGATGGAAGAAGGCGCAGATGGTTTGAAGATGCACATCAATGTGTACCATCGTGCCAGTGGCAACCGGTTTGGTCCTCTGGCTGAATATACGGACTTTCTCCAAACGATACGCAGCCAGTTCGCAGGGCCGATTGGCATTGTTCCGGGCGGGTCAATGGAGGAGCTCAATCCCGAGGAAATCAAACAGTTCGATTCGCTGGGAATCGATTTCCTTTCCATCTATGGTCATCATTTGCCAGCGTCCCTTTTGAAAAACGAAGGGGTGGCGAGTACGTTTGCCATCGATGATCAGTTTGATTTGTCCCGATTGGAAGCCGTGAAGCATTTTCCCATGACCGCATTGGAGGCATCGATTATTCCGGGGAGTGAGTATGGCACGAGGCTTACATTTGCCGACCTGCTCACCTATCGGTACATCGTAGAGAAGGCGGGCATCCCCATCATCGTTCCGACACAGCGAAAAATTGTGGCGGAAGATATGGAAGCTCTGCGAGAAACGGGAGTTCGTGTCTTGTTAGCTGGAGCGATGGCGATCGGGAGGACCGAGGATGAAATGCGCCGTTCCATCCATGCATTGCGGAATGCGATTGACAACTGAGGAGGGATCGTATGGAGAGCAATTTGAATGTCCCGCTCTCTCCTGACAAGAGAACAAGTGGCACAAGGAAAAGATCCTTCAGCCGGGAAGCAAATCTGACAGGATGGCTGTTTATAAGCCCGATGGTCATCGGGTTTGTGGTGCTGTTGCTAGGCCCGCTTTTGCTCGCGCTGTACATGAGCTTTACGGATTGGCCGTTACTGGGGGAAGCCGAATTTATTGGTTTGGAAAATTACCAAGCGATCTTTCAGGATACCGAATTTTGGACAGTCGTGGGCAATACATTTGCGTTCTCGGCCGGTCTCGTCCCCCTGAACATCGTGTTGGCGTTGGGGTTGGCCTTACTGCTCGTGCGCAAGCTGCCGGGGATCGGGATTTTCCGCACGGCCATTTTTGTGCCGGTCATGACATCGCTGATTGTCTGGGCGATTGTGTGGAAGTATTTGTTTGCGACAGACACGGGGTTCATCAATCAAATCTTGCAGATGTTCGGGATTACAGGCCCCTCATGGCTTTACAATCCAAAGCTGGCGATGCCGGTGGTGATCGTGACGAGTGTCCTGAAAAATGTGGGTCTGAACATGGTTCTGTTTATCGCTGCCTTACAGCAGGTGCCTGTTCACTTATACGAGGCGGCGCGCATTGATGGAGCTAGTCGGACGCGTCAATTGTTTCAGATTACGATCCCGATGATTAGTCCGACGGTTTTTTTAACCACGTTGTTGACGATTATCGGCTCGCTCAAGGTGTTTGGGCAGATTTACGTCATGACCCAGGGTGGGCCGGATAACAGCACAAAGGTGCTCGTCTATTACATATGGGAGCGTGCCTTCAAAAACTTTGAATTCGGCTATGCGTCTGCACTTGCCTTTGTGCTGTTCTTTATCATTTTAGTCTTTACGCTCTTGCAGTGGCAGTTTAGAAAAAGGTGGGTGTTCCATGAAGAGTAATCGCCACGGATTACAAGCGGGCAAGTTATTGGGGATTGGCGGTCACTATGTGGCGTTAGGAGCGATCTCCCTACTGATGCTGGTGCCTTTTTTGTGGATGCTTTCTACATCGTTAAAAGAGCCGGCCAAAATATTCGTCTTTCCGCCAGAGTTTATCCCTTCATCAATCCGCTTGGAGAACTACACGGAGGTTTTGGCGAATACGCCGTTTCATCTGTTCTATTGGAACAGCCTGTACATTGCGATTCTGGTCACGGTTGGAACGGTATTATTTGCCTCGATTGCGGGCTATGCGTTTGCCCGAATTCCGTTTCGCGGACGCAATATCGTCTTTCTGGTGCTGTTGTCGACGATGATGATCCCACATGAAGTGACGTCGATTCCGATGTTTTTGTTCATGCGCATGCTTGGGTTTATCAACACGCATGTGCCGCTGATCGTGCTTCCCATTTTTGGAGCAGGCGGAATTTTTGGTGTGTTCGTCATGCGCCAGTTTTTCCTTGGGATTCCGAAAGAACTGGAGGAGGCGGCGATGATTGATGGCTGCTCGCGTTGGCGGATTTACTGGAGCATCATGTTGCCACTAGCGAAGCCAGCTATCGCGACGCTGACGATTTTTACGTTTTTAACGAGCTGGAACGAGTTTTACGATCCGCTCATTTTCATCAACGACAGAGAGCTGATGACGCTACCGCTCGCTTTGTCCTTGTTTACTGACGAAGTAGGGACAGCTTGGCATCATCTGATGAGTGCGTCCGTCATGGCGACCTTGCCGCTTTTGATCGTGTTCTTTTTCGCCCAAAAGCAGTTTATCGAGGGTGTATCGATGACGGGCCTAAAAGATTAAAAGATTAAAGGATGAAAAGAAGTTCAACAAGGAGTGAGTGCAGATGGATCGAGTAGTGGAAGCAGATGTAGTCGTGGTAGGCGGGGGGCCAGCAGGAATCAGTGCCGCTCTCGCCAGCGGACGATTGGGAGCCAAGACGATCCTGATCGAGCGTTACGGCTTTCTCGGAGGGATGTCGACGATTGCGCTCGTTTATCCGTGGATGACGTTTCATACGGAGAAAGGCGAGCAAGTCATCAAAGGAATTGCACAGGAAATCGTCGACCGCTTGCAAGAAAAGGGGGGATCGCCTGGACATTTGCAGGATACGGTGGGATTCGTGAGCACAGTCACGCCGTATCATCCGGAAATTTACAAGCTGGTCGCTGTGGAAATGCTCAAGGAAGCGGGCGTCAAGCTGTTTGTCCACAGCTTTGTCGATCAGGTGAAGGTAGAGGGGACAGAGATTACTTCTGTTACACTCACTAGCAAATCGGGCCAGTATGAGATCAAGGCCAAGGTGTTCGTCGATGCGACAGGCGATGCAGATATCGCTCATTTATCGGGGGCGTCGACGAGCAAAGGGCGAGATGCAGATGGACTGACTCAGCCGATGACCATGAAGTTTCGCATGCGCGGCGTCGATTTGGAGCAGGTGAAGCAGTACATGCTTGATCATCCGGAGGAGTTTTATCACAAGACGCCCTTTGCACAGCTACCGTCCATTCCACTGACGGGTGTCCAAGGCTTTTATACGCATTGGAAGATGTCAGGTGTTCCGATTAATCGGGATCAAGTTCTGTTTTTCACAGGGCCCGAGAGTGATGAAGTTCTGATCAATTGCACGCGTGTGCAGGGACTGGATGGAACAGATGTCGAGGACTTGACGGAAGCGGAGGAAGAGGGAAGACGTCAAGTGTTATTGATGTCTGAATTTTTAAAAAGCAGAGTCTCGGGCTTCGCGAAAGCATCCATCTCCGCAGTCGGAACGCAAATTGGAATCCGCGAGACACGCAGAATCGTCGGAGAGTACAGCTTGACGATCGAAGACGTGGTAACGGGTAGACGTTTTCCGGATGTCATCGCACGAAGCGGCTATCCGGTTGACATTCACGATCCTTCTGGCAAAGGCGTAGTGGCAGCAGATATTGAAGGAGAGGGCGCTTATGACATTCCGTATCGATGCCTGATCCCTCAATCCATTGACAACCTGCTTGCGGCGGGGCGTTGTATCTCCACGACACATGAGGCGCTGGCTACGACCAGGCTTACCCCGAGCTGTATGGCTACAGGGCAAGCAGCAGGTACAGCAGCGGCCATTGCATTTCACGACCAGACCATTCCGCGTTTGATTCACGTGGCGAAATTACAGGAACAATTGCGTCTAGCGAATGCCGTCCTCGATTAAACCTTTTCATTTTGAAAGGAGATTGGATCTATGAAAAAGTTGCGCATTGTCATTTCAACAGTGGCTATGGCAGCACTAGTAACAGGCATGGTTCCATTTACGCAGACGAGTACAGTTGCAGCGAAAAAAGCGTCACCAAAGCCAATTGCCAAAGTCGCTCTTGTTCCCCTTGATGATCGTCCGGTCAATACGTATTTTCCGCAAATGTCAGCACGAGCAGGCGGGGTGGAGACGATTATGCCGGATGAAGACATGCTCGGTCACTTTATGACTCCGGGCGATGGGGAAGAAATTGGCGATTGGCTGATTAAACAAGCAAGCAAAGTAGACGGCTCAGTCATCTCTGTCAGCATGCTGGCATATGGCGGGCTAGTTGCGTCCCGTACCGATCAACAGTCCTATGAAGATGCCCTATCGAATATCGAAGCCATTAAAAGACTGAGAGACAAAAATTCCAACAAGCCGATCTACGTCTTCGATACGATTCAACGCTTGGCGGTGACGGCGACTGATCCCGAAACATTGAAGTACTATGAGCAAATCAGAGAATGGGCCATTTTATACGATGAAGTGCACAACCTCGGCATGACAGAAAAAAAGGATCGACTCGATCAGTTGGAAAGGGAGATTCCCGAGTCTGTGCTGGAAGATTACTTAAACGCCCGCGAGCGGAACCACAAGATTAACTCCTTGTTGATCGACTGGGTGGAAGATGGAACCATTGATTATTTAGTGCTGGCTCAGGATGACGCTGCTCCCCATGGTCTTCACCGGGCAGAGCGGGAGACCTTGGTCAAAAAAGCGAAGGAGCTGGATGTAGAGGAACGTGTAGCGATTTTCCCTGGAGCGGACGAAGTAGGAACCGTCTTGTTGAGCCGATTCTCCTTGAACGAAATGCGCATTCATCCAAAAGTAGCAGTCGAGTATTCGGGTATAGATGGTAGTGAGTGGACGGCGCCGTTTGAAGACACGACCTTTGATGTAAATGTTGAGAAGCATATCATCGCAGCAGGCGGCAAACCCGTTCGGGACGAGGACGATGCAGATATCGTATTAATGATTCATTCACCGAAGAAAAAAGGACAGAGCAACGCAGAGAGACGCGATGATCTGGATGAGTTCGTCGAAGAAATCAATGATCTTCTGGAAGAAGGAAAGCAGGTCGCAATTACAGACGTTACGATTACAAACAAAGCTGACCCTGAGCTGATCGAGCGACTACAAGAAGAAGTAAAGCTGCCGGAACTTTTCGCCTACACGGCATGGGGAACGGCGGGAAATAACATGGGAAGCGCGTTGGGACAGGCGTTGCAACGATCAGCCTTTTTAGAAAAAGGAAATCAGTTCGGTGTGCCCTTAACGGTGGATGCGGCAGAAACCCATATCAATCTGCTCTTGTCATCGTTTGTAAATGACCATCATTACCGAAATGAAGTGATGGCAGAAGCACGTAACCTCGTAAAAGAGTTAAAGGGAAATGAGTGGAATCTCGGCGATGACTACGACGAAGTCAATGATTTTGTGAGGGATGAACTGACGCCACATGCGGAAGAATGGTACGAAAACTATTTTGCCAATCAATCGCTGGTTATCGGAAAGAGAGGCAAGAATACGTTTGAAGGCGAAATCGTCGAAGTAACGGATATAGTGATTAAGCTTCCTTGGGAGCGGTTGTTTGAAGTCTTTGTCGGGCCAGAAGTGAAGATTGAAAGGAAGTAAGATGTAGAAGAAGCCGGTCTATTTTTCGAATCTGCACATATCATGTCTCTATCGCTATAAGAAGGTGACGAGGATGGAGACTCTACAATGGGTGTATGTGCAGTATGACTTGGAAATGTATGTGCGGGTAGTGGTGAGCGCGATTCTCGGTTTGTTCATCGGGTGGGATCGCTCGCACAGAAACAAGCCTGCCGGGCTGAAAACGTACATGTATGTGTCCGTAGCCTGCACGCTCATCACACTCGTTTCTATTTACAGCACAAAGCTATACAGCGCGCCTGGCAACGGAACGATGATGGACCCGATGCGCTTGGCGGCACAGATTGTCACAGGTCTTGGTTTTTTGGGAGCAGGCGTCATCTTGAAGGACGGCTTGAAAGTAAAAGGACTGACCTCCGCAGCCATGATCTTTTTCGCTGGAGGGATTGGCATAGGGATCGGAGCCGGATTTTACGGCATTGTGATATTCTCGGTTATCGTCGCTTTTGTACTCGCGAGGATCAGTCAGCGTGTGGAAGATGTCCAGCATAAGCGGTTAGGAAAGTGAATCATGGAGAAGCGGTGCATAAGCATCGCTTTTTGTTTTTAGAAGGAGCTGTAGTGGGGGAAGAAGCGAATTTCCAGTCTACGCTTCGGCATACGCCCCGCATGGGGTATCACTGTTCGCTTCGGAAAAAATGGCGGGAGCGCTTCAAACCAGAAAACGCGAATGCGTTTTTGTATGTAATAAAAGCTGAAATTCCCCGCCATTTTTTCCGAAGCTAGGGTGGGCTCCAGAGGCGCTTGGACTGGAAATTCGCTTCTCAAATCTTAGAAGGTGAATGCAGTACAATGCTCTCAAAAACTTCTTTGTACAAACTTACAAAACGCCATAACAGCACGAAGTCATCCACAGCTGTCCGAAAGCACTGTCACATGTTTGGAAGGAGACCGCCCGAACGAAGAGAGGATACAGGCGACTGGAAAACATGTGGCAGGGCTTCTCCCGACCACAACAGTTAGGAGAACAACAACTTAGGGGTTTTGATTCATTCGATTCCATAATATGCTAACGTTAGAATATTTCAAATAGGATGAGTGCCTCCATGAGCAAGTGGTTTGTAAGTCTATGCAATCTTGTCGTTATCATGGTGATCGGGATGCTTGCCGTGACGCCATTCGCTAATGCCGTAGAACAACCACCCCAAGCCAAACAAGGCGTGTTGGATTTGCGGGGCGTGGATTGGGAAGACGGCGACACGATTAGGCTGGATGGGGAATGGAGTTTTTACTGGCGGCAGCTCCTCCCCCCAGGTACTTTTGAACCCGATACTTCCGTACGAGAGTACATGCAAGTACCTTCATCTTGGAAGCAGGGGGCCGGTGATCGAACGGATATATCCAATCAGGGATACGCTACGTATCGACTGCTCATTCAGCTGAATGAGCAAAAGTCAGAAAGACCCTTCGCGCTCTATATGCCCAGCGTCGCAACGGCCTACAAACTGTGGATAAACGGCAAGGTTATGGCCGAAAACGGTGTAGTCGGTGAGGATTTAGGGAGGATGACCCCGAAAAATTATCCCAAGGTCGTCGTGTTTCAACCAGATCAACCGCAAGTGGAGCTCGTTATTCACGTCTCTAATTTTGTCCAGCGAAAAGGCGGCCTGTGGGAAGCCATTGAGTTGGGGCATGCTGAGCAAATCATGCGGAAGCGTGAAGCCAACATTATCTACAGTGGCATGATTGCGTCATCCTTGTTAGTCATGGGCATCTATCATTTCGGCTTGTATATGACACGCAAAAGAGAGAGTTCGACTCTCTATTTTTGTGGAGTCAGCATTGCGATCGCTGTCCGCATATTATTTTTGGGAGAGACGATGGCTGTTAGCTTGTTTCCGCAGATCCCATGGGAGATGGTGGTCAAGCTGGAGTACATGTCTTCTCTTCTCACGCTGATCATGCTCGCTTGTTTTGTCCATTCGCAGTATCGGGCATTATTCAATCGTTTCATTCTGAGAGCCTGCGTATGGACAGGGCTTCTCTTTATTCTCTTCGTGCTTTTTACCCCTGCTCGAATCTATACAGAATGGATTTATGTAGGAGAAGCGTATTTGTTGCTTAACTATGGCTACATGCTATTCGTTTATGGACGGGCCATCGTTCAAAAACAGACAGGCGCTGTCTTAAATGGAATCGGTCTCCTCGTATTTTTTACCGCAGTTGTCAATGAAGTGTTGTTTTACGCACATCTGTCTCCGTTTGAAAATGCCATTCCGTTCGGCTTGCTCGTTTTTTTACTCACCCAAATGATGAATTTGTCCATGGTATTCGCCCGTTCTTTTGCCCATGTCGAGCAACTTTCCGAAGAGCTTGCGCAGACCAATGAATGGTTGGAGCAAAAAGTACGGCAACGGACACAGGCACTCGCGGACAAGAATGAGGAGCTGCAAAGGATGGAGGAGTCACGGCGCATGCTGCTCTCCAATATTTCGCATGAACTGGGGACGCCGCTAACCTCGATTCAAGGGTTCATCAAGGCGATGCTTGACGGTGTGGTCAAGCCGAACGATCCGAAATACTTGGGGATCATCTATGAAAAAACAATCTATTTGCATCGAATCATCACGGATTTGTTTGAGTTGTCCAA
Organism: Brevibacillus sp. HB1.4B; assembly: GCF_013284285.1. NCBI lineage: Bacteria > Bacillati > Bacillota > Bacilli > Caryophanales > Paenibacillaceae > Brevibacillus > Brevibacillus sp. HB1.4B. Next base: position 454,567 of record NZ_JABSUT010000005.1, read on the forward strand.
GATGGAGTCGCGGCAGCTTCGCTTTCATTTTCAGCCATTGTCGCTGGTTGGATTTTTCCGTGGCTTGTACGAGAAGCATTTACTCGATATGCAGGAGAAACAGCTGCAATTTGTGTGGGAAGCACAGGAGGAGCCAGATACGGAGTGCAAGCTTTTGCTGGTGGCTGATCCGATTCGCCTGGAGCAGGTCATGAGTAATTTGCTTGTAAATGCACAAGCGTATACGCCACCGGGCGGGGTCATCAAGCTACAGGTGGAGTGGGAGCTGGCTCTGGATGGGACAGGCGAGGCAACGATCAAGGTAATAGATACAGGAGCAGGGATACAGGCGGAGGCGCTTCCTTTTGTGTTTGATCGATTTTATCGGGGGAGTGAATCTAGAAAGCTGAGGACGGCAGGAGTAGGGCTAGGTCTGGCCATCTCCAAAGAAATTATCGAAAATCATCACGGGAAAATCGGCGTACAGAGTAAAGCGGGAGAGGGAAGCCTCTTCTGGTTTTCGCTGCCAGTCCGCTGGAAGGAAGAGAGTGAAGAGGGAGGAGAGAAGGTGAGATGAGCAACGAGGTAATCCTGTTGGTAGAAGATGATGAGAACATTCGCGAATTGGTCAGGCTCTATTTGCAGGCTAGTGGTTTTCAGGTGCGAGAGGCAGAAGATATGAGGCAAGCGCAGGCCATGGTGCTGAGTGAACAGCTGGATATGGTCCTCCTTGATATTTTGTTGCCGGATGGATCGGGCCTAGAGCTTTGTCAGACATGGAGGCAGAGTGGAATTCATGTGCCTGTCTTGTTTTTGAGCTGCAAAAATGACACGGAGGATATGATCGCTGGCCTGGATCTTGGTGGTGATGATTATGTGACCAAGCCCTTTGATCCCAATCTGTTGATTTCACGGGTGAAGGCGCACTTGCGCAGGAGGAGCATACAGGGAGAAAACAGCAAAGCTTTGTTGTCTCCAAAAGGACTGATAGAGACCTTGACCAAACGAGAGCTGGAGATGCTTCACATGATCAAAGCGGGGTATACGAATCAGGAGATCGCCCTGCAATATCAAATATCGATTGGTACCGTCAAAGGATACAATAACCAATTATTCAGCAAGCTCGGTGCCAAAAACCGGACGCATGCCATTATGCTCGCGAGTCAGTTCGGCTTTTTTACGTGAGCCCTAACTTTGGTTGGCTCCTCTCACGATTTTTCCGATGATATTCCTCTGACAAACGCGCGTTATGCTGGAAGAGCAATCACAATCTGGAAAGGACGCGTGCGCGATGAGAGATGAAAGACTAGGAAAAATAGCAGACAACTTAATTTCGTACAGCTTGGATGTGCAAGCCAAACAGCATATTATGATCATGGTCGTGGATGAAGGGGAGCCGCTGGCGATGGAATTGGTGAAGCGGTTGTATGCGAAGGGAGCGTATCCCCACTTGCGCTTTGTCCGGCCAAAGGTCCAGCGGGAATGGTTGAAAGGAATAACCGAAGAGCAGCTTGCCGAGACCGTTCAGTGGGAAAAGGACATGTGGTTTGGCATACAAGGCTATATCGGAATTCATGGCGAGACGAATGACAGTGAGATGAAGGATGTTCCGCAGGAGAAATACCGTCTGTACGCAGAAGCATATGATTCCATTTTCCATCATGTCGACAATCAAATTACGGGACTGCGCATTAATTACCCGACCTCGGCCCTTGCTCAAAAGGCCAACATGACGACAGAAGCGTTTGAAGATTTTTATTTCAACGTATGTGCACTCGATTATCGAAAAATGGCCGAAGCGTGCCAGCCGTTGTACGACCTCATGGACAAAACGGACAAGGTGCGCATCGTCGGACCAGGGACAGACCTGACGTTTTCGATCAAAGGGATTGGGACGCGGACAGCGGTAGGTAAACGCAACATACCCGATGGCGAAGTGTATACATCTCCCGTGCGTGACTCGATTCACGGGACGATCAGCTACAATACGCCCAGCAATTTCAAAGGTACGACGTTTGAAAACATCCGGTTTACTTTTCGGGAAGGAAAGATTGTCGAGGCGTACGCTAACCATTCGGACAAGCTAACGGAAATATTGGACACGGATGAAGGTGCACGCTACATCGGTGAATTCGCCATTGCGTTTAACCCGCACATTTTGCACCCGATGGGCGATACTTTGTTTGATGAAAAAATCGCTGGCAGCTTCCATCTCACACCGGGCCGTGCCTATGATCAGGCGGATAATGGCAACCGCAGCGCGATTCACTGGGACCTGATCTGCATTCAGCGTCCGGAATACGGTGGCGGCGAAATATGGTTTGATGATGTGCTGATTCGAAAAGACGGAAGGTTTGTGCATGAGGCTCTGCTGGGGCTGAATCCGGAGCAATTGATTCTGTAGGGGAGGGCGATAATGCCCTCCTTTTTATTTGAATTTGAAAACCATTACGCCTGCGATCATGATGCCGATTCCGATGATCTTGTTCAAGGTGATCGGAACCTTTTGTACGCCGAACAGGCCGAGAGAATCAATGAGGAGAGCGACGAGCAATTGGGAGATGAGCAGAATTGATACAGCGTAGGCAGGGCCGATGGTCGTAATGCCTTTCATCACACTAAAAACGATGACCGCCCCGAAAACGCCTCCAAGCAAATACACCTTGTTGACTTCCCCAATGCTTTTCCAATCGCCATCACGAACGTAGAGAAAGATTGCGAATGATACAAGAAAGCCTACGGCGTGAACAATCGCATTGGTTTGCCACAGTCCGAGCTTTGTACTGGCTTGCGCATTGAACACGCTTTGCAGACATATAAAAACGCCAGCGAGTAACGAAAAGAGAATGCCTTGCACAATATGACCTCCTATATGGTTGATTACTCATAGATGTTTCCGCTCGCAAGCTCACTGATTTTTTCTCGATCCTTGATAATCAGTGCGCCTTTTTTTCGTTCGATCACGGAAGCTGCGCAAAGATTGCGGATGACCCGGTTTAGATGTCGGTAGCTGGTACCCAACAGCTCGGCTACCTCCGTCAGCTTCGCCGTCTTTAGCTCCTCGGAAGCAGTCGACCCTGTGTCGCTGGACAGCGTAGAGAGCAAATAGCTGGCAAAGCGATTTTCAACGGGATACAACAGGTTCAGGCTGGTTGAGTTCGATGATGTATGCAACTTGTGACTGATTTTATGCAGAATGAATTGCAAAAAAGGCGGGTGGTTCTGGTAGTTTTCCTGCAAAACTTTAAAAGGGAGACTGACCACGAGACTGCGATGGACAAACTCAACGGTATTGCGGACCTCGCATTGTGTGACATACTCGACGTCTCCAATAATCGCGAGTGGATTGTTAAAGCGCAGTAACAAAGATTTTCCGTTAGGAAGCGTCGTGAAAATTTTGATTTTTCCCTTCAGAATGAAGTACATGTGGTGAAGCTGATCGCCCTTCGAACAGAGGATGTCACCCTTCTCAGCCTGATACAGGCGCATTTCATGGAGGGTAATGGCATCAAAAATATCGGGCAAGGGACTATTTTGCACCAGCGTATGCAAAAGGGTGCGGTCGTGAAGTTCTTTCATGTATCAAGCCTCCTGCTTGTTTGCTTGCAGGCTATACCCCCTTTAGTAAAAGGGATTTACGCGCGAAAAAAAAGGACATATGTCCTTTTTCTTATTTAAACACAGAAGGCGCGTAGCAGGAATATTCGGATAGATTCGAGAAGTACAATTGTCGAGATAATTAGGAAAGAGAGAAACGAAGGAGTGGTTCACATGACTTTGCCTGTAAGTGAAAGAATCATTGGATTTGTAGGAACGGGTGTCATGGGGAAAAGCATGGCAACCCATTTTCTGCAAGCAGGATATACAGTGCTGGTGTACACACGTACAAAGGAAAAAGCGGCAGATTTGCTGGCAGCCGGTGCGATCTGGAAGGAACAGGTCAGTGAGCTGGCAAAAGAGGCAAACGTCATCATCACAATGGTCGGCTACCCATCTGATGTCGAGGAAGTGTATCTCGGCGTGGACGGAATTGTGGCAAATGCGAAGCCGGGCACTTATTTGATCGACATGACGACATCGAAGCCGTCGCTGGCGAAACATATTTATGAGGAAGCCAAAAAACACGAGCTGTATTCCCTGGATGCGCCTGTCTCCGGTGGAGATGTGGGGGCACGCGAAGCGCGACTGACTATCATGGTTGGCGGCGATCAGGAAGTATTTGATGCGATGGAGCCTGTGTTTACGATCATGGGGACAAACGTCGTCTTGCAGGGCGGACCAGGTGCAGGTCAGCATACGAAAATGTGCAACCAAATTTGTATTGCCACGAACATGATCGGTGTGTGTGAAGCGATCGCGTATGCGAAAAAAGCAGGACTGGACCCGGAGAAAGTGCTGACGAGCATTGGAGCGGGTGCCGCAGGTAGCTGGTCGCTGTCGAATCTGGCACCGCGCATGATCGCGGGCAACTTCGCACCTGGCTTTTACGTCAAACATTTTATCAAGGACATGGGCATTGCATTGGAAGCAGCGGAGGAAATGGGGCTGATGACGCCAGGACTCGCGCTCTCCAAATCGCTCTATGAAGAACTGGCAGCAAATGGCGAGGCAGATAGCGGCACGCAAGCTTTGATCAAATGGTTTGAAGGCAAGTAAAGGAAAAAGGAGCCCTATTTATGAGGGCTCCTTCTCTATGGTGTTCATCCGTTGCGTGTTGACTTGTACATCTCGTACATCTTTTGGAACGGATTTATTTTTGGACGAGGGTTGTTCCATTTTCTTCACTTCTAAGATGTCTAGCAAGAAAACAAAGGACGGAATCCCGACAATCAGCCCCCATACACCAAAGAAATGCTCGGAAAAGATCAGGACGACAAACGTGTAGAAAATTGGCAAGTGAGTCTTGGTTGCCATCAAGCGAGGGTTCAACACATATGCCTCAAGCGCATGAATCAACATGATGAAAACGAGCAAATAAATAACGGTTGCGATACCACCGACGCTAAAAGCGATGGCACTGAGCGGAATCAATGAAATGGCGACACCTGCAACCGGAATGAGCCCCAGTATGAAGACCATGATCGCGAGTCCCAATAGATTCGGAAAGCCCATGATCCATAGACCGATAACGGTGAAGGTCGTATTGAATAAGGCAATCAACAGCTGTGTTTCGATTACTTTACCAAAGGTCAGGATGAATTTTTGGCTGAAGTAGGCGATTTCGTTGTACAGCCAGGATAATTTGCTCGTGCGAAATTGAGCGGTAAACGTAACGACATTGTCTTTGCCGAGCAGGAAAAACAGACTCAGAATAATCGCCAGAAAGACATTGAACCCAACGTTTCTGACCACTGCGAGAAAATCAAGGCTGCCTTGAACGATGCCCTTCATATCTAGCTTCCCAACAACAGACATAAGATAAGGGGCAAACTCATTGTGCTGATTTTGGTGGTACACTTGCTCGATGACATGGAACAATTGTCCGGTTTGATGAATAAGCGCCGGAATGGCTTTCATCCCACCCACTACGAGCAAGAACGTCAGCAAAATATAGAGGAAAATAAGAATCAGCTTGGGATGGATCGGCACGACTTTGTGTGTGAGACGTGTAAGATATTGATGCAGCCGATTCATTAAATAGGTAACTAAAAAGGTAAGCAAAACCATGTTCAGCATACTTCCCAAGGAGTAAAGCAACAAACAAAACAACGCCAAAATCCCAAATCGTCTTACATCCGGCTTTTGCAAGGCGGCAGCAAAGAAATTCATGGGAACATCCTTTCCAAGTGCTCTTATAAGCACTCCCATCCGTATACGATGATTATACTGCGTCGGTGTGAACAATTATAGCACGCTTAAAAGCGAGTGGAGGGAAAGAAAAGGTTCCAGTTGTTTGAAAAAGGGCAACGAAACTATTTCACCCTACGAAGCGTCAAAGGGAGGGAATGTTTGCCAAGGGGGCCTATCACGAATGAACATAAAAACGAAAACCATCAGTTTGGTTACGGCTGTCGTACTCGGGACAAGTGCGTGGACTTCTTCTGTCCATGCTGCTACGTTTTCCCAGATTCAGCCGTATCTAACAGACTACAAGATCGGTTTTACGGACGGTAACAAGCTGGTCACACAGGCCATTTATGATGATTTTGAGCTATCTTCCAAAGACATGATCGTAACAAAGGGCGGTAAAAAAGGAATTCTCGATGCGCGAACCGGGAAAGAAATAACCCCTGCGATTTGGGATAACATTGACATTCCCGATTCCAAAAATATCGCGATTGTACAAAAAGGCAGCTGGTTCCAATATATCGATTTAAAAACGCACAAGCTGTCGACTATGAAGTTTGCTGGGGCGCATCCGTATTATTTGTCCAAAGAGCAAGGGACGGCGATTATGCTGCTGGGAAAATCATCGATGCTGCTCAATGTGGATGGAAAGGTCCTGATTCCGCCTTTTGCAGGCAAGCTAGCGATGGTACAACTAGTTGCTCCTGATCAGACGGAAAATAAAGAGGCGGAGAAAACGCGTTATTTCGTTGCGTCTACTCCCAAAGAGCTCATTATGTACGATCCTGCTTCCAGCAAAAAGCTGTTTGCGCTGGCAAAAGCAGAATTGATTCCGAACGAAGGCGGTCCAGACACCGCGTATCTCAAGGTTCGATCCGGTGGAAAAGAAGGCTTGATTGATCGCTATGGCAAGTACGTACTCGAGCCAAAATACAACGCGATTTATATTTGGATTAATGGATACTTTCAGGTGATTGGACCAAAAGGACAAGGGCTGTGGAAAGACGGACGGATGCTGGCAGAGCCCATATATAAAGAAGTGGGGATCGAGCATAATAATCCGGATGTGTACTACACGGTTTCTGGAGATGTCATCACTTATCATTCCAGGTCCAAAGGTACGTCACATCCTTTGAAAAAAGGTGCCGAGTTATTGCATGGCAGCTATGTGCAGGGACAGGACCCGAAAACGAATCTGTACGGCGTCCTCCAAGTCGGGGGAGAGACGGTTATCCCCTTTGCTTATCCGCGGGCTGAAGGTCCGCCAGCTGCACGCTTGCTCGTCCGTAGCGACGGGAAAAAAGTGATCCTCCCTGGCTGGGGTAAAGAAGTCAAGGAGCCAGATTTTTGGTTCGACTCGTATGTGACATTGGGCAGCTACAGCATGCTTAGCATCAAGGACGGAAACAAAATCGGACTTTATTCTGAAAATGAAGGCTTGGTCTTGTCCCCTGTTGAGAATCGAGTCATTCGCTACGAGGAAGCAACGGGGCAGGTGCTGGTGACTGAGCCGGATGGAAACGTGCTGCGATACAACTCTGTTGGGAAATCGGAAGAAACTGGAAATACAATGCCGTTGTCCGATGAGTTAACGACCATGTATCAGCCGGGAAAAGGCGTTATGATCGTGGACCGCAAGACGAACCAACCAATCAGCAAGCTCTACCAATCTGTCTACATGGATTCCGATACCAATCTCATCGTTGCGATGGATCACGATTGGGCGGATCTTTATACCGCTGAGGGCAAGCTGTTGACGACGGAGATCAAAGTCGCGGTGTGGAAGTCAGGCAACGACGGACCGCCTCTCACTTTGATTAGAGTTGCTGACTCCGTATACACCATGGGTGTGAGAGCGGGGAATATCGAAATGGCGATGATCAAGGCCGATGGCGGGCAGCTTCAGGTCGTGAGCGATTTTGTGTATCGGGATGCAGACGAAGCGATGGTACAAAATCAAAAGATCGCAGTGACAGCACGTTTGGACGGTACACTGGATGTATGGGTGCAAGAAGGGAACCAGCTCACAAACAAGCTCACTAGCGTGAAAGGTTTTCACAGGGAATCTGATTTTGATCGGGTATTGATTCAATCAAGTACAGGATGGGATGTATATTCACCGCAGTTGCTCCGCCTAAGCACGGGCGATTATCAGTCCATGAAGTATTTGCCCTTACCGGATCGCAAGACGGATGTCATTGCCTACCAGGACAAGAAGACGGGATTGTACGGCCTCATGTCACTGGAAGGCAAGGTGCTGACAGCGGCCAAATATGAGGCGATTTTGCCAACGAACAAAGTATTCTCACAAATGTGGAGTAAGGCAGACGATCAGACGCCTTATGTATTCACAACGAAAGACCAGTTCGGTTACCTCAGTCAAGGTGGGCAAGAACTGTTTGCGACAAGATTCCTGACGAAAAAACCAGTGGTCTCCTATAGTCCGATTACGTTCCAAGCGTTTTCGGCCTACTCGGATGTGATGCGACATCGCCCGCTTGAGTTGATCGATTTCGGCAAACCGTATAGCTGGCCAGCTGGTGGCAACAGCGAGAGCAAATTTTTTGCCAATCTGGCGCTTTATTTGAATCTGCCGAAGGATGCTGGCAAGCAAGCGGTACTTTCAGATCTGATGTCCAAGGGTATCATCAAAGCCGATGAGAATCGTTCTGTCATGAGCGACGAAGATATGTTCCGAGTGGCTTATTTCATGGCGACAGGCAAAACGAGTCAAGCGATGAAGACGCCAGAGGTGATGGAGTGGGCACAGAAGCGGGGAATTGTGCCGGTGCGAGAGGGAATGAGCTACTACATGACAATGGATTTGTACACGGAGTATCAGCACATCCTGATGACCGAGCTCATGCGTTCCCTGAAAGGAAAAAAAGTGCTCAAGGCAAAGACGTTAACGACGGCTTCACTCAGTGACGCACAACAGCAAATGCTAACAACCGCTCTGATCGTAAACGGCAAGCCAGCCAATCAATTGTCAGTGCCGCTCCCGCAAGCTGAGTGGCAAAAAGCCATTCAAGGCTTGGTCAACCAGTACAACAAGCAAGCGGCTCAATTGCTTGCGGCCTACGAAGCGAAGCTGTGAGTAGATAAACGTACAGGCGCGGATGTTCATCCTGCGCCTTTTTTGTGCTATTAAAAAAAAGGCCAATATTTTACAATTAGCACGTAGAAGGCAGCGTGAACGCAAGCCGTGACCGCCAAGGAGACAATGAACGAGACAAACGAAATCTGATCGAGCTTGTAAGCGACAAAGAAAAATATCGTAAAGGCAATAAAGGCGATAAACGTACCTTCTTCTAGATAAGCAACAGTCATATGAAAATTCCACCTCTATTCAAGAAAGGATACCTTCCCCTGATGATTTCTATTGAAAAATTAAGCATACAAAATGCAGCCAGCTTGTTTCAATTTGAAGTGTACAATCGCGCTTTTTTTGAAAAATCGGTTCCCAGTCGGGGAGACGCTTACTACCAATATGACCATTTTTTACGTGGTCTGCAAGCCTTGCTCGACGAGCAGGCGCAAGGAATCTCGTTTTTTGGCCTCATAAAAAACAGCCAGGGTGACATCTTGGGCAGAATGAATTTGGTAGACATCGAGAAAGACGAAGGAATCGGACATCTCGGTTATCGAGTCGGGGAGGATACTGCTGGTAAAGGAGTGGCTTCGCAAGCACTGAAGATCTTTTTAGCGGAGCACGTTCCCCAATTGGCTGTCAAAACCATCTGTGCTAAAACTACAACGGATAACATCTCCTCGCAAAAAGTGTTGTTGAAAAATGGATTCGAGCCCTATGACATGGGGCTGGAAACACCAGATGACTTTCTCCACTTTCACTTGGGCGTCCAAAGAGTAAGATAGAAACAGCAAAAAGTCCCCAGCCTGCAAAAAGGTAAGGGGACTTTTTGGCGTTATAGGGTGTCCAATCACGGTTCCCACGGACGTCTCGTTCCGAGCATATCCGCGAGATGCTTATTGTCCTTGCGACGAACTTTCCGTTTCTCCGCTCGCTTTTCAGCACCATCATGCAAGAATTTTTCCTCTTCTGTTTCTGGAACGACCTTGGGAACGGGTGTCGGCCGTCCATCCTCGCCAATCGCCACAAACGTGAGAAACGACGTAGCACAGACTGTCCGAACGCCTGTTAGCAAATCCTCCGCGACAATTTTGACAAAGACCTCCATCGACGTGTTATGCGTCCATGTGACGAAGGCTTCGAGTGCAACCTCATTGTCCACCCGGATTGGCTGCAAAAAGTCGACAGAATCAGTAGAAGCGGTAACGACTGGTCCACGGGCATGTTTCATGGCAGAGATCGCAGCAACATCGTCGATATGCGCCATCAGCCTGCCGCCAAACAGCGTATCGTGATTGTTCGTATCCGGGGGCAGCACATGGCTTGCTTTGAACGTGCGCGACTCCCGAACAAAACGTTGAATCGTCATAAAGGTAGCTCCCTTCTTTCTTGCAATCGGATTATGAATGATGACAATCTTCTCTCCTTTTCATTGTTCCACAAAAAAATGGATCTATTCCTCTTCGTTGGAGTAAGGCGGCGAATTTTATCAAAGGCTATGGACGGGATAAGGTATGCGAGAGGAGGTTTTTCGGTTTGGGGGATTATGTGCAGTATTTCAATAATCTTATCGCCACGATCAACGATATTCCGAACAAGCTGATGAGCCTTCTATCTGTTATTCAGGCACCCATTCAGCATTTGACGAACACATTGATTGTCACAAACATCCTGTTGGGTCTACTTGTACTGACCTCTATTGCGAATGTGTATATGCTTTGGCGAAATGGGAAAAAGAGACACTAATGCTGTTGCCACGAACGTCATTTGCCACTATACTTGTGGAGTAGTTCATGGATAATAATGTAACGGTTGTTGCTACGACCGTCTCTATATCGAAATGGTATGCACGAAAAAACAGCGGAAAGGAGGGTATCCACATGAAAAAAAGATCTTTAATGTCTTTGCCAAAAGGAATTGGATACTCCACCGCTGTTTTCTTTGATCTGGCTAAATCACGGGAGAAGTATGTCCAAAAACGGATATAGCGACCATCCTTTGATGTAGTGGGATTCATCAGGATACAGTGGAAAAACGCCACAGGTCGCTTCCTGTGGTTTTCTTTTTAGGGCACCGCAGGATTTCCTGTGGTGTTTTTTTTATTTCGAAAAAGGGAGATGGATGGTATGCAAGGAAACGGAGAGAACATTTACGTAAGACTGGTACAGGAATCGGATGCACAGAGCCTCTTGGCGCTTGAAGGGAGAAACAGAGACTTCTTTCAAAACTTCACAGGGACGAGAGAAGAGGCGTTTTACACGCTGGAAGGACAAATCGACAGGATCAAGAGCTCGATGGCTTTAAAAGAAGAAGATAGAGGGTACGTCTTTGTCATTGCGGAGAAAGGACAGGATGAAATCATTGGGGAAGTCATCCTTTCAGAGGTCGTAAGAGAGAATCTGCAAAGTTGCTGGATCGGCTACTTCCTGGACAAAGAGCATAATGGAAAAGGTTACATGACCGAAGCAGTAAAGCTCGTCGTTGGCTATGCCTTCGAGACACTAGGTCTTCACCGCTTGGAAGCAGGAGTGATGCCGCATAATATAGGCTCGATCAAGGTGCTGCTAAAAGCTGGTTTTCACAAGGAAGGGATTGCCAAGAAAAACGTGAAAATCAATGGTCGGTGGGAAGATCATCAAACACTGGCGATCGTCAAAGAAGAACAAACCGACCAGGTGAAGCCCAATGTTCACCGCAAAAATCCTAGTACAGTTGCTCCGCCTATGGGACCCTATACACATCTGACGGTCGTTCCAAAAGGAGCCGATTTGCTCATACTTTCTGGGCAAGTAGGAATGGACCTTCATGGAGAATTGCCGACAGATATGAAAGAACAAGTAGAAAACACGCTACAGAACATCCTGCGCAATTTTGAAAGTGAGTCAGTAACTGCGGACCATATTATCAAAATCAATATATGGGCAACCGAGCAAATGGATTGGAAGCATTTTAATCAGGTGTGGGAGAAGTTTCACGGGGGGACACCACCAGCGATGACGATGTCTTACGTCCCAGCCTTGGCAGTCCCTTCGCTCAAAGTGGAGATAGAAGCTTGGGCAGCGAAATGGTAGGAAGGAAATAGAGTCGAAAGAAAAAGGGTGAAGCTTGTCGCTTCATCCTTTTTTCTGTAACTTTTTTCTAGCAAATACGTCACTATTTTCAGGAGATAGAATGATCGTGAGGATATTGCTGTTTTGAGAGCAAAAGATGTCAAAACATGAAGGAATATGCGGACGAATCGAGAAGTTCTTTCTATTAGCTGGATTTTCCAAAAATACGAAAAAAACAGAGGGGAACGAGGAACTTGCTTTTACGAGTAAATGTCAGCTTGCTAGCTGTTTTCTTCCTGATTTTGCTGATGCCTCTGTCCATTGCGCGAGCGGCCACCCATGTAGACGTGGCGGTCGATCAGTTAAATATTCGAAGCGAGCCAGGTACGACTACCCAGATCGTCGCAACACTCAAAAAAGCCACGCGGTTGCCAATCACCAAACAGCAAAAAGATTGGACTCAGGTAAAGCTGCCGAACGGCAATACCGGATGGGTCAATAATAAGTATGTGAAGATGATAGAAGTTCCACAGATTAAATATGTCAAAAGCAATGTGGACATGCTGAATGTTCGGGCAGAACCAAATGCCACTGCACAAATTTTGCAGATCCTCGACAAAAACGGTGTGTTTTTGCAAATGAGAAAGCAAGGGGAATGGGCACAAATTAAGCTGTCTGATCAAAAGAACGGCTGGGTGAAAGCCAGTTACTTGACGGAGACAACGGCACCAGCGTCAAAACCACCCCAGGTACCAGCACAAATCCCAGATCCGACAACAATTCCAGCACCGCCCCCGCCCCCTCCAGTACTCCCATCCAATACAGGAAGTGGATTCGAACAAGGGACAATCGTATTGACGGAAGGCTATGAAGTTTATGCGCAGCCAGATATTCTTGGTACCGTCATTGGTGAAATCCATGGAGGGATGACAATCAATCATTACGGATATGCAAATGGTTGGTACACCATTAACTTTAACGGGACCTATGCCTATATCTTCAAACCAATGGATCAGACTGGGGCAGTACAGCCACTGCCGAATCCAACACCGGGGGCACCAGCGACTTTGCCAGCAACAACGCCTCCCTCTGTACAAGAACTACAGATTCGCGTCAAAAATCCGGATTCTAACATCCGCAACGGCCCCTCAACCGATCATGCAATCATCGGAACCGTTCAACCCGGACAAGTATTCCCGGTTGTGCAAACAGTAGGAGACTGGTACATCATCAGGCTGGCAGACAATTCGACCGCCTATATCGCGGGGTGGATCGTAGAGAAGATTCAACCAGCCGGTACTCTGCCACCGACAGGAGCAACGTACGAGTACAACAATGGGATGATTGGAAACGAGAAAGTGTATATCTATCACACCCATAACCGTGAGTCTTGGCGAAATGTTGCACGGAACCAACAAGGGAGCTCGGTAGATGATCCTGAGATCAACATCACGCTAGTTGGAAAAAGGCTGGGAGAGCTGTTGCAAGCAAGAGGCATTTCGGCAATGGCGAGCCAGGACGATTTCGCTCAGAGATTGAGGGAACAAAATAAAAGCTACTCGATGTCTTATTCCGAGTCATACAAGGCGGTAGCGGCTGCGGCTGCAACCAGTCCGCACTTGCAGTACATTTTCGATATTCATCGGGATAGTGATGAGCCACGCAGCAAGGTAGCGATCACGATTAATGGCAAAACCTATTCCCGGATGCTGTTTGTAATTGGAACAGCGAATCCGAACCATCTGGCGAACAAAAAGCTGGCGGAAGAGCTGAACGCCCGTCTGGAAGCTTCTTATCCCGGTTTGTCGCGAGGGATTATCCTGAAAGGTTCAAATCAAGGGAACGGGGTGTACAATCAGTCCATTTCAGAGGGAGCCCTGCTTTTGGAATTCGGTGGTACGAACAACACCTTGGAAGAAGGCTATAATACAGCAGAAGCCTTTGCTGAAGTCTTCGGGAATTACCTGATCGAATCTCAAATCGCATTTAACTAAAATTAGCACGATTCTTTTCGCCAGGAGCGAGAGAATCGTGTTTTTTTCCAGGAGGATAATTTTATGGCTACGCATCAAGAACACATACACGCGACTGACGATAACAGTAGGGGTCATCTTCAAGGTGACTGTGAAAGCTGCTTTGGCTTGTGCTGTGTGGCATTGCCTTTTGCTGCTTCCTCTGACTTTGCTATCAATAAAGACGCAGGCAAGCCCTGTAGTAACTTACAGGCAGACTTCCGGTGTGGTGTTCACACAAAGCTGAGGAAGATAGGCTTTCGCGGTTGTACTGTCTACGATTGTTTTGGAGCTGGTCAAAAGGTGTCTCAAGTCACTTATAGCGGCCAAGATTGGCGTAAAGAACCCGGTTCAGCGAAGCAAATGTACGAAGTATTTCCGATCATGTGGCAGCTGCATGAGCTACTCTGGTATATAACGGAGGCGTTGACCAAGCAAGCTGCCCAGTCACTCCATCCTGCATTGAAGGAAGCGTTGGAGGAGACACAGCGCCTGACGGATCACAGTCCTGAGGACATCCTGAAGCTGGACATCGCTTTTCAACGAGCAAAAGTTAACGAACTATTATTGCAGACAAGTGAATTGGTACGTAAGGACGCGGTTACCAAATACAAAGCGGGTAAGCAAGGAAAAACCTATGGCCGAGGCGCTGATCTCATCGGTGCCAAGCTCAAAGGCGCTGATTTACGAGGAGCCCATTTGCGAGGCGCTTATTTGATTGCTGCTGATCTGAGAGGAGCAGATTTGCGGGGAGCTGATCTCATTGGTGCAGATTTCCGCGATACAGATGTGAGCGGAGCGAACTTGACGGAGACGTTGTTTCTCACGCAGGTTCAGCTCAACGGGGCGAAGGGCGATGCAAGCACCAAGTTGCCACCTTCGTTCACGCGTCCACCGCACTGGGATATATCCAAAGCATGAAGATGTAAAAAGCAGGATGTCATTCGCTGACAACCTGCTTTTTGCTAGTAAAGGGAGGGAACTAGAATTGGCCGATTAATTGAAGAAAAACAAGGCGCTGGCGATTTCTGGGAATCCAGTCATTTGATTACCTCCAAGTCCAGATGCATTTTTACAAGTTTGGATTTGAATGCAACCCATCGATTTCGATTACTTCGACTACCGCTACCCTTTTCGGACCTTCCATGAAATATCCGATCACCCCAAGCTCAACTCTTTTAGTGTGCACCTCTTTACGCATGTGAGGGAAAAGAATCCACATGTCATTTCCTCCGATCTTAGAAAAATATTGTTAATACATTTCAGCTTTTTCCGTATTAACTAGCGTGAGTCTCACAACCAAACAAATTGCGCAATTTGTTCATTTCATGTAGAAGGGAGGGGAAGTAGTTGGAGATCGCTCAAGTGAACACAGGCATTTGTCAAAACGAAGAAAACGATAGGCAAACAGAAAGCATGTCGACCGAAACGTTTGCCCAAATTTACGGTGCGTATTACAAGCGCGTCTACAAATATATTTGCTATCGGATCAACAATCACTATGCAGCCGAAGAAATATGTAGCCATGTGTTTGAAGTTGTTATTTCTAAATACAGCAGTTATTCACCTGCTAAATCAAACTTTGAAGTCTGGTTGTTTGCAATCGCCAGAAACGCAGTGACAGATTACTTCCGCTCACAGAAAAAAAGAATGAGTTTTTCACTGGATTCTATTTTGGATATGGTCCTGCCGAAGTCATCTCCGGAAGAAATTGTGATCAAGGGCGACAATCATCAAGCGTTATTTCAAGCACTGGCAAAGCTGAGTGACAAAGAACGCAATATCATCGCCATGAAATATGCGGCTGGACTAAAAAACGCGGAAATCGCAGACCTGCTTGGTGTCAGCGGTTCAAATATCGGCGTCGTGCTCTACAGATGTCTAAAAAAGCTACAAAAAGAATTGCAAAGAGGGGGCTTCCACTATGAAGAGTAAGCATGATCTAGACGATTTTCGTGAACTCACCGACTTGCTTACTGATCTGGAGCTGGATGACACCACTCCAAAAGCCAACATATACAATCGGCTGAAATTCAAATTGGAATCAGGAAACATACAACCAAATGATAACAAAAAGGACGGGATCTATATGAAAACGAATAAATGGAAAGCTGCCACAGTTAGTGCTGTTGCTGTTGTTTGCCTTTTAGGTGCATTCTCGACTACATCATTTGCCCAAGGAATGCTCCAGACGATCCTGGCACGCTTTCAGGTTGGGAACATGGAAATTACCCAATACGATAAAGAGCTGCCTGCTGCCCAGTCCAATACCCAAGGAATCGAGATACCGACAGAACGTAAGGCCCCCCCACAGATGACATTGGAAGAAGCACGTGAAGCCAGCAAAATGGACTTTCCCTCACCGACATGGTTGTCAGAGCATTATTCCTATAAAAACACGGTCGTTCATGGCGAGGGTATGGTAGAAATTCAGTATGAAAAAGAGAAGGAGTTTATTTCCTTGATGATTTCAAACGGTGGCGAAAATGGCATCAGCACGACAGAGGGTGTCAAGATCGAAACCATTGCCGGGAAAAAGGTGTTTTTCGCCAACGGAATCGTGATTTGGGAGCATGAAGGATTCACGTACGAGTTGTACCAGATGGCAGAGAAGGGCTTTGATGCTGCGACCATCGGCAACATAATCGAATCCTTGTCAACGAAATCCGCCCAAAAATAAGCGGTTGTTAGCACAATTTCTCTTGGTGCTTTGTTAACTGAATAGGGGAAAGATGGGCCCGTAAAAGGGTCCATTTTTTCTACGTACGATAACTGTTGAGATATTTTAAAAGAAAATGAATAAATTACACATTTAATGAAATAAGTAGAGGCGCATAAGTCTAGCTCAAATCAAGGGAAAATCCGAAACAGTCACAGACTGTTAAAAATCATGTAACGAATCGGACACCCTCTAGGGTCAAAAGTCCTGCTACAATTATACATGACCGGAAATATACAGGGTAAAACAAAACAAAGAACTCTCTCACGAAGATGAATGCGAAAAGGGGGTTACAAGAGAGAGAATCAATTGTGAATTTTTTCACATATATTTGTGATTTTTTTCACAAAGTCGCCATAAATGCTGGTTTCCCCACTGGTATAATTCCGGTACATAAAGGCCAAAGCGCGAATAGAAAGGGATCTTGTACATGGATATAGTGGATTTGGGACGACTTCAATTTGCGATAACAACTATCTTTCACTTTGTTTTTGTGCCGATTTCCATCGGGCTGTCATTATTAGTAGCCATTATGGAAACGATGTATGTGGTAAAAAAGAATGACTTGTACAAAAAAATGGCCAAGTTTTGGGGAACCTTTTTGCTCATAAATTTTGCTGTCGGGATCGTGACAGGGATTATGCAGGAGTTCCAATTTGGGATGAACTGGTCTGATTTCTCACGATTCGTCGGTGATGTATTTGGGACACCGCTAGCGATTGAGGCCCTCTTAGCATTCTTCCTCGAATCGACTTTTATTGGACTATGGGTGTTTGGTTGGGATCGTTTGTCCAAAGGTGTGCATCTCGCATGTATTTGGCTCGTATCCATCGGAACGATTCTTTCGGCTCTGTGGATTCTGGCAGCCAACTCGTTCATGCAGCAGCCAGTCGGCTTCGCTATCAATAACGGACGTGCAGAGATGGTCGATTTCTTCGCGCTCCTTACCAATGGACAATTACTATATGAATTCCCGCATACCATTTTTGCGGCATTTGCGACAGGTGCCTTCTTGGTAGCAGGTATCAGTGCTTGGAAGCTGTTGAAAAAACAAGACGTTACATTCTTTGTGCAATCTTTCAAAATTTCGATCGTGGTAGCATTGATCTCCTCACTTGCTATTGCTCAATTCGGTCATGGTCAGGCACAGTATTTGGTTGCTACCCAACCGATGAAAATGGCAGCGAGTGAAGGGCTGTGGGAAACAAGCTCAGACCCAGCTCCTTGGACGGTTTTTGCAACGATTGATCCAGAAAAACAAGAAAACGGTTTTGAAATAAAAATTCCTTACTTGCTTAGCGTCCTGACGTACAACTCACTTTCAGGTTCTGTACCGGGCATGTTGGAATTGCAGGCAGAGTATGAGAAAACCTACGGTCCAGGAAACTACATTCCACCAGTTCGGACGACTTTCTGGAGCTTCCGCATCATGGTAGCGGGCGGTAGTGCAATGATTTTGCTGGCTTTATACGGGGCATATCTCACTTTCCGCAAAAAGCTGGAACAGCCAAACAAGCGGTTCATGCAGTTGATGGTTGCGGGTATTTCACTACCATTCATCGCAAACTCAGCTGGGTGGATCATGACGGAGGTAGGTCGTCAGCCCTGGACGGTATTCGGGCTACTGCGTGTTGAAGATTCGGTTTCGCCAAGCATTAGTACAGGAGCGGTATGGTTCTCTCTTATCGCCTTCACGACAATTTATCTAATCCTGCTTTGCCTCTTGGCTTATCTGTTTGCTCGTGTGGCGAAAAAAGGACCGGATATGGATAGTCATGAGGAAGTAGAGGATTTACAGCTTCAGGATCCATTTGATCGTGTAAGGAGTGAACGTTATGGAGCTTAATGAACTGTGGTTCCTGCTCATTGCCGTTCTATTTACCGGATTTTTCTTTCTCGAAGGCTTCGACTTTGGTGTAGGTATGGCGACGCGCCTGCTATCACGAAATGATTTGCAAACCCGGGTTTTGATCAATACGATTGGCCCGTTCTGGGATGCCAATGAAGTTTGGCTGATTACAGCTGCTGGTGCGATGTTCGCAGCGTTTCCGGAGTGGTATTCCACGATGTTTAGCGGGTATTATCTCGTGCTTACGCTGATTCTGCTTGCGTTGATTGGACGCGGGGTAGCATTTGAATTTAGAGGCAAAGGGAAAGGTGAGGCTTGGAAAAAGACGTGGGACGCAGCGATTCTGATTGGAAGCTTTGTACCGCCGATGTTGTTCGGTATGATCTTTGCCAGCCTGGTGAAAGGTGTGCCGATTGATCAGAATATGGAAATGACTGCGGGCTTCTCTGACATTGTGAATGGTTACTCGTTGTGGGCAGGAGTGACCGTTACAGGACTATGCTTGCTGCACGGCCTGAACTTCATCTCGCTGCGCACGGTAGGCGAGTTGCGTGAAAAATCACGTGTACTGGCGGCAAAGCTGTTGCCGATGCAAGCGGTTCTCATGGTGGTGCTTGTAGGGTGGACATTCATGGTAACCGATCTGTTTGAGCGCCAGGGTGTTTTGTTGACAGCAGCTGTACTCTTGGGTGTTATCGCTTTTGTACTGGCTCGTTACTACCTGAGACAAGGCAGGGAAGGATGGGCTTTCGGGATGACAGGTACGATGATCCTGTTGACGTTCGTCTCGATGTTTATCGGTTTGTTCCCACGGGTGATGGTCAGCACGATTGATAGCGCGTTTGATTTGACCCTCTATAATGCAGCTTCGAGTCCATACACGTTAAAAGCAATGACCATTGTTGCAGCAGTGCTTTTACCGTTTGTGCTAGCCTATCAGGCTTGGAGCTACTTCGTTTTCCACAAGCGAGTCACTGAAAAGGATCATTTGGAGTACTAATGGACAAGGAATTGTTCCGATTACAAGGAATCCGACCGGTTATGCTGCTGCTAGCCGGTCTTTCCCTCCTACAAAGTGCGGCGATTATCGGTCAGGCACTGCTTTTGGCGAAGTCGATCGCGATCTTGTTTGAAGGTCAAGCGGTTCAGATGGCGTATCAGCCGCTTGCACTGTTTTTGGTCACGATAGCTGCTCGTCATACCATCGTTTGGCTGCAAAAGAAAGTCGCTGGCCGTTTTGCTGAAGCATCTAGTGAGTCTTTGCAAGGGAGAGTTCTATCCCGATTGTTCGAGCGTGGTCCACGTTTTGCCGCCAGTGAAGGAAGCGGAAAGATTGTTACGCTTGTCCTGGAAGGTGTAGATCGTGTACGTACTTACCTGGAGTTGTCTGTTCCACGTACGCTAGATATGGTTTTTGTTACGTTTCCGCTTCTGGCATTTGTCTACATGCAAGATATGATTTCTGGACTGATCCTGACGGTAACGATGCCTGTTCTCATCGGCTTTTTTATCGTACTCGGTCTGGCGGCGCGTAAACAAGCAGACAAACAATGGCGCTCGTATCGAATGCTATCCCATCACTTCACCGATTCGCTTCGTGGGCTTGCGACGCTCCGGTTTTTGGGACGTAGCAAAGACCATGGGGAGACCGTCGGTAGAGTGAGTGATCAATATCGATCCGCTACGATGCGTACGTTGCGCGTCGCCTTCTTGTCATCATTGGCACTCGACTTCTTCAGCATGTTGTCGGTTGCGTTTGTGGCAGTCGGTCTTGGGTTGCGGCTGATTGAAGGAAACTTTGGGTTTGAAACGGCATTGGTTATCCTGATTCTTGCACCGGAATACTTTTTGCCAGTGAGGATGCTGGGATCGGACTACCACGCCTCATTGGATGGCAAGGAAGCTTTGGGGACTATTCGTACCATTATAGATAGTGCCGCAACAGATGAACATAAGGAGGAAACACAAGCAACAAATAGCCAGACGTCTCTGACAGGCGGATGGGATGGAACGATTACTTTGTCCCATATTCGTGTCGTCGGTGAGGATGGCAGACAGCTACTGGGTGAGATATCTGGGGAATTGGGCAGCAACATGAGAAGAGTGGGCATCGTTGGAGCGAGCGGGGCTGGAAAATCAACCCTTCTCGGAGTGCTAGGCGGATTTTCTGATCCCGAAGCTGGTGTGATACAAGTAGATGGGCAACCCGTTACGGGGGATGCGAAGCAGGAGTGGCAACGGCAAATCGCTTACATCCCACAGCATCCGTATTTATTCAATCAATCGTTGGCGGATAACATTCGCTTCTATGAGCCGGAAGCGACGAAGGAACAGGTGGAGCAGGTGATTCGTGATGTCGGTCTTACAGAGCTGGTGGACAGCTTGCCAAATGGCTGTGACGAAATCATTGGCGAAGGGGGCCGCACGTTAAGCGGCGGACAGGCACAGCGGGTTGCATTGGGACGTGCGCTGCTTGGCAACCGACCAGTGATTTTGCTCGACGAGCCGACCGCTCACTTAGATATTGAAACGGAATGGGAGCTAAAACAGACCATGTTGTCGGTGCTGGGGAACAGGCGTGTATTTTTGGCCACACATCGTTTGCATTGGATGCGAGACATGGATTGGATTTGGGTAATCGACCAGGGACGACTGGTGGAAGCGGGTACCTATGAACAGCTCGTTGCACAAAAAAGCGTATTTTATCGGTTGTTGACAGCTGGTGCCAAGGGGGAGAAAGGATGAAGGAAGCGCGAGAAGGCAATCAGGGGTGGTTTCTTCCATACTTTCGCCAATTTTTCTGGCAGTTTGCCGCAGCGGCTTTGCTGGGAACCTTGGCAGTGGCATGTGCGGGCGCTTTGCTTTATACGTCCGGGTATCTGATCTCTCGCTCCGCACTCAAGCCTGAAAACGTCTTAATGGTCTATGTTCCCATTGTACTTGTCCGGGCTTTTGGCTTTAGCAAAGCAGTCATTCAATACCTGGAGCGTTTGGTTGGACACGATGCAGCTTTGCGTGTGTTATCGCGTATGCGTGTGCGTTTGTATCAGGCCATCGAGCCGCAAGCACAGCTCCTCCGCACTCGTTTTCGTACGGGAGATCTGCTTGGTGTACTTGCGGATGACATCGAGCAACTACAAAATGTCTATCTGCGCTTTGTGCTACCTGCTGTATCGGCGGTTCTCCTCTACGGGGCAGGTATTGTGGCACTGGGAAGAATGGACGGGATGTTCGCGCTGCTGATGGCGTTGTACTGTGGGTTTCTGCTGTTTGTTACACCCGCAGTTATCTTGTGGTCATCGATTGCCAAGAGTCGGAGGTTCAAGCAGGAGAGACAGGCAGCATACCGGGAGCTGACTGATGCTGTTTTTGGCATGAGTGACTGGATTCTCAGTGGTCGTACACAGCAGTTTATCCAGTTGTTTACAAGACGGCAAAAGTCAGCTGCTCAGATCGAAAACTCCATTCGACGCGGAGAATGGCGAGTCCAGTGGATGTCGCAGTGTGCAATCGGTGGAGCCATTGTCTTACTGGTCATCTGGGCGGGCGGACTTGCCGCAACGAATCAGATACCTGCTACGTTGATTGCTGCGATAGGGCTGGTCGCATTTCCGTTGATGGATGCGTTTGCCCGTATTTCTGACGCTGTTGTGCGAATGCCAGAATACAAGGAGTCTCTGGGGCGGCTTCGGGAGATTGAGGGCAGTCGTCCAGCCAGTGTGGAGGCGCAGAAGGAAAAGGTGGCTGATCAAGCAGGGGGCAGTTTGAAGCTCGATCATGTTCATTTTCGCTACCCACAAGCCAGCAGTTGGAGTGTGCAGGACGTGTCTTTTGAGGTGGCTCAAGGAGGGAAAATCGCGTTGCTCGGTCGCAGCGGAGCTGGTAAATCGACGATACTGAACTTGATTCGAGGTGCCATACAGCCGGAAGCAGGTCAGGTGACAGTAAAT
Organism: Brevibacillus sp. HB1.4B; assembly: GCF_013284285.1. Lineage (NCBI taxonomy): Bacteria > Bacillati > Bacillota > Bacilli > Caryophanales > Paenibacillaceae > Brevibacillus > Brevibacillus sp. HB1.4B. The sequence goes on from NZ_JABSUT010000005.1 coordinate 477,004, forward strand.
GGGCAGCCTGTCCAATCAGAAGAGGATTCTGCTTGTTTGTTTTCCGTGTTGAATCAGCAGCCGTATTTGTTTGACACAACCGTAGCCAATAACATCCGGCTTGGACGACCCGATGCGTCCGATGAAGAAGTGCGTGCTGTGACAGCTCAAGTCGGTCTGGATCAGCTGATTGAATCCCTACCGGACGGTTATCAAACACGGATGCAGGAAACCGGTTTGCGCTTCTCTGGCGGAGAAAGGCAGCGTATAGCCCTTGCCCGGATTTTGTTGCAAAACAAGCCGATTGTTCTCCTTGATGAGCCGACGGTGGGATTAGATCCGTTGACTGAACGCGATCTCATGGCAACGATCTTCCGTGTCTTGCACGAGAAAACATTCATTTGGGTGACTCACCACTTGAGCGGTGTAGAGCAAATGGACGAGGTTATTTTTATGGAGCAGGGAGTCATCTCGATGCGAGGGACACATGAGCAGTTGTATCAGGACAATCCAAGGTATCGCAACCTGTATACATTGGACTGTCCGTTGGCGTCTGTGATGGAAATATAAGAAGAGGAAGACAGGCTGTTCCGGAGAGGGATAGCCTTTTTCGTTTAAGAGAGGGCCTCGCTGGTTACACCCCGGTAGTAATGGGTGTGCCCGTCATCATAAGTGGTTTGCCCTGAAAACTCGTGGTAATGACTTCCGTCCGGCAGCGGAATAGGCGGACCCGTCCATCCCCTGTAGTGATGCACATGTCCATCATTAAACGTAGTGGTTCCTTCGTAATAATGGACATGCTGATCTCTCATTCCTTCTGGCGGAGACGTTCTGCCACGTATTCGGTGACGATGACGATCCGAAATGCTAGTCAGTGTATCATATCCATGAAAATGCCCGGGCCGATCGGCAAATCGAATAAAGCGTAATGAATGAGAGTGCTGAGAGCTCATTAAGAAACGCCCCTTTGCATGCATTTATCACTAGTAAATGCGTTTGTCGGGCGTTTCGAAACGGACATTCGTCTATGCGTTCAATAACTTGCAAATGCAGAAGACTAAAAGCAAAAGAGCCTTCCTCATTGGAAAAGGCTCTCGTCTGATTAAAACAGTTTTTTCCCCATGATATGATCGAGTGGAATCACGCCAATGACTCTACTATCATCGCTATTGTTACGATTATCTCCCATCACAAACACATGGTTTTCCGGTATGACGATTTTGGCATCAGGTACGTTGACCATCTTTTCTTTTATGTACGGCTCATTTAACGACTGTCCATTCCGATACAGGCTCTCGTTCTTAAACTCCAAAGTATCGCCGGGTTTGCCAATGACTCGTTTTACCCAGAATGTTTTGGCATCGCTTTTCCCCATGGCGAGCATGAGGAGAGGATTTTCAAGGATGTCATCTTGTAACGTACGATCTCGGTCTACACGGCTGTCGATCACGACAATATCGTTGTACTCAGGGAGATAAGAGAATGTGTGGGACAATTTCGACACATAGATGCGTTCGTCGTTTTGCAAAGTGGGCACCATCGATTGTCCATTCACTTTAAAAGGTTGGAGAACAAATATGTTAACCAGCATCGCGAGTGAAAGGGAGATGCCCAACGTTTTGGTCCAGCCCCATATATCTTTTACGCTTTTCAAATCAGACCGCATCCTTCCACGTGACAGATTACTTTGGTGTGGCTATTGATTAGTACGTGAAGTGGTGCTTTTTGGTTACGTAAATGAAAAGAGAAGCTTGGGAAGCAAAAGGAATTAAGCAAAAAAGCTGAAAAAGATGACAGCAAAAATGCCACTGGGGACAGAGGCGAGCAGGAAATAAAAAGTCCATTTCCATCTGCTTTTATAATCTTGCACTTCATGTTCTTTGTAATAGGCTGAGGGGGCGCTAAGGGCGTTATAAACCATTAATCCAGCTAGCGTAAGGAGACCGAATGCAAGGTACTCCGCATAATGGCCAGCTTGATCGATGTTCCCCGTCTTTATTGCTATGATCATACAGAGGATCTGCAAAGCAGCTCCAAAACCAAGTGCCTTAAGCATGAGAACCACCTGTTATTTTTGGGGTAATTTAACTGTAATTACGTTTAAAAGGATAAAACGTTTCAATCAGATTAAATCTTTTTAACAAACGAAACCCGGTCGTTTCCATTTCCATCATAATTAGAAGTCACAACGATTCCATCCACCATTTTATCTCCTTTTTCAACTGTAAAACCTAACTTGGTGTGGAAGGAGATTGAACCTTTATTAACAGGAGAGGTAATGCATCGAATCGTATCGCATCCTTTTTGTTTTATGGTTTGAAAGAAATGGTGGTATAATTCGCGGCCCCATCCATCCTTTCGTTTGTCCGGATGTACCCCAACGAAGTGAATGTAAGCTTCTCCAGGGAACGTCTGGGACAAGAACCCGATGAGGAAAGCGATGACTTCTCCATTCTCTTCAACAATAAAGCTCGTTGACTGGAAATGGACAAAAAACAGCTTGGGTAACATATCAGACATTTGTCGCCCACCCCACCAGTCGTTGAGGACCGAAATAACTTTAAGGTAGTCTTGCTCTTGTACATTTCGGATTTGCATCATGCGTGCCTCCTTCATGCTCACTGTGACAAGTCTTTCTGTTCAGGCAATTTTTCCCAGACTACAATGATTAGCGTTGCGATAGGGCCGAGGAATAAAGAGAGAAAAAACCAATTAAGGCCGCTACGATTTTTTCCTTGAGCTAGTCCAGCGTTGATGAGGGCCAATGTACCCCAGCCAACAAAATATTGATCTTCCATTTTCGAATCTGCCTCCATTGTTAATAGGTTGCTCCTATCATATACGTAATGAAGAAAATAGAGTTGCTAAGAGTTTTACAAAATGTGTATGAACAAACTAAAAATGGCCAATCGAAAGCGAAGGGCCACTGAGAGGAACGTAATCCACTGGGTTGAGGTGTCAGTCTGTTTGTTGGCTCTGTTCCGGGAACGGAAGGGGTTCCCTGAATCATGGCATCAAGCATTTTGATACTCGGTTATTTATACAAGATGTCCTCCCGTAGTGACTCTACTTTGCTCAGAGCATCGGAAATATCTTCTTCGCTGACACCAAAGTGAGTCAGGGCATCACGCAAATGCCTAACGATGGCATCGAAATGAATGGGTTGCAGATTCATCCCTTCGTGAACCTTTGCCATGGAGTGTCCTGTGTATTGATTTGGACCACCGAGGGCATAGCTGATGAACTTTGTTTGGTGTCTACGCTGTTTTTCCATATCGGTGTTTTTGAAAAAGTGGTTCACGGTGTCATCAGCTAAAACTAAATCATAAAAGTAGTCCACTACTTTTGCGACCGTATCTTCCCCACCATATTTCTCGTAAAACGTGCTCATCAGTGGCCTCCTTAGGAATTTGCTTCCCTTATATATTCCACGATTGATGGAAACTTATTAAAGAAAAGCCCGCAAGCTGATGCCGATTGCATTTCGACGTCAGCCTGCGGACTAGATGTATGTCATGTGCGCTTTGTTTTAGCCAACTTTCCTGATCACTTTCGAATTTCCACCTGAACTGATAATGATCCATCCTTCAGGAACAGGTGAGGCTTGCAGTACCTCAATCTGTGTTCCGTTAGGAGCACCATTGACATTTCTGATCACATTCGATCCTCCATAGGTTCGAACCATGATCCATCCTTTTGGGATAGGCGAAGCGAGCATCACTTCTACCTCCGTGCCGTACGAAGCATTATCAACATTTCTGATTACATTCGATCCTCCAAAGGCTCGAACCATGACCCATCCGATTGGAATAGGCGAGGCGAGCATTACCTCTATCTCCGTACCATAAGAAGCACCGTTCATATTCTTGATTACATTCGATCCTCTAAAGGCTCGAACCATGACCCATCCGTTTGGGATAGGCGAAGCTAGCAGCACCTCTACCTCCGCGCCATAAGAAGCACCGTTCACATTCCTGATCAGGTTCTGCGTTCCTAAACTTCTAACGATAACCCATCCGGCTGGAATAGGGGAGGTAAGCGACACCCAGATTTCTTCCCCATACATGGCGTTTCTGATTTTTTTATTGGAAGCGTAGGTGGTTGCCTTTTCCTGTGTAGGGAGTGCTGCCCCTTGGACTTGTGTGGCTAGAGAGGGTACTACGACGACTGAACTTAATGACAGGATAATAAGTGCTTTTTTAAACATGAGCATCAACCTTTCTTTATGGTGAATGTTATTTAGAAAACGTTCATCGAGTAGTAATCAATTGTTGTATATTACTAAAAATATCAATTTATTCCATTTTATACTATTGTCATTCTCATTACTGTAGGAGATATTGTCGAATGCTAGGCAAAGTTGACGATATGTTGAACAGCCGAGAGAAAAGCAAATGACCCTCTCATCAGTTGAGAGGGTGGAGGGAAGGGTAGATTGTTCGCATGCGGAGCGAAATGGAGAGTAGTCCTATTTCATAAAGCTTAAAGCCACTCCAATGGAATAAGGTACAAGCCATAGAATCCATACGATTAGGCTAAATTTATGGAATTGCTTGATTTGATGTTCTTTCTTTTTCCATAGAACGACACAGGCCCACACTGTATGGAAAAACATCAAAATCAAAGCGATCAACCCGGTAATGCCATGCAAATTCAAGCTGGAACCGTCTGCGAGCAATTTCATAAACGTTGTTCCAATCGTGTCGAATACTAAACCCAAACCAAAAAAGATAAGGTGTTTCGACTTTAGCTCTCCAGAACGTTTTTCGCCCCATACTCCAATCGTATAGGCAATGAGAGCAAGATTTATAAAAATCACCGCTGCTGCTAACACGTAAGATCATCTCCTGTTCATTTCTTTTGACTACGCTTGTAAGTGTAAACGTTGAATATGAACGAGAGATGAACACAATCGTTACGTGGTTACGTGTCTAGAGTAAGTATCCGTTAGCAACTAGTTGCGTAGAGAAAAGAGGCTTTCATATGCGAAAGCCTCCATAAATAATCCGAATATTTAAGGAATTGTCACCGACACGGTTCCCACTGCTCTCCCGATTCCAGTGTTCGATACCAATATATAGTATTTTCCTACGGGTAATTCTTTGGTGCTTGTAAAAGTAAAGGATCCGCTACCCTCAAAACGTCCAGTACCTAATGGACGACTAGAACCATCTGCACTCAAGATTCGATAGGTCAAGTTGGGTTTAATGGAGGAAAGCCTGCCTTTCTGCGTTACATGAACAGTAATCTTTCCAGGTGACTGAATATCGAACCATTTAGAGTCAAGTGAGCTTCTACTCTCTAATTTAGTGTAACGCAAAACTTCTGTGGTCTTCGAAACAGGAGCAATCGCCTCTGTAGACTGAGGTTGGGTACTACTAGCTATTGCGCTTGTCGGAATAACAAGCATGGCAGAAAATGCGAGAAGTGTGGATTGGATAAATTTTTTCAATGTCATAACCTCCAATTTATTTATATTCAACAATACATTACCTTTACACCCAAAAATTAGCAATATTTTCAGGTGGGAAATAATATCTAAAAAGCGCCCCTTTTAAAGGAGTACTTAGGCAGCCCATCAAAGCTGAAAACAGCAGGCAACCAAGGAATAGGAACTGATGCCCCTTTGAGGAGCACCAGCCCTGCAGCGTTAGTTTTCTAAGTGTGACAGATCATCTGCATCAAACAAGTGTCTCAAGATGGCGTGACTCACCTCGGTAACGGGCTCGAAAACAAAAGCAACTAGGTGTTCGTGCGGCTCGAGATAGTAATTCCTGTAGCCCAGCTGAATCAACTCCCGATTGAGTCGCGCTGCATCTTCGAAACTTGCGTAAAAATACAGATGCTTGGTCATAGTAATCACCTCCTTCCGCAGTAAACCGTAGCAGAAGGAGTAGAGTCACACCAACAATCGCGAGCCTGGTTTCCAATTGAAAAAGGAAAAACCCTTATTTACAATAAGGGTTTTTCCTTTTTCATAACCTGTTGGCTCTACCGATTATCCACTTTTTCCGGATACATATCATGATTCATCATCCGATGACTCGCCATCTCCTCGTACTTTGTCCCCGGTTTCCCGTAGTTGCAATACGGATCGATCGAGATACCGCCGCGCGGAGTGAACTTGCCCCATACCTCGATGTAGCGCGGGTCCATCAGCTTGATCAAATCGTTCATGATGACGTTGACGCAATCCTCGTGGAAATCGCCGTGATTGCGGAAACTGAACAAGTACAGCTTGAGCGATTTGCTCTCTACCATTTTGATGTCAGGAATGTAGCTAATATAGATCGTCGCAAAGTCTGGTTGACCGGTAATCGGGCACAGGCTCGTGAATTCCGGGCAGTTGAATTTTACGAAATAATCACGGTACGGATGCTTGTTGTCAAAAGACTCCAATACGCTCGGGTCATAGGAGTAGTTGTACGTTGTGCCTTGATTCCCTAAAAGAGTGAGGGAGGATAAATCGCGTTCTTGTTGATGTGCCATATGAGTACAGTCCTCTTTTCTTCCATGTGAGTAAAATATCGTTTAAACGCCTCGTTTATTGCCCCAGACAAGCGCATGTAGTTGAGGTAGAACCTTCGCGTCATTCATGTCAGGTGTCGCCATCGCATGATCGATTAGCCATTCAAAGCTCTCCAAAAGCTTATCCCGAAGCCGAGGCGTATCAGCGTCCGTCAGATCACTGTTTCCTGGCTGCAAGTAGAAAGTTACCTCTGGAAAACGCTGATGAATGGTGCGTGCATAGGCAAAGTCGGCGTTGTCGAAAACAACCACTTTCAGGCTAAGTCCTGGATGTTTTTGTTCCAAAAGCTCGTGTACAATTCGATCAAGCGCTTGAAAATCTGTTTCCATCCCGGAGCTAGGCGGCTTGGGTGAAATCGTAATGTCGTCAATCAGTGGAAGCCACGCTTGCCACTTGCTGCCTTGTGTTTCGATTGCTGTGCGAATGCCATGCTCCTTCAACAGGGCGAGTAAGTCGCCGATGCCAGTCAAAAGCGCAGGATTTCCCCCGGAGATCGTGACATGGGAAAAACGGTCCCCGCCCAAACGAGTGAGTTCCTCCCAGATAGCCTCGGGAGACATTTGCTGGATCTCATCGCGGGCAGATCCATCCCAGGTAAAAGCGGAGTCGCACCAGCTACAACGATAGTCACAGCCAGCTGTTCGCACAAACATCGTTTTTTGTCCGATAACCATTCCTTCGCCCTGAATCGTAGGGCCGAATATTTCCAAGACCGGGATCATTCCATCATCCACTCCCGTCTTACCTCTGCATAGCTGGTCGGTGTCTCGAACAGGCGAACGAACTCCACCCGAGCGCCGTTGTAGTGGTCGCGGTAGGCATCTGACTGCAATTGCTTTTCCATCTCTTCGAAAATCCACACGACCATATTTTCGGCGGTGGTATTCATCGGAGGGAGCATTTCATTCAGATAACGATGATCCAAATAAATTTCGATGTGCTCTTTCCAGATTTGCTTGATGTCACCGAAATCGATCACGAGTCCGATCTCGTCCGGAAAGCCGCTGATGCCGAAGACGACCGTGTACGTATGCCCGTGGAGATTTTTGCACTTTCCTTCATAGGCGTGCAGATGATGTGCAGCGTCAAAAGTAAATTCCTTGCTTACCAAAACGCGTTTGTTATGGTAGCGAAGCTGTGATTTTTGAATATGAGTACCCAGTGCCTGCATGCGATCGACGATACGAAAATCAAAGTTCGCGCTCATCAGGCTTGTTCTCCAGGTTGATTTTTCTCGGAAAGATAAGTGTCCAGTCCGGCTTTTCGCAGGTGGCAGGCAGGGCATTCGCCACAGCCGTCTCCTTTGATGCCGTTATAGCAGGTGAGGGTATTTTCGCGAATATAGGTGAAGGCACCCAGATCGTCCGCCAGCTTCCACGTTTGTGCTTTGTTCAGCCACATGAGCGGCGTGTGAATCACAAACGGATAGTCCATCGACAAATTCAACGTCACATTCAGTGATTTGATAAAGGCGTCACGGCAGTCGGGATAACCGCTAAAATCCGTTTCGCATACACCGGTAACCAAGTGACGTGCTCCTCGTTGCTTGGCGAAAACGCCCGCAAAGGAAAGGAACAACAGGTTGCGTCCGTCGACGAACGTGGATGGCAATTGGCCTTCTTCCTGGGTAATGTCAATATCTGTGCGGGTGAGTGCATTGGGCGCGAGCTGGTTTAACAGGCTCATGTCCAATACGGAGTTTTTGACGCCGAGCTCTGCGGCAATTTGTTGGGCGCACTCGATCTCCAGCTTGTGTCGCTGCCCGTAATCAAACGTGAGGGTTTCTACTTCGCCGAATTGCTCTTTCGCCCAAAACAGGCAGGTAGTGCTGTCCTGACCTCCGCTAAAGACAACGACGGCTTTTTCCTTTTTCATTGCTCTCCATCTCCTTGTAGAGGTGGTTCAAAAAGTCGTCTTTTGATCACGAAGTCGTTCTGAAAGCTGATTCGACATCGAAACTGGCGTCCACCTTCGAAGTCCGGTGCTCATGTAGGTTCCCTACACTCCGCTCCTCCTTTTTCAGGTTCTCACCACTTTCTCGGTGCTGAAAAGCCGACTTTTTGAACACACACTTTGATTGAATTAGAAGAAAGAGAGTTCTTGAACTTTCCATCAAAAAAACAAAAACAATACCAAAGAAAGGTACTGTTATCCTGCTTAGTTTTTTATAGAGGGAGTTCGCGAACCTCTCCCGTGCAGATGCACGGATTTCTTATTTGTGGAACCCAAATGGGCACCTTGAGACATTATACAACAATCAGCGCCAAAGTGGGGGGATTATCGCTTGGAAAAAGATTGACGGATGGAGGGTGCTACTGCTAGTGTTTTTTTCATAATCGATCAACATGGAGTGGAGCGGGTGATTTTGATGAGAGATGTCCCTTTCGTGGAAGAATATCGCGGCGGCATTCTGGAGAACGTACATAACGGCATCGTGTGCGGCGTAAATGAAAAAGGAGAGGTGGCTTATCGGGTAGGCGATGAGAACCATATCACCTTATTGCGCTCCGCAGCGAAGCCCTTTCAAGCCATTCCCATCGCTAAACGTAAAATTGATGAAAAATTCGGACTGAACAGCAGCGAAGCAGCACTCTTTGCGGCCTCACATCGTGGTGAAGTCTATCATATGGAAGGCTTGGAGTCGATTTTACGAAAGACCGGCATTCAGGAAGACGAATTGCTCACTTGCCCGACTTATCCGCTCAACGAGGAGCCGAAGTTTGCTTGCTTGTCCCAAGGCATAGAAAAACGCAGGCTCTTTCATAATTGTGCAGGAAAGCACTTGGGGTACTTGGCGTTGTCAAAGGATCAAGGATATTCCACTCATGATTACTACAAGGCAGAGCATCCAGCGCAACAGGAGGCATTAGAGGTGTTTGCCAACCTGGCTGACTATCCAAAAGAGCAGGTTCAGCTCAGCGTCGACGGCTGTGGCTTCCCGGTTTTTGCGCTGCCGCTCAAGCATCTGGCGATCGCATATCTAAAGCTCGCGTGCCCGGATCTGATCGAGGATCACATGACGCGTGAGGCTGTAGGGAGAGTGACAGGCTGGATGACGAGCAGTCCCGAGATCATTGCCAGTCACAACTTCATCTGTACAGCGCTTTTAATGGATGAAAATATAATCGCCAAAGGCGGAGCGATGGGCGTATACGGCTTTGCTTTGAAAAAAGAGAGACTCAGCTTCTCGCTTAAGGTACTGAATGGCTCTGAATTAGTATGGCCGCTTATTATTGCATCGATCTTGGAGCAGATTCAGTATGAGAATCAGGAAACCATCGACCGACTGCATGCGCTGGCGCCAAAAGCCATTAAAAACGATAATCAGTTGGTGGTAGGGGAGAAACGACCAGTTTTTGTCTTGAACAAATGCTAATAACGGAGGCGAAGTATCATGCTAGTGGAAGTGATTGCGACTTCAGTTGAGGATGCAAAACGTGCAGAGCAGGGTGGAGCTGACAGGCTGGAGCTCATCTCGGGAATTTTGGAGGGAGGCATTACTCCGAGCTGGGGATTGATTGACGCAGTGGTCAAGGCGGTTTCCATCCCGGTAAACGTCATGGTGCGACCGCATAGCCAATCGTTTTGCTATACAGCAGAAGAACTTGCGGTCATGCGGCAGGATGTACGTATCATCCGTGAGCTTGGGGCAGCAGGTGTCGTATTTGGCATGCTGACTCCAGAAAATAGACTCGATCAGCGGGGATTGGAGTTGTTGCTTGGAGAGTCAGGTGCTTTGAATGTGACGTTCCACCGTGCTTTTGATGATGCTGTAGATCAAATCGAAGCAGCGCGTATTCTCCTGGAATATCCCCAAGTTCGTACCATTCTGACCTCTGGCGGTAAAAAAACGGCCATCGAGGGAGCTGATTGCATCGAGCAGCTCGTCAAGCTGACGGAGAACACACAGCTCACGATTTTGGCAGGAAGCGGATTGTCGCTGGCTAACGTGGGAGACCTCGTGAAACGTACGGGTGTCAAAGAGGTTCATTTTGGATCGGCAGTACGAGAAGAAGGACAGGCTCTCCGATACGTCGATGCAGAGCGAGTGGCAGCCATCAAACAACTACTATAAGCAAAAACAAGCCGACATCTTATTTCTGGAAGGATGCCGGCTTGTTTTTTATTTGCTTCCGTATCCAATAACCGACGATGAGAATCAGCGGATACAGGAAGCCTTTTGTTAAATCAAAGAATGGCCAATACGTATACGTTTCGTATAAAAAAGCTCCGTTTGGAACGATGATAATCGCGATGGCGACAAATAAGATACAAATGGGCATGGTGAGCGACTGATGCTCCTTTAAATGGAGAAGCTGCTTTATACCCACGCAGAAACCATACATATACAGTACGACTTTGAAATAAATGGAGACAAACCACATGAGAGCCATCATTGCTTCCTGCCTTTGAAAGAACTCTCCTACATGGACTCGTTTGGCGAGGGAGTAGCTCGGAAATGTCTCACGGGAAACCAATTCCGGGCCGAGCACCAAAAGCGATGAGAAGATGACGGCAAGTAGACAAAGACTACCGTAAATGGCTCCGCGCAAAAAAGCAGACGTGAGCTTTTGTTTTGCATCGAGGAGCGGAGTGATCATGAGAAAAATAACCAGCTCCGAGAAGGGAAAAGCCGTGACTGCAAATACTCCTCTTATGACGGGCTTTATGCCATTTTCCATGAAGGGGAAAAGGTTCTCGAATTGGAACTGAGGGCTTAACAAAAGTAAAAACATAACGAACGTAAGGACAAACCAGAGGAAAAAAATTTCGCTGGTCCGTGCAAAAGCTTCAAGGCCTAATCGAACAGCGTATATGGCGGAGGCAACGAATAGAAACATGACAGCATGGATGGGTGTTGCTTTCATGATGTGCGTGGTCATGAATTCCCCAATCGTCCGTATATAGACAGCGCCGTTGATTAAAATAGCTCCCAAAAAGAAGAGAGAAAAGAACGTGCCGAGCCAACGCCCAAATATGAGCTTGCTCTTTTCAATCAGCGTTTGTTCGGGGTAGATGCGACCGACTACACAAAACAAGTATACGATGGCTAGCCCCAGTACCATGCCGATCAATCCTGATAGCCATCCATCGTGACTTGCTTCAGTCGCAGGTACGGAAGGTAAGATCAGGATGGAATCTCCTATGGTGATGAATGTGACGAGGATGACAAATTGACGGCTGCCAATCTTATCGGAGTTCTGCATGAAGTCTCACCTTGTCCGTAGGTTTATCTTACGTATTATTTCCAAGTTCAGGATGGATAAACGAAACGTAAGCAGGTGTAGTCTCTTGTCTGATTCGTTTTCGGAATAGTATGATAAAAAGAAAGCGGCAAGAAACAATAAGCCAACAGGAGAAAGGAAGAAAAGCTGTGGAGCTGGAAATAAGGTTGTCGGCCATTATCGGACAAGCGGAGGGGACTTGGGGCGTCGTTGTGGAGGAGCAAGGCTCAGCTAAAGGAACCCGTTTTGAACATGTACCGGACGAGCTGTTTATTGCGGAGAGTGTGATCAAAGTGCCGATCATGGCAGCCGTTTTCGCGGCAAGTGAGCAAGGGCATTTTCGATTGGATGATCCGCTTGTTCTACGCCAAGAGGATTTGGTTGGGGGATCGGGGATTTTGTACGCGCTATCTCCAGGCTTGAAGCTTACGATTCGCGACTTGGTGACCCTCATGATTATTCAGAGCGACAATACGGCGACAAATATGCTGATTGATTTGGTAGGAAAAGCGAAGATCGACCAGACTATGATCGATCTGGGAATGCGCCAAAGCTGTTATTCACGCAAGCTGATGATTTATCCACTCGACATCACAGAAAACAATAAGATAACGGCTGGAGATGTTGCGAGTATGCTAGGTCAAATGGCAACGGGCAGTTATTTGTCTGAGCATGCCTGTAAAGAGATGATCGCCATTATGAAAAAGCAGCAAGTCCGTAATGGTCTGCCGTCCCAATTGCCAAGCGAGGAAGAATCCAATTATCCTGCATGGGAACTGCCGTGTAAATCGGGCTGGGATACCGGTAGACAGCATGATGTAGGCTTGCTGTATACGAACAATCGCTGCTTTTCCATTACGGCCTTATCCAAAGATGTAACCGCTCAGTCCGCTCTGAACACACTAGGCTTACTGGGAAGAGCTGTGTATGGCTACGCCATTTTGGCTGTCGATTAGATCGGCAGCTTTTTCATTTGTTGATAGCTAAAACTTGCTTGGAGGCTGCATCGATCTCTTGCAATTCAGACGAAGTCAAAGAAAAGCGCATGGCCTTGACATTTTCCTCCGCATGATGGACTTTGGAAGCGCCTGGAATCGCAAAGACCGTTTCACCATGAGCGTGAATCAACCAGTTCAAGGCGATTTGTGTAGCGGATGCATCGTATCTGTGTGCCAGCTCCTCGAGGACCGTGATGAGGGGCTGAGACTTTTTTAGCCCGGCAGAACGAAAGGCGGATGTCCATTTTCGGGGGCCTGTAATGGACTGGACAAGGGCTGGATTCTTATGAAATTTGCCGCTTAGAATCCCTTGCTCAAGCGGAGAATAGGCGATAATCGCAATGCCCAACTCTTTTGCCGTATCCAGGATCTCGTTTTGTTCGATCCTTCTGTCCAGCAGGCTGTATTTCACTTGATTGGAGATAAGACGCAGACCGTGCTCGCGCAATACGCGATCGGCTTCTCGCATACTTTTGGCGGAAAAGTTACTGACGCCCACGTTCTGAATCTTGCCTTGCTTGACGAGCTTGGCCATTTCATTCATTTCGCTTGCAACAGAAGACAAGGAGTAGGGCTGGTGGACTTGATGCAAATGGATGGTGCGGTTATCGAGCAAACGAATGCGTTCGTCGATTGTATTCCCGATACTTTTGGCGGTGCGCAGGACAGGCCACCATTTCGTCGCAATATGAGCGGAATCCGCTAGTGGCCCGGCATTTAAGGCTTTTGCCAGCATCTGTTCTGATTGACCTTTGCCGTATACTTCCGCAGTATCAAACCAGTTTATGCCCCCACGCAAACTCGTCTGCACAATTTGTAAAACATCGTGAGGTCCAATGACAGGCCAAAACTTCCCCACCATTCCCTGTCCATTGCTGAACTGCCAGCAGCCTAGGCCTAGAGGAGAAAGCATCAGGTCTGAGCTGCCCAATTTACGTAATACAGGCGTTTCGATTGCTCCCAAGCCACTTCACCTACTCCCATTCTATTATTGATTTAAGATACTTTCTTCCAATACAGCATACTTGTCGCCGTATTCCTTAATGATATGCTTTTCGCCCCATAAGCAGAGCGAATCGAGAATACTTTTCAAGGTCCAGCCGTACTCACTGAGCTCATACTCCACTTTTGGCGGAACCTGATTGTAAATAATCCGGTTGATGATGCCATCGTCTTCAAGCTCTCTCAGTTGCTGCGTCAGCATCTTCTGCGTAATACCCGGCATCAGTCTTTTCAACTCACTCGTACGTTTTTTTCCGTGAGTCAGGTGACACAAAATAACACATTTCCATTTACCGCCGATGACTTCGAGTGTGGCTTCCACTGATATGTTATACTTCTTCTTCACAGTTGATTTCCTCCTGAATGATAGGTACTTTTTGGTGCCTATCACACAAAAAAGTGCGTACTTTTTCTTTTGGTTAGTTTCTCTCATAATAACACTTGTCAAACGACATGAAGCACATTGGGTGACTGGAAACAGTCATACTAACATAGAGAACATGGATGGAGGAGACAAGTTATGCCAAAACATTTGCAAGATACGACTACGCTGTACAACGGAGTAAAAATGCCTTGGGTAGGTCTAGGTGTTTTTAAAGTAGAGGAAGGTCAGGAGCTCGAGCAAGCTGTAAAAACAGCAATCAAGCACGGCTACCGCAGTATCGACACAGCCGCTATTTATAACAACGAAGAAGGTGTTGGCCGTGGAATCCGTGCAGGCTTGCAGGAAGCGGGCATCACGCGAGAAGATCTTTTTGTTACCTCGAAAGTATGGAATTCGGATTTGGGGTATGAGTCCACGTTGGAAGCATATGAGACGAGCCTGAAAAAACTCGGGCTGGAATATCTGGACTTGTACCTCATTCACTGGCCGGTAGAAGGAAAGTTCAAAGAAGCATGGAGAGCATTAGAGACGCTATACAAAAAAGGGTTGGTAAAAGCCATCGGGGTAAGCAATTTCCACGTTCATCATTTAGAGGAACTGCTTAAAGACGCTGAGATTAAGCCGATGGTGAACCAAGTGGAATTCCATCCGCGCCTGTCCCAAGATGAACTGCGTGCCTACTGCAAGGAGCAAGGAATTCAATTTGAAGCATGGTCTCCGCTGATGCAAGGACAACTATTGGACAATCCAGTACTAAAGGGTATGGCAGAAAAATACGGGAAGTCCATTGCTCAAGTCATTATACGCTGGGATTTGCAAAATGGCGTTGTGACCATTCCAAAGTCGACCAAGGAGCATCGAATCGTCGAGAATGCATCCGTATTTGATTTCGAACTGTCGAAAGAAGACATGGAAATGATTCATGCGCTGAACCAAAATCACCGAGTTGGTCCAGACCCGGATAACTTTGATTTTTAATAGCTGACAGCATACAAAAAAACTCCTGATGATTTCAGGAGTTTTTTGCGTTGAGGAAAAGGAGTAGGAATCAAATGACTTCTGGCAACTGAATGTCGTCCATGGTTACCACACATTCAAATTGATTGGGGGAGTCGTGGTGAACATGCTCCTTGAGAATACCCATTTTCACGAAAAAGCGCAGGCTGGTGTAAACGGTTGAGAGTGTGATGTTTGGCATCTCGTTTTTTAAAGCATGGTAAACGTCTTTGGCTGTATAGTATTTCCGATTGCTAAGCATAAGAAGGAGTACGGCTCTTCTTTGGATGGTTAATCTTTTTCCTAGATGCTTTACTTGTTGTGTGACACTGACAATATGATGATCCATTACAGGTCACCTCATTCTTAGATTATAATAATTACTATATTGTAATTATCCTTTTTATTTTGTGTGCAGTCAACTTTTTCTTTCCATATCTTATCCAGCTCTTGGCTTGCGCGTGCATGTTTCTGGGGGATGCGTAAATCTTACATAAGAGGGATGAGGAAATAGGGGTTTTCTTTTCGACCAAAACATGGTAGTGTATGTGCGGATTTTGCTTACGTGATAATGTCAGGAGTGGAACCATGTGGCACGAAAAAGACGAACCGCAATCCAGATGAACAGTCCGCAGCGAAAAATACTCGAATACGGCATGCTGGTTCTAGGATCGCTAGTATTGGCAACAAGTTTCAATCTGTTTCTGAATCCAAACCAAATTGCTTCTGGAGGCGTTTCTGGGCTGTCTACGATTTTGCATAACTTGTTTGGCTTTTCTCCAGCAGTCGTGCAATGGGCAATGAATATTCCTTTGTTTCTATTAGGATTTAAACTACTCGATCGGCAATACAGTATGAAGGCGGCGGTTGGTTCGATTGTTCTCCCGTTGTGTGTCATGCTGACCAGTCACCTACAGCCGTTAACGACGAACCTCCTGCTGGCAAGTATTTATGGGGGAATCGGGGTAGGGCTTGGGATAGGTATCGTGTTTCGGGGGAGAGGATCGACGGGCGGTTTTTCCATTGCATCACAAATCCTCCACAAATATTCAGGATTTAGCTTGGGTGCATGTGTAGCTGTATTTGATGGACTAGTGATCTTGTTTGCGGGGATTGTATTCGATCCGGAAAAAGCATTGTATGCACTTATCGCGTTGTTTGTGACCAGCAAGACGATTGATATTGTTCAGATGGGCTGGAATACTTCCAAGGTCGCTTATATCATTTCGAATGAAACAGATACGCTGAGAGAAACCATCTTGTATGATTTGGATCGTGGCGTCACTTTGTTGGATGGTGCTGGTGGATATACCGGCGACGCGCGTAAGGTGCTCATGGCAGTGGTTAGCCAAAGTGAAGTGAGTAAGCTGAAAATCATGGTGCGTTCCGTGGACCCGGATGCCTTCATTATTTTGTGCCCTGCTCAGGAAGTGTTGGGAGAGGGCTTTCGAGCGGGTTAATATTATATATAGAAGAAAAGAGCGGTGGGGGAGTCGTTCCACTGCTCTTTTTTTGTTCGATTTTTATTCTGAATGAAATTATTTTAGATTTTCTATTGCATTTAAAATTTATACGTGCTATATTAAATCTCGTGAGCGGGACACACACGAAACGCACACAACGAAAACAAACAAATGCCGGTGTAGCTCAATTGGTAGAGCACCTGACTTGTAATCAGGGGGTTGTGGGTTCAAGTCCTATCGCCGGCACCACTACATAATCTGTAGTAGGGAAATGAAACGGAGCGCTTGATAGCGCGAAATGCTCTTTGAAAACTGAACAGCGAAAGCGTTAATGAGTCTATCATTAAATGATTTG
>NZ_JABSUT010000006.1:0-367480 GCF_013284285.1 Brevibacillus sp. HB1.4B
GTCCGAAAGTCAGTCTAAAACATTATTTTCTTTGAACAAGAGTTGCCCCCTTTGTCTTTCATTTTGGCACAATTTCATCATGTTCTAACCTTGATCACGACATTCCCCTTCTTCCGCCCTGTCTCCACATACTTATGTGCCTCCGATACTTGTTCCAGCGAATAACTTCTATCAATAACCGCTTTTATCTGCCCTGCCTCCATCAGCTCTTTAAGAAAATCCAAATCCTCCGTTCGCACCTTTGCAATCCCTTGCCCATCCACTGTTAGGAATAACCCGTCCGGCGCCAGTGCTTTTATGCAATGGGACTTCGTTACTTTCCCAACCGCATCAAATACAATGTCATACCGCTCTTCTTTTTTCGTAAAATCTTCTTTCGTGTAATCGATGACGTTATCGGCTCCCAACGATTTCACCAAATCTAAATTGGCAGAACTACACACTGCTGTCACCTCAGCCCCAAAATACTTGGCAAGCTGTACCGCGGATGTCCCTACCGATCCAGAAGCCCCGTAGATCAGCACTTTTTGTCCCTTTTGCAGCTTTCCTTTTCGAAAAAAATGCAAGGCGGTCGTTCCCCCGAAAGGAATCGCGGCGGCTTCTTCATGTGTTACGTTTGTCGGTTTTAACCCCACGATTGCGTTTTCCTTCAGACTGATGTACTCCGCATGCGCCCCGCATCGCATCCCGCTTAATGCATAGACGTGGTCGCCTTTTTGAAATCGCGTTACATGTTTTCCGATCGCTTCGACTTCCCCAGATAGCTCGACACCGAGAATAGGATTTCGCGGTTTGGTGAGACCGAGCACAAGGCGCATGGGAATCCAGAGCAAGAACGGACTTTTGAAGGCTCGTATTCTACAGTCTCCAGATGTAACTGTTGTTGCATGAACTTTTATCAAGATTTCATTATCCTTAGGTCTAGGCTTCTCTACTTCTCTTAGCTCCAAAACATCTGGTGATCCGTATTTCGTGCATACCACGGCTCTCATTGACATCCTCCTAACCTGTACTTTGCCATGAGTATAGCGGGAGCACGGTATTGCTATACAGATACTTAAGTATTGTTTTGAAATTTACAGCAAGCCCAACTGGCGAGCCCGTGCAACTGCTTCCGTACGCCGCTGTACCTGCAGCTTGTCAAAGATATTCCGGTTGTGCCCTTTCACCGTACTGAGTGCGAGGAACAGCTGCTGGGCAATGTCACGATTCGATAATCCTTTTTCGATGAGCTGCAAAATTTCAAGCTCTCGCTCACTAAGTGGCTCGATCAGGGAATCAACATGGTGGGGCAGATTCGAATTGCCTCCTTCCCTTTTCGGCTCTTCCTCTTTCCACTCCGCAAGTAGCTTTTCTCTATAACGTGGCATCGTTTCATAGACTTCCGCATCACACAATAACCTTTTCATCGGGATACCTTCGTCGACAAATGTACGAATGAAGCCACCCGGCTCCGCTATTACCAAAGCGTCTTTCACCATTTGCGCAGCTTTTGCTTGATCACCATGCGCATGCAGAACAACCGCTAGTAAAAGCATGATCTTGAGTCGTTCATCCTCTAACTGTTTTGCCCTTGCCTGCTCGAGTAATGGTTCGAGCACCGCAAGTGCTGCGGACGTATTTCCCTGTGCCAGAAGTACACGGGCTTGGAGCAGGGGAAGGTCGTGCTTCTGTGCCAATCGGGCTGCCGCTGTCAGGTTGTCCTGCTGAAGTAATAGAAGGACTTGTGCTTCGGCAATAGGAGGCATCTGCATGATAAAGCCATGCTTGCGAGCAACATGCTCAGCATTTGCAATCATGGCAGCCGCTCCACTAACGTCTCCTTGTGCTAGCTTCAGTCTAGCGAGAAACACCTGCGTTGCCACGACTCTGTCCGTTTGTTCCAGCTGACGTGCTAATTGAATGGACTGTTGACCATGATGTTCCGCTGTACGCAGGTCGTTCCATTCATAAAAAATCCGGGCCAGGCCTAGATGCGATTCACAAGCAGCTGGTAAGGGAGGAGAACCAGCCAATTTTCGTACATGCTGATAAGTCTCAGCCGCCATATGGAGCTGATTATCTGCCTCTTGTAGCTTCGCTAGTCCAATCGTGGCCATCATGGTGATCATGACATGGCCAATCTTCTCACTGTTTGATAATGCCTCCTGGTAAGCCTTACTGGCTGCGATACGATTCCCTTGAAGGTGATAAGCATACCCCAGCGACCAAGTAGTGGCTGTGCGAACTGGCAAGTTGTCAGGATGCAGGTACTCTAAAGCTCGCTTGGCCTCGGCCATGATGTCCTCTGATTGATGCTTGCTCACAGCCAATGTGGCGCGTATAGCAGCGATATGCCCAAGAGTATCTCTGGACCTGGCCTCTTGTTTCAAACCTTGTAATGCTTTTTCAGCGGCTACCAATTTTGGTTCAACGCCAGTCACTTGACCAGTCATCAGCAAGGCAGAGGCGTACATCACCCACAGCGCGGGTCTTGCATCCAACTCCTCGTGTGATAACGACTCCAGCCAGTTCCGTACTGGGATTACCCCTCCACGAAAGAGCAGCGGCATCCTCTCTCCCTCAACCAGTCGCGCTGCTCGTGATGTATCATTGGCGGCCACTGCATGGTAAAAAGCTTCCATCTCCAGACCAGTGTCTTCATACCAAATGCTTGCTCGGGTATGTAATTCTGCGAGAATACGTTCGCCCTCTCCTGTTTTCGATGAAAAACGCTGATGGAGCCTCTGCCGTAGTAAATCAGCAAAAAGATGGTGATAGCGGTACCAACGCCGCTCGCTGTCCAGCGGAACGATAAACAAATTGGCTCGTTCGAGGAATTCTAACGTTTCCTGGCCTGAACCTGAACCGATACCACTTTCGCCAAAAATGGCGTCACAAAGAGGACCGGACAATCGGGCGAGGATGGATGTATGCAGCAAGAATGCTTGAATGCTTGCAGATTGCTGGGTAAGTACTTCTTCCACCAGATAGTCAAGGATAAAATGGTGACTGCCGGAAAAAGATCGAAGGTAGGTTGCGATATCTATTTGTTCTTTCATGGAAAGAGCCGCTAACTGTAGACCCGCAATCCAGCCTTCTGTGCGGGCTTCGAGCAGAGCGATGTTTTCCGGTGATAGCTCTAAACCCATCACTGTCTCCAGAAATTCTGCTGCTTCCGAGTAGGTAAAGCGCAAATCGGACGCGCGTACTTCATTCAATTGGTTCCGCACACGTAACCGAGCGATAGGCAGACGCGGTTCCTCACGGGTCGCAATTACCAGATGTATTTGCGGTGGCATGCGTTCAAGCAGGAATGAGATGGCATCATCGAGTGGCCCCGTTTTCAATACGTGGTAATCATCGAAGACTAGAACAAAAGGGTTGGGTACTGCGATTATTTCATGAAGCAGAGTCGTGATCATCGATTCGAGTGGTAGAGGTTGAGGGGAATGGAGCAAAGGAAATATGCCCGCTCCAATATTCGGGTCAATGTTTTGTAGAGCTGTGAAGAGATATGTAAGAAAACACGCAGGGTCATTATCCCCTTCATCCATGGAAATCCAGGCGAAGGGTCGATCACCGCTGGCGAGCCATTTACTGACAAGTGTCGTTTTCCCGGAGCCTGCTGGTGCTGAAATGACCGTCAGTTTACGGTTTAGCCCCTCGTTTAACTGCTCGATCAGTCGATGACGGGTAACGGTCTTCAACCGTGGCGGGGGCATATACAGTTTGGTGGTTACAATTGGAATTGTCATAAAGAAATTATAAGGATCGCCGTCTCTAAGCGTCAACTCCGCCGACTTTGTGATTTACTCTCTGCTTTTTTCAAGTTGCTCGATACTCGGTATTGGCCGATTTTCCTGATCAGATCATAAGGTAAAGGCTGATTGATCGGAAATGGCAATGTTCCTTTCGACTTGTGATAATCCTTCACTTCCTCTTTGAACTCCTTATTCCGCTTGAATGCCTTTATTATCTCCCAAAACGTGCATGACACAAAAAAACACGCCGAGCTGGCGTGTTTTCGTTTTGGTGGCAAGGATGCTATTTCGTTATACGTTTTCCAATAGCCTCCACGAGCTCCCTCGTTGTCTTCGGAAGATTGGATTTTAGAATGGAATTGATCATGGGGCCCTTCACACCATGGGCGGTGATATCCAGACACCCCGTCATTTTCGTCCGCGCCTCACCCAGTGCCTTCGCTTTGAAATAACCCTCTCCGGTAAAATTCCCGCTGATCCCTGTCAGGTTGAACCTCACCTCAGTTGGCGGAGTCCATTCAGTGATATCCACTTGCAGGCTGATCGTTTTCTTCATGATGCCGATTTCGCCTGTAAACGTCCAAGCGACACGACGTTCATTGATTACCTCGTGGCTGATGTAGCCAGGTACCAGTGGAACCCAATTCTCCACTATACTCACAAACTGCCATACCGCCCCGATGGGCAGGTTCAGCTCCACATCATGTATTCCTTGAGGCATGATTTGCTCATTCCTTCCCCCAGTGTTCTTTGGTATCTTGTTATGTTTATTGTAGGAACACGGGAGATATTTCAGGAATATGGCGAGCTAATCCCACCAAAAAAACCACACATCCTGTTTCATCAAATAATCGGCATAATGCCCTAAGGAAGGAAACTCATCCAAGACGTACTGACAAAAGATGAAATGCTCTTGTGCCAGCTTTAGGGCCTCCTGGTAGGTCTGTGGTCTTGAACCGGCTTGAAAAATCCAAGCGTCCTCTGTCACAGCGAGAATCCTGATCCCATATACCTCCTGCCAGTGCTTTACGATAACGGACTGGTAAACGGGCAATGGGCATTCATTAAAGCCGCCCATTGGAATCCACAACGGCGCTTCATAACCAGATGCTAGCGGCAATTCCAGGACAATCAAGGCGTCATCCTCTAATCGATCCTGTACCCATGCTTCACTGATTTGAAAGGACTCCGTCTCTGTTTCACTTAGTTGTTCATCGATTAGCTCCTGGCCTTCCCATATCAGAGAATATGCCCGATAGATATCTTCAAAGTTCTTTCCATCCAAATTTTGTAGCTCGGATGAAATGTCTGTATACAAAAGTCGAGATTTTACAATTCGCCGAAAGACATCCTCTACGGATAGATGATGAACTTCCTCTAGCTGGTTATGTACATAATCAGAGAGTGATCCTTCTTCGTCTACCGCTTCTTCTATCATCTCTAGTATATTATAGCTAGGCAGGACCAAGATTCTGTGCTTATCTACCTTTGTAGCAGGTATCGTGAAATCCTCCGCAGCAACCACTTCTATGTCACATTTCTTTAGGTAATTCGACAACTCTTCTACCATCGTCACACCTCTTTTGTTGTTGTTTTGTTCAAATCATAGGATTACTCCTCTATTTTACTTCAATTTCCATATACAGTGGAAATGAACAAAAAGCAAAAAGAAAAATGCTTGGATTCCCAAGCATTTATGTTTACTTGTCAATATTGGAAGCTTGACGGGGTTTTGCCTTCGCTAATTTGCGCAGCACATGAAAAAAGAGATAGTTCATCCCTTTTGCTTGATACGTAGTCTGATTGAAGCTCCCGATCAGATATACCTCCCTATTGGGAAAATAAAGCATGTAGCTGCCACTCGCCCCTAAGTGACCCCATCCCGTATACTTTTGCGTGAACGGAAGAAAACGCATCCGCATGAGTCCATAGCCATAATCCATGCCGATCCGCATGTTGTTCCACTGCTGCATGATCTCGAGCGTTTCTTTTTTAATCATCTGATTCTGGACGAGTGCTTTCATGAAACGCAGCTGATCTTCCATTGTACTTACGGTTTGTCCTCCCGCGTAAAAACTACTGAAGCTGCGGTAGTTTTCTACATTTATTTTTATCCTGTCCAAATGTAGATGGGCTACCGGATGCTCACTTTTGCTGACGGGATTGGAATACTGAGATAAATAAGAGTGATTCATTTGAAGGGGGTTAAATATGTAGTCATGGAGAACTTCGTGGTATGGTTTGGCAGTAACCTTTTCAATCACGAGCCCTAACAGATTGTACCCTGTGTCTGTATAATGAACGCGTTTCCCGGGCTCAAAGTGCGGCTGTAAGTGCTTTTTCGACCATTGTATGGTTTCTTGCGACGTCCAATAGCGTGAAGAATCCTCCAGAATCTCTTCTAGGAATCCTTTCCCTCCCTTCGGCTTTTCTTCAAAGAAATCTGGTAATCCAGAAGTATTGTTGAGTAAATGCTTGATCTGAATTTCGTTTGTGTAATCTTTTCCTTTCCAGATGTGGAGATCTTTTCGAATCTCAGTCGGTAAATAGTTGGCAATGGGGTCGTCAAACGTAACGAGACCTTTTTCTGCTAGGATCGATACGATCACAGCCGTAAAAGCCTTGCCCACACTAGCCGTGTGATAGGGTTGATTCGGGTTGGCTGTCCCCCCATCAGTATTGCCAGCCGCTATTGGCCAGTGGATATCCAGCTTCTCAGAATGGATTAACAAATAGACATTGTGCAGTTGTGGATCAGAAGCTACTTTGGCCTTCAGGTTGCTCTCTATTTCACTCCTTATCAATTCATTGCTCATTTGTCTCCCTCCCACTTCACTCACCAGCAAGGACTTATGCGCCCGCTACTGATAAGCTATGTGCATTCTCTTGCCAATTATGAGCATAGGAATGAATAAGCTCGGTATCGAATAACAATACCGAGCTTTCTTCCAAAATACTCTACGAATTTCTCCTTACTCTTTATCTATACTTTTCGCATAGGTTGGATAACTAACAAAGGTAAAGAAAAAAATGGCCAATTTAGAAGTCTTTGAAGAATAAAAAAACACAGATCAGGAATTAACGATTCACTTCACTGGAAAATAAAGTGAGTGAGTGGTAGATTCTATTTATACTAATTCTTTAATTTGGGTGGGCCTATGAGAAAAAAATTGCAAATTTACATATCGTCTACTTACTACGATCTTATTGAGGAAAGACATACCGCTGTTGAAGCCGTACTTCAAGTCGGTCATATCCCTGCTGGAATCGAGCAATTTTTCAAGGAAAGTCCAATGAAAATTAGGAAGAGATGGATCGACGAGTCCGATGTATATATCCTGATTCTCGGAGGATTCTATGGTTTAACGCTTCCTGATGAATCCAAGAGCTATACACAGTGGGAATATGAGTATGCCGGAGAAGCGGGCAAACCTAGATTTGCTTTTGTTGTCACAGATGAAGCATTAAGACAAAAGCCATACGACTTCGCAGCAATTGAGTACTATCAGAAGTTTCAAGAGTTTAAGCAATCTGTCATGGAACAAATTCCTACTTATTATGTTGAAGATGTACGGCACATTAAAATGGTACTTCGTGATCAATTGCCGGAGTATGCAGCAAGAGACGATTTGTACGGCTGGTTTTCCGGCAAGGATGTCCCGGACGTTCAAAAGCTGTTGGAAGAGAATGCAAGATTAAAGGCGGAGTTGGAGAAAAAGAAATGAAAGAGGGGCTGGCACAACCAGCCCCTTTCTTCCGTCTTCCATTAATATTCTAATGGTCCTCGCCAGCTTAGTGTTCTGCCTGGCAAACTTAAACGCCAACCATCTTTATTTGTAATGACCCATCGCCATATTCAAAGGATCGTTATCACAAACGATGCAACTTATACCAGCTCATCTGCGATTATTTTTGCCTTTTCCGCAAGCTCTCTCATATCATCGGCCGGAACAAGCTCGGCTAATTCGTAAGCCAGCGGATCACGTGAAAACTTATACAATTCATCCCGAAGCAGGTTCCTTTTTTCTTCAGAGGCATCTATATAAAGTTTGCACGGCTGCCTATCCTCATCCAAATCATGCAAATCGACATAGCCTGATTTTTGAGACTCCAACACAATGGCTGAAAGATCGATTAGAGCTGAGCAGGCAATATCAAGTTCTGCTCGAAACATGACGTTAGCATTTTTTATATCAAATCCAATACTTCCGCCGTTTTTCAAGTCTCCCTCGGAAAGCAGAACATCCAGACCCAAGTCCTTTAAAATCTGATTGAGCGTCACATCCGTTGCGTCCAATTGTTCCAAATAGTCTATTAATGCCAGTGAATCATCGGAACCGCCAATTAAATCTCCCCACCATTTACTTATGTACATGTTCTTCTCCCCCTTTCTTTTATGCATTGTAATTATCCATTAAGCCTACGTTTCAATGCCGCTTTCACCGAGCCACCATCAGGCTATACCCGCTGCCTTTAGCAGACGAATGATAAGCTCCTTGCGCGTTCCCCGCGCCTTGCGAGCCAATGCAGCCAGCTTCTCCGCCTTGCCCCAGATCGGGTACAGTACCCGCTCTGCCTCGTCATCCGACAGAGTCTCTATTTGCTGTACGAATAGCGACAGCTTGTCTTCGCTTTCCAGCTCCGGCTGAATCTTCAGCTTTAGCGAATCATGGGAGCGCAGCAGGCAGGCGATCAAGGTCGGAGTCGAGCGTTCCGTTATGCCATAGGTTTCGGCAAAAACGACTGTGAACTTGTCATGCACCAGCTGATGCTCATCATCCACAAAGTCCATGTAAGCTTCAACAAGCGGAAAATACCGCTCGGACGAAAGCCCCAGCCCGAACACAGCATAACTGCCCGGCATTACGCTTCTTTCGCTTTCCGTATCCTCGTACCATTCATACTCTTTCATCGCCTCTCGAGCGTATT
Organism: Brevibacillus sp. HB1.4B; assembly: GCF_013284285.1. Classification (NCBI taxonomy): domain Bacteria; kingdom Bacillati; phylum Bacillota; class Bacilli; order Caryophanales; family Paenibacillaceae; genus Brevibacillus; species Brevibacillus sp. HB1.4B. Next base: position 8,673 of record NZ_JABSUT010000006.1, read on the forward strand.
CCTCCAATAAAGGATGTAGCTCGGAATAAGCCAGAGCATTCGCAAAAAATCGGTGCGTGTCCGATTTGGCTAGCCCCTTGATGGGTAAATTCTCTCTCACGCTAGATTTTAACTTGATTTTATAGCTTTTCGGGAATTCCTTTCGGAGCAGGGAGAGAATAAACGAAATCGCCCGCTCGTACGCCCCGGCTTCTTCCTTGCGAATAACGATTGTGAAGAGGGAAAAAACATCGTTAGCCTTGCATTCGACCGATTCATGACGCATATGGACGTCTTCTTGCGAGAAGCTGTCGCTGCCCTCCGTCAGCATACGCGCGGCTTTACCGCTACCAAGCTGCTTCGCCAGCTCCAGAAAAGTCTGGCCCATGAATTTGTTGAAGTCCGGCTCGTAACGAATAATCATCACCGCTCCGTACAACAGAAGGTCGATAGGCTGATTCGGTTCATCCTTATTCTCAAAAACAGCATCCGGCTTGATCACATACTCATTGGTCCTGTATTCGGAACAGGTGACGTCATAGTAATGCGGCAAAAATACATTCTCGGCCCAGTCGGTCAAAGCCCTAATGATATCTCTTCGATGCTCCGCGAGAGTCTCAACCCGTTCTTTATTCAACTCCTGAATCCGGTCAAATATAGCTATCGTCTTTGCGACTTCCGGTTCGGGGAATAAATACGGATCCAGCAGATGGCGCGCCAAAAAGAAGGTTTCCCGCCTGTTTGTCGGGTAAGAGCCCTTCTCCAGTTTTTCCTCCATATAGGACTGAATTCGCTCCAGAAGCTGCCGCTTTTTCTCTTCATATACAGTTTCCAGCACCGTTAATTCCACAAGCCCGTCCATCGTTGCGAAGGTTCCTTGGAAGGTAAAACGGTAGTTGATCAACGCCGACGTTTCCAACTTGTCCAGCCTCTCCCTTACGATTTCCGCCAGCAGGGGCTGAACCTCATGCAATATCTGCTCCCGCGTAAAGGGTGAAGCTTTCATCGACTTTTTGCCTGCGGCACTCCCCACAGATTTCGAACTGTCAACCCTAGTCCTGCCCGGCCGATAATCCAGCATGACAAAGTTAAAGATGCCTACTTGCAGCGTGGTGCGTAAGACCACTTCCTCTGCGTCCTTTCGATTCTCCCGTTCGTCAAACCATTTATGAATGGCTGTTTTCATCTCTCCCAGCGCTTCTTTCTGCAATTCGTTCATTGTCTCCCGCCTTTTCGCTTGTTCCATCTTTTCTCAACATAATCATACTATGGAAATGGAAAATCTTGTTGAAACTATATACCTCTCCCTCAGATCGGCTAAAGCTCAATCCTTAGTCCGTTCCTTTATATCAATAGCAAAAGGGAGAACGCCATAGAGGTCGTTCTCCCTGTTCAATCCAGTCAGCCCTACTTAAATTTGAGGAATATTCTGACCTACCTTTTTGGTGGTATACCTGGCACATATAGTATCTTCGGTAAAAGGGCACATTTGAAGAAATGCCTGAAAGAAACGGCAAACACCCAGAAATTATTTCAATAGAATTATGGGAGAAAGTCCAAGCAATAAATGACCTGCACAAGAATAAAATCCGTGTGAGGTGCTTAAGCTGACACTCGGTAAAAGCATGCGTGCCGAAAGGAATGATTGCGTTCAATGTAAGTATAAGGCTATCACAACAATAGCTCCATGGCTGCGCGTTCTTTATCCGCAATCTCGAGCAACAGCTTAGACGCATGCACGAGCTCTTGGTGATCACCTGTTCTTCCTGCATGGTCGATTGAAGCAGAGACGCTAACCCACATGGGAGCGATCTCTGTAAACATACAGTGGGCTTGTTCGATCCTCGGGTCCTCCAGCCGATCAGCACAATCTCTCAAATAATCCCTATACAGATTCCGAAATAAAGCGCCGCCGGTTCCCGCCCGCTCCATTAGCGTCGCGGTAAGACATAAATCATGTTCGAAATTGTTGCTGCGAGAAGGCCACTTCAAGATTTCATTGCTCATTTTAACAATGCCTTTATTACCAATATTCCGAATAGTCGGGTTCAGATAGTCATGCGCATTCATGGTCAAGGATTCGCGTATAGCAGGAACAAGCGGAAGCAATGCGTCGCTTGGCTCGATCGTAAAGGAACGATTCCGGGAGCTCATGGGTCCCTTTGCATTTCTGGCAGCGGCCAAGCTTGTCAAACGCGTCTTCACAAGTCCACCCTGTTGTCTGGTGTCCGCCATGTAGGCGTATTCGTCATCTATACCGTAAAGTACCGCATAGTGACCGGCGAAGTGCACTTTGTTCTTAAAATAATCCAAGTAATAGGCATCTAATTTAAGCCCAACCGGAATGCCGTGTTCGATGCTGCTTCGGACGTTCTGCCACGCCTTATTGACGGACGAGGTTTCTTGATATCTGACGTTCAAGCCGAGTCGTTCGGCGAGATGAGCGGTCAGTTTATCCGGTTTTACCCTTCCTCCGATGAAGGGGAAGTCCATTCCCTTCGAATCCCAGTATATGAATCCAAGCCCTTGCCCGAGTCCGAACAACATCGGCTCAGACAAGCGGACTCCCGCATATTGCATTAAATTGCCCATGGCGGTTGTTTCGCAATGTTCGCCTTGATAAGGAATGAAACCTTCAATAAATTTGTCCATGTCTACTTGCCTCCTCCAATAATTCATGTATTAAACGACTAACGAACGCTTGCTCGCTCTCGATTAAGCTGAATGGATGCAAGAACAACGCCCTTACGTTCAGCGGCAAGCTAGCTCCGCCTTGTGATTCGTACTTCTGTCTTATTTTTATCGAGGTTTGTCCAAGAAAATCCAGTCGTTTCCGTAAAGCCATGACGGCCTCTTCCTTCCCGATATGGGGCAAAGCGGCCAAACCGAGATCGAAGCGGTTGTCACGTTCCCGTGTAGACGACAGACTATCAAGAATTTCATTTCTCAGCTTACGTATACCCACTTCGGTGAGGGCAAACCGGGTAGGCGCTGGCCCCTTGCCGGATTTCTCGTCGGATGTCTCAGGCGAGATCCATCCTTTATCGCTAAGTTTCTTCAATCCTGCATAAATCGAAGTTGTACCGATATTCGCCCATTCTTTATAACCTCGCTGCTCGACTAACTTCATAATATCGTATCCGGAAGCTTGACGATGTTCCGCGATCATTTGCAGGAGCATGAATTCGACATTCGATAATGTATGCATAGAGAGACTCCTTATCTTGAGTATTTCATATATGGAATATAACGTAGGTGTAATAAAAATTCAATAACCGAATCTGCTAGAAAACTACAGCTTGAGAATGTTCAAATCAGGAACTGAAGAACTTCCGAATGTACGGGTCTTGAGGCGGCACTTGAGCTCGCGGCATTGACCTATCATGCCGATCTTTTTTTATACCCGGGTGATCAACACTACTTTGCGGAAAGACAGTTAACGGAGAACGTTAGTTCAACAAAACAGCGGCGAATAAAGGCTTTATTTTATAGCCTTTTTCCGCCGGACTACTATCACTATCGTCTTAATCTGCTGATATAACTACGATCAAACACTATTTTTTTTCTGATTGTGTGTACCATCAATTGTGATACGGCTCTCCGCGCTTGATCTCGTTAGCTTGTACCAGCGTCGCTGACACCACCCGCAAAGTATCAGAAGATGATAAGAGAAACTTATTGATAACCTCGTTATACACAAACTGCGCATCAGTGATCCCAGCTTTGAATATACCTCAAGTGATTTACGACATGGGGGATCGGATTGTTCCTTACACCAAACGAATATGAAAGCAGGTATCATCGATCGGCAGCTTTGACACACGGTGGCATTTACAGTGGACAAAAATTATGGAGGTGAAGGTGTGTATGGCTAACTATCATCGGCGTCAATACGAACGAATAATATCTGACAGATTAATGGAAAAGGGATACTTGATATCTAGATCTTCAAATGATGTACCCAAATACAGTATTCATGAAGAAGAAATACAGAAAGGGAAGCAACTCCTCCATTCTATAGTTGATCGACCCGGCCGTTCCTTGGGGACTCCCCCTCCGCCGTTCGAGGTGCGAGAATCTTCCTCGGGAGGGCCATGCCGATGAGGGATGCTACGGAGGGTCAGCAGGAGCACATCGAGACGCTGCCGCTGTTCTCCACCACGGACAAGGACGGACGGATGACTATGCTCCTGCCAGGACGTCGAGTCGGACGCGCGGCTCCGTTGCTGCCGTGGCTGCTCGCAGCCGCTGCACTGTGGGCGCTGACAGGCTCCGTGCCGTTCGGTGCCCTGCTCGGCCTGGCGCCAACACCGACGATCAGCATGTTCCTCGGTCATCCGGTCACGGTGGGCGTCGCCGTGGTGCTGTTGTTCTTCGCGATCGGTGCGACTGGCGGAGTGTACTCGCGAGCGGTCGAGCAGTTCGGACAGACCAGGGTCGCCGGCTTGTTCGTATCGCTCGCAGTCTCAGGAGGACTCGTCACAGACGCGGGAGTCCTCCTGCTCTGGACGCTGACAAGCGATCCGTCGCGACCATTCGACCTCGAGGCCATCGCAACGTCGCCGACGATCCCGCCAGAGCTCGGCGCCGTCGTCGGAGCCGGCTTCGCCCTCTGGGCCGCCATCACGCTCCTGCGGTTGCCCGGGTCGATCGCCCACGCCCGGCGGCGTCAGACGGACATCGCTCGCCTCCGCGTGGAGGGCTCGTCATTCACCGGGACGCTGACCGACGTGAGCTTCGCGAACCGCTGGCTCTTCGATCTCCCGATGTTCACGGTCGAGGTAGGTTACATTGTCGACGGTGCTCCTCGTGTCGTCTCAGCGCACATGCGCACCAGCGCCGACCGCGTCCCTGTCGTCGGCTCGCGCATACTCGTGCTGACCGACGATCGCGGAACCACACATTTGGAGCTGGACTCGTCCAATGGAGCGACATTCGAGCCAGACGTAAGGAAGTACGCCGCACCGGACGGCTGATGCTGCTGCCCTGACCGCTTCAACAATGGTCGTCAGCGTCTATTCAAAAGTCTTTATTCCCTCTCCAAAATAGAGACCTTTTGCCTGATTTCATTCAGAACTTCTTCCCAATGAAGCTTCATTTGCTCTCGTGTATTCTCATGATCCAAATTCTCTTGATGAAAACTAATTGTCGTTCGGTCAGGCTTGTCAGATAGCAGCCGGATTTGCAGGGTGGACGACTTTTCCCAATCCTTCATCGACCACTTTAAACGAAACTGCCGGAGCGGCTTTACAACACGGAACTGACCCGATATTCCTTCGCTGGAAATAAAGGTCTCCCCCTCCCTAAAGGTAAGGTTCGATACATGACCAAGCCATAATCTCACCCCTTCGGACGAGGTTAAAAACGCCCATGCCTGCTCTGGGGTAATGGGCATCGTCCTGCGTACACCTACTTGGAAGCCTGTCGATGCCGTTTGACCAACAATTTTGCGTGATTCGGTATTTTGATCCTTCATCGGAACACCTCTTCGATCATGTTTGTTAGCACTCATTTTTCATGAATGCAAAAATTGCGTTTTTTCACTCCGTACTTAGAACCAAACTTTTATTCTCGAATGGTTTCGAGAGAACAATTAAAGGCGTTGAAAATCCGTAAACGTGGCATGTATCCAAAAAGGCAGCCAGTGACTCGGTACTCTCAGTCAGCACCTTCATCAAATAATTGTACTCCCCGCTGATCCTGTAGAGATCGACAATCTCAGGTGCTCGTTCGCAGAATGCAATGAAATCCTTACACACACTCGTTTTAAACAGTACAAATGCAGTCGTGTGCTTGCCGAGCTTCTGGGGAGAAAGCTCCGTCCGATAAGCGGTTATGACGCCTTGCTCCTCCAACTTTCGCACTCTTTCCGTTACAGCTGGCTGCGACATCGCAATCATACGGCTCAACTCGGAAATGGGAATCCGGGCATTATCGTGAAGCACTGTCAAAATTTTATGATCGATTTGGTCCATCCGCACAGCACCTCATTTTTCGAAAGTGGGATACCTAAAACAAATAAAAATGTAAGGTAAATGACTTGAAATCCCTTCAAAAACTTATGTAAATTGTAAGCATTCTCCCATAAAATGTCACTCATAAACAGAAGAGGAGAATGAGAACATGACATTTACCGTAAACGAACCCATAAACATTGGCAACTTGCGCTTAAAAAACCGACTCATCATGTCGCCCATGCAGCAGTATCGGGGAACTCCTGAAGGTTTTGCCACGGACCATCATATCGAATTTTACAGCCGTAGGGCCAAGCATGTGTCTCTGGTGATTGTGGAATCGACCGCCGTCTCAGCCAACGGCAGACTGTTTCTCAACGACATCGGCATTTTTACCGACCAACATGTGGAGCCTTTGCGCAAAATAACAGAAGCTGTTCACGCAGAGCACACCCCGATCTTCGTCCAGTTGTCGCATGGCGGAAGGAAGGCTTCGCCTGATGTAACAAAGCAATTGGTCGCTCCAAGTGCTATTGCGTACGATGATTACTACGGGACCCCTAAGTCGCTGTCTCTTGCCGAAATAAAGAGCATCGTCGAAGAATACCGTTTGGCGGCAAAGAGAAGCGTCGAAGCAGGCTTTGATGGCATTGAACTTCACGCGGCGCACGGCTTTTTGCTTCACCAATTTTTATCGCCTTTGTCCAACACGCGGACGGATGCCTATGGTGGCACTTCCGAGAACAGGGCACGATTTTTGAAAGACGTACTTCTGGCGATTCGAGCCGAAGTGGGACGGGAATATCCAGTTATCATCCGTGTTTCTGCCACAGATTTTGTCCGAGGCGGTCTAACCCCAGAAGACTGGGTGCAAATGCTAAAGCCCATTGAGTCCGAATTGGATGCGATCGATGTCTCAACAGGGGGGCTGCTCCCGATCCAGCCTAGTGACGTCTATACGGCTTATCAGTTGCCTCATGCAGCTGCGATCAAACAACATGTCAGCATTCCGGTCATTGCCGTGGGAAAAATCTATAGCCGCAGTCTTGCCAATCGAATTCTCGAAGACCATCTCGTCGATAGTGTCGCGATTGGTCGCCCTCTCTTGGAAGACCCTGATTATGCAAAACGTCTTTTATTTGCCTAATCGACACAGGAATGACCCCAATTTGTTCACTTTCTTCATCAAAAAAAATGGTAGGATAGAGGCATCACTTCATAAAAAATGAGGAGAGTCTCAAGTGCGGGTACATCCAATTTACTTTTTACGTCTTACAGGCCTATTCGATGGCCTTTCCTTATTAGTATTGATGGGCATCGCGATGCCCTTGAAATACGTGTGGGGCTTAGACAAAGCCGTAACCATCATAGGAAGTATTCACGGCGGGATATTTTGCCTGTATGCTCTAGCGATACTCTATGCGGCCATTCGCGTGAGATGGAGCCTGCTCTGGTCTCTTGCTGCGTTACTCGCCGCTTTTGTACCGTTTGGGAACTTCTTTCTGGATCGCAGACTGAAAACGGCACAGGATGTGTATCCTCTGAAGCCGTTTAATAATGCCCTGCTTGTATACGGCATCGTTTTTTTCTCGTTCTTTGATTTGTTCTCGCAACTGCCGGTCATGAGTACCTTTGCTGCTTCCGTAGGTGCCAGCTCATTTGTTATAGGCTTTGTCATCGGTCTGTATTCGTTAGCCAATACCTTTGGCAATATTATCTCTGGCATGCTGACAGATAAGGTTGGTCCATCCAAACCACTATTGATCGGATTGGTTTTATCAAGCTGTGCCTTGCTGCTGTATCACATCGTCGATCAGCCGTTTCTGTTGATTATCGTGCGTATCATTCACGGATTTGTTGCCGGTTTGATCGTTCCTGCTGCTTTTACTTTCTCTGCGAATAACACTGCACATGAGCAGCAAGGGCGAAAGGTTGCTTTCACCGGTACCTTTGTGGGACTCGCAGCGATTATCGGACCTGCATTCAGCGGCATTATGGCTAGCAAAACCACCGTGCCTTTTGTCTTTACATGTGTAGCTGTTATGGGCTTTTTCCTAGCCATCCTGTCCGTCATTTTTCTGCAATCCACTCAGGCCTGCAAGAAAGAGAAGCTCAAGAAGGACGTTCCAACCTCAGCCTTGATCTTCAATACGGGGATAATCAAGGCCTACGGCGGTGCCTTTTTGCTCATGTTTTCACAAGGTGTGATTGCTTACCTTTTGCCCTTGCACGTCCAATCGCTTGGATATGACTCGAAATTAAGCGGTACGTTATTGAGCACGTTTGGACTGATTGCTGTTCTGATTTTCGTGCTTCCGACCAATCGGATTTTCGATCGTGTGGCCCCTTCCAAAACGATGTCACTCGGAATTGGTTTCATGGGCGTGAGTCAGTTGCTTATTGGTCAATCCAACACGACATTGGCACTGTATTGCATGTTAGGACTATATGGGATAGGCTTTGCTCTCTTGTTTCCCTCTGTCAATACGATGCTCATTCAATCGACGCCGCAAGAATTGCGGGGGAAAGCACACGGTTACTTATACGCCTTCTTCTCTCTCGGTGTGGTCGTCGGCTCAGGCCTATTAGGGTGGCTGCCCTTCTCCATTAAGGAAGGGTTTCTGTTCACAGGAAGCCTGCTGCTCGTGTTTGCCGCTTTCATTGCCATGCATAAGCAACGAGAACGCTTGCTGAATCAACAAAATAATCGGTAGCAGCCGTCGTTTATAACAACAAAACCTCCTTAACCACTAAACTAGTGGCGAAGGAGGTTTTGTGCTAATGCTTTCAACCGCGGAATCACTATGAATCAGGCATGCAGCCAACAGACCAATACCAAGTACGATTGCAAGCAGTACAAAAGTAAGTCCATAGCTGCCAAAATTCATAAAACGGATGGACAAGATCGGCCCAAGACTTGTTCCCGAAAACAGGATAAACGTATACACCGAAACCGCAATTCCCCGCGATTTGCCCCCTAGCTGTCCAATAAGCGTGATCAGGGAAGGAACGGATAACGCAATTCCTGCAACGAAAAGCACACTCGTACCAATCAAAAGAGCCAAGTTAGATATTATACCGAGGGAAGCCATACTGACCACTGCCAGAACTAATCCGCAGCGGAGCACGGTACGTAAGCCAAACCGTTTTGCCAGCCCGCCCGCCAGCGGAGAAATGAGCATGCCCACTACACCTATCATTCGAACAAGCAGAATCTCCTTGTTGCTAAGCCCAAAATCGGGTCCCACCAAATAACTCCCCAAAACCGTATACATATTAACGAATGACATAAGCAATACAAGAGCGATCATGTAGCTCAAGACGATATTTTTTTGTTTGAACAGGGAGGGGATTCGCTTAATCGGCTCCCAAATATTCACGGTAGCAAGAGAACTCTCTTCTTTTGGCAGCCACCTCATCACCACGAGCAGCGTCACGAAATAAATAGCAGCAAGCATATAAAATACGGCGTGCCAACTGTATTGCTGACTCATGAAGCTACTGATCACTTGACCAATGATCCCTGCCGCCAAAAATCCTGTGCTGATAAATCCGATTGCCGTTACCCGTTTTGCCGCAGGGAACATTTCCACAGCATAGGCGAGCGCAACAGGCGAGAACGTAGCTGCGGCAGCACCTTGCAAGCTCCTAAGTACAATGATCCATGCGAAATCATTTGTACTACCAAGCAACAAAGAAAATAGAACCAGGGCAATCATCCCGATCACAATAACGTTCTTGCGGCCATACTTTTCGGACAACGGTCCATAAATCAGGCATCCTATGGCAAACCCAACCGAAAATGCGCTGCCTACCACTGCAGCCTGTGTCAACGTAATACGGAAAATATCGGCAAATATGGTCATAAGGGGAATCGTAACGTATAAGCTCGACATGACGACGATTCCAGACCAGCATAGGATTGCCGTCATGAGTGAGTAGTTTCGCTGTGACATCGCACACCTCTTTTTCAATTATTTACACCCATTATAGTTAGATTATCTAATTATATTCACAAAAAAATATGATCTTATCTTCCCACCCCCAGTTTTTCTTCCATGCTGCGATTCAACTTCATCAAGATTTTTTCCAGCAGCATCCGTTCTTCCTCTTCTAAGTCGCTCATAATGGAGGAGCAGGCAGACCAGAAAACTGGCAGTGCTCTGGCTACTAATTCTCTGCCTTCCTGTGTTAGTTTGACATGAATCTTGCGACCATCCAGCGTGCTTTGCTCCCTGATTATCCAGTGCCTTTTTTCCAGCCAGTCCAGCAAAGCTGTAACAGAAGCACGCCGAATGCCCAGCCTGTCTGCAAGCGAAGAGGGGGTGATAAGCTCTCTGTCTTCATGTAACGTAAGCAACAGTAAAACGTCCCATTTACTCTCCGTTATGCCGAATGACTCCAAATTCAAATCAATAGTGTCTATGGCGTTATCCCCCAGCCATAGCATCAATAACCCCAAATGAGCCAATTTGCGATCCGTATTTTGCAGAGCTGTTTTTTCCATCAGATCCAAATACGGCTGAATACCTAGTTTTGGCAATTGATCGGATGTATGCTCTCTCTTGTTTTTTCTGCTCATGATCCACCTTGAATATAATTAGATTATCTAACTAAAATCAATATAACGGATTCTTTTGGATTTTGCAACCCCCTACCTTACAGGGACCTGGCAAGACGAAAGCCGAGATCATCAATCCGAAACGTGGGGTGACTGCGACGGCGGCACGTCGCTCCACAGCCTCTGGCCTCTTCTGCCCAGCTGCCACCACGAAAAATTCGGTAGGAGCCGTAAACGTTCACATCATAAAGGTCCCAGCACCACTCCCAAACATTGCCCAGCATGTCATAGAGTCCCCACGAATTCGGTAGCTTTTGTCCTACCACATGTGCTGTACCCTCAGCGTTCTCTTCGTACCATGCGATCTCATCCAGCTCGCCGTACCGATAACCACCCGTCCCTGCTTTGCACGCGTACTGCCATTCCGCCTCTGTTGGCAGACGATAGCCATCCGCTTCGACGTTCCATACGACACGCTCACCATCTTCACTCATCGAGTAGCATTCCGTGAGACCCGCTTGCTGAGACAGCAGATTGCAAAACGAAATCGCATCGTTCCACGAGACATTTACAACGGGAGCCTCGGAGTGGTCATTCTGACCAGCTGATTTTTGTACAACCGAGAAGTATAACGCGTTCGTAACAGGAACCGGTGCGAGTAAAAAAGCGTTCACCTCGGCTGTCCATGTCGCCTTGATTCGATCGTCCCGTAATTCGCTCTTCCCTGCTGGGATGTTCACCATGGGGTACGCCTGATCCATTTCTATTTCACCTGGCTTAACTTCTCGATCGCCTGCTCTTCGGTCGGTAAGAAAAAGATGTCGTTTCCGTTGTTGGATTCATAGATGAAGTCTTTTAGACTTTTACTTGTGTACACCGAAAAATCTCCTACAATGGCTACTTTCACGCGATAATTGATGAACTTTTGCAGGATCTCGCCAGCAAGGCGTGTTTTCAAATCGAAAAAGCTTTCGTTAATCAATGATTTGTTTATAATGATACGATTACTGTCTGCCTCATAGTGTACGGTTGCAATCAGATCCAGAGCTGACTGCACATCAATAATCAATACCTCGCTTCCGCTCACGATCGCAATGTTTCCCACGGCTGCTTCTACCTTTGTAATATTCATGTGTATCCTCCTCATCTTCTACTGGTAATCTGCCTCACATAATCCTCACAAATATATCGGTTGTCTTCGCCGTTTGCTGGCTGAACGCTCGCCACTCGAAAAAAGCTCAAACCCACAACCATCGCCATGAGTCCGTAGGCAGCGCTTTGCGAATCCTCTACGGACATAAGCCCGGTTTGATTCCCGTAACCAAAAATCTTGGTGATGCCCTGCAAATCTCTCGTATAACTCTTCGCAACCACTTCTTGGAGCTTGGGGTCCAATGCGGCTTTGGAGAAGAATTGTACAAAGAGTCTTGCTTGATCTTCATGCGGGATATACATCTCAGCGATGCCATCCAGCTGCGAAACATTGATCCCTTTTTCCTTGTCGTTCACGTATGGCGGCAAGATATGCTTCAGCGTAACGTCCATCATTTCCTGGGCGGTCATGGTGTTCTCAATGTCAGATTCGATTTTCAAGCCATAATAGGCCAAGAATGCCTGAAAGGCTTCACTCGTCAAATTATCCTTATTCTTAAAATAATACGTGACGACACCTTTTGAGCAATCCGCATAGTCCGCCACCTTATCTAGTGTCATGCCATCAATCCCGTGATTGCTAATACACGTTAGGGTCGCATTGATGACATCTGCTCGGCGCTTTGGTTCCATTCCTAATTTGGGCATGATCTTACCTCGTTTATTTATACTGTACGGTCGGAATAAAAAAAGTGTACACAATTATTTTCCAGTTTGTCAAACGAATAGGTTCGACAACACAAAAAAACACGCTTACTCAGCGTGTTCCATCCTAACGTTACATGGCAAGTGCTTGGCGACTGATCCGATATTGCCCCGGTGTCAACCCCGTCCATTTCTTGAAAGCATTTTGAAAGGCGCTTGGATCTGAAAAATGTAGCAAATATGCAATCTCTCCAATGGAATGCTCCGCTTGCTGTAAATACCCCATCGCCATTTCTTTGCGAACATTCGTGGACAATTCATGATAGGAAGTGTCCTCTGCCTTTAGTTTCGCTTGCAGGGATCTCGTACTCATATGAAAAGCAGCGGCAGTCTGCTGTAAGGTCGGAAAAGCCGCAGGCATACATCCCACCATCCATTGAAACACACGGTCCGAAAATTCCCGTCCTCTGATCAGCTTCTCTCTAATTTCTTCCGCGATTGGTTCAAAAGCTTTACGCAGCCGGACATCTGAATACAGAATCGGGTATTGCAAAACTTCTTTGCCTACCAAGAGCCCATTTTCTGCTCCACCAAATTGAGGCTCCATTCCGAACAAATTCAAATAAGGTGCGATATCGGCCGTAGCGTCGTGTGTGAATTGTATCGCCTGTAACGGAATAGACCGATGACTCATACGGACGATCAAGTGGTACAAGGAGCTGACCATATCCTCCATGCAATGTCGAGAAACGCTCCCAGGACTTTGTCTATGAAACCGCAGGAAAACATCGTTCCCCCGCTCTTCCCAATCCAGCTCGTACCCGCTGCAAAGGATCACGTGATACCGCTGATAAGCCTTCAATGCATCGACGATTTTTTCCGAATGCATCATGACATAGCCAAGAATGCCCAGATCGGCAATATCGGTTAACTGTCCTTGAAGCAGTCCGAAATGATCATCCTGCGTGTATATGGCAGCTTCTTTCATCAAGCGCTCAAGCTCCGCTTCGTCAATGCGAGCCTCCACATCCTGCAACAAAGCACCGTCGAAAGAAACATGATCACAAAAACGCTCAAAATCAAGCTTCTTGTGAGTAATTGTTTTCATAATCGGATACACCATCGAAATAGCAAACCCATGCGCATTTTCCAAGTACGGAACCTCCTTTGCGTGAATCCACAACATTTATGCGCTTTCGATCATTCATCTGTTCCATTCCACACGATATGCTGAATACAGTTCAGTTTACCACGATCTGTCCGTTATGGAATCAACTCAACAGGGGGTATGAAAATGAACATTCTCGTTATCATCGGACATCCAGATCCCGAGAGCTATTGCTCTGCGTTGGCGCACGCCTATATGAAAGGAGCTAAAGGCAAAGCAGCACAAATTCGCACCATTGATTTGAGCCAAATCTCTTTCGACCCAAATTTGAAGTACGGATATCGGAAAAGAACGGAGCTGGAGGATGACTTAAAAGAAGCGCAGGACCTCATCCGTTGGGCGGATCATCTGGTTATTGTCTATCCGACTTGGTGGGGCACGATGCCTGCTATCTTGAAGGGATTTTTCGATCGTGTCTTATTACCCGGATTCGCCTATAAATATCGGGAGGGTTCGTCACTCTGGGATAAGCTGTTAACGGGCAAAACCGCACATGTACTTGTGACCATGGATACCCCATCTTGGTACAATCGATTGATCTACTGGCGAGCCGGACATCTCGTGATGAAACGCAACATTTTGAAGTTTTGCGGGATCAAGCCTGTGAAGGTTACGGAAATCAGTGGAGTGAATGCCTCCGCGGATGAAAAGCGCAAGAAGTGGCTGGAGAAAGTGAACCAGCTTGGGGAGAGGCTAGCCTAAGCGTACGGTGAACCAGAGTGACAAAACAAAAACTCAAGCCCTCTTTCAGCTTGAGTTTTTCCTGTTGCCTTACTTATCGAGGTGCTTTTGCACACTTTCCAAAAACTTGCCCCTACTGGATGAACGCCGAGGATTCCTGCATCTTCCATCGCTTTCATCGCCCCAGAAATCACGATTTTTTCTCCCTTTTTCTCCTGAACCCCTTTTCAAGCGGCTTATCCAATCCTTAAATGCTCGCGCAAGGTGACACCCGCATATTCGCTTCTGAATAAGCCTCTTTCAACCAATTGCGGCATCAGCTTTTCAAAAAATAGTTCCATCGATTTTTCTGAACCGCCTGGAAGGGCAATAAACCCGTCCATAGCTCCAGCCTCAAACCGCTCCATGATATCGTTCAACACGTCCTCAACCGTCCCAATGGAAACCCAGTGAGCAGACCCGACAACCTCTGGCCTTGCCAACACCTCTTCTACTGTAGGCTGATGATTGATGATATACCGGCGCAACAGATCAGCGTGTGTACGGCTGCGCACTGGCTGATTCGGATCAGGGAGCATATCGACAGTTACGGGATGATCCAGAGTAAAGCTGCGCAAATCAAGGCCCAGTACGGATTGAAGCGATGCATGTCTGCGTTCCAAACTCAAATGCGCGTGTGCTTCTTTATGTAACCCATGCGCTTCCTCACGGGTATCGGCCAAGAAAAAATATAATCCAGGCAAAACTTTGATCGCGTCCGGACTACGCCCCTGTTCCTCGGCTCTTCTTCTCAAGTCGCTTCGCAATTCCACTCCTGATTCAAGGTCTGGCATCGCCGCAAAGATCGCATCCGCTACTTTAGCAGCAAAGCTCCGTCCCGTATCCGACGCTCCTGCTTGAAAGAAGGGAATGGAGCCAGATGGATGGGCAGGCAACGTAAGCGGCCCCTTAACACTGAAAAACTCACCCGAATGATCAATGGCGGTAACCTTCTCCCTATCAGAAAACATGCCTGTCTCACGGTCCATCACAATTGCTTCGGACGGAAAACTGTCCCACAGCTTTTTTATGACCTCCGTAAATTCCGCTGCTTTCGCATATCTTTCTTGGGGAGAAGGCATAGGGGAATCACCGAAATTTTCCGCGCCTTCAATAGATGTGACAATATTCCAGCCAGCGCGACCATTGCTTAGCCAATGCAAAGATTGAAGCTGTCTGGCAACAACATACGGCGGATTAAACGTCGTAGAAATCGTCGTAACCAGTCCGATCCGCTCGGTTTCCCTGGCAATCGCTGCGAATATCATCGTAGGATCAGGACTCCCGAAATGAGCGGCATCACCTAGCGTCTGCGGGTGGACACACAAATAATCCGCCCTGAAAAGAAAATCGAGCTTTGCCTTCTCAGCCATTTTAGCCAGATCCATGTAATAGTCGATAGAGCCCATTTTTTCCACACCGCTGTCTGGACGCCGCCAGCCTTCCCCTTTCATCCAGGTTGCGTTTAAGGACAATCCGATGCACAATTGTTTGTCTTCCGTCATTTTTCTCTACCTTTCCTACACGAATAATAATAACGATTCTCATTATCAACGATTAGTGTAGCAAGGTCTGGCACAAATGCAAATACACATATCCCTAATGCGATATGCATCATTATTGAAACTGGCGACGAAAGGAGCTCTCATTGACTTGTGTAAGCAGAAGGAGAAACCCCGAATTTCTTTTTAAAAACTCTACTGAAATATAGCGGATTATCGTACCCCACACTGAAGGCTACATCACGGATGGAATAATTGCCTGCTAGAAGTAATTCGCTCGCTTGCTCCATACGGTACTGGATGACATAATCGATTGGACGAACTCCCGTATATTTGTGAAAGAAGTACGAGAAGCTCTTGGGACTCATTCCATGCAACTCTGCCAATTCATCGAGCGTCAGTGAATTCATATAATGTCCGTTTATGTAAGCAATGGCTTGCTGTATCACCATTTTACTAGGAGAACTCTCACTCTCTCGAAGCCTGCACCCCACCAGAACTTGATGCATGATCCCCAGGAATAATTCCTTGCTACGAAGCTTCCCGATTCCGTCAACGGTGTGGGCACTCTGATGAAGCAGCATCAGCAATTCGGTCACTCTTGGATTAGCTCTCGGTTCCAGCATGAAATGTGCGTCGCATTCGTGGACGCTAGCTCCATCACGTATGTTGTCCAATCGATACGTAAGCAAATAGTACTCGAACTCTGAATCGCCAATGACTCGCGTGTCCAGCAGCATGTCTGGCGCCGCATGAAATACGGTTCCTGGATGTAATTCGTAGACAGTTCCATTCACACACATTCTGGCTGCTCCGCGAATGGTAAAAAGAAAACCGTGCCATACCGTCCTGAATTCACGCAATACACTGTTCGGCTGGATGAATAAACGGTAGGTACCTACTATCTCAGAGGAACCACTAGCAAATACTTCGGCTAGTTTATCCAAATCTGTCACTGTCTTTGCACCTGCTTCCTGTCCAAGATGTATGGGTCCTTTTTTACAGCCATATTTTATCACAGGCCATGATCAGCGGATCTCTTTTCCCGAAATCCGAAGAGCGGGCAGTTATTTTTATTGAAATTGATATGGTAAAATAAAGAAACAAATGGTAATAGAAGACGGCATCCTGATGATAGATCATACAAATAAAGAGATAGGTGTGGAGCATCGTATGGAAGATAAATTAACATTGATTAAGGTTTTTGCTGGCACAAGTTCACAGGGAACAGTTTTAGAAGAGCTTCCTGCAGAATACCTAAGCGATCAAACATTCAAATTATGCGCATCTCCAGGGCTAGCTCTAGGCCTTGCGAAAGGAGATACCATAAAACTCCATCCCAACGGAGATTTTGATTTAATCGAGCATGGTGGAAATTTCTGTATTCAAATTTACAAAGAGCAGCCTAGCAAAGAAAAGATAGAAGCAGTTGAATCTATCGTCAAAAAAGAACTTTCAGGCTCTCTAGATGGATTTCATAATGGTTCACTCGCGTTTACTGCTCCAATCAGTAATGGATTTGATGCAACCAATCATACGTTCAATAAAATTCGAGACGTACTAGAAGCAGAGTACTATTACTCTAATATTTACAAGAATCCACATAATTTCGAAGATGAAGAGTTAGTTAGTTGGGCTAGAGATCTGGATTAAGTGTTTGAAAACGTCAGTTCTTCGGCTATGGAGCATCCTCCTTGGAATGATTTACCTAGACAAATAAATCGTGCAAAGTGTATTTATTATGTAGCTGATTCTGAGTATGATAATAGTAAAAATAATAAGAAAGAGGCTATCAAATGGATTCTACTTTTTCATCAAGAAAAGCAACAAAGACGAAAACCCTCGTTATCAATGCACTATTTATCGCTTTTACTCTCGCAGCCACCATGTTTATTAACCTAAGACTCCCGATCATGGGTAACGGTGGCCTCATTCATCTCGGGAACGTGCCTCTTTTAATCGCTGCCTTTGTGTATGGCAGAAAAACAGGAGCCATCGCAGGAGCTTTTGGTATGGGCCTCTTTGACCTTATCTCTGGTTGGACGGCATGGGCGCCGTTTACCTTCGTAATCGTAGGTGCAATGGGCTATGTAGCTGGCCTCATCGCCGAAAAGGTGCCTGGCAATCGGGTATTTGTGTACGCACTCGCAGTTGCGGCAGCATTGGTGATTAAGATCGTGGGCTACTACTTTGTTGAGGTTATTCTTTACGGGAACTGGATTCAGCCGTTTGGCTCCATTCCGGGGAACGTTTTGCAGGTGGTTGTAGCAGCAGTTATTGTCATCCCGCTGGTGGGACGCTTGAAGAAGATTGTGGGGCAAGGGTAAAAATCGAAAAATCGCTCAGGAGACATAAATTCTCTTGGGCGATTTTTTTGTTCGCTTTATCCGGGAATTTTGAAACGGTACATGCAAAAAAACGGCATCTCTGCCGTTTTTCGTTGCCCTTCTATTCTTCCATCTAGTCCTTTGCTGTATTCAGCTCAGCTTCGATCTTAGAGTTTTTCGAAGACTCGTCCATACGCCAGTAAACGAGAAGGCTTATGGCAATACAAGCTGCTACATAGTAATAGAAGAGAGACTCGTTCCCGATACTTTTAAACCATAGTGCGATGAATTCCGCTGTTCCCCCAAAGATCGCAACAGTCACGCCATACGGAAAGCCTACACCCAGAGCGCGAATGGCGGTAGGAAACATCTCGGCTTTCACGATTGCGTTGATGGACGTATAGCCAGTAACAATGATAAGACCAGACAGCATCAGCAAGAAAGCGACATATGGGCTAGTGGTTTGTTCCAGGAGCAAAAACATCGGTACGGTCCACAATGTTCCAAGAACACCGAAACCAATCAACAGCGGTCGCCGTCCAATCCGGTCGGACAGCATACCGGCAAGCGGCTGCAAGACGACGAATACGAGCAATGCGGTAAAGTTAATCCAGCTAACTACTTCTTTCGGCATTCCTACCGTAATCACCATGAATTTTTGCAAATAGGTCGTGTAGGTGTTAAAGGCGATGGTTCCCCCGAGCGTAAGGCCGACAACTGCCAGCACCGCCTTCGGATGCTTCATCAGCTCTCGAAGCGTACCCGCCTTCTCCTTGTTTTTCGACTCCATTTTGGTATACTGCTCCGATTCGTCCATACTGCGGCGCAGCCACAACACGGCTACTGCGCCAAATGCTCCGATGATGAAAGGAATTCGCCAGCCCCAGGCCATCATGGCTTCTTCCGGGAGTATTTGCTGCAGGATAATTTGCACACCCAACGCCAGCAATTGTCCACTGATCAGCGTGACGTACTGGAAGCTAGAATAGAAGCCTCGGCGACCACTCGCAGCCATCTCGGACAGGTACGTTGCAGATGTTCCGTATTCCCCGCCAAGCGAAAGCCCTTGGAGCAGGCGGGCAAGAACGAGAATAATAGGTGCAAACACGCCGATGGTTTCATAGTTTGGTGTTACTGCAATCACCAGAGAACCACCTGCCATGATGGTAACAGACAGTGTCAACGCGGCACGGCGCCCATGACGGTCAGCGTATCGACCTAGGAGCAGGCTCCCGATCGGTCTCATTAAAAATCCGATAGCAAAAACAGCGGCTGTATTTAGCAACTGGCTGGTAGCGTCCCCTTTTGGAAAAAACTGAGATGAGAAATACACCGCAAAAGCTGCATAGACATACCAGTCATACCACTCAATCAGGTTCCCCAGTGAACCTTTAAAGATGTTGCTTGTGATTCGCCGCGTATTTTCACGATCACTCGATGGCTTCATTGCTGCCCCCTCCTTATGATTGACCCGAATCCATTCGCAATTGGGATAGTTTAACCGCTTTCAAATGAAACAATACTAATCTCGAGACGGCATCGTTCGCTTTGAAAGGGGTTACATATTTACCTGAATGGATTCTCGAAGAACTGTTTTTATTCTAAGTTATTTGTTTTGCTAGAATCTATTGAATACTTCCAGATGTGCAAAAACGGCATCCGAGCTGCCGAAAAACCCAGTTGAGTTACATTGATTTTTCGACCGGATCGGGCTACCCTTTTCCATAGGGAGGCGGCTGTTATGACAATCACTATGCTTCTGGGACTGCTTGAAAACATCTCTGTAATCGCAGTCATCGCCCTTATCATCGGCCAACTGGATTACTTTCGGAACATCATGTACGGGAAAAACAACTGGATGCGGATCGTGATCCTCTCTACGCTGTTCGGGTTCCTGTCGGTAATCGGAACGGAGAACGGGCTACGGGTCGATGACGCACTCGCCAATACGCGCATTGTCGGTGCCGTCGCGGGCGGGTTGATCGGGGGGCCTGTCGTCGGTTTTTTTGCTGGCCTTATTGGAGGTATTCATCGCTATTCGATAGGCGGATTTACCGCATTCGCCTGTGCCATCTCGACCGTAATGAACGGCTACTTGGCCGGGATCGTCAGTACGAAAATGAATATGCTGCGTCTGAAATGGCAGCATATCGTACTAATTGGCGTTGCAGCCGAGCTCATTCAAAAAGTTTTGGTGCTTCTCATGGCCAAGCCTTTTTCTGCGGCACTCGAACTGGAAGTAAAAATCGCGATCCCGACCACCATTATGACCATTGCAGGACTACTGCTGTTCACGCGCGTTTTCCAAAATCTCAAAATGATGCAAGACCAGTCCGGCGCATTGGGGGCAGACCTGGCCTTGTCGATTGCAAGCCAGACGTTGCCTCATCTGCGGACGGGGCTAAATGAACATTCTGCGAAAAAAACCGCTGAACTGATCCGTGAAATGGCCAGGGTGGATGCAGTCGCTATTACCGACCGCGAAAAGCTGCTCAGTGCAAAAGGCCACGAACTGGAGAATCATTTGCAGAAAGAGACGCTGTGCGCACAAGTAGCGGAGGCTGTTTTGACCCACCCTACAGGGGTATGGTGCGACAAAGATTTTGCTCTTCCTCGTCCGCCTCGCCTCAAATCGATCAGTGCCGCGTCGTTGTATCATCAAAACCAGAAAATCGGGACGTTGCAATTCTACTATAAAACCTCTTCCTCCAAGACGTCCCAGACCAACGAGAAGTTAGTGGACGGCCTCGCTAAGCTGCTGTCGGTCCAAATTGAACTGGCAGAGATCGAGCATCAATCGACAATGCGGAAGCAGGCTGAAGTGAGCGCCCTACAAGCACAAATTAATCCGCATTTTCTGTTCAACACCTTGGGGACGATTATGTCCTATTGTCGTACAGACCCTGATCAGGCGAGAAACTTGATCGGTCATTTAAGTGACATCTTCAGGCGCAATTTAAAAAGCAAGGGAAATCATCACAGCTTGCAGGAAGAACTCGACGGAATCAAGTCGTACTTGGAAATCGAGAAGGTCAGATTTAGCAACCGTTTAAAGGTGAACATGGAGATCGACGAATCCCTGCTGACCCGCAAATTGCCTGTCCTGACTTTGCAGCCGATCGTGGAAAATGCCATTCACCATGGACTTTTCCCCAAAATTAGCGACTGTCTGCTCACGATTCGAGTGGAACCGTACGACCATGAAGTCAAAATCAGTATTGAAGACAATGGAGTTGGAATCAGTGAAGAGCGTTTGGCCGATATCTGGAACAGCCAATCGAAAGGGATCGGCCTTGTCAATGTCCATTCACGGCTGCAATCGATCTATGGCAAAAAATATGGCCTCACGATTCACAGCCAGCCTGGTTTGGGAACAGTAGTATCCTTTGTCGCTCCGTTATCCGTATTTGAAAAGGAAGTGCATCCAGATGCTCCTGAAAACGATCATCATCGATGACGAGCCAGCCATTTGTTCCGAATTGGAATATTTGCTGAAAAAATATATCGATATTCAGGTGGACGCAATCTATACAAATCCGCTTGAAGCATTGCCTCATATTATCAATTCCAAGCCTGATTTGCTTATGCTTGATATTCAGATGCCTGGGATGAATGGGCTTGAATTTGCCAAAACATTGAATCAGATGTCCTATCCCCCATTGATCGTTTTTTCGACTGCCTATCATGAACACGCTCTGGAGGCCTTTTCCACGCTGGCTGTGGGGTATTTGACCAAACCGATCATAGAATCGAAATTGGACGATGTGATCCAAAAAGTGAGGACACTGAGGAACCGATCGGCCATGAATGACCGCATCGCGACGGTTCCCCCGATGGAAGAACATGTCTGCATCCGGAAGACCAACAAAATCATCCCGATCCCTGTAGGACAGATTTACTTTGCGTTTGTGCGGGAGAAAGATTTATATGTTGCGACAAAAGAGAGTATCGACAAGTGCGACTTGTCCTTAAATGAGCTGGAGGAGATTTTGAACCGATCCCGCTCTTTCTTTAGAAGTCATCGAAACTATATTTTGAACGTGAAGCATATTAAAGAAATCATCCCTTGGTTTAATAACACGTACTTGATCAAGATGAACGACGACAGCCAGACGGATATTCCCGTAAGCAGAGGGAAAATAAAAGCGTTTCGCAGTTTGATGAATTTGTGAAAACAAGCCAATCTTAAAAACCCTTGAATATCAAGGGTTTTTCTTGTTCGCATCCGTTTTCGTCCGAGTGAGTTTTTGAGGTTCCGAGTGAAGCTCGTCCCCAATCCGTCCCCATCCTACAAGTCAAGGAAAGCAGTTACTAACACGTAAATATGTTTATCTATGCTATAAATCGTAATAATTTTGAAATGAAATTTTTAAAGAATCTTTAAATAAAGTTTCTTTTTCCTTTCTATTATGATTGTATGATTTCCCTAAATATGAAAATCCCCTTCAGAAGATACACATAAGTATGCCGCCCTACTAGTATAGTAGCATTTATCAACAACAAAGTTTACAAGGAGAGTCATCTATGAGTAATAGAATTAAAGAATTAGATTCAATACGAGGATTGGCGGCTATTACAGTGGTGATAGGACATTTTTGTTTAATGATACCATCCTTGCCTGATTCTATTAAATTTTCACCCCTTAGATTTTTATGGGCTGGTGGAGAAGCTGTAATCATTTTTTATGTACTCAGTGGTTTTGTCTTATCTATGGCCATTTATCATTCAAAAACAAATTATTGGGGCTATTTAATTAAGCGATTTGTAAGAATATATATCCCTTATTATTTCTGGATATTCATCACCTTTGCGTTATTTATTTTGTTTTCGCCATATGAAGTTACGGGACTACGAGATTGGTTCTATGATAAGTGGCAAGGACCTATCACAACATTAGATATTATCAATCACCTTGTGCTTCTCAATAACTTTTTTACGGATAATTACAACCCGGTTATCTGGTCATTGGCTCAAGAAATGCGTATATCTATCGTGTTTCCTTTGTTATTCCTTCTTTTTTATAAACAAAGTTGGAAGAAAACAATACTGTTTGCCATGAGCTTTTCTTTCATTAGTATTTTCCTTAATATATTGCATATTGGAAAAGCTGAGGGATTTTATAATGGTTATGCTGATACACTGCATTTCACATCTATATTTATGGTCGGAATGGTACTTTTTAAGCATCAGGAAGAACTTGTCCGTTTATATAGAAATATGAAAAAATGGAAAAGAAGACTTCTTATCACATTAGGAGTCATTCTATATCTATACTCAACTGGAATTTTGGCGATTTCTCGTAGTGATACGTATTTTCTATTAAAAGATTGGGGCGTTGTCATTGGTGTTAGCATACTTATTATAATGGCTATGAGTAACCTAAAAGTAAAAGCAATTTTAAATAAGAGTGTATTTGTATACGTAGGGGAAATTTCATATAGTATCTATTTATGTCATTTTCCAATTATGATGGTACTATTTAAACTTTTGTATGCAAAAATTCCAACCTCTTTGCTGTTCCTCTTATGTGTTACAACGACAATATTGTTTTCTATCGTATCGTATCATTTTATTGAAGTGAAATGTATAAGATGGGCAAAGCAAAGGACAATGAAATTCCAAAAAAAGGGGTAAAATTTAATCGGTTTCTTATCTATTAGGAACCGATTAAAATGCGCTCCACATGCGATTATACTACCAATTATATGAAAGAATTGCTGGTCAGTAGACTCCATATACTCATTAGTAAATATTTTATTATTGACTATCTATCCAGCATATGTTAGTATTTAAATATTAATGGGGCCATAGCTCAGCTGGGAGAGTGCTTGACTGGCAGTCAAGAGGTCAGGGGTTCGATCCCCCTTGGCTCCACCATAATATAGATCGCACAAGTCACTTATACAAGGTGACTTTTTTTATTTTCACAAACTTGATAAATCCCCGTCCCAGCTGAAAAAACCCACGAAAAAAGCCAACCGATCTCCACCGGTTGGCTTCCCTCTTTTCCCTATCAATCTACTATCTCACCGTCACCACAATCGGTGTCTTCTTCCCACCGTATTGTACATAAATCGTCGCTTTACCAGAACCCGTCGCCTTGATGACGCCGTCCTTCACATCGGCAACCAACAGACGAGATGTGGTCCAGAGAGCTGGCTTGGTGACATTTTGCTCTGAGCCATCTGCATACGTAGCGATGACGTTCACTTGTTTCACTTCGCCCTTGCTCATCACGAGCTGGACGACATCTGTCTTCAAGTATTTCAATGTATCAACATCGACTGGGATGGATACGCTCTTGTCGTTGTATCTAGCTGTAATCGTTGCTTTTCCGTAGGCACGTCCTGTAATGAGGCCTTTGGTTACGTCTGCTACCTTGTAGTTGCTCGTCTTCCAGTCAGCCATGGAGGTAACATCCATTGTGCGGCCATCGGAGAAGGTAGCGGTCAAGGTTACTTGTACGTTGCTGTTCGACTTCGTAGATACAAAGCGCTTGTTTGCTTCCAGCTTGCTCACGATTCCGACTTCTACCGGGATGCTGATCGATTTGCCGCCGTATTTCGCAGTGATCGTCGCACGTCCGTTTGAGAGACCTGTTACGCGGCCGTTTACCACATCCGCTACTTTAACCGAGGACGAGGACCATTCTGCATCGCTGGTCACATTGTCCGAATTGCCAGCGGAGTCTGTTGCGTTCAGCTTGATCTCTTTTGATTCGTTGACGTTCAGGATCAGCAGTCGAGGATCAACGGAGAGATTCGTCGCTTGGTCTACTTCTACCGAAATCGTAACCGATTTGCCATCGAAGGTACCTGTTACAGTCGTTTTCCCTGCTCCAGTCGCTGTGATCTTCCCGTTCATTACCTCTGCTACAGCAGCAGAAGCTGTGCTCCATGTCGCTGTATCTGTTACATCCTTGGTCGTTCCATCTGCGTAAGCTGCCGTCAGCTTAACGGTTTCGGACTTGCCATTGCCAAGCACGATCTTTTTCTTGTCTACCGTCAATGTCTGCATAACGCCAACCGATACGGAAATGTTCACTGTACGTGATCCGTATGTAGCTGTCACGGTCGCTGCACCTGTTGACACCCCAGTGATCAAGCCTTGACGCACGCTTGCTACGTTAGGAGCACTGGATGACCAAACGACTTTTTGTGTGACATCTTCAGCAGGAGTGCTTCCATCTGGATACGAAGCCGTTACCTTCACTTGCTTCGCGCCGCCCACTGGTATCGCTACTGTCGTGATATCTGCGGACAAGTTTTGCGGTACATCTACATCGACAACCAGTGTCGCTGTTTTTCCGCCGTATTTAGCGGTTACATTCGCCGTTCCAGCCTTGTAGGCGGATACGGTCTTGCCGCTTGCAAATACGACATCTTGATTATCCGAAGACCACTCTACTTTTGAAGTGATATCTTCACTTGTTCCGTTTGCGAAAGATGCGTTTACAACTACGTCTTTCGTTGATCCGCTTTTCATCGTCAGGAAAGCTGGAGTGATATATATGGAACGAGGTACTTCTACATCTACACGTACCTGTACGGATTTGTTTCCGTACTTGGCAGTAATCACAGCTTCACCGGACTTCACCGCATGGATTTTCCCGTTGCTGTAGTACGCAACATCCTCTCGATCGGAGGACCATTCGGCCTTATCGTTCACCACTGTGGAACCGCCGCCATTGGCATAAGTTGCTTTCAGCTCGATGTCTTCTTCCTTGCCCACATTCATGAAAATGTTTTGCTTGTTGAGTTCTAGCTTTTGCGTTGTATCCACATCGACTTTGATCGTCGCTGTTTTGGTTCCATACTTCGCAGTAATGGTTGCTGTACCTGCGCCATAAGCCTTGATCGTTCCTTTGAGCGCATCGGCTACAGCCGTATTGTCTGAAGACCATTCAGCCTTGTCGGAGACATCCTCCGTTACACTTCCATCCGGGAAAATGGCCTTGAGCTTGATTGTTTCTTCGCCGTTCAGCAAGAGTGAAACCTGGTTTTTGTTAGGCTCCAATCTGTGGGCGATCTCGACATTAACAGAGATCGTTGTCGTCTGGCTGCCAAACTTCGCTGTCACGGTACCAGTTCCTGAATTCAAACCTTTGATTGCACCGTTGACTACAGTCGCAATCGCTGGATTATCGATGGACCAGTCTGATTGAGTTGTTACGTCTTCTGTTGTTCCATCGCTGTATACAGCTGTCAGCTTTACGTTTTCCGTGTTGCCGATCCGTACGTTCAACGTTTGATCTTCTGTTGTCAGTGCCTTTACCTTTTTCGTTACGGTTACACCTACTACAACAGGCTTACCCATGTACGTAGCCGTTACGGTAGATTTCCCTACCGATTTGGCTGTAATCTGCCCCGCATATACAGAGGCTACATCCGCATTTTGCGTGGTCCATTCTGTCTTGACGGTGACGTCTTCCGTTTTTCCGCTCACGTAAACAGCGGTAGCCGTCAGCTTGGTAGAATCTCCATTTTCCAATGTTACCTCGTTCTTGGACAGAACGAGTCGGCTGATTTCATCGGCAGCCAATCCTACCCCTGCGTTTCCAGTCCCCACTAATAGCAGGACGGCCAGAAACAAGAGCATCGTTTTTTTCCAGAACATTGCTAGCCTCCCTCGCAAGTATGAAATTTGCTGTTCTTCGAAACCATTCCACCATTACTATATCGGTAAAGAGCAAGAAACAATTTACTAGTTTTTCGTGTCAGGCATATGTCAAACTTTGTAACTAGACCGCATTTCAAACGTCTAAAGTTAGGAGAGCGACTATGAGGGAGATTTCGAAGAATGAAAAATCGAACGATAAACGCACAGCGTCCGTGCTGGCACGGGATACGGATAGTGTTGGGGATTGTCATGCTGCTCGGTCTACTATGGTCGAGCTACAACTGGTACCGCATCGAACAGACGATTGAGGGAGCCAACGCCCGGCACGCAACCGTCGGCATTGTCCTCGGTGCAGCAGTATGGGGTGAGGGGCCTAGTCCTGGTCTGCGCGAACGCCTGGAGCAGGCCGCGACTTTGTATGAAGAAGGCTATGTATCGAAGCTGTTGGTCACAGGTGGCCTTGGTGAAGGCAAAACGATCACGGAAGCTGCTGTGAGCAGAAATTACTTGGTTGCCAAAGGAATTCCAGAAGAGGACATTTTGCTAGAAAACAAGTCTACCAGTACATACGAAAACCTGCTGTACGGCCAGCAGGTCTTGGCGGAACATCATATACAAGACGTCCTGATCATCAGCCACGACTATCATTTGGCCCGTGCAATGATCATGGCTGATTCACTGGGAATTGTCGCCTCGCCTGTCGGGACGACGTCACACGTCCTTTTTGGACCGTATCATAAGGCGAGAGAAGTACTCGCCCTCACGCATTGGGAGCTCTCTCGCCTCTGGACACACGTGCTAGGAACGGTGGTTCTCGCGTAAAATTTCATACACATCGACAAAATGGCGGATTCGCTCCATGATGCGAGCCGCTTTTGTTTGTTCAATCCGATTTCCGTTGGAGATAGACAAATGCTCTTGCAGTTCATTCAGCGCGTAGTTTGAAGTAAACAACGTAGGCAAATGGTTGTTTGCCCGCTGATTCAAGATAACCCCCAAAATCTCGTCCCGAACCCATGGCGTCAGGTTTTCCGCGCCGATATCATCGAGGATCAGTACAGGCACTTCTTTCAGCAGCTCCAGCTTCCCCGCGTACGATTGATCCGAGATGGAATCCTTCATCTCCCGGATAAAGTCAGGCACATAAACCAGCAAGGAAGCGACATTGCGCTCCGAGAGCTCGCGACCGATTGCTCCCATGATGTAGCTTTTTCCAACCCCAAACGGACCGTGCAGATAAAGCCCCTTTACCCGCTCGCCTGTTCCCACTTTTTCACAGAACTGAATCGCAGCGTCTACGGTAGCCAAATTCCCGGAGTCAATGACCAAGCCCTCAAAGCTCGCGTTCAAGGTCTCTTCGGAAACATAGTAGCTGCGCATCAGTCGGCGGCGGCGAATCTCTTCCTCATGCGACAATTGCTTGGAACAGGGCGTCATCGAGCTGATAATATGATGGTGAGCCAGCTCCAATTGAGTGCTATGCCCCTTGACCAAATTCGGGCATTCGCCAAGACCCGGACAACGCTCACACCAATACTGCTCCTTGACTGCCGTATAGATGTTGGAGAGCGAGCGAAGGTAATCGTCCCTGGTCAATTCGGGATGCTCTTGTTGAAATGCTTTTAAATACGCGGACGAACGGAACATTTTATCTAACTGCTGATCCGGTGTCAGCAACTGACGCGGTGTTCGTTTGGCGAGCTCTTGCATGAACTCACTGATAGATTCCACGTTCCCTCACACTCCTTATTTCCGTTTTCGCAAGGTTTCCAGTCTTTTCTGCAAGTCTGGAAAATCCTGAATGGACTGTTTCTTTTCAGCGTCCGATGTGGTTTTCTCCTGCGACAGCTGCCACTCGACAGATGCTGGCAGCTTGTCCTGCAAGATAGCTCTACCGTTCCGTCTGACAGGAGCAGATTCCTTCTTGCCCGCTTTTGCCTTCTCGGCAGTTTGTGCCCGTTGATCCGCACGCTCGAGGATCTGCTTGACTGCCTCGTCGGCTGTCGCGATCCGCTTGGCTTTCCAGCTGTCACGAATCGTCTCCATGTACGCTTTTGGCAGCTCCATTTGCATGCTGGCTAACGTATGGAGCAGCAGGGCATTGACGACTTCCGGCTGCATCCCATCCGCAAATACAAGCGTTTCAGCCCGTTCCAAAAACACCTTGCTGATTCTGCCACCAACGACCTTTTCCAACAGGGTCACCGGAGATAACTGGCGACAAGCACGGATAAAGGCTTCGCTACCAGGCTCAGGCAAGCGCCCTGGTCCAAAGTCATCCTCTGTCGTGTCAGTTGCAGGCGCAGTTCGGTATAGCTTGTCTTCCGTGTAGCGTTGCACCAAACGCTTGCGCAAAACTTCTCCGTCCAAACTCCGATCCGATTTGTACAGCGTCCAATCACGCAGCTCCTGCCCCATTCCCCAGCTGTCCAGCTGATAGAAATGGCACAGTGAGAACAACAGCTCCATGCTCTTGCCTTCCAAAACTTTGACCGAGTCGGCATTATCCGGCAAGTACAGGCGCAAGGACGATACACTCAACGAATGGTTGACCTGTGCCTCGTAGCCAGATTTCATCTGCGCTTGCGGAAAGCTAGTGTCCATCTCGGTTAAAAACTGATCCCGCTCCGATCCTTTTTTCACTTCCAGCTCCGATGGTTTCAACGACTGGAATACATCATGGAAGTCTTTCGTGACGTTTTCCACGATGGAGTATTCTTGATCCAACTGACTGCCAAGCGTATCTGCATAATGCTGGCGCAGTTGCGAATAGCGAACGTTTTCGATTTTGTTTAACAACATCAACGACAGTACATAGTCTGCAAAAAACTCTGCCGGACTAAGCGGCGGTTTGATCAAATACTCGTAATAATAGTCACGCTGCTGATTTTCCCTGCGGCGCACCTCGACTAGCCCGATTGCCTCCAGACGTTCACGCGCATCCAATAGCCGATCCAGAGAAAGCGAAGTCGTCAGCATCAAACTGCGATGGGTCCCCTCCGAGGAGGCTCCGCTCACCTCCTGCACGCCATGGACGAGCAGTTGGTAGAGAGCGTACGATTCGACACCGATGATCGGCAAGTATAGCTGCGTAACAAAGCCCATTTCGGCAAAGCCAATCGGTCTTGCCATCCGCACCAGATAACGATCCTTCGGCAACAATTCGTTCCAAACTAAACGACGCATCAGATCTTTCCTTCCTGACAAAATTCGATTCTTTTATTATAGCACGACTACCCATTCATTCGCGGAAAAATCAGCTGGAAAGCCAAAGAAGCCCTGGCGGATCGGCCGCAAGAGCGTGAGAGAGAAGTTGCGAGTCTGATAGAAAAAGCTTATCTATTCTTTTGGAAACGAGCTATTTCGCGCTTGAGCCAATAGCTCCTCCAGCTCTTTCATAAATACATTGATATCTTTGAATTGGCGGTATACAGAGGCGAAGCGTACATAAGCAACCTCATCGACATGGTATAAACGCTCCATGACCTTCTCCCCAACGTCATTGCTTGGGATCTCCGCTTGCCCGCAACTGCGCAATTCTTTTTCAATGTCGTTCACTACATTTTCAAGCACTTCCAACGGTACGGGGCGTTTTTCGCAAGCGCGCACCAACCCGCGCAATATCTTGTCACGATTGAATTCCTCGCGTGTTCCGTCCTTTTTCACAATTAACAAAGGTGTTTCTTCTACCATTTCAAAGGTAGTAAAACGGCGCTCGCAGGCTTCGCACTCACGGCGACGACGAATGGATTTATTATGATTGAAAGGACGTGAATCCAGGACTCTAGTCCCATTATATTCGCAAAATGGACAACGCATATCAGAATCAACTCCAATACTGACAATACTTGTCTACAGTGTCCCTCATATTCCTGTCAGAAGTCAAGTCAATCCTTGTACCTATTTAAAGCATAAGTCGAATGGAGTACAATTATGGTACTGTTGGAGGGATAGTCATGCGTTTAGTATCTTTAAGGCACCTACAGCCTGGAATGAAATTGGGACGTACGGTCTTCACAGAAGATGGAAAGGTGCTGCTTGGAACCGGTATGCTCTTAACGGAACGACTGATATCCGGATTAGAGCGAACTGGTGTCGATTCGGTGTATATCGATGATCCCCGTACCAATGACATCGTTGTAGAAGAAGTGATTCGCCCACAAACCAGGCAAGTAGCTGTGGAAGCCATCGAGAAGACGATCAAACAAATTACAAACTCAAACAAGCTGGCCCGGAAAATTTCCTTAAAAGAAATGGGCCTTCATTTTCAGCGTGCCTTTAGTTCAATATTGGACGACCTGATGCAAAACAAACAAATGGTTGGACATTTGACGACAATCTCTTCTCATTCGCCATCCTTATACCATCACTCCGTGAATGTGGCCGTGCTGGCGACTGCTGTGGGCATGTCTCTGGGCTACAATCGCACACAGCTCATAAACCTAGGGGTAGGCGCCATGCTGCACGATATCGGCAAAGTGAGCCTGCCTGAAGAGCTGTTACAAAAAACAGAGCGTTGGACGGACGAAGAGAAGGAAATCGCCAAACAGCACACGATGCTTGGCTTTAATTTGTTGCGAAAGCAGCATGATATCTCGCTTATGTCAGCACATGTCTGCTTGCAACACCATGAACGACTAAATGGAAGTGGTTATCCACAGGGATTATCCGGCAAGCAAATTCACGAATTTGCGCAAATCGTCGGTCTCTGTGATATTTATGACTCATTGACTTCCCCACGCCCATGGCGCAAGCGGTACATGCCACAGGATGCTGTCGAGTACCTGCTAGGCGCTGGCGGTACGCTGTTCGAACACCATCTAGTCAATGCCTTTATCAAGCACATCGCTATCTTCCCGATTGGAAGCAGCGTCGTTTTGAATACCGGAGAAATCGGGGTAGTGAGTCGGGTTGATCCGGATTATTCGCATCGTCCTACTGTACGTGTGCTAAAAGACGGCCGAGGAAACGACGTCCCAAGTCCTTATGACCTCGATCTCAAGGCGAACATCCGACTGTTTATTGTCAGCTTTGAAGATGATGATCTATTTAACGTGAACTCATTAGATGAATCTTCTACCTCATCGTAAATACGAAGCAACGAAAAACCCCTTTGCTCGAAAATCGGCAAAGGGGTTTTGGTTATGCTACTTATTTTACACCCACAGCAGCTGCTTCTTTTGTTGCAGCTTGATTGTTCTGCTCGGAAACGTGGCGAACCAGGTCTACGACACGGCAGGAGTAGCCCCACTCGTTATCGTACCAAGCAATCACTTTCACCTGATTGTCTCCCATTACCATCGTAGACAGACCGTCGATGATCGAGGAGTGATCGTTACCATTGAAATCGCTGGATACGAGCGGCTCGTCGCAGAACTCGAGGTAGCCTTTCATGCTGCCTTCGCTCGCTTCACGTAGGACACGGTTTACTTCGTCCAATGTAACAGGCTTCTTCGTATTGATTACCAAATCCACTACGGAAACGTTTGGAGTAGGTACGCGAAGTGAAAATCCATTCAGCTTGCCATTCAATTCTGGCAGAACCTTACCCACTGCACGAGCAGCACCGGTAGTCGTTGGAATGATGGACTCGCTAGCTGCACGTGCACGACGCAGGTCTTTATGCGGATTGTCGAGATTCACCTGATCGTTTGTAAACGAGTGAATGGTAGTCATGAGACCTTGTTCGATACCGAATGCATCGTTGAGCACTTTTGCCACAGGTGCGAGACAGTTGGTCGTGCAAGACGCATTGGAGATAATGTGGTGATTAACATGGTCGTAGATACCTTCGTTTACACCCATCACGATCGTAACGTCTTCTTCTTTCGCTGGTGCTGTAATCACAACTTTTTTCGCACCGCTTTGCAGGTGCTTGCCAGCGCCTTCGCGATTGTTGAACTTGCCTGTAGCTTCTACGACGATCTCTACTCCGAGGTCACCCCAAGGCAGCTTCAGCGGATCACGGTCAGACAGGACAACTGTTGCTTTTCCATCTACGATAATCTTGTTGTCTTGGACTTCCACTTTATTTTGCAGGCGTCCGTGGATCGTGTCATATTTCAACAAATGTGCAAGCGTCTCCGCTGGATAGCTGGCGTTGATTGCAACGATTTCAATGTTGGGGTCCTGAATAGCGCGGCGGAATACCATGCGGCCAATACGTCCGAAACCATTAATACCGATTTTAATTGTCATATATAGAAACCCCTTCCGAATTGAGTTACGCTTATCTGATACTTTTATTATAATAAGTATGACACAATTATCAATGTGTTTTACTGAAAAATAAATATTTGGACGATTTACCCTACCCAAAAAAAGAGGAAAAAGCCGCTCTCTTATCCATAAGAGAAGCGGCTTTTCATGACTTTTAACGTAATTGAAAGTCGTATATATTTTTGTAACGATCATGATAATAGAGCACTCGCTGGACATATTGACGAGTCTCCCCATAAGGAATGTCCTCAATCGTCTCTCGAGTTCCGTTCCATTGCTCACTCGCGAGCCATCCGTTTACTTTCCCCGGACCAGCGTTGTAGGCTGCAATGACTTTGACAATATCCCCATCATAGCGGGACAGCAAAAAATCGAGATACCATGTCCCAATCTCGATGTTCATGACAGGGTCGTACAAGTATTGACTGTCCTTTGGACGGAAGCCCGCCTCCTTGACGATCCACTGTGCTGTTTCCGGCATGATTTGCATGAGCCCGACGGCACCTTTTTTCGAAACGCGATCTGTCGCAAACCCACTCTCGGAACGAATGACGGCCAATACCAAATGAGGGTCCACCTCATATTTCAGTGCAGCCGTCACAATCTGTTGCTCATATTTGATCGGGTACATCCATTTCCACACCAATGGCGTGTTTAGCAGCAGAAATACACTCGCCAAAACGAGCAAGATCAATGCTGCACGTTTGCCAAAACTCATGATTGACGCTCCGATCGAATCGCGGCCAATACGGCCTCCACTTGACGCTCGGTTTCTTCACGCGAACCAGAATTATCGATCAAAAAGTCTGCGCCTTGCTTCTTCTGATCAATGGGAAACTGCGCCCGCAGTCTTTTTCGTGCTTGTTCTTCTTCCAATTCGTCGCGCTCCAGCATTCTCGCCAATTGCATCTCGTAGGGCGCATAGACGACCACGATTTTTTCTACCATATGCGTAAGCTTGCTCTCATACAGCAGAGGAATGTCCATAAAGACGATCTCGGCTCCATTCGCTTCCGCTACTTCGGCCTCTTCCCGCATAACGCGGCGTACCTCGGGATGGACGATGGCGTTCAGCTTTTGACGCTCGGACTCGTCCGAAAACACGATCTCACCTAGTTTTTTCCGATCAATTTGACCATCTTCCAATAGGATCTCTCTTCCAAAATGGCGCACGATCGCTTCATGGGCTACTTTACCTGGTTCTACGACCTCTCTGGCGATTTGGTCAGCGTCAATGACAGGAATTCCGCGCTCTCGAAGCATACCTGTCACCGTGCTTTTCCCAGTGGCAATTCCGCCTGTTAACCCTAGTATCATGCCCATCCTCCTCCCTTGGTCGAACTGTTATCACTGCTTTGTGAAAAACTTCTCGAGGTTACTGGTTCTTTTGGCAGTCCGGGCAAATATGCGTCCCTCTGCCTCCGACTACAAACCGAATGATTTCGGCCCCGCACTTCGTACATGCCTCATCTTTTCGTCCATAAACTAATAGAGACTGTTGGAACATTCCCATCTCGCCCTGTCCGTTCACATACGACTTGATGGAGCTACCACCTTGTTCTACCGCTTCTTGCAAGGTAGAGACGATGCTTTCGTGCAGTCGGATAACTTCTTTATCTGTCAGCATTCCTGCTGGTTTCTCCGGATGAATGCCTGCTTTAAAGAGTGACTCGTCCACATAAATATTCCCCAGCCCTACAATACATTCCTGGTTTAGGAGAAGTGGCTTAATTTTTGTTGACCGTCCTTTTACCAATTTCCCCAAAACTTCAGGAGTAAAACTCTTATCTAGCGGTTCTACTCCCAGTTTTGCCAAAGGTCCGACGGTTGTTTCCTTCCCCTTAGGAAATAGATCCATCGTCCCGAACTGGCGAACATCCCGATAACGCAGCTCCGTTCCGTCCGTAAAATGGAAGACGACATGGGTATGCTTCTCAACGGGATCATCCGCTTGATACACGCCATAGCGCCCTTCCATTCGCAGATGGGACACAAGCACATCCTCGTTTAAGAAAAACTGAATGAATTTTGCCCGCCGTTGGATATCCTGGATGGTTTGTCCCACCAAGAGAGATTTGAAAGCTTCCACATCATCTGGCTGACGCACAATACGCGCCAAATGAACACTTACTCTCTCAATCGTTTTTCCCATGACCAAGCCACGCAGAGTCCGTACGACGGTTTCTACCTCCGGCAATTCTGGCATATGCCCTCCTCCTCTCGCTGTCTATCCATGTTTTATTGTCTAGGCATGCCTACTTCGCATCGTACCAAGTACGTCCATCACTGACGTCCACCTTGAGTGGCACATTGAGTGACAGTGCACTCTCCATCACTTCTGGCACCAGTTTGCGCATGACCTCAAGCTCATTTTCTGGGACTTCAAATACAAGTTCATCGTGCACCTGCAAAAGCATGCGGCTAGCGAGACCTTTCTCCTCGATTGCCTCCTGCATACGAATCATCGCCAGCTTGATCACATCGGCAGCAGTACCCTGGATCGGCGTATTCATCGCAGTACGCTCGGCAAACGAACGCAGGTTAAAGTTGCTGCTGCGAATATCTGGCAGGTAGCGGCGGCGGTTCAACAAGGTCGTCACATAGCCATCTACCTTCGCCTGTTGGACAATCTCGTCCATCCAGCGCTTCACACCGGAGAAGACAGCGAAGTAGCGCTCAATAAAGTCCCCAGCTTCTTTGCGGGTAATATTGAGGTTTTGCGACAGACCGTAGTCGCTGATGCCGTATACGATCCCAAAGTTGACCGCTTTGGCCTGACGACGCATCAGTGAGGTCACTTCTTCCTCACTCACACCAAATACGTCCATGGCAGTGCGGGTATGAATATCCATTCCCTTTTGGAAGGCGTCAATCAAGTTTTCGTCTTGCGAAATGTGGGCCAAAATCCGCAGCTCAATCTGGGAATAGTCGGCCGCCAGCATGTACCAGCCATCCTCCGACGGGATAAACGCCTCGCGAATCTTGCGTCCTTCTTCCATGCGGATCGGGATATTTTGCAGATTCGGGTCCGTACTGGACAGGCGCCCTGTAGCTGTAGTCGCTTGGTTGTAAAGTGTATGCACCTTGCTCGTCTTCGTATGGATTTCCTTGGTTAAGCCCTCAATATACGTAGAGCGGAGCTTGCCGAGCTGACGGAAGGTCAGGATCGCATCGATGATCGGATGATAAGGAGCCAGCTTCTCCAATACATCTGCACTGGTAGAAGGACCTGTTTTGGTCTTTTTCAATACAGGCAGAGATAAGCGATCAAACAAAATTTCACCCAATTGCTTCGGCGAGTTGATGTTGAATGCCCCACCCGCCAGCTCGTAAATCTGATCTGTCAGACCTGCGAGCTTTTTGTCCAAGTCTTCCCCCATTTGCACAAGGCGCTCACTGTTTACCTTTATGCCTTGCTTTTCCATGAGAGCCAGTACCATACTCAGCGGGGCTTCCAATTCACCGAGCAGCTTTTCCATTTCGTTCTCCGCCAGCTGCTCGCGCAATACAGGCACACTCTGCCAGATTGCGGCCGCTTTATGCGCTACATGCTCGCTCAGCACGTCCATTTCAGGAACAAGACGTTTGGCACCCTTGCCGTACACCTCTTCATCTGACAATACCCGTGTTTGTGCGTATTGTGCCGCTATGCTATCCAATGTCGGGTTGCTCTCAGTCGCATTCAGCAGGTAAGAGGCGAGATACACATCAAAGCTGATGCCTTTTATCACCAAATCATGCCAGGCGAGTCCAACCGTGTCTCGCTTGCCGTCAAATACCCACTTCTCCTTCGCAGGATCAGCCAGCCACTCACAGAGTGCCTTCCATTCCTTAGCTACGTCCCACGGAACGAACATCACCGTATCTTCCGCAGCCAGTCCAATTCCGAGGAATGGCGCATGGTGATAGTTTTCCCCGTCCATTTCAATGTAAAGAGCCATTGGTGACGTCAGCTTGGACTCGTACGCCGCTTTGTTTTCCTCTGAAATCATCTCAAACGAAAACGGCTTAGCGTCTGCTTGTCCGCTTCCCTCTGCTGGCTGTGCCACTTTGATCTTGGACAGCAGCGATTTGAACTCCATCTTTTTAAAGAACTCGCTTAGCGGTACACCATCATAACCTTCATAGCCAGTCTCTTGCACATCCAGCTCCACAGGCGCTTCACGCAAAATGGTTGCCAAGGCTTTACTCATGTTCGCCTTGTCTACATTCTCACGCAGGTTCTCTTGCAGCTTTTTTCCCGAGACTTTATCGATGTTTTCCAGTACTTGCTCGACAGAGCCGTATTCGTGCAGCAGCTTCAGCGCTGTTTTCTCCCCGACACCAGGGACACCTGGAATGTTGTCGGATGAATCACCCATCAAGCCTTTCAGATCAATTATTTGCAGCGGCTTAAGGCCGTACTTTTCGTGAATTTCTTGTGGAGTGTACAGCTCGATTTCGCTGACTCCCTTGCGCGTCAAAGCGACGGATACATGCTCAGACACGAGCTGCAGCATATCTTTGTCTCCGGTAATGACAGTCGTTTTCCAAGCTTGCCCATCTGCCTGCTTCGTCAACGTACCGATAATGTCATCCGCCTCGTAGCCTTCCAGCTCGAAGCGTTTGATTGAGAAGGCATCCAACAGCTCCCGAATCAATGGAAACTGTTCAGACAGCTCCGGCGGAGTTTTACTGCGTCCCCCTTTGTACTCAGCATACTCGCTATGGCGAAACACGACTTTTCCCGCGTCAAAAGCAACCATAATATGCGTTGGCTTCATTTCCTCCAACACTTTTAACAGCATAGTCGTAAAGCCCAGCACTGCGTTCGTATGCAGTCCTGCTGATGTGGACAATAAAGGGAGCGCATAAAACGCCCGGTTCGCAACACTGTTTCCATCAATCAACACAAAATGACTCAAGGAATTCGACCCCTCTCGTTACAAAACTACTATCTTTAATCGTAACATAGGGCAAACATCAAAGCCAAGCCGTAGATATGGCGGGTAAAGAACAAGGTGATTGAACAGACTATGAAAAAAATGGACAAGGAAGGTGATCCTATGAATGCGAGGAAATTGATTCCGCTCTTGCTCACGCTATTTCTTTCCTTCGGGTCAATACCAGCAACAGCGACTCCACATGCAGATGCCGAGCCCGCAGGCAAAAAGCTGATGGCATTTGTCATTGATGACTTCGGGAACAACATGCAAGGGACGGAGGAAATATTATCAATGCCAGTCCCTCTCACGGTTGCCGTCATGCCGTTTCTGCCAAGCACCAAGCAGGATGCCGAGCTCGCCCATCAAAAAGGACATGATGTACTCGTTCACATGCCGATGGAGCCGATGAAAGGAAAGCGCTCCTGGCTCGGTCCTGGAGCCATTACGGCTGATCTGTCCGACGATGAGATTCGCAGTCGCGTGGAAAAAGCGATTGACGATGTGCCACATGCGATTGGCATGAACAACCATATGGGGTCAAAAATAACGGCTGACGAGCGACTTATGCGCATCATCATGAAGGTCGTCAAGGAGCGTGGGCTCATTTACTTGGATAGCAAGACCACTGATAAAAGCGTGGCGGCGAAAATAGCGGCTGAAATGGGCGTGCCCCATGCAGTGAATCAAATTTTTCTCGATGACGTGTACTCTGTCCCACATATTACGAAGCAAATGGAGCTCGTTTGCAAACGAATACACAACCATCCCCTATGTATCGCAATAGGCCATGTTGGGCCTCCTGGCAAGAAAACAGCCTCCGTTCTGCGCCAGTATATCCCGCGAATTCAGAAGGAGGCCGAATTTGTAACCATTTCAAAGCTTATCCAGCAAACTGCTCATTAATTTTCGCCACCAGCTCTCCTTCACACGAGCCTCCGTTTTCAGATTTCCCGACAGCTTTACGTATTCGCTCACGGCTTCTGTAATAGCCTGAGCGATTTTTTCTTGTGCTTTGGGATTCGTTAACATTTCGCGGTCATGCGCATTGCTGATAAAACCCATCTCCACGATGACAGACGGACAGTAGTTATGACGCAACATGTAGTACGTCTTCCCCCTGACTGGTTGGTTGTTCGTCCCTGTCAGCTTGTTCAGCGAGTTTTGCAGCAGCTCTGCCAGCATATAACTTTGTTCGGTATCTTGGTGCAAGAGAATGGCACCGCGTCGTCGCGTATTAGACGCCCAGTTTACATGCAGGCTGAGCAACATCTGGGGACCGATCTCTTTCGCCAAATTCTTCCTCTGCGCCAAATCCCGAATATGCCTCGATCGGTTGTCCAACCACCGATTCTCATCGCTCAGTGCGATATCATTGTTCCGATTCAAGGCCACCGTATAGCCAGCTTCTGTCAACTGTTGGTATAGTTGCTTGGCAATTTGCAGGTTGATGTCTTTTTCGTACAAATCCCCATAAGAAGTTCCCGAGTCTACACCCCCATGACCTACATCAATCAAAATGTGAAAGGGGGTGAGCGGCAATGCCTCGCTTCGCGTCGGGATACAGATGAGGATAAGTATGAAAGCAGCGATACGGAAAATAGCCTGTAAGTTTCTCATGCCAGTAGGATAACCGGATTGAAAAGAAACCTTTCAAGCGGTGAGGTACACATAACATTGTGAATTTTTTAATCCAACTGTACAATTACAATAATGAAACATGACCTTACCCGCATAAGAAGGTGTACTGATGAATCAATCTTTGGAAAAACCGTTATTCCCCCCGTATTTGGCTCTCTTAATCGGGGTGATCGCCATTTCCTCTTCTGCGATCTTTGTAAAGCTATCGGATGCGCCTGCTCCGATTATCGCTACGTATCGCCTGATTTTTTCTGTTCTCTTAACGCTTCCTTTTTTATTCTGGAATCGTGGCGCCATCGCAGAGATTGGAAAAATGTCCAAAAAAGTGTGGCTACTCTGTATTTTATCCGGGGCCTTTTTGGCAAGCCACTTTCTGTTGTGGTTTGAATCGCTGAACTACACGTCTGTAGCCAGTTCTACTGTGCTCGTTACCTTGCAGCCATTATTTGCATTCATCGGCGGTTATTTCTTTTTTGGTGAAAAAGTTCGATTTCTGGCTCTATCCGGCGGCTTGCTGGCGATTGCGGGAAGCTTTGTGATTGGCTGGGGAGACTTTCAAGTAGGCGGCATGGCTCTGTGGGGTGATTTCCTCGCATTGATGGGAGCTGTCACTGTGACGGGCTACTGGCTGGTTGGGCAGTACGTTCGCCAACATATGTCCTCCTTTGCCTACACACTGGTCGTCTATACAGCCACCAGCGTGATTCTGGTCACCTACGATCTGGCACTCGGATATTCGCTCGTCGGTTACCCTGCGGCAGATTGGGGCTGGTTCTTCTGTCTCGCCCTGTTCCCGACCTTGCTTGGACATTCTATTTTTAACTGGATCATTAAATGGCTCAATACGACGACGATATCCATGGGGATTTTGGGAGAACCGATTGGGACTGCGATTCTCGCTTACTTCATCTTGGGTGAAGTGGTAACACCTCCGCAATGGATCGGCGGCCTGATCATTATCGCCGGCATTTATGTGTTCATTCGTTTTAACCAACCTGCTAAAGGAGTGTCCTCCATTGAACAAGCAACCGGAGAACCGAAAAAGCTTGCGTGAATTCGTCAAGGGACTGAGTATTTGGGCGAAGATTGGCTGGACAGTTCTTCTTGGCTACATCGTCGGACGGATTTTGTACTGGTTATTTAAAATGATGTCCTAACAGGCAAAAGGGGCAATTCCAAAGAAGTCTTCGATAAGACTTGCGGAATTGCCCCTTGCTATTAGGCTGTTGCCTTTTCGGTTGCTGGCACCTGTTGCGTTTTTTTCGGCTTTTTATGCAGGAAGTACAGAAGTGGAATCGAGAGGACAATAGGGATAACGGAGACGAGGAAAGTATCCCCGATGCCTTGGACCAACGATTCTTTTGCCATCATTCCGTATAAAATCGCGCTGGCTCCCCCTGTCGCACTCGCCGCATCTACCCCAACTTGTGCATACATTCCTGAAATGCCACTGATAAACTGCATCGCCATATCCGTATTCAAGTTGTCAGAGATTGAGGCCATGTGGAAATTTTGACGCGCCTGCATGATGACTGTCAAAATCGCAATGGCAAACGAACTCATGACTTGGCGCAATACGTTGGACAGCGGAGAGGCATCCCCTACACTTGCACGCGGAACGGCGTTCATCCCTACAGTAGACAGCGTCATCATGCACAATCCGATTCCAATCCCGCGAATGGTCAAGATCATATCGATCCACGAATGCATGCTGTCAGCAGATAGAGTGTGCAGTTCGTACGTCGTGATGCTCATGATGGTCAAGCCGATCAACCCGATCGGTCCGATTCCGTATTTATCCATCAGCTTTCCGCTGATTGGCATCATGATCGCCATAGCAATCGATTGCGGCATCAGCAGAATTCCAGACTCCATGGCCGTCAATCCCTGAATGTTCTGGAGGAAAATCGGCATCAGGAAGATACCGCCCATCATCCCCATCATGACGAAACCCGAAGTCAAAATACTAATGGTGAAGGTAGGAATCTTCAAAAGCCGCAAATCGAGCAGCGGACTTTCTTTCCCCAGCTCTACCCAAACAAACAGGATCAAGCTCATCACGGCAACGAAAAACAGACTGACGATGAAAAAGGAGGTCCAGCCCTCTGCTTGCCCTTTACTGAAGGCGAGCAGCAGGGTCCCGAAACCGACGATGGCAAGAAACGCTCCCAAAAAGTCGAACTTTAGCTCTGGCTTTTTCGGCGTTTCCTTGAGCAGAACGATACTCATGATCACCGCAAAAATACCAAAGGGTACACCGACCAGAAAAAGAAATTGCCAGCTTAAAAATTCGATGAGATATCCACCCAATGTCGGGCCCAGCGCAGGGGCTGTCATGGAAGCAATCCCGAATATCCCCAATGCCATTCCGATCTTTTCACGCGGAACGATCATGTAAATCATCGACATCCCGATTGGCATGATCATCCCCCCGCTGACACCTTGCACGACGCGAAAAGCAATCAGCGAAGAGTCACTCCACGCCAAGGCACAAAGGATGGACGAAAATGTAAACGCGGATAAGGAGAGTACAAATATTTTTTTCGCCCCGAATTTGGCAGACAACGAGCCGCTCATCGGAATCATGACGGCATTTGCCAGCATATATCCGGTCAATACCCACTGCATGGTCTCGGTAGTCGAACCAAAAATATTGACCATGGCAGGCAGGGCAACGTTAATCAAGCTATTGTTCAGAATCGCAACGAAGGTTCCTGAGAGGATGGCGACAAGAGACAGCCACATGCCGCTGTTCCCTCTTTTCTCCTCTCGGTGTGCCACCGCTTCCGCCATGTGTCAACACCCCCGTTAGTTTGCGATCACCTTGCTGCCCTCGGACAGTTTGTCTGTCGGGTTCAGTACAATTTGATCATTGTCTTTGACGCCATTCGTGACAGTTGTCCAGTCGCCGCTTGCGTTCTCTACCGCAACTTCTACCTGGTGTACAACGTTGTCGCTTACGGTATAGATGTAATGCTTGCTGTCCTTCTCCAGCACGGCTGACGTCGGTAATTTTGTTCCTGGCGTTGCCTGACCTTGGAGCATGACTTCTGCTACCATACCTGCGCGCAGCAAGCCGTCCTGATTATTTACCTTCACTTTGACTGGGAAAGAACTGCTGTTGGTATCCGAAATCGGAGAGACAAACTCAACGGTACCTTTCAGCACTTTTCCCCCCAGACTGCCTACCTTCACATCAACAGTAGAGCCGACCTTCACTTGGTTGATTTGGTTTTCCGGTACGCTTGCTTCTACTTTGACATCTGCCATATTCACTAGCACCATGAGAGGTGTCCCTGCCGCTGCCATTTCTCCCGGGTCAACCGAGCGCTTGGCGACGATACCTGTGATTGGCGCACGAATAATGGTATTGTCATAATTGCTTTTCGCCAGCTCCAGATTGGAGCCTAAACGGCTTACTTCTGCTTGCAGAGCCGCTACCGTGTCGGCAGTTGGGCCTGCTTTTGCCAGATCGTATTGAGCTTGCGCTTGTTCAAGACCTGTACGCGCCTTTTCCAATTCCAGCGAAGATTTCTCCAGCTCAGCCTGGGACAATGCGCCTGCATCAAAAAGTGCTTTCATCCGATTGTAGTTGCTCTCGACCACCTTCAGGCTGGCTTCTGCCTGGGTGACAATACTCCCAAGCTGCGTCAGCTGTTCATTGCGCGCACCTGCTTTCGTATCTCTCAGCTTTGCCTGAGCGCCTGCAATGGCTGCTTGTGCCTGATTGATCTGCTGCTGATAATCAGCTGCCTCTAGCGTGACCAGTACATCGCCCTGCTTGACGACTGCGCCTTCTTTTACTTTCACGCTCGCTGCTTTTCCAGATACTTTAGAAACGACTTGGATCTCTTCAGATGCTGCCACCTTACCGTTGGCAATGACACCCGTAGAGGCAGAGGTCACCTTCCACGTCTTCACGACAGGGACGCTCTCGCTCGTTTGCGATGCAGAAGATGTCTCGCTACAGCCCGCCGTAAGAATAGAAACGGCTGCCATGACTGCAGCGATTGTTTTCCATTGTGCTGTCTTTTTCATGCTTGATTACATCTCCTTCACGTGCACTTTGATCTCGGCATTCAATCCGGCCACGAGGTCCAGACCTGCTGTGTCATCTATAGCGATTTTGATCGGGATACGCTGGGTTACTTTGGTGAAGTTCCCGCTCGTATTGGTCGCTGGCATCAAGGAAAATGTAGAATTCGTCGCCTTTCCGATCTCCAATAAATGACCGCCCAATTTCTTACCTGGGTAAGCGTCAATCGTAAAATCGACTTTTTGGCCGAGTTTCAACCGTTCGATCTCAGTCTCTTCCAAATTGGCGGAGATGTACAATTTGTTTTCGTCCATCACGAGAGCTACCGATTGCCCTGCCGAAACAATCTCTCCCTCTTTTGCTTGCGTTTTAATCACGGTACCTGTAATGGGAGAACGCAACACGCTGTTTTCCAGCATCGTCGTTGCTACGTTAGTTGTATCTTGCTGCCCTACGATTTGGTCCGCTATAACGGTGTCGCCTTCTTTGACAGCGAGTCCGGTCAGTTTGCCTGTCATTTTTGGCATGACGCGATAAATGTCTCCCGCAATCCGAGCATCTTGTGTGGTCACATAATGTGCA
Organism: Brevibacillus sp. HB1.4B; assembly: GCF_013284285.1. Lineage (NCBI taxonomy): Bacteria > Bacillati > Bacillota > Bacilli > Caryophanales > Paenibacillaceae > Brevibacillus > Brevibacillus sp. HB1.4B. Next base: position 52,700 of record NZ_JABSUT010000006.1, read on the forward strand.
CCTTGATACCAATAGTAGTAACCGATTCCTCCACCACCTGCCACGAACAGGAGCAAAATGACATACAAAACCAGTTTTCGCTTCATGGTTTCTCCTCAACTTTCTCGTTCTTCTAGTTTCGCAATCAATGTTTCCATCGACTGAATAATGATGTCTAAATCCTCATCGGAAAATCCATGGAAAATACGCTTGTAAAAGTTCTCTGAGAAAAAATCAACCTTTGCGAACAGCTCCGAAATCTTCGGTGTTTTACGAATCCAGACAACACGCCGGTCATTCTCATCACGTACGCGTTCTACGAGTTGTTCTCGTTCCAAACGATCTATGATGCCAGAAACGGTGCTGTACGATAAGTCTACGGCTTTGCTTATCTGGCCGATCGTTTTGGGATCAGGGTGTATTTCTCGAATGACCATTAGCTGCGGGACAGTCACACCATATTGGGACAGTTCTTTTGTGGCCATTGTTCCAAATGTCTTGTTCAACCGTTTTAACAAGTCCCGAATAAGCAGTGATTTATTCATAGTGCACTCCTTTCTTAAGTAATATTTCGTACACGAAATTTATCACATGAAAACTATACGATGTTTTTCTATCCGTGGCAACTATTTCTTTAGGTTAAACTTTAATTAGGTAACCTTTTAAAAGCATGAGTTGGGCGGGCTGTCGTGGTGGGGAGGAAACAGGAGAAAACGCTCCAGCTTCTAGGGCCACCCGCTGGGGGATTGACTGCCCGACTCCATGCAAAAAGCGAAACCGCGTCCAAAGTGGTCCATTCAAGATGTGTTTCAGAGGTGGACGCTTAAAGCCGTGTTTCGCTTTTTGCATTCCGTCTCGGTCGGCGTCCCTAAGATCTTCGCTTATTTCTCCTGTTTCCTCTACGAGCTTTCCGTGTTAAACGGATCTTAAATGCCTTAAAAGATTAAAGAATGTGCGCAGTTACGTTAGAGAAGAATATTTCCAGACGTAGCGACTTGTGGAGTCTTACCCAGCGGAGAAGGGATTTGCGGGCAAAAGAAACGCAACGTGCCCGTGCTACGAAGCGGCTACCATTTTTGCGTTTCCCCGCAAATCCCTTCGGAGCGGGCAATCTAAACATCCCCGTGGGACGGAGCCTGGAGCCTAGACTGGAAATATTCTTCTCCCCACCGCAGCCTCGTACTAAAAAAGAAAAACCGACACCCCCTTTACCCTCAAGGAATTGTCGGCCCATTTTCATGCAAAATAGATGGAGCATCCGGTGCTTCTTCAGGGGTCGTGCGGCGTACGCTTGGTACATTTCGTGGCTCATGCTCAATTTCTGGGAAAGAGTGAACCGTCACGTACATGCTTCCGTTGCTCGCGATCGCCCGGATCAAGACCGGATAGGCGTATTTGTTTTGAAACACAAAATCAGGGCCGTACCAGCTCACGGTTGCATCACGACCTGGAGGTACGTACGCTACGTTTCGACTGTGAGAATAACGCTGCATAATGTGCAAGCCTGCTTGGTCTACCGCATTGAACAAAGTAGACGATACTTGGCAGATTCCTCCCCCAATGCCTTCCGATAGCTCTCCTCTAACAATAATAGGTGCCTGCAAATACCCTTTTTCTTTTGTACGCTGGCCCACTACCTTATTAAAAGAAAAAATTTCTCCTGGCAAGACAACGTAATTGTTAATCGCCTGCGAGGCGAGTTTAATGTTGTGTACACGATTCCGGTTGCCTGCATTGAAATAGGTCGCATACTGTCCGATCGTTTTTTTCCGAACCTGACTCATGAGAGCCTTGTCTACCTTCGGGAATACCTCTTTGTAGCTAACATTCATGCTTGCGGCTCCCGTACCGTAAAAATAATCGTAAAAGCGTGCGCGAAATGCCAGGTCATCTAACCTTCTTCCCTTGGTTTCTGGAACAATGGCCCCGGCGTTATTAATCGTCGCATTGGTGGGCTCGATGTGGGCTTTTTTCGCCACCTCTTCCACCATTCGCGCAAGCTTGCTTTCATCAACTAATGGAACACCATCAAAGGGAAGAGAATAATCAGCACGACTGAGAATAGCTACCGTCTTGTCCTCCATCTCTATCTGCAAAAAATTCGTCGGGTCGAGGGGATTGATTAACAATAACAGAGCCAACGTCATAGCAAAACCCATCCGGCTGCTCACCTCCATTCTCCAACAACGATCATCTTCCGTTATTGTAGTATGAGCAGTCGAACGGGTTTCATTCTACGATCTAAATACCATTAGCCATCTTTGTCAGTCTGCTTACGAGAGCTTGAGAGACAGCCTTTAAACGCTGCTGGTCAACAGCTTCCTGATACGTGATGTTTAACTGGTCACGCAGCTCTTTGGCAGCGACAAGATTGGCTGTGGCCTCTTTTATTTTTTGGCTATATCTTACCTTAATATCCAATAATTCTTCTTCATATTTCTCATCGGTTCCTGGGGTAATCGCGCGTTCGTACATATCAATAACCTCATCCGTCTCTTTACTAGGAAAATACTCATGCGGAGCCGTACTGTCAAAAATAGCGAGGCTCTTCTCAGGTACAATCACCATATCGAGGCTGTGTGGGTCCAAACCACAATGATACACTTCCACATCAAAACCCCGTGTCTGGGCTTCCTTCACCAGCTTTTTCAGCATGGTTGACTTGCCAGAGCCTGGTCTGCCCTTGATGAAGTAACGTTTCTGCAATTGGTCTGTCAGCTTCATGATATGATCGACTGGTCCCTGTGGAGTGGCAGCCCCCAAGTACATACGCCGAACTTTTGCTTTCTTCTCTAGCTGCTCATCCCTGAAGAATAGCGCGATGACTTCTTCCGTGACACGATTGGCTTCTTCTCTGTCCAGGTTTTCAATGTAAGGGGCTTCCCACTCATCATGGATGCGCAGTGCTTCGCCAAAAGCCAGATAAGCCTCTTCACTCTTGTTAAAAATCTCTTCGTACCAGGCGGCGATCCGGTCTTTGTCATCCACGAGCTGATCAACGTCTACCATCGCCTGCAAATTGACTTGAATTTCTGTTACGCCAGGGGAAGCCGGTCTCCACAAGCGCGGATAGCTCCCGTCCATGATCGCTACTTTATAGTGAGGAAAAATGACACCATCAAACTGTCCGTTCACAAAAGGGGAATGAATCCACTCCACTTCGTTTGTTTTTCGTGCCATTTGATTTCCAATCGACTCGATCAGTGGCGATGTAATTCCTTCCACTGTCCCTGTCAAAATATAAACGCGCTCCAAGCCTTCCAATACGGAGTCATAAAATGTCTTGTATCCTCGCGCAGTATTCCCTGCGGCATATATATGGCGCACTTTGTTCGTCATTGCTTTTCCCTCCTGTACATCTTCTCGCTGCGGTTGAAACGATGTATTGTATGCACAACAGGGGAAATAGGCGTCTGTCTACAAAAAGCCGCTGCAAGCTATTATTCATAGCTCACGGCGGCTTTTTGTCATGCGGGTATTATTTATTCAAATCCGTCATTTTACCAGTCGACATATAAATAATCCATTCGCAGATGTTCGTAACATGATCGGCAATCCGTTCCAAATATTGCGCGACCAAGAGCAAATGCGTTCCTTGCGAAATGGCCTGACTGTTTTTCGTCATCAATTCAATCAGATCATGGAAAATCGTGGAGTACAGTTTATCAACAATGTCGTCGCGTGCAGCAATCTCTTCTGCCGCTTCTTTATTGCGTGCAATATACGCATTTAAGCAATCGCGCACCATAGCCTTGACGTGATCAGCCATCATCGGAATGTCGATGAGGGGTTTCACGTACGGGTCCGCCATCAAGCGCCGGGTCGTCTTCGCAATGGAAACGGCATGATCACCCATTCGCTCCAAATCCGTCACCAGCTTCAACATGGTTCCCAAGCGTCGCAAGTCACCTCCGACTGGCTGCTGCAATGCAATGAGACGGAAGCAATCGCTCTGTATTTCTTGCTCCAACTCATTGATCACAGGATCGTTTGCGATAACCTGTTCAGCCAGTTCAGCATCCCGCTCAACCAGACTCTTAATGGATTTATGAATAGCTTCTTCCACCAATGTGCCCATCGTCATGAGCTTGCGGTGCAGTACATCCTGCTGTTCTTCAAAAGCGTGCCGTGACATTTCCCTCTTCCCCCTTCTAGTGTCTGACATGTCAAATGGTACAAGGCGATTGTATTGTAGAAGTAAAGCTACTATTTTGTTTGTGTAAATGTTTTTGCAGCAGCTTTTTAGGTAAGGGGAAGTGTAACTGAGAAGGTTGTCCCTCTTCCTTCCTTGCTCTCCACACTGATATGTCCGTGCAAATTTTCCACGAGATGCTTCACAATTGCGAGGCCCAAACCTGTTCCACCTGAATCGCGGCTACGCGCCTTGTCTACGCGATAAAACCGCTCAAAGATACGCGTGAGATCCTTTTCCGGAATGCCGATCCCAGTATCCATAACTTGAATGGTGATGTTTTCGCTGTCTGCCTGTGTCTTAACGTTGATCTTCCCACCTTCTTGCGTATAGGCGATCGCATTCGTCAACAGATTCAAGATGATCTGCTGCAAGCAATCCTTATCTGTCATCAACCAAATATCTGGCTTCGGTGAAGGGAGTGTGATCGTCAATTCCTTGCGCTGTGCCTGGTCATGCATGATGGCAACTGCCGAACTGATCAAATCCTGCAAGTGAACCTGACTCAGATGCAAGGGGATTCGCTTCTGCTCGATTTTGGACAGGTCTAAAATATCGCGGATCATCCGGTAGAGTCGCTCGCTCTCATCTGAGATGATTTGCAGGAAGTTGCGACATGTTTCCTCGTCCTGCATCGCCCCTTCAAGCAAGGTCTCCGTGAAGCCCTTGATCGAGGTAATCGGCGTGCGTAGCTCATGCGATACGTTAGCCACAAAATCACTGCGCATCTTCTCCAAGCGGCGAATGTCGGTGATGTCATGCAGCACCACGACTACACCCCTCGACTCCCCCTTGAAGTTAATATAGGGAGCAAAATTCACGTCAAGGATGCGTTCCTGCGGGTAATAGATGTGTACCTCTTGGCGGAACTTCTCGCTTCTGTCGAGACACCTGTCGATGTATTGGCTGAGCCCAAAGCTCTTGCCTGCCTCGATATGCAGCTTCCCTACGATCTCATGTCCAGCAGTCCCCAACAGCTTTTCAACGGCGGGATTGACCAGCATGATCCTACGTTGCTCAGAAATGAAGATCACGCCACTCGTCATATTGGTCAGAACACCTGCTAGGCGCTGCTGATTCTCCGAGATTTCGTACATCTGCTGCTCCAGGCTCGATGCCATGAAGTTGATCGCTCCTGCAAGCTGACCAATCTCATCCTTTGCTTTGATTCTCACACGGCTCTCGTATTGGCGCTGTGTAATGTTGCGGGCTACCCGGGTGATCTCCTCGATCGGACGAATAATGGAAAAGGAAATGCGGGAAACGACAATCGATCCGACTACCAAAGTAACCAATAAACCGGTGAGCAAGCTGTACCACATCTTGTGGATCGTATCGGTAATATCTTTCATCGACATCGCTGAACGAACAACACCGAATATTTCGTTGTTCAGTTCAACAGGCACTGCAACGTACATCATGTCATAGCCGAGCGTCTCACTGAAACGGCGGGAAATTCCTGTTTCTCCTTTTAACGCTGCCATCATCTCCGGTCGATCATGATGGTTTTCCATCTCTTCCGAGTGGGAGGAGTTGTCGTACATCACCTGACCATCCTTGTCGATAATGGTAATCCGTACTTCATCCGTTGGCGCTACTTGTGTGACCCGATCCGCTAACGTCGCTTTATCGGTAAAGACGTTCGGGAAACGGACCGCCTGAGAGATGAGCTTCGACTCGCGGGACAATAGCTCATTCAGTGATTGGAGGTAGGAATTCTCCAGCACTTTGGCAAAATACATCCCCATTACCAATAGTACGAGAGAGATTAAACCCAAAATAGTCAAAGTGAGTTTGATTCGAAAGCGAGTCAAGGTAAATCCTCCGTTATCCTTCCAATTTGTATCCTAATCCGCGAACTGTTTTGATGTATTTCGGGTTCTTCGTGTCATCCTCAAGCTTTTCGCGCAAATGACTGACATGCACGTCTACAATTCGAGAATCCCCGATGAAATCGTAGTTCCAAACAGCATTCAACAATTGATCGCGCGTCAGTACACGCCCTTGGTGGCTCGCTAAATAGTTAAGCAGCTCGAATTCCTTTGGCGTCAGCTCAACCTTCACGTCTTTACAAAACACCTCGTATTTCTCCGGATAGATGCGAATATCCCCAAATTGGAGCAACACATCTTGAGGCGCTGTAGTCGCTTCTGGTGTGGTCTGAAACCGCCGCAGGATGGCCTTCACGCGGGCAATTACTTCTCTCGGGCTAAAAGGCTTTGTCAAATAATCATCAGCACCAAGCTCAAGCCCCAAAATCTTGTCGAGCTCATCATCTTTCGCTGTAAGCATCAAGATCGGGGTATTATTGCGTTCCTGGCGCAAGGTTTTGCATACATCCATTCCATCCATCTTGGGAAGCATCAAATCAAGAATGATAAAATCAGGCTGCTCGCTCTTGACCATGTCCAAGGCCTGTTTACCGTCAAAAGCAGTCACGACCTGAAAACCTGATTTTTCAAGATTAAATTGCAATAGCTTTACAATGGAAGCTTCGTCATCCACTACCAATACTTTGATCATCTGTCTGTTTCCCCCTAGCGTTGCAATGCTTGCGCTCGATTTTCTAACCTACGTCCCCTGAAAAATGCTTCTCTCTACAATACTCAGTCTGCCAAGGCTCATTGCGGAAAACAAGTAATTTTTTTGTAAAGACATGCTGAAAGGGCATATAGAACTTATTGCTTGGCAATAGTATTCCGCTTTTAGGTAAAGGTATCTACATGAAAAAGGTCTTCTGGCTGTAATGGTCGGGAGAAGCCCTGCCACATGTTTTCCAGTCGCCTGTATCCTCTCTTCGTTCGGGCGGTCTCCTTTCAAACATGTGACAGTGCTTTCGTACAGCTGTGGATGTATTTCGTGCTTTTAGTACGTTTTGCAAGTCAACACAGCGGAGCTTTTGAAGGCACTTCTTAGATTCTACTTTAAGATAAAGAAAAAGCTGCGTAGAAGAAGCGAATTTCCAGGCCAAGCGCCTCTGGAGCGGACAGTCAATCCCCTTTGCAGGGCGTAGGCCGAAGCGTAGACTGGGAATTCGCTTCTTCCCCCACTAGAGCCACTTTATCAAGCAAAAAAGACGCCTTCCCAAAGAAAGGCGTCTTACATGTATGGATCTTATTTCAAAACAGCCATGACGCTGCGTACAGAGTCAGCAGATTTGTCGAGAGCTGCTTTCTCTTCGGCAGTCAAATCCAATTCGATGATTTTCTCGATCCCGTTTGCGCCGAGCAGAGTCGGTACCCCCAGGTAAAGATCATTGTAGCCGTACTCTCCTTGCAGAAGAGCGATGGATGGCAAAATGCGTTTTTTGTCCTTGATGATGGCTTCAGCCATTTGTACCAAGGAAGCCGCAGGTGCGTAGTAAGCGGAACCGTTCCCCAAAAGGTTTACGATCTCGCCGCCGCCCTTGCGGGTACGCTCTACGATGGCATCCAGACGGTCTTTCGGGATTAATTTTTCCAATGGGATACCACCAGCATAAGAGTAGCGAACCAATGGAACCATGTCATCACCGTGACCACCCAAAACGAAGCCTGTTACGTCTTCTACAGATACGTTCAACTCCATAGCCACGAAGGTACGGAAACGAGCCGTATCCAGAACGCCGGATTGACCGATTACGCGTTCTTTCGGAAAGCCGGACGTTTTGAAGAAGGTGTACGTCATCGCGTCAACTGGGTTGGATAGTACGAGCACGATAGAGTTAGGTGCATATGTTTTTACTTGCTCTGCAACAGATTTCATAATGCCAGCATTGGTGTTAACCAGGTCATCGCGGGACATGCCAGGCTTGCGGGCAATACCTGCTGTGATGATGACGAGATCAGCATCTTTGATGTCTTCATAGTTCGCAGTACCTGTGATGCTTGCATCAAAGCCTAATACTGGTGAGGATTCCATCATGTCGAGTGCTTTACCTTTTGTTGGGTTTTCCAGTTGCGGAATGTCAACCAATACTATGTCGCCCAGCTCTTTTTGCCCCAAAATGAATGCAGTTGTTGCACCAGTGAAGCCACTACCGATAACAGCGATTTTTTTACGGTTGAATGCCATGAACTATTCCCCTCCAAAAATGTAAGTGTAAAAATTTGTACCCAAATCTATCTTACATGTTTTGAATCAGAGCGTCAGCAAACTCGGAGCATTTCAGTTCTTGTGCGCCTTCCATCAAACGAGCGAAATCGTATGTTACTGTTTTCGCGGAGATGGTTTTTTCCATGGAGTTGATGATCAGGTCAGCTGCTTCGTTCCAGCCCAGGTGACGCAGCATCATTTCTCCGGACAGGATCACGGAGGATGGGTTTACTTTATCCAAACCAGCGTATTTTGGAGCTGTACCATGAGTTGCTTCGAAGATCGCATGGCCAGTCAGGTAGTTGATGTTTGCACCTGGAGCGATACCGATACCGCCTACTTGTGCAGCCAGTGCGTCAGATACATAGTCACCGTTCAGGTTGAGTGTTGCTACTACATCGTACTCAGCTGGACGAGTCAGGATTTGTTGCAGGAACGCGTCAGCGATAACATCTTTCACGATGATTTTGCCAGCTGCTTCTGCTTCTTTTTGTGCTTTGTCAGCGTCGCCGCCTTCAGCTTTGATGCGATCGTATTGAGCCCAAGTGAACACTTTGTCGCCGTATTCTGCTTCAGCCAGTGCATATCCCCAGCTTTTGAAAGCACCTTCTGTGAACTTCATGATGTTGCCTTTGTGCACGAGGGTAACAGATTTGCGCTTGTTTTCGATCGCGTAGTCGATCGCTGCACGAACCAGACGTTCTGTACCATCTTTGGAAACAGGCTTGATACCGATACCAGAAGTTTCTGGGAAGCGGATTTTCTTCACGCCCATTTCGTTTTGCAGGAAGTCGATCACTTTTTTCACTTCTGGAGTACCTTCAGCCCACTCTACGCCAGCGTAGATGTCTTCAGTGTTCTCGCGGAAGATTACCATGTCAGTCAATTCAGGATGTTTCACTGGGGATGGAACACCATCGAAGTATTGAACAGGACGTACGCAAGCATACAGATCCAGCTCTTGACGCAGTGCTACGTTGATGGAACGGATACCGCCACCTACTGGTGTAGTCAAAGGACCTTTGATTGCGATCAGGTATTCACGAACAGCAGTCAGCGTATCTTCTGGCAGCCACTCGTTGTATTGGTTGAAGGATTTTTCACCTGCGAATACTTCGAACCAAGCGATTTTCTTCTCGCCTTTGTAAGCTTTTTCTACAGCTGCATCCAGAGCGCGAACGGAAGCTTTCCAGATATCAGGGCCAGTACCGTCACCCTCGATGAAAGGAATGATCGGATTGTTTGGAACTACCAATTTACCGTTATCCACAGTAATTTTTTCGCCTACAGTTGGTTGCGTCAGGTTTTTAAACACAAAAAATCCCTCCAGTGTTATATATATTAGGTGATTATGAATATTTCCAGACGTAGGAGAACTACCACTCACTTGTGGTAGTTCTCAAGCTTGCGCTCAGGAGCGATCAGCCTGGCTGACCACCTGCCCTCCACGCTCGAAAATAGCGAGTTCTTAGCGGCGGTCAATCGGAACGTAGTGTTGGTTGACCGGACCGGTGTAATCCGCGCGAGGACGGATCAGGCGATTATTTTCATACTGTTCCATGATGTGTGCCGTCCAACCGGACATACGGCTGATGGCAAAGATCGGTGTGAACAGGTCTGTTTCAAGACCGAGTGAGATGTAAACAGATGCGGAGTAGAAGTCAACGTTTGGCTTCAAGCCTTTTTCGCCGGAAATCATTTCATCGATCTTCACAGACATCTCATACAGCTCAGGGCGACCGATTTGCGCGGTCAGTGCTTTGGACATGTCTTTCAGCCATTTCGCACGTGGGTCACCGTCTTTGTATACACGGTGTCCGAAGCCCATGATTTTTTCCTTGTTATCCAGCTTGGTGCGGATATAGGATTCTACGTTAGCCATTCCGCCGATTTCGTTCAGCATTTTCGCTACCGCTTCATTAGCGCCGCCATGCAGAGGGCCTTTGAGCGTACCGATTGCGGACACGATACCGGAATAAATGTCAGTCAGAGTCGCAACAGATACGCGAGCAGAGAATGTAGATGCATTAAACTCATGGTCAGCATGCAGGATCAGAGCAACGTCAAATGCTTTAACAGCCGTTTCTGTTGGCTCTTGGCCTGTGAGCATGTAGAGGAAGTTTTGTGCAATCGTGAAATCTGCACGTGGAGCTACTGGCTCCAGACCTTTACGCATACGCTCGTAAGCAGCGATCAAGGTAGGAGTTTGTGCCATCAGACGGATAGATTTCCGATAGTTGGCTTCAGGAGACATATCTTGCGCTTCTGTGTCGTAGAGCGCTAGCGAAGAGACAGCTGTGCGCAACGCCGCCATTGGGTGTACGCCTTTTGGATAGTGGCGAATGCTTTCCAGCACTTCTTGGGCCACTGCTGCATTTTCACCCAATTGTTTTTTCAAAGCGTCTAGCTGATCACGCTTCGGTAACGCTCCATGCCAGAGCAAATATACAACCTCTTCAAAAGTTGCATGTTCTGCCAGCTCATCGATGTTGATCCCGCCATAGCAAAGAACCCCATCGACGATCGAACAGATGGATGATTGAGCGGCAACAACGCCTTCAAGTCCACGAGTAGTTGTCATAGAACTCCCTCTCCTTTTCCACTCAAGTAGTAGTGCTTATCTAGTCTTCGCTTGTCCGCCATGACTGATAAACGACCTGATCACGTTCAAAAAAGACGACTCTTTTTGAACATCCTATCTATGCAATTGTAAGCAGCGGTTTCTTTCATCCACCACTCTTGACAGGGAATGTATCCACGCAAATCCTCACAAGGTCGTACATGAAAATGACGCTCGTGTAAGGGGAGAGGCGAGAGAAAAGAATCCACTAAGACGACCCAATTATAAAAGATTATTGCGATTTTGTGAATAAGGTTGGCGAAAAAATGTTTCGAAGGGTGAAACGGAGTTTTGTTTTTTCGCGATTCTTGCTCCACCTATCAGGCATGCTGCATAATAGAAACATCAGTAATTTGTTCGCACTTTCGCGGCGGAAAGGAGAAATCGTTTGAATCAGGAAAACTGGGTAGAGCGCCTCTTTCAAATCATTCGCTTGTTATGGGTTTGTCTGCTTGTCTATGTAGGGATTTGGGTATTCCAACATGCAACACCCTTACTGTACCCATTTATAATCGCTTTAATCATTGCGCTCGTCATCAACAAACCAGTTACGTTCATGACTAGAAAGTTCAGGATTCCACGCTGGCTTTCTGTCATTATCGCGCTCTTGGTTTTGATGCTGCTCGCGGGCGGAGTGGTCACACTGATTATCACGGAAACGGTCGTGGAAATCGGAGAGCTGGCCAAACGTTTACCAGTCGTTTCACAGGAGCTAGCCCATTATTTGCAAAATACGATTTCTCAAGATTTCTTGATGGGCATTTACAATCAGATTCAGTGGTTTTACGATCAGCTCGATCCAAGTTATAAGGATAAGCTTACCAGTACGGTAGGCAGTGCGATCTCGACTATCACGAATGTCGGACAGGACTTGATCGTCAAATTCCTGGATGGATTGAAAAACCTGCTTGTCTCACTCCCGAATATGGCAACAGTTTCCGTCATTTCCATCATGGGTGCCTTCTTTATCTCCAAAGATTTTGCTCTCTGGGAAGCGCGGGCTCGCCGTCTTTTGCCAAAAGGGGTAAACAGCCGTCTCGATCAGATCTTTATCGATTTGCGCAATGCCTTGTTCGGATTCGTCAAGGCGCAGCTGACTCTCATCTCCTTAACTGCTGCCATCGTGATTATTGGTCTGTTGTTCATGCGTGTCGAATACGCAATTACGATTGGCTTGATCACGGGCTTGGTCGATCTCTTGCCTTATCTTGGGACAGGGACTGTCTTCGTTCCTTGGATCATCTACATGTTTTTCAAAGGCAATTACTCGATGGTGATCGGCTTGTCCATTTTGTACGGGATCGTCTTGATTTTCCGGCAAATTATCGAGCCAAAAGTCGTTGCGGAAAACGTCGGGCTCGATCCTCTCCTCACGCTGGTCGCACTGTTTGTCGGCCTCCAGCTGTTCGGATTCTTGGGCTTGATCATCGGACCTGTTTCACTCGTCATGATCAATGCTTTGGTAAAAGCCAACGTCTTCGAAGATGTATGGGGCTACATCCGTGGGAAGAAAACCTGACCCAATGTAAAAAGAACCGCTTGCGAGCGCATGTCACACAGCTCGTAGCGGTTCTTTTTTATAGGGAATAGCTGTATTAGCGGCGAAAAAACAATTGAACACGACCAGACGAGATGAGGTTCCACAGCCAGCGCTTCAACAGATGACGAATAATCATCCGCGTGTACGGAATGAGGAAGACCAGTCCAATCACATCCGTGACGAATCCAGGCAACAAGAGCAAAATGCCACCGATCAAGATCAAAACACCATCGATGAGCGAATCCGTAGGCATTTGCCCTCGCGCCAACTGGTGTTGGACCATCCGAAATACTTGCATCCCCTGCTGCCTCGCTAGCCAAGCTCCCAAGATCCCCGTGAGAATGACCAGCACGACTGTATTCCAACCACCGATCCACGATCCAATGGTAATAAGCCCCCAAAGCTCTAATCCAAACGCGACGACAAACAGAATGGCAAAAAAACGGAACATGCCTATTCCCCTCCTTTATGCTGGGAATCCAACCAATCATAGATGTCAGGCTCCGCTCGCGACAAGCGAATCGGCCTCAAAGCTGTGTTGGTAAATACATGCATCGTCTCTCCTGACACCAACAGCTGTTGGTCAGGCCATCTAACAATCTCGTAAGAAAAAGTGAGACGGACAGGACTGATCTCTTTTACACGTGTCCGTATTTCTACCTCATCGTCATAGCGGGCGGGCTGTTTGTAAGAGATGTTCGCATCTGTGACAGGCAAAAGTACGCCTTTTTCCTCAAGCTCACGATAGGTGATCCCCGCATAGCGAATCAGTTCTGTTCTTCCTACTTCAAACCAGTTCAAATAGTTCGTATGGTAGACCACACCCATCTGATCGGTTTCGCCATAGCGGACGCGCAATCGATGGGAATGAATAATGGGAGTCATTTTAGATCGCTCCTTTCTCTATAGGATGATTGTACCATAGTAACCCTGTGTGGCTGTAGTGGTGGGGAGGAAACAGGAGAAAACGCTCAGCTTCTTGTCCCACCCGCTGAGGGATTCACTGCCCGTCTCCATGCAAAAAGCGAAACCGCATCCAAAGTGGTCCACTCAAGATGTATTTCAGAGGTGGACGCTTAAGGGCTTGTTTCGCTTTTTGCATTACGTCTCGGTCGGTGTACCAAAGATCTTCGCTTTTTTCTCCTGTTTCCTCTACGAGCTTTCCGTGTTAATCGTTTTTTAAAGAATTGAAAGAATGAAGAATCTGATCAGTTACGCCAGAGAAGAATATTTCCAGACGTAGCGACTTGTGGAGTCCTACCAAGCGGAGAAGGGATTCGCGGGCAAAAGAAACGCAACCGTGCCCACGCGACGTAGCGGCTACCACTTTTGCGTTTCCCCGCGAATCCCTTCGGAGCGAGCAGTCCCAGCCCCCAGCAGGACGGAGCCTGGAGCCTAGACTGGAAATATTCTTCTCCCCACTACAGCCACATAAAAAAACAGAGGCAAACTGATTTTTTCAGTCCACCTCTGCCTTTCATTATTCGGATCGCTTAGCGAATCGGGCAAGCTCCGCCTTCGCAAGATTCAGCCGTGGACAGATCAGCCTCGCCGCCGGTTTCATACTGCTGCAAAATCGCAGGATCAAATGGCTTCATGGACTGCTTCATTGCCTCGTACTGTTCTTTGGTGCACTCTTCATATGGAGCCAATTGGTAGTTTCCGCCATCCAATTGCAAGAAGGATACACCTACGAAATTATCCCAGTTATCGTAAACGATGTCTTCTACTTCTACCCACTCTTCCTTGCGAACCGTAATGGTGTTCGAAGAGTTGTGCTCGGTATATTCTTTCTGGAAACGGAAGTACGTATCGAATTGGCGTTTTGCACTTACTTCGTTCTTCGTTTCTTCTGCGCCTGATGCTACAGGGAAATCGATTACGAGTGTACGTGCATTTGCCATGCGCTCTTCATACGTTTCGCCTGGTGTTCCTACCTCTGGGTTGACTGTCCAGCCGAGAGTTTGTACCGCTTTTGCTAATGGATCCTCAGCATTGATGCGAATGCGGCGGATGTAGTATGGCGAATGGGACCAGTGCAGACCGCTGGAGACACCACCAGCTACCTGAGACAGCGTACCTTCCGGCTTCACTGTCGTTACCAAGAGTGGAGAGTTCACACGCAGCTCATACGCATAACGGTTCGCCTCGTCACGAGCAGCATCGCCCAGCTGACGCAGCAGTTCGAGCTCTTGCTCTTCTGTATAGCCCAGGGATGCCAGCGCATCCTTCACACCAGTAAGGGAAGTTCCGAGCAAACGGTCACGCTGTTGAACGGTATCCCAATGTGGCAGTTCCAACGTAACCAGCGTCATGCGCAGACCGGCACGAGCAGATTTGCGTTGTGCTTCCAGCAAGCCATCGAGATCCAGATACTTGGAGCCATCCTCGTGATCCTTCACGAATTCAACCAGATTGACTGTCGTCAGGTTGCAGACGCCATAAGAATCGAGCAGGATTTCTGCACAAGGGTTCAAGCCCTCTGCATTTGGACGACGACGATTTGCTTCTTCCAAGTTGATGAAGCCTGGTTCGCCTTCCAATTGCATCAAGGTGAACACGAGGTTCAAGAATGACTTGGTCGGTTGTTTAGTAAAGGCGATGGAGTTGTTGGACATACGGCGGTGATCCAGACCGCTGCGTCCGTCTCCTACATTTTGGATGCTGTCAAACCATACAGGCTTGTGTTCTCCCAACAACTCGCCTACACGACGGTGATGGTTCAGCTGATCCTCAGTCCAGAAGCCGTTGATGCCGTATTTCGCCAGCATGCACTCGTAGTCATCGTGATCGAACAGGAAAATTTCCGCTGTACGGCGCACGCCACCTACTACGACGTTTGCTCCGATGAGGTTTCCGATGTCGAGAATATGTATCGGACGGATTTTGCCGTATCCTTTTTCATCACTCTCGATGGATGCCAAATGCTGGTCGATTTGGTTTTTCAACACTTTATCAATTCCTTCAAACATTTCGCGAAGCGGCTCATGACCACTAGCAGTACCACCAAAACGCTTCAGTCGCTCGCCTTTCGGACGCACGCTGTTATAAGAAATTTTCACGGTGTGAATGTGTTCGTAAGTGGAATCTGTCAAAATTTGCAGGTAGAGACGGAGGGATTCTACCCAGCCTTCTTTACTGTCGCCCACATAAATTTTGGCAAAGCCGTTATCCAGTACATTCAGCTCAGAACGCTCCAGGCGTTGATGCTTTGGCAGCGGTCTGTATTCAGAAGAAAGCAGGGAAACATTCGTGCGAATCGGGCCCAGTCCAGCAGCCATTTCCTTCGTGCATTTGAAACCTACTCCAGTTCCTACCAAGAGAAGGTAGAACAAATCGCCCAAGTCATCCCAAGACTTGATGTTCAGGAAGGAGCAGTTGAAGTTCGCCAACGGATACAAATCCGCTACGCCGTTGTCTGCACCACCAACCCACAAGGTACGGCCAGACAAAAACTGGCGAAGGTTGAACATGTTGTCAAACAATCCTTCTGCCTCTTTTTCCATTGCGCGAGAATCGGCGTACAATCCGATTTTGTTCAAATGCTGATAAGCCAGCTTAATATTGTAATCCACCGAGCGGCGGCAAGTTTCTTTCCACGTTTCGCGTCTTCCTTTTTCCGGAACAAAGCGAGAATAAGTACGGTAGTAAACGAATTGTCCCAGAGGACTCATATGAATCGGAAAATCAGGATATTGATTTAAGAATTCATCCCGCAAAAATTGAGTTCGGGATACGGTTTCGGTCGCCAGCATATCGTTCCTCCTTCGAATCTTTCCTCTCTAGTTTAACTATCTTTATCTGTAAAACTCAATAGTTTTACCTATATATTGTGCGAAATAATTTTCGACAATACTAGATGTTGTGTTCGCTCTAAAAAAACACTTGACACAAAATCCCGAACATTGGACGTACAGAAGAACCGTTTTATGTTCAGCCTTTTCCTGGCAGCAAGCGCTACAACACCCATTCTGTCATGATTTGGAAACGCCGAACGTATGGATTTAATCCGTCCTGACACAAAGCCACCGACCGATTTTAACAGATTCCCACTCGCTTTGCACCACCTAATAATCACCGTTATCTGGTAAAACTTATCAGGTAGTTCGTCGGCTAATCCTTTTTGCACCAAGCCAAAAAAGGGTGACGCTTGGTCACCCTTCAGAGGCATTCTCCATTAAAGATGGATAGTATTACCTACAGAATCCGGGCATGTCCTGAGTAAATATGCCCACGTTCAGAATCCACCGTTACGATTTGTCCGTCCTTCAATACATCCGTAGCAAATTGCACTCCTACGATGACTGGAACGCCGAGATTCAAGCCTACGATGGCTGCGTGAGAGGTAAGTCCCCCCTCTTCGCAAATCACCGCTCCAGCCTTGCCAAACGCTTCAATCATATCGGAGTCCGTACCGATGGTTACCAGAATTGCTCCTTCTTCTACCTTTGCCAGCGCTTCTTCAGCAGATCTAGCAATAATTACCTTGTTTGTGACAACTTTTCGGCCGATTCCTTGTCCTTTTGCTACCACATCGCCAATGACATGGATTTTCATCAGGTTCGTTGTCCCAACTTCACGCACAGGTACGCCTGCTGTGATCACAACGAGATCGCCATGACGAACGAAGCCTGCATCAAGCGCCTCCTGGACAGACATCTCCAGCATTTCATCCGTTGTATTCGCCATTTCGCCCTTCACCGGATACACGCCATTTACGAGTGCAAGACGGCGAATAATCGCTTCATGCGGCGTTACAGCCACGATTGGTGCTTTTGGACGGAACTTTGATACCATGCGAGCTGTATGTCCGCTTTCGGTCGCAGTAATGATTGCCGCTGCGTCCAGATCCAGTGCTGCATTGGATACAGCTTGGCTGATGGCATCTGTAATCGTCACTTGTTTGAGCTGTGCTTGTGCGTACAAGATCTCGCGATAATTCAGCTCTTGCTCTGCACGTACAGCGATGCGCACCATGGTCTCGACAGACTCAACTGGGTATTTACCGGCAGCCGTCTCTCCAGAGAGCATGATTGCGTCTGTACCATCGAAAATGGCATTCGCAACGTCACTCGCTTCCGCACGTGTCGGGCGCGGGTTGCGCTGCATGGAATCGAGCATTTGTGTCGCCGTAATGACTGGCTTCGCAAGCTCGTTACACTTCTTGATCAGCTTCTTCTGAACAAGTGGTACTTCTTCTGCCGGAATCTCTACGCCCAAATCACCGCGCGCAACCATGATTCCATCTGTTACTACCAGAATTTCGTCTACGTTATCGACGCCTTCCTGGTTTTCGATTTTCGCGATAATATCGATACGCACGTTATGGCGCTCCAGGATTTTGCGAATCTCCAAGATATCCGATGCTTTTCGGACGAAGGAAGCCGCAATGAAATCGACTCCTTGTTCAATACCGAATTCGATATCCTGTGCATCCTTTTCTGTGATACCTGGCAAGTTGATTTTGACTCCCGGAACATTGACGCCTTTTTTGCTCTTCAGTGTTCCACCGTTTTTGATCAAGCAGATGATTTCAGTGTCCCTTACTTCTTGTACAGTCAACCCGATCAAGCCATCGTCGATCAAGATTGTATCGCCGATTTTTACATCTCGAGGCAATTCCGGATACGTAATGGAGACGCGCTCTGCAGTACCCGCTACTTCCTCGATAGTGAGGATCAACGTATTTCCTTCTACGAGCTCGACTGCATCTACTGCAAGCGTACCCGTGCGAATTTCAGGACCTTTTGTATCCAACAGGATTGCAACAGGTTTTCCGGTTTCTTTTGATGCCTGACGAATGTTTACAATTCGCGCCGCATGCTCCTCATGGGAACCGTGCGAGAAATTCAAACGCGCTACGTTCATTCCTGCTTCGATCAGTTTTTTCAGTGTTTCAACCGATTCACTTGCCGGTCCGATGGTACATACGATTTTTGCTTTCCTTAACATAGGATGTAAGCCTCCTCTACACTCCGAAAACTGTCAGTTTTATATAGATAGCGTGCGCGCCAATTGATAAATAGATAAATCCAATTGATGCTTTGTCGCCAATGCTTCTTGAAAATCGACATCAACGATCTGGTTGTTCTGAATCCCAACCATTCGGTCCTGCTTGCCTTCCAGCAACAAATCGACAGCTGCTGCACCCATTCGGCTCGCAAGCATCCGGTCCATCGCAGTAGGGGAACCACCGCGCTGGATATGACCCAGTACCGTTACGCGAGTCTCCCAGCCTGTCTCTTTCGTAATCGCTTCGGCATAAGAAGCGGCACTTCCTACCCCTTCCGCCACAATGATGATGGAATGCTTTTTGCCACGGCGTTGTCCAGCATGCAGACGCTCAATAATATCGTCCATCTCCTGCGACGCTTCCGGGATAATAATGGACTCGGCACCAGCTGCAAGCCCTGCCCACAATGCCAGGTCGCCAGCATCTCGCCCCATCACTTCAATAATGTACGTGCGTTCATGTGAGGTGGCCGTATCGCGGATTTTATCGATCGCTTCCACAACGGTATTCAATGCCGTATCAAACCCAATCGTGAAATCGGTGCACGGAATATCATTATCAATCGTACCCGGTACACCAATGGTCGGGAAGCCTTTTTCGGTCAGCTTCTGTGCACCACGAAACGACCCGTCTCCCCCAATCACAATCAGACCCTCAATTCCATGAACACGTAATTGCTCCACTGCTTTTTGCTGTCCGGCTTCCGTCTTGAACGCTTCACTGCGAGCGGAGTAGAGAATGGTTCCTCCCCGTTGGATAATATCCCCAACAGAGCCCAGAGACATCTCCTTGATATCTCCCCTCATCAGCCCTTCGTATCCGTGGTAAACCCCAAACATTTGTACCTCGTGAAAATGAGCACGACGCACTGCCGCCCGGACTGCGGCATTCATTCCAGGAGAATCTCCACCGCTAGTGAGAACTGCAAGTTTTCGCATGGAATCCACCTCTCCAATCGTATCGTCTTTAGCATGTCATTTAACGGAAACAGTATGTACCATACTTTGTATGAAACATGCTGTATCACTCAATTCCTCATATCTGTTATACAATCAAAAGATATGTGCCATACTTTTTGAAAGCTCTGATAACTCTTTCATTCGACTTCGATTGTAGCAGATTTTCCTCGGAGAAAAAAGAAAAAAACGCCCCCTGTTTCTTACAGGGAGGCGAATTCTCCGATCTGTTTAAACTTCTCGTAGCGGTCCTGTATCAATTCATCTGGAGTTAAACGGCCCAGCTGTTCTAGTTGTTCCGTGATGACCGCCTTGACCATCCCTGCCTGCGCGATCAAATCACGATGGGCTCCTCCGAATGGTTCATCAATAATTCCGTCAATGACTCCTAATTCCAACAAATCAGGTGCCGTAATTTTCATCGTCTCCGCCGCACGCATGCCCAAGCTGGAATCTCTCCAGAGAATCGCAGCGGCACTCTCCGGTGCAATCACGGAGTAATAGGAATTCTCCAACATATAGATACGGTTACCTACGCTGATCGCCAAGGCTCCACCGCTTCCACCTTCCCCGATTACGATACAAATAATCGGCACGCCAAATGTCGCCATTTCACGCAGATTGCGGGCAATCGCTTCGCTCTGACCGCGTTCTTCTGCCGCTTTTCCAGGATATGCCCCTGATGTATTGATAAAGCAGATGATCGGCCGTCCGAACTTGTCCGCCTGCTGCATAATACGCAAGGCCTTTCGATAGCCCTCTGGGTGAGCCATCCCGAAGTTGCGCTTGATGTTGTCTTTTGTGTCTTTCCCTTTTTGGTGACCGATGATCGTAACCGGGCGCCCATCCAGCTTGGCAATTCCACCCACAATAGAATGGTCGTCTCCGAACAAGCGGTCTCCATGCACCTCGATAAAATCGGTAAAAAGTAGTTGTATATAGTCCAAAGTCGTTGGCCGTTCCGGATGACGAGCCAGCTGTACGCGTTGCCATGGAGTCAAATTGCCATAAATTTGCGCAGCAAGCTCTTTTGATTTTTGTTCGAGACGCTGTATTTCGTCAGAGAAATCAATTCCCTTTTCCTCAGTAAAACGGCGCAATTCCTTAATCTTATCTTGTAATTCTACTAATGGCTTTTCAAAGGAGAGCTCGCCTGCCATGTTTCTACTCCTTCCCGAGACGTGTGCATCTCTACCAGTTTGGACAGCGTATTTCGCATATCCTTACGGTGTACCACCATATCGAGTTGCCCGTTCTTTAACAAGAATTCCGCTGTTTGGAAGTCTTTTGGCAACTCCTGACGGATCGTTTGCTCAATGACTCGACGCCCAGCAAAACCGATCATAGCTCCTGGTTCTGCGATATTGTAATCTCCCAACGAAGAAAAGCTGGCTGATACGCCACCATATGTAGGATTCGTCATGACCGAGACAAACAGCAAGCGTTCGCGATCCAATCGAGACAAAGCTGCGCTGGTTTTCGCCATTTGCATCAGGCTCAAAACACCTTCTTGCATGCGTGCTCCACCAGATGCACTGAACAGAATGAAAGGCAAACGCCGTTCGATCGCTTGCTCAATTGCGCGCGTGATTTTTTCCCCGACGACCGATCCCATACTCGCCATACGGAAACGAGAATCCATGACCCCAATCACGATGCGGTTTCCACTTAGGAGACCTTCTCCTGTAATGATCGCCTCGTTCAAATTGGTGTTGGCCATATCTTGCTCCATTTTTTCCAAATAACCAGGAAAACCGAGTGGATTGGCTGTAATCAAATTGGCATCAAATTCTTCTGTTAGAACCCCATCATCCAGAAGCGCTTGCAGACGCTCTGGAGCGGACATGGAGTAGTGGAACTGACAGCCTTTGCAGACGCGCAAGTTCTTCTCCAAATCCTTCGAGTAGTGAATCGTCCCACAATGTGGGCATTTATTCATCAATCCCTCAGGGACTTCCTTTTCTTTCGTACCCGCTTCCTTGCTAGTGTCGGTGGAAGCTGGGACACGTGCTAGTGTCTCTGAAGGAACTGTAGCGAATTTGCGCTTTTTCCCAAAAAGATCTTTAAGCACAGGTACACCCACCTTTCTCATCAGTGAAGGATCGTGCCGAGTACATCTCGGACTTCATTTAGTTCGCTCTCCGGCACGAGAATCTCGTATTGCTTCGAGACCTTACCTTCGCGAACCTTTACCAAAAACCCTTCATCTGTCAAACGTTGCTGTATCCGTTCTGCAATTCTAGCGCTAGGAGCGATGTAGATGACCGTCCACATGCTGGCTTCCCCCTCAATCGTCCAATACAGGTCTGCATCATCATATCACAGCGCCAACGCCCCTCGCAAATTGGGGGAAAACTAAAGCTTGCTGTTCTCCAAATGCTTTTTCATTCTCTCTAATGCGACGTTCACATCGCCTTCGCGAATGGCTTCCATAATCTGTCGATGCTCTACGAGTGCTGCACTCGCTCTACCTTCGCGCGACAGTGATTCAATACGAATACTGTTGCTGTACTCAACCAAAGGCGTCCAGATGCGATGCAGAATCGAGTTGCGGCTGGAGCGACATATGACGCGATGAAACTGATAGTCTTCCTCCGCAGGTACCTCGCCTCTTGCTACTCTTTCCTCTGCAATGGCCAGGATGCGTTCCATTTCATCAAAATGCTTGTCAGTCGCCCGTCTACAGGCTAAGCGGACAGCATCCAGCTCTAGCATTCGGCGCATTTCGATCAAGTCCTTCTTGGTTTTGGTATCCCGTAGGATAAAAAAGCCAAGAATATCGATCAGCCGATTGTGCCGGTAATGCTTGAGGAAGGTGCCTTCCCCGCGTCGGGTCTCAATGAGTCCGAGCAACTCCAGAGCCCGAAGAGCCTCACGTACAGAAGAACGACCTGCTCCCAGTTGCTCGGACAGCTCTCGCTCAGACGGCAGCTTGTCCCCGGGCCGCAAGTTTTGCTCCTGGATGATTTCATGAAGTTGCAGGAGAATTCCTTCGTAAACCTTTCGATCTTGGGAAGAGTCGAGCACGATTATCCTCCTTACTCGTACCTTTAACGAGGAGCACCCTCCACGTTTGTAAAAAGACTACGTTTTTTCGCGGAGGGTGTCGTCGGTGCCTCGATAAAGAGTATTTTACGCTTCTTGGTAAGAGATAGCTGTCAATTTCGTCGTTTTTTGTTTGACTTCTTCCGGATCAACTGTGATGCGAGCAACACCCGTTTCCATCGCTGCCTTTGCTACTGCCGCAGCTACGTTTGGTGCTACACGTGGATCGAATGCGGAAGGGATCACTTTATCCGCAGTAAGCTCTTCTGGCGTGATCAGGTCTGCGATTGCATATACAGCAGCCAGCTTCATTTCTTCGTTGATCTCCGTTGCACGTACATCCAAAGCGCCACGGAAGATTCCCGGGAATGCCAGTACATTGTTTACTTGGTTCGGGAAGTCGGAACGGCCTGTACCGATTACTGCCGCACCTGCTTCTTTTGCTTCTTGCGGCATGATTTCTGGTACTGGGTTTGCCATCGCGAAAATGATCGGATCGCGGTTCATCGAACGAACCATGTCCTGTGTAACAGCGCCAGCTACGGATACACCGACAAATACGTCAGCGCCCTTCATTGCATCAGCCAGGTCACCTTGCAGCATGCTGCGGTTCGTGATTTTCGCCATTTGTTCCTTCACTGGGTTCATACCGAATGGACGGCCTTCGTACACGATTCCTTTTGTATCAACCATGATCACTTCTTTTACGCCCATGGAAATCAAGAGCTTCATGATCGCGATACCAGCTGCACCTGCACCGTTCGCTACGACGCGAATATCTTCCAGCTTTTTGTCAACCACGCGCAGAGCATTGATCAGACCTGCCGCTGTAACGATTGCTGTACCGTGTTGGTCATCGTGAAAAATCGGGATGTTTGTTTCGCGCTTCAGACGCTCTTCGATTTCGAAGCATGCAGGAGCTGCGATATCTTCCAAGTTAACGCCACCAAAAGTAGGCTCGAGCAGTTTTACTGTCTCTACGATTTTATCTACATCTGTTGTATTCAAGCAGATCGGGAATGCATCTACGCCTGCGAAAGATTTGAACAAAACTGCTTTACCTTCCATAACCGGCATTGCTGCTTCTGGTCCGATGTTTCCAAGACCCAATACAGCAGTACCGTCGCTGACTACTGCAACCAGATTGCCTTTCATCGTGTAATCGTACACTTTGGACTTGTCATCAAAAATATCTTTGCAAGGTTCAGCAACCCCAGGAGAATAGGCAAGACTCAGATCGTAAGCATTGCGAACGGGTACCTTGGTCACTGCCTCCAATTTTCCTTGATGTTTTCTGTGAAGCTCCAGTGCTTCCTCTCTCAGGTTGGACATGAGATCCCACTCCATTTCACGATAATAGTTTCTATGATGGCTTGTAGGCAGTAAAAAATGCCTGGGTTATTCCAAGTGGTCTGACCACTCATTGAGTTATGATCTCAATATAATAAAAAACTGTTCTCCTGTAAACCTGCCGAAAACGGCGAAAAAGGGAGGACATTCCTCATCCTCCCCAATTTATAGGCATTTCTTTCCGAATTACGCTGTCAGGCCCCACAATTTCTCGCGCTTGCTCCAAAAATGACTCATCTACGTCTACCCAATTTGCTTCTGGCAGGCGAATTGTCTGTCTTTTTCCTTCGTAGAAGAGAATAACAGGAATCGTTCCTTTTTTTTCGACAAACAAACGTGAAAGTCTTTGCAGCGTCGAATCATGCTCTTGCTCTGCCGATATTTTGACAAATAATACAGTCTCGGACTTCGGCTGCGGCAGCGTTTGTGCATCCCAGAAACGAGAAGCCATGAGCTTGACCATCTCGTCCTGGTGTTCGACTCGGGCTTCTGCCACGACGATTTGTTCGCGCTCGAGCAGAGGCGCATACTTCGTATACACCTGCGGAAAGACGACCAGCTCTACTGGCGCCGTTTTGTCCTCTAGCGTAATAAACGCCATCGGATCCCCTTTTTTCGTTTGGATGCGTCTCGCTTCCGTTATCATTCCGAATACTTTCACCGTCTTGTCGCGCGGCACATCCCCCAATGAAGAGATAACGGCTACTTCCGGGCGACTCGCGACATGGGCAAACTGGTCAAGTGGATGACCGGAGATATATACCCCGATCAAATCCCGCTCCTCTTTTAATTGCTGGGTATGTGAGAACGGTGTTACCTCTGGATATTCTGCTGGCTCGCGCAAAGGTTCCGCATCTTCTTCAACCGCAAATAGATTGAGCTGGTTGGCGTCACGCTCGATTCTCTTGCTGTTTGCCTTCCCTACTGCTTCATCCAGCAATAGCAAGAGCTGACTGCGATGACCTGGCAACGAGTCCAGCGCACCGCATAAAGTGAGTGATTCTACTACTCTGCGATTGACTAACCGCGCATCCACGCGCGCACAAAAATCAAAGACATCACGATACGGTCTGCCTTTGCGCTCTTTCACGATCGATTCAATGGCACCGTAGCCGACGTTTTTCACTGCGGCCAGACCGAAGCGAATCGCATCCTGCTCCACTGTAAAGTAAGCCAGGCTTTTATTCACGTCAGGCCCGTGCACAGTAAGCTGTAGTCGCCGCGCTTCTTCCGTATACTCGGCAATTCTCGTTTGGCTGCCAATGGACAAGGATAGTAGCGCAGCCATGAACGCAAGCGGATAAGTTGCTTTCAAATAAGCCATCTGGTAGGCGATGACCGCATAAGCCACCGAGTGGGCTTTGTTGAAACCATAATCAGCAAAGCGTACGATCAAATCGTAGACTTGATTGCCCAGCTCTTGTCCGTACCCTTGCCGGACACAACCAGCCACGAACTTCTCCCGCTGCTCCGCCAATAGCTCCCGTTTCTTTTTCCCGACTGCTCGGCGCAAAATATCTGCCTCACCAAGACTGAAGCCTGCGAGTGTCGAGGAAATCTGCATGATTTGCTCCTGATAAATCATAAAACCGTGCGTCTCTCGCAAAATCGGCTCGAGAACAGGATGAGCGTACTGTACTTTGCTCTGTCCGTGTTTGGCGGCGATGTACTGCGGGATGATCTCCATCGGCCCCGGGCGATACAAAGCCAGAACCGCAATGATGTCGTCGAGGCTGCTCGGCTTCAAATCTCGCAGCACATTGCGCATCCCCGAAGATTCCAGTTGGAAAATGCCGGTTGTCTCCCCCCGGGAGAGCATACGAAACGTTTTCTCATCGTCTGTCGGCAGCTGATCCAGATCAAGCGATATTCCCTGCTCCTGCAAATGACGCAACGTTTCCTGAATGATGGTCAAATTGCGCAAGCCGAGGAAGTCCATCTTCAAGAGACCGACTTCTTCGAGAATCTCCATCGGATACTGCGTGAGTGCCAAGCCTTCATTACCCGTCTGTAATGGAACGTAATTCGTCAGCGGTTCACGCGAAATGACGACACCCGCCGCATGTGTGGAAGCGTGACGCGGCAAGCCTTCTACGCCCTTTGCCGTTTCGATGAGTTGTGCTGCCTGTTTGTTTTCCGCGCACAGCTTGCCGATATCTGGGTTAATTTGCATCGCCCGCTCAATCGTCATGCCTGGCGATTGCGGAATCATTTTGGCCACGCGATCCACGATGCCCAAAGACAAGCCTAACGCCCGCCCAACGTCACGCACTGCTGCACGAGCCGCCATCGTTCCAAAGGTAATGATCTGGGCGACACGATCATGCCCGTACTTGCTCGCTACATAGTGAATGACTTCGTCACGGCGCTCTACGGAAAAATCAATATCAATATCGGGCATCGTCACCCGCTCCGGGTTGAGAAAGCGTTCAAAGAGCAAGTGAAAGCGAAGGGGATCGACATTCGTGATTTTCAAAACATACGCGACGAGGCTACCTGCCGCAGATCCGCGTCCTGGTCCAGTCGGTATCCCGTTTTCGTGAGCGTACCGCATGAAATCCCATACAATCAGGAAGTAATCGGTGAAGCCCGTCCCTGTAATAATCGTCATCTCGTGATCCAGACGCGCTTGCACCTCTGGCGTAATCTCGCCGTATCGCTCCAGGCAGCCCTTTTCACACAGCTCACGCAAATACTGTGTTGAATCTTGTCCCTCTGCCAAGGGAAATTCCGGCAAAATATGCACGCCAAAGGTAAGGTCCAGCTTACACCTATCTGCAACGGCTAGCGTATTCGCTAACGCCTGGGGCGCAAAGGCAAAGAGCGCCGCCATTTCCTCGGCACTTTTCAGATAGTATTGATCCGTCTCGTAGCGAAAACGGTTTTCTTCGCCAATCGTCTTGCCTTCTTTGATCGCCAACAAGATATCATGCTGCTGGTGATCCTCCCTGTAGATGTAGTGAACATTGTTCGTCGCAATCAGCGGAATCCCCGTTTCCTGACTCAGTTTCACGAGACGAGTATTCAGCCTTCGCTCCACTTCCAGTCCATGATCAGCCAGTTCCAAATAAAAATGCTGTTCACCAAACATTCGCTGATACTTGCGGGCTGCTTCTTGCGCAGCGTCCGCTTCTCCAGCCAGTAACAGCTTGGCTACTTCCCCTTGCTGGCAGCCGCTCAGTGCAATGAGGCCGTCTGTATGCTTTGCTAACACCTCTTTGTTGAGACGCGGAAGAATATAGTTGCCGTCTGTATTCGCGACTGTCGCCAGCTTCAGGAGATTCCGATAGCCCGTTTCGTTTTCAGCGAGAACGATCAGATGACTAGGCGGCGGTGCATTTCGCACGCGATCTTGAAGATTTCCTTCTATTACGTATATTTCCATTCCGATAATCGGTTGGATGCCTGCCTCCAGACAAGCTTTATAAAACGGGATCGCCCCGTACAGATTGGCATGGTCTGTCATAGCCAGTGCATGCATGCCCAATTCGCTGGCTCGCTTCACTAGTGCATCAATACGTGCTGCTCCATCCAGCAGACTGTACTCCGTATGAACATGCAAATGGACAAAGGAGGTCATAATATTACCCCTCTCAATTTTCACAATGGAAACTTTCTCTCTTACATTATACCGGAAGTATAGCGCATACGGACGCTGAGAACAAATGTTCTTACTTGTATTTGACCGTTCTCCCCTGATTTTGGTAGGATGGGTAATACCAGAATGGCTAGAAAGGATGAATCCATATATGTGGCCTGCCTTTTACATGACCGGTATTCTCGCTTCCCTGGTAGCCAGTGTCTACTATAGTATCCATGCGCGCAGACGAGGCATCCATCCGCTTGAATCGCGTATGTTGCTGGGGAAAATGAATGTGTCATTGGGGATACTCGTTTCTTTGTTCGGCATCAATCAGTTTACTTTTGATTCTCTCGATACGATCCGCATTGTTGTAGCGTTGATCATGCTGATTGTAGGGGCTATGAATTTATTCTTGGGAACTCGCAATTATTTCCGTTATCGTACAGCTTGGCAGGCAGAATTGAAAAAAGGGGTATAAAAAAAGGCATGGGAACAGCTTTACGTTCCGCATGCCTTTTTCATTTTTAGGAAAACGATGACTGGAAATACTTTTCCTCTATTCCCAGCTGTTTATCATACAAACCTGATAGAGCTCTCGCTATAATAGATTTGTGTGACATTCTATTGCTTCGACAACCTGAGCGGCAGTGCCGAAGGTTGTCCTTTTTTCTGTTCAAGTCAGGAGGAAGCCATTTCCATTATTGCAGGTCTTCGACTTTTGCCCACATTTCCTCTGGGTTCAGCTCGTAGATGCCCTCATCCCGATACATATAATGATTCATAATGAATTCCCGGCGAATCGTAGCGTAATCCTCATGGAACTGACGGATATACTCGTTGATCTCCGGTTCTTTGTACTTGCGCCCTTTTTCTAAACCGCGCACCATGTATTCAAAGACGATCAGCTTTTTCTTACGCTGGGACGGGATTTGTTTCAGCTTGCCATCTGGAGTAATGAAGCTGCGAATAACCTGCATTTTTTCGGCTGCCATCTGGTGCCTCCTCTGAACATGTAAGGTGTCTTCTGCAAATAACTCCTCTACTGACGTATCCTTTGCTTTTTCCATGACATTCACGATTGCCTGCGACTGTCGTTTTACATTTGCATCATGCAAATAGAAATAGATAGTGTTTTTATCACGACGCTCGTAAACGACCCCTGCATCTCGAAGCTTTGCCATATGATGTGTGATGGTCGGAGGTGTCACGCCGAGCTTGCCTGCCAACGCCTGTCCATGCAGTGGACCATTTGCCAAAATCGCGAGAATACGCACGCGCGTGGGGTCTCCGAGTGCCTTGTAAAAGGTGACGAGTTGATCTAGTTGCAAGTGGGACACTCCTTTCTTCGTTTACTCAATCTGATTAGATGATGTTCTAATTAGATGATAATTTACATTCCTTACCCTGTCAATTCATGGGTGACAATGGAAAAGGGAGTGCAGGTTGGCCCCATAGCCTCATCGCAAACCCAACTTTTCGATATTCGTACGCACCTACATGCTATTGCGGTAATGGAGCGGACTTACGCTATATTTTTTTCTAAATGCCCTCTCAAATGTGCTTACACTGCCAAAGCCCGCTTCAAAGGCGATGGCCGTAACGGCGAGCTTACTGTGTCGGAGCAACCAGGCCGCCCGTGTTACACGCTGATCTGTCACATATTGCGCCGGGGTGCGACCAATCTGCTCACGGAATAGACGAATCAGATGAAATTTGCTGATACCCGCAACCCCCGCCAGTGTATCCAGTGAACAATCTACGGTTACATCATCCTGGATCAAATCAGTCACCCTTTTCAGGACAGGATGGATCGATACAGGGATGGCGGGATAAGCGGCTAGATGCTTGCCCCGCCATTTTTGCGTGTGTGATCCTTCCTGAACGGTTAACAGCAGGCTGGCCAGCTCCCATTCTAGCTGTTCAAGCGCAAGCTTTTCCATCTGCTGTGTAATCATTTGTGTACAGACTGTTTCCGCGATTCTTTGAAAACCATCCGTTTCATCCTCCGACCATGGGACAAATTCAATCGGTCCGCTAACAGCTTCCATTTTGTCAGCATAGACGCTCTCCAGAAGGCTTGGGCTGAGAAAGAAGAGCATCAACCGCATAGCCTCAGCTTCAGAAAAATGACGGTGCTGGCACCCAGGGGATGCAACCAGACGCTGACGTCCTGCCAACTTGCGAAATTGCTGTTCACATTGCACCAGCGGATTGCCCTGAAGCAACATGCTGATTTGAAAACAACTATCATGCTGATGTAGCTCATCAGAACCGCCTGCCTCTATCTGATAGATGGTAATAGCGCTGTTCACAATCTTCAAGGATAACGGCTTGGTAATCTGGCTCGTCATTCTCATCCCCACCTTCCGATGTCAATAATTGCTCATCCTAACAGCAAAATTTGCCGGGCTTTTTTTCCTGATCCCTCTACAATCAACCTATGTGTTTTGCCTAAGAGCACTTGGAGGGATCAGCTATGAAATTCAATTTGTTTGCCAACCCGAATTTCTCATTGTTTTTGTTTCGCCATTCTACCAGCGAGTTTGGAACGATCTGCCTGAACGTTGCCTTTGCCCTGTACATCCTGGCACTCACAGGATCAGCAGGAAAATTTGCTTCCATACTGGCGCTGGGGGTAATCCCGCAAATCCTGTTCGGTCCATTTGCAGGTGTATGGGCTGACCGACTGGACAAGCGAAAGCTGCTTTGCAGCATCGATCTCATTTACGGTATTTTTCTGCTGTCGCTGTTCTTTTTCTCGCTGTTTCAGCCCATCAAAGAGACGATGATTTATGTGGCCGTTCTATTTTTTTCTGTATGCAATCTACTGGCAGTTCCCGCGTATACTACACTCTTGCAGCATGTGGTGAAGAAAACAGAATTGACTGACGCTATCGCTCTGGATAGTACTGTCGTGGAGAGCGTTCGTGTCCTTGCTCCACTCATTGGCACACTACTGTATACGATGAGCGGAATTGAAGCCGTCTTTTTACTAAACGCGGTACTTTCCTTGAGCTCAGCAGCATCCACGTATTTCATGAAGCTTCCTTCGATTCCAAGAGCACCCAGTTCTTCTTCGATTATAAAGGAACTACAGGAAGGTTTACAGATTTTCACCACGGATCTTCGAATTAGTTCACTTGTACTAAACGGTCTTTTTACCCATATCTTTCTCTTTCCTTTTGTCATGATTGGCTTCCCGTACATGATCAAACAGGTATTTGGTGGATCGGACATCGATTTCGGACTGGTCGAAAGTGCACAAACTATGGGCTCCGTCTCCTCGATTATTGGGGTGATCCTTTTAAAGAAACGCTTTTCCGTCTCTCATAGTATTGGTATCGGTCTGATCGGGATCGTTGCAGCGGTCTTTCCCCTACTGCTCTTGGGCAGTCATTCTTTTTTACAGCACTTGCAAACCTCTCCGTTTGCCGTAGTCCTATTTTATTCATTGGTAAGCTATTTTCTGTTTTCCATGTTCAATATCTACGGTGTATTTTTCCGTACCTTCTATCAGCAAACCATCGAATCACATATGCTGGGACGGTTTATTTCCGTCATGGTCATGCTGTTTGCTGTGGGCAGGCTGATCGGTTTTCAATTATACGGAGCGCTGTTTGACTCAATTGAATTGGTTTATGCAGTATTTGTTTTGGGCGTAGGCATGCTGGCTAAAATCTTCATTCACATCCCTTTTCTGCGCATGGAAAAAAGGAGGCGCGCCTCTTGCCCCAACTCAACGCAAAAAATGAGTGACGGTTTATAATTGCTTACCGACTAAAAAAAGAACAGTCCCGAAAGACTGTTCCTTTCTTTTATCGCTCAATAATTTGCGCAGTAATCATAGCCTGCCCCACGAGCTGATCGCCGTGGAATACGGATACTTCGACTTTTCCGAAGCGTCGGCTGATATCTAAAAGTCGCGGTTTCACTTCGATATGACTTTCCATCTGGACTGGCTTTAGGAAATAGACGGTGATATTTTCCGGTACCATGTCGCCTCGACGATGATGCCGCAGCAGGTTACAAGCAGCCTCGACCATGACCGTCGTCATGATTCCGCTGGCAATCGTACCGAGATGGTTGGTCATTTGTGGGCTTACATCTCCCAGATAAACCATTTCATCTGCTTGACGCTCCTCACGGAAATGCGACATGATCAGATTCGGGAACGTTTCACTCATCTGTGGTTGCTTGGCTGTAAATTGCAGAGCTTTTAACACGTCGTTGCGGCTCAAGACCCCTACGAGCTTGCGATGGTTATCTACGACAGGCAATAGCTCGATTCCTTCCCACACCATGGTATGCGCGGATGACGCTACGGATACCCGCGGCGAGGTCGTAATCGGGTTCTTCGTCATGACCTTGTCGATCGTCGCAGTTTCCTCATGACCGATGATGTCTTTGGAGGTAACAATCCCGATCAGGCGCATCTGCTCGTCTACGACGGGGAATCTCGTGTCCTGATACAGCTCCGTATACTGGTGCCACTTGGCAACAGAATCTGATGTCAATAAGACAGGCGTTTCTGCAAGCGGCTTCAAAATATCTTCTACCATTACGATTTCCTTTTTGATGAGGCGATCGTAAATGGCTCGGTTAATCATCGATGCTACCGTAAAGGAGTCGTAGCTGGAGGAAATGATTGGCAGCGCTAAGCGGTCAGCCAGCTGCTTGATTTCCTCGCTTGTATCGAATCCCCCGGTAATTAATACGGCAGCCCCTTGTTGCAAAGCGATTTTGTGCGCCTGATAGCGGTTACCGACAATCAAGAGACTCCCGGCATCAATATAGCGCATCATGGCTTCGAGCTGCATGGCCCCTATTACAAATTTATTCAAGGTCTTGTGTAAGCCTTCACGTCCAGCTTGCACATGACCATCGACGATGTTCACAACCTCCGCAAAGGTCAAACGTTCAATATTTTCCTTTTGCTTCTTCTCGATTCTCACCGTACCGACACGTTCAATCGTGCTGACGTATCCTTGCGTTTCCGCTTCCTTGATCGCGCGGTATGCAGTCCCTTCACTCACATCAAGGTCTTTCGCGATCTGCCGCACGGAAATCTTCGAACCGATCGGAAGGCGATCAATATGTTGCAAGATTTGTTCATGCTTCGTTGCCATATTGCTATTCCCCCTTCCTTTTCTCCCACCCGTTCCATGTACGTGCGCTCCTTCGACCAATATACCCGAAGGCGGGGCAAAAAAAAAGGGTAGCTTTTTCGAAAGCTACCGACCAGAAAGTATATCATTAAGGGGGTTTTCATCGTGCTTTTATCATACCCAAGGAATATTACAGGATTATTACAACACAGTTACAGTTTCTTTTCAGTTTTGTTTAACTGACCAAAATGGACAATAAACCTTGGACCAGCCCAATAATCCCGCCAAGGATAAATCCGAGCACGGTAATCATGCGGAATTCCTTGCCTGAGATCCCGACTACCATCTCTTCAATTCTTTCAATCGGGAAACCCTCTACTTGCCGTGTAACAATCTCTCGGATAGCCAGGCGCGAAAATATTCTTTCGATGTTTTGTTGCAGTGTGTCCACCATCCACTTTGACAAACGAGGAACGAGTTCCGTTGTTACCGTCTCAGAAAAAGGCGCTGTCAAACGAGACAGAGGCTCGTCCACGATGCGCAGGCTTTGCTCCTCCAGCTTGGCAAAAAGCTTCCCCGCCCAATCGTCCACTTGATCTCGCCCAATCCAGGCAACCACTTCGCCCACACTTTTGTCCAAGAGCTTGTCCGCTTCCTTATGCAAAAAGTAGTGCACGCGCTCCGAAAGCTCTCTGCTTTGCAAAAGCTCATCGAGATACGGGAGAATCTTGCCCAAAATCTTGTCATCCCCAAGAAACATCCCAACCAAGCCACCAAACATGCCTCCGCCTCCACCGAGCAATCCGCGAACCATGTTTTGCAAGGTTTGCTGGCCTTCCGGGGAATGTAAATATTCGCGGAAACGTTTCAAAAGCAGTTCGCTCACACTGCCAAGTGCAGCATCCAGACGCTCGCGTCCGTTGTCCGTAACCAACTCTCGCAGTTTTTTCTCTTCATATTGTGCCAGAACCTGATCGACAAAAGTACCCCATTTCGCCTCGATAGGCGCGCGGACACTCTCACTCCACGTTCCGTCTTCCTTAAATAACTGAGGCATCGCCGTCTGCATTACTTGACGTAGGCTGCGCTCATCTGTCATCCAGTCTCGAGCGATGGTGTTCATCCATCCTGTCAGCGTGCTCTCCAAACCACTCTGATTCAGTGCACGCTTGACCCCCTCTGTCGTCAGCAAATGTTCTTCGACGAGTCTGCCCATTTGTATCGCGATATCGTCCCGTCTTCTCGGGATCAATCCCGGGGTAAAAGGCACTTTCCACCTGCCTATATACCACGGTTTTACTGGTTTAAACAGCATTCGGATGGCTAAATCATTCGTCACTCCGCCGATGACAGAGCCTACTGCAATATTCACTAATAGTATCCAAGCGTTCATAAATCCTAACAACCTCTCTTCTCTACATGGCACCAAACGTTTTGGATGCTCATACCATAGACTAACTTTGCCTGATGGGAAGGGGATACTCATGTCCTACATTCCAACAATCGTTGTCGAAAACGAGATAATATCGGAAGTAGACCTTTACCTGCCCCAGGCGCACTTGCGCAAATGGAATCTTTCAACACCGTCCACCATTGCGGTCCAATTTGGGAGCAAAACCGTTTCCGCACGCGTAGGCGTTTGGGAACGGGGAGGCAAAACCTCGGGTAAAACCTTCATTCGACCATCATTAGCTCAATCACTTCATCTACCCAGGGGCGTTCCACTCTTAGTCCGTTATGATGCGAGTCAGAAAACAATCGTTTTCGGACCGTATGTAGGTGTTCTTGTTTCGAGCTACAATGCAGCGTTCTCGCAAGGACCGTTTGGACACCTAAACTCTTTCTTCCAGGAGATGTCCGATATCACCCGTAAACGCGGAGGTATCCTTTGCGCATTTCGGCTTCAGGATGTCAACTGGGATGCGGGAATCGTGCGCGGAATCGTTAGAAAAGGAGGCGTCTGGAGACAAACCTTACTTCCGCTTCCACAATGCATTTACAACCGACTCGTATCCCGCCAACGCGAACGAAGTGAACAGATGGCCAACTGGGTTCAACGCTGCAAGGACGCTTCCATTCCCTTTTTTAACGAGCGTTTTTTGAATAAGTGGCATGTACACGCCGCTCTCGAGAAGCAACCGACAGCCTCCGAACATCTTCCCAGTATGGTTCCTTATTTGAAACAGGAAGACCTGCGGCAAATGCTATCTACGTATCGCACCATTTATGCTAAACCAGCTAACGGCAGCATGGGACGCGGGATCATTCGAGTTCGCAGTTCGCCCGAGGGATACCAGCTAGCGTTCCCCGGAGGATTGCGCAAATCATTTGCTAGCATTCAGGGCTTACATCAGTATTTGCAAAAAAGGACAAAAGGCACATCCTATTTGCTGCAACAAGGGTTACCGTTAATCGGCATCCAAGGACGACCGACAGATTTTCGTGTATTGGTACAAAAAGACCGAAAAGGCGAATGGTCCGTCACTTCCATGGTAGCTCGCCTGGGATTAAACCACATTGTTTCCAATATATCCAGAGGCGGGCAGATGATGACTCCCCTTCAGGCCCTGCGAGTTTGTGGACCATGGGCGGGCACGACTCGACCATCCCCTCAAACGTTACGCGCAGTAGCACTTAAGCTCGCGATCCTTTTAGAAGAATCACTGTCTGGGCAGTACGCAGAATTCGGAATTGATCTGGGAGTCGATGTCCATGGACGGGTGTGGCTATTGGAGGTCAACAGCAAGCCATCCAAGTCAGCCAAAACAGTTCCGCTGCCTGAGGGTGCCGAAGACCTGCCTCGGCGTGCTCGCCCTTCTGTCCTTCGCATGCTGGATTATTCCGCCTTTCTAAGTGGTTTTCCCCGGACCATTCAACCACAAAAGACGATAAAAAGAAGACCGAAGCGCAACAAAAACAGGCGAAGGTGACCTACATGACAGCATCCGAGAGAAGTCTTGGTATCATGGCCCGGTGCCAAGGCTCCCACTTTGTAGACAAAGGGTACTACAAAAAGCTTACGCTCTATGGACGCAAGCACGGCATTCGCGTCTTCGTTTTTTCACCACGTCAGGTTAACTTTTCCACCCGTATGGTAAAAGGCTTCGAATATCGCAATGGGTCCTGGCACGCAAAAGACTTCCCAATCCCCGCCTTTATCTATGATCGTTGCTTTGTGGGCCCATCTTATCGCCACTATAAACCATTTGTGGAAAAGTTGCAAAACGATCGCAACATTACGTTTTTGGGGCATGGACTGTCTGGAAAATGGCAGGTGCACCAGATGCTCGTGAAGTCCTCTCTCCTCGCCCCGCTGCTACCACCTACTGAAATATTCTCATATCCTATGCTCCATGCAACCTTGCAAAAATACGGGGCAGCCATCATCAAGCCGATGGCGGGAACTCACGGTATTGGCGTCGTGAGAATCAAAGAAATGCGCAGTGGCTATGAAGCTTCTGGACGAAACCAAGACAATAAGCCTTTCACCAAGCGAATTCGTGACACTGCCGAATTAAAAAGTTTTGTGTCTATCTTTACTGCCGGCCGCAAGTTCCTGGTACAGCCCTATTTGGAGTTGCATACCCCGGATGGTACCCCTTTCGATGTCCGTGTACTGGTTCAAAAAAACGGGCTGGGTAAATGGGGGACAACTGGCAAAGCTGTGCGCCTGGGAGACAAACGCAGTATTACCTCCAATTTGCACGGAGGAGGGAAAGCAACATCTCTGGCCTCTTTCCTGCCCCTTCACTTCACATCCGCAAAAGCGGCACGCATCGAGCAAACAATCAACCGAGTGGCAGAAGAACTTCCCCGTTTTTTGGAAGAGTCACACGGCAGACTCGTTGAGCTGGGAATCGATATTGGCATTGACACCGCAGGTAATGTTTGGATCATCGAAGTAAACAGCAGACCAGGGCGAACCGTTTTTCGCATGATTGACGACCCGACTGCACAACTGCATTCGATTACTCAGCCTGTTCGCTACGCCCACTATCTTATGAAAGAGCGTGTAGGAGGTTAAAGCATGGAAACGTTCAGAATGCGGCTTCGCTTCCTTTCCAACCCCCGTATCAGTGGGATTATCCTGCCAGCTACTCTCTTCCAACAGCTCCAGCTACGGCAACGCCAAAAAATTAAAGTCTTACTGGGTAAAAAGGAAGTAGTCGCAACGGTCTTACAAGATAAACGCAATCCGGATACGAACGTTATGAAAGTGACGACGCTCTTGCAAACGGAGCTCGGCATTCCTCACCCTGGCTTAATCCAGCTCAAACTAGAGGGCTCCGCACTCCGGATCGGTCCTTCAATCGGGATTGTTACGACTGGCATAAGACGAGATCCCAAGCAGCCAATTGGCCCTCGCACCTCGTTTTTTCACAATCTGTTACAGGCTCAAGAAGGGAAAGGCGTTTTCTACTATATATTTTCCCCATCCGATGTGGACTGGGAATCTAATACAGTCAAAGCGTGGTTTTTGCGCAGAAGCAAGTCAGGCGGCTACTTTTGGAAAAAGCATGTTACTGCCATGCCCGATGTCGTCTATGATCGTATTCCCTCTCGTTCGGCAGAAAAACATGAAGCCGTTCAGGAATTCAAATATCGACTCGCCAGTTACCCCAATTTACCGATGTTCAATCAGGGCTTTTTTAACAAATGGGGTGTGCACCAGCTGCTGTACCCGAATCCAGAAGTGAATGAGCATATCCCGGAGACTTACACCTCTCCTTCTCTTACAACTGTTCGAAACTTGCTGCGTAAATACCCTATCGTTTATTTGAAGCCCAAAAATGGTAGTCTCGGGTACGGTATTGTCAAAGTTGTTCACCAGGCAGGCGGTGGCTTTACTGCCTCCTATCATACAGGTAGCGGCAATGTAAAAAAACATTTTTCCAAGCTGTCCAGCCTTTATCAGCATGTCTTCCGCAGTCGTCGGGTCAGTGCGTATCTGGCACAACAGGGCATTTCGCTCATGACATTCCATGGACGACCGTTTGATTTCCGTGTTCACTTGCATAAAAACCAGCAAAACGAGTGGGTCGTCTCCTGCACGGCAGCCAAGGTTGCCGGTTCTGGCAGCGTAACTACCCATGTACGCACAGGTGGTACTGTCATTCCCGGCGATGACCTGTTGCAGCATCTGTTTGGCAGACAAAAAGCCCTCATGACCCAGCGCGTTTCCGACGCGTCGATTCGACTCGCTACCGCGATTGAACTGGCAAAAGGGATTGATTTAGGAGAATTGGGGCTGGACATGGGGATTGATACGCAAGGCCATGTCTGGATGTTCGAAGCAAATTCCAAGCCGGGCCGTTCTATATTCAAGCACGCCCGTCTCAGGGAGGCTGATCACGAATCACGCAAGCTGCTCGTCGATTATAGCTGTTACTTGGCCAATTTCTAGTCGCACGCGATCTGTACCGTGTTTCAGGAAGGAGGAACACCATGCTTCAGCAGCGCTCCGGGTGGCTGACGATCCTCCCTAGCGGTAGATGGTTCGTACAGTTACCTCGGCTAGTCCTTAAACGCTCGCCAAAGCCACTGGTCGCCAGTCTCGGTCCCTTTTCTCATACGAAACGGATATACGCTGGTTTACCCCGCGTGCAAGCAAGCCGTATTCGTACACGTATTAACTGGAAAATGGCGGGCGACTCCCTGAAGCTTGGCCCATTATTTGGCATATTGACCGTTGGTGAAGGGGCAACATTTTTAGGAAATCGCGAGAACTTCAAGGATATTACTCAATCGGGAAAACAATGGGGTGCACTCGTATATGTGTTCACTCCACAAGGAATCAATTGGGAGAAGAAAAAGGTGCGGGGCTATTTGTACAACAATCGACTAAACTCGTGGCAAGAGGTGATTCTACCTTTCCCCCATGTGGTTTACAACCGAATTCCGACGAGAAAAGCAGAACGACGACCTGAAGTCCGAAGAGCATTGAACCGCATTCATGAGATGCCAAATGTCACATTGTTTAATCGCGGCTTTTTCGACAAGCAACAGCTGTTTAAAATGCTTGAATCCCACTTAGAAGTGCAAGCTTTTCTACCGGAGACGAAACAGCTGGACACCTTGGCTCGCTTTCGAAGCTTTTGCACGGAACATCGCTTTGTCTACTTGAAACCTGTGCGCGGTAAAGCTGGTCAGGGAATTATGCGCATTGATTTCAAAAACGATAAGTGGTTCCTGCAACGGTTAAAGGAGCACAAGGCCATTACTCGCCGCTTTTCCAATTTGAATGATGTATGGAAGCACATTAGACTTCATGTCAAACAGCAGAAGTACATTATGCAGCAAGGGATCCGTCGTGCCCATTACAACGGCAAACCTTTTGATGTGCGCGTCCTCGTACAGAAAGATGGCGAG
Source organism: Brevibacillus sp. HB1.4B (assembly GCF_013284285.1). Lineage (NCBI taxonomy): Bacteria > Bacillati > Bacillota > Bacilli > Caryophanales > Paenibacillaceae > Brevibacillus > Brevibacillus sp. HB1.4B. The sequence goes on from NZ_JABSUT010000006.1 coordinate 91,526, forward strand.
GGCGAATGGTGCGTAACCGGAGTTGGCATCAGAAGGTCTGGCTCGCAAAGCATCACCACTCATGTGCCACGCGGCGGCTCGATCCACTCGTTATCAACCGTTATGCAAGCCTTGTTTACTAATAATCACGAGCAAATGGAAAGACACATTCACGATACGGCACTCGCCATCGCACGGTCTTTAAATGCAGAATGGACGGATTTGGCTGAGATGTCGATGGACCTTGGCTTGACAGAAGAAGGACAGCTATGGCTCTTTGAAGCGAACGCAAAGCCGGAGAAATTCGATGAACCATCGATTCGTCGATTATCGTTAGCGAATCTGATCCATTACGCACAGCATGTCTCCTGCTTGCAAAACAAGCGAGGGATTGCCGCAGGATAAGGGAGTCGAGCAGCACTAGCTGATTCACAGACGACCTTGGTGCGATTTGCCCGTCAGGAAGGGGAACGGCGCATCACCCAGCGAACGACTGGCTGACGCGATTGACCCTCAGGATGTTGGCTCATAATGGGTCAATCCTTCCTGATTGTAGATATACGCTACCGCAATAAGTGAATCGGCATGCTGGCTGTACGTGCGGGTAGCACTGAACAATGAGGCAAGTCTCACGTTTTGATCTAAAGGAACATGCCGTTTAGACTCCGGCATGTTTTTTTCGTTATCGGATGTATGACCTGATCGACCTTGGAAAAAATACTCCATGGAGGTGGTCTTAACCATGACCCATATACTTAACAATATGATGCACTCCCAACAACAACCGCAATTTTTGGGAGCAATGAGCCCTGCAGGCACGATGTTCCAACAAGGATACGCCGGAACAAACGTACAGGAAGTACAGCATTGGAACCACGGAGGGCATGCCCAATCCATCGGGACCCCTACAACGGGCATGTCCTATGGTGGTGCACAATCGATCTTTTCCCCTGGCTTTGCGAATACCAATGTCCAGGAAGTGAGACAGCTCAATCAGGCTGGTTATCCTCAACAACAACATCAGCAGCAATATGGCTATGGGCAAAATCAAGCGCTTCAATCCATGCAAAACCAATTCACCGGCTATGCACAAGGCCAGCAAGCTGGCTACATACAAGCACAGCCTTCTTATCAGCAATCGGTTGGACAAGGCTCCATTTTCTCTCCGGGCTTTGCCGGCACGAATGTACAAGAGGTTCAAGCCCGCAATCAAGCTGGCTATAGCGGTTACGGAGGACAAGCTGGCTATACGAATCAAGCAGCGTATCCACCATCGATGACTGGCAGTATTTTTGCGCCTGGTTTTGCCAATACCAATGTCCAAGAAGTTCGCCAGTTGAATAACACTGGCTACGGCATGCAAGCGCAACAAGGTCAGCAGCAGCAACCTCAGCTTCAACCACAGGCATATGCTAATCAAGCATACAGCAATCAGGCTGGCGCAGGAGCACAATCGGTCTTCTCTCCTGGCTTTGCAGGCACGAACACACAAGAGGTTCGCCAATTGAACACCCCAGGCCAGATGGCTCCTCACACAGGCTCCATTTTCCCTGGCACTTTCTAAATGAGAAAAGCGTGACCATCCATCGCGACGGTCACGCTTTTTGTTATAGGTGCTAGTTTAGCGGTCTGCATTTTCCCAAATCGCCTGATACACGGCATGCAAATCTTGCAGACTCTCTTCATCCACTGTAAAAATGATGCTACCAAACATGTAGGCATCATTCTGCACGCAGGACCATCCATCCCCGGTTGGTTGAAACTGCGCCTCCACACACGCCTCCGTCTGATCCAGCAGTTGCCGTACCGCTACATGCCTTTCCAACGATGATCGATATCTTTCCATCACTTGCGCAAGGCGTTCATCCTGACGGGCCAGCCGATACAGGGCAAGCTCAATCTGGAGCCAGCAGGTCACATAAAAATGGAACTCCAAAAATAACGTGTGTACGGCTGCACGGATTTTGTCGTGGTCACCAGCTTCCAAGGCTGCACGTGCTTCCTGCTTTTTCTCCTGAATCAGGTCAAAATGACTGACTGCTCCACGGTAAAACTTGCGCACCACGTTGTACAACATCTCTGGCGTACGCTGCGGAAGATTTCGATGTCGGTTTTGCACATCTCGCATGGCTTGTTCTCCTCTTTCCGACGCTCGTTTTCTTCTATTGTACAACAATGGTGCATGGTGCACGATGCAGGCAGCCTACTCTTTCCCGTTTTTCCAGTAGTCATAAGCATGAATGGCGAGCCCCCAATAAGAGGAGTACCGATCCAGTGCTTTTGTCACCAGATCCAACTGCCGATCCATTTCGCCCATGCCTTCCTCGTAAAAGGTGATACCGTTCCCTTCGTGGCTCTCTTTTGTCTCCACGGCAACGACCAGCTTTTTCTGGAGGCTCTCTGCGTACTTCATCTGATTTTCAACCAAGCCGATGATGCCAGGAGCTCGATCGCGAAATGCCATCAAGGTCGTATGATCAAGCTGTTTGATCATCCAATGCGAAAACGGCAATTCGGGCTGACCCGGAGTCGGTGTCTTGTCCAGCCAGGCAGCGAGATCGACGCTTGCTTCTAAGGAAGTTCCGTTCTTGGTCTCCTCAACGAAAGCCTCGATGTTGCCCATCCATTGGCGTAAGACTGCCTCTTTATCCTCGCGCCAGACAGGAAGGACATATGGCTCGATATCTAAGTGAATGCCGTGAAACTGCTCTTCTGTCGAGACAGACTCATTGTAGGCTTTCACCCAATTCACGAGTTTCATGATCTTGCTCCGATTTTCAGACATCGCCCAAATCGGATGACCGCCCATGGCATGAACCTCGATCCCCGCTTCACGCGCCTCTCTCACGAAATCGCGATAATAGGAAATCGGCTGCTCCAAATCTAGACGAATATAGAGGAGATTCACCCCGTTTTGTTTCACAAAGGAAAGAATTTCCTCCTTTTCCGTGCCAATTAATTCTGCACGCCATATGTAGGTGCCTTTGTAGCGTTGCTTCGTTACCGGGGGCAGGGGGCTCGCCTCCTTCCAGTAGCGGTAATCGTGAATCGCGACACCGGAGAAGGACGGATGCTGTGCCAAATGTACAGGCAATTGCTCTAATTGCTGTTTCATGAGAGTCGGGCCTTCCTCTGAAAAAGAAGAGTGGTCTTCATCTAGCGGCTTTATATTTACAGCAACCAAGACACGCGTCTCTAATTCATCCGCTTCCTTCATTTCCTGATCAATCAAATTCAGGATGCCGTTTTGACCGGAAAGTGTGTCACGATACGCCATGATACATACCGTATCAAACTGGCTCATCATCCATTTGGACAGAGATATCTCTTCTGGTCCCGGCACGGGAATATCGTCCAGCCAAAATGGAATGGCTGCACTGGCAACCAAATCCTCATCTTTTGACACCTCGGCTGTGAACGCCTGCACATTAGCTTGCCATTCACGGATAATCCGCTTCTGATCAGTCTCCCAAAATGGCAGAAGATATGGCTCGATGTCTAACTGAATCCCGCGAATCCGCTCATTCTTTTGCGCTTCACGGTTGTAGCTTTTTACCCAGTGGACGATGTTCATCATCCGCTTTTCATTGCTTTTGAGCGCCCACGCCGGGTGGCCGGCTACCGCATGAACCTCGATACCCATCTCTGTCGCTTCGCGGATAAAATCGCGGTAGTATTCATAGGGCTTGTTCATTTCGATTCGCAAGTAAACGAGATTAATATCGTTACTTTTGCAGAAATCGAGAATCTCTTGTTTCTCTCTCCCGATCATTTCGGATTGCCAGATCCACGTTGCTTTACTCTTCTTCTCCGCGGGGGAAAAGCCGAACAGAAAGCCGACTGTCAGGCAGAGAACACTCAAATAGATGCGCGCAGCTTTCATTCGTCAAAGTTGCCCCTCTCGTTGACTTGCGTGCTTCCAGCTCTCGTAATCATGGATCGCACTTCCTGCAAACGCCGGATTGTTTGACAGCTCCTCCTGTAAAATGGCCAACTGGTTGTTCATCTCTTCTGTGCCTTCTTCATAAAAGCTCACATGAGCGCCTTCCATCGTTTCCATGATGTTGACGCCCACGATAACCGACCCTTTTTTTCGTACATTGGCATCATCGACAATCTTTTCTACGATTTCGACGATCCCATTTTGCCCAAGGGCTTGATTGCGGTAGGCCATTAGTGTAATACTGTCGAGTCGCTGCACCATCCAGTTGCTCACTTTCTCATCACTGCCAGGAACGTTTACGGAGTCGATCCAAAAAGGCAAGTCGGCACCGACAGCGAGGTCCGTATCCTTCTTCGTCTCTGCTGCCAGATAGCTGACGTTTTTCAGCCATTGCTTCACGATTTCTTCCTGGTCTTCCTTCCATGCAGGCAACAAATACGGCTCGATATCGACGTGAATCCCCGAGAATCGTTCATCTGACTTGGCACTGCGATTGAACGCCTTCACCCAGGAGATGAGATCATCGATGCTTTGGCGATTCGCTGTTAACGCCCAATTGGGGTCACCGCCAAGCGCCTCTACTTTGATGCCTGCTTGGTTGGCTCTCTCATTAAAGGTACGATACGTCTGAGGCGCAACTGCTGCTGGTTCAACGTGAAGATAGATCAGGTTGATGTCGTTTTTCTTGGCAAACTCGATCATTTCATCGGTTTGGGTCTCCATTTGCTTGGCATCCCATATCCAGGTTGCTTTTGTCAGGGCGGAGCGGGTGTTTGCCAACGACAGCATGATGATCGAAACCACTGTCACAAGGAGCAGTGCTATCCAAAACCAGCTATATCGACGAAGTACCTGCATCAGTGCTGGTCGATACCGTACTGTTGTGTCGTCGCACCCACTCCCGCAAAAGCCCGCTCACCAAACGTACTGCCGTCAACTGCTGAAAACGGCTGAATTCTCGTGTAATCCTCGATGCTCTTGTTTTTGACCAAAGCGTGCGGCCCGATCTGGCAGCCTTCACCGATCTGCGTGTCGCCAAAAAGGCAGGTTCCTGGATAGAGCACCGTATCACGCCCGATCATTACGTCAGAATCGATGTACGTCGAGCTCGGGTCTATCATTGTAACTCCGTTTCGCATATGGAAATCGTTGATTCGCTTGCGCATCAGCTGTTCCAAATCTGCGAGCTGCACACGATCATTGACGCCATTGCCTTCTTCGGGATCATCCGTTGCAAACGCCGCTACCAAATGACCCTGCTCTTGCAAAAGCCCCAGAACGTCCGGCAAGTAAAACTCCCCTTGCGCATTTTCGTTTGAGACCATCGGCAGCATCGAAAACAGCTTTTGATTGTCGAAGCAAAAGATTCCGGTGCTAATCTCGTTCACCTTTTTTTGTCCCAAAGTCGCGTCTTTTTCCTCGATAATTTTTCGGACATCGCCGTTCTCGTCGCGAATGATCCTGCCATAGCCAGTAGGCTCGTCCACAATGGAGGTCAAGACCGTGGCTGCTGCCTGTTTGAGCTGGTGATACTCGAGCAAACTTCGCAGCGTCTGTTCTTGTACAAGTGGTGTATCACCATTCATGACAATCGTCACGCCATCCTGCGCCCCGAGAATTTCGTGGCTCATCCAAACAGCATGAGCGGTCCCAAGCTGTTCCGGTTGATACGCATACTGAACGCGGTTTTTCAGTTCCTCTTTGACCATTTCGGCTCCGTGACCGACAACGACGACCAAGTGGCGAAGTGACAATGCTTCTAATGTCTCTACGACATGCTTAATCATCGGCTTCCCGCATATTGGATGCATGACCTTGTAGAGTGAAGATTTCATTCTGGTTCCTTTTCCTGCTGCCAATACTACTGCATGTATGTTCATCCTATCGCCTCCGTCTTGGTCAGCTCCCCTTTTGCAAGCTGACCTTGTTGGATTTGCTTATCGAAGTATGGTTTCAATTCATAGGTCAGTGTGTCAATCATCATGGTCAAATCAATGTCTTTCCTCTGCACGCCCAGCTGATAGGCCTGAAGCATAATCTCCAGTAATTTCTCCTGATTCAACGTCCGCTTCGAGGTGTTCATTCATCGTTCCCCCTTTCTTCATTCCTGTCTTACTTCATAACGACTGACGTTTGTGTTTACTCAACTGTTACACTTTTGGCCAAATTTCGTGGACGATCTACGTCATTGCCGAGCGCAACAGAAGTGTAATAGGAAATGAGCTGGAGGGGGATAACGCCTAGAACAGGTGTAAGCAAGGCATCTGTCTGCGGAATCAGGCAAACATCATCAACCGAGCGATGCAGCTCTACATGTCCATCTAAGGTAATACCGAGAACTTTTGCTCCACGGGCTTTTACTTCTGTAATATTACTGATCATTTTCTCATGCAGCTCATCCTGTGTAGCCAAGGCAATCACTCTCGTTCCCTCTTCGATCAGCGCCAGCGTGCCGTGCTTTAGCTCCCCTGCCGCATACGCCTCCGAGTGAATATATGAGATTTCCTTCAGCTTGAGCGAGCCTTCCATAGATACGGCATGATCGAGTCCTCGTCCGATGAAAAACAGATGCTGCTCGTCCTTGATTGATTCAGCGAAATGACGTATCTCATCCGCATGCGCGAGTATATGCTCGACTTGATCCGGGAGTGCGGTCAGTTGGTGAAGCAGTGAAGCACGTGTGTCAGCGTCCAGTGTCCCTTTCGCTTGCGCCAAATAGATGCCGAGCAAGTAAAACGCAATCAGCTGCGAGGTGTATGCCTTTGTAGAAGCCACCGCGATTTCCGGACCTGCATTCGTCGTAATCACGTCATCAGCATCACGGGCAATCGAGCTGCCGACTACATTCGTAATAGCGAGTACGGCTGAGCCGTTTCGTTTGGCTTCACGCATGGCTGCCAACGTATCTGCTGTCTCCCCTGATTGGCTGACGGCAATCGTAAGCGTATTGGGTTGAAAGAGTGGGCGACGGTAACGAAACTCCGACGCTACATCTACTTCTACTGGAATCTGTGCCAGTCGCTCGATCACATGCTTGCCGATCAAGCCTGCATGATAAGCGGTACCGCATGCGACAATGTAGATTTTCTCCACACGCTTGGCATTCACTTCTGATAACTGAAGATTGGGAAAAATAACCTTTTGCTGGGTAGCATCGATTCGACCTGTCATGGTATTACGCAGGGCCCGCGGCTGCTCGTAAATTTCCTTTTGCATATAGTGAGCAAAGCCGTCTTTTTCCGCTTGCTCCTTGTCCCACTCAATCCGCACCAGCTCTCGCTCGATTGGCTCCGTCGTATCCAGACGCATGACGTGAACAGAATCTTTGGTCAGAATCGCCAGGTCTCCATCTTCGAGAACGTACACATCGCGCGTATGCTCCAGGATCGCCGGGATATCAGAACCAATGAAATTCTCATTCTCCCCTACCCCGATAATCAACGGGCTCGCCATACGAACTGCAATCAGCTTGTCAGGCTCATGCTCCGTCATCACACCGAGGGCAAATGCTCCGCGAATTTTGCCAGCGACCTTCTGTACTGCCGCAACCAGGTTGTTGTCGTATTCCTGCGCCAAAAGGTGCACGATGACCTCCGTGTCCGTCTCCGAAGTAAACGTCACGCCCTTTTCGATCAATTCCTGCTTGAGGTCCAGATAGTTTTCGATAATGCCGTTATGCACGATCGAGAACTTGCCGGATTGATCAAAATGAGGATGAGAGTTTTCGTCAGACGGTCTTCCGTGAGTCGCCCAGCGCGTATGACCAATACCGATGGAGCCCTGCAAGCCGGACTTTTGGGTTTGGCTCTCCAGTATGTCAATTCTGCCTTTTGCCTTGCGAATGCCGATGGTTGCTCCGTCACAAATCGCAATGCCAGCTGAATCGTAGCCTCTGTATTCCAGCTTTCGCAGCCCATTGATTAGAATCGGCTGCGCTTCCCTGTTCCCGATATATCCCATAATTCCGCACATGTCTTCGGTTCCTCCCTTGTTGCGTAAAATGTTCGGACTTTGTATTATGCGAGCAAGCTGACGACTTCCTTCTCCTGCCTAATAGCGACGGAGGTTCCGATGCGATATACATTCGGATTCGTGATGCCCTCAAACGCATTGCGTGTATCGATAATGGCCACTCCCAAGTCCGCCAGCTCCTGATAGGCAAAGCATTGGTGATTCGTAATGAGCACCATGCAATCGTAAGTCTTGAATGCCTCATAGTCATTGGCAATGGAATGGACGATCTCGCCTTTTTTATTCACAAAGCTCTGCGCATACGGGTCGTAATAGTCGACAGTTGCTCCGCTATTCTTGAACAGCTCGTAAATCTCCAGCCCAGGTGATTCACGCAGGTCATCTACTTCCGGCTTGTAGGCCATGCCGAGAATCAAGATGCGCGAGCTGTTGATTGCTTTGGCGTAAATGTTGAGCACCTGTGCAGTCTTATTGCGCACATAGTCCGGCATGTTGTCGTTAATCGATTGGGCGATCTCAATAAATTGGCTGTGAAAACGAAAGCCCTTGGCCTTCCACGACAAATACATCGGATCGAGCGGTATGCAATGCCCACCGATTCCGGGTCCCGGGTAAAACGGCATGAACCCAAAAGGCTTGGTCGATGCGGCCTTGATTACTTCCCAAACATTGATGCCCATTCTGTCGCACATCATTGCCATCTCATTCATGAAGGCAATATTGACGCTGCGGAAGGTGTTTTCCAAAAGCTTGGACATCTCCGCCACCTTTGGCGAGGAGACTGGCACAACGGTTTTGACCAAGCTGCCATACAAGAGTGTGCCTAACTCCATGCAACGTTCTGTCGTCCCGCCGATCACCTTTGGCGTATTGTACGTACTGTATTTGCGATTGCCCGGATCGACCCTCTCCGGCGAGTAGCAGAGGAAAAAGTCGATGCCGGCACGATAGCCCAGCTTTTCAAATTCGCGCTGGATCAGCTCTTCCGTCGTTCCCGGATAGGTTGTGCTCTCCAGCGTAATGAGCATTCCTCTTTTCATGAATCTCTTGATTTGCTCGACAACGCTTGTAATGTAAGAGGTGTCTGGGTCCTGATTGGGACTGAGTGGAGTAGGAACGCAAATGCTGATCGCATCCAGCTCTTCGATTACGCTATAATCAGTCGTCGGAAAAAAGCGATTGGTCGCGAGGCATTCCTGCAAGGATTCATTGGAAATATCCTGTACGTAAGACTCTCCTCTTTTTAGGCTCTCGATTTTCCCGCCATGCAGATCGATTCCGATTACGGTATAACCACTCTTGATCGTCTCTACCGCCAGCGGCAGCCCTACATACCCAAGCCCAATGACACCCACTCTCGCTGTCTTTCGTTGAATCTTTTGTTGCAGTTCCTCGTATCTCGCCATCCTCGTTTCTCTCCCTTTCTCTTTCTAGAATTTATATCAGCCTTTTCACCCTGGCTTCCAGTTCTACCGGGGAGAATGGCTTGGTAATGTAGTCAGATGCTCCCATCGCAAATGATTTCTGCACATCTTCTTCCAGACGTTTGTCTGTGAGCACCATAATCTTGCTCATGGAAGCGCTGATATGCTTGATTTTTTCCATGAGCTGGTATCCATTGAGGATAGGGAGATTCAGGTCGGTAATCACAAGATCAGGGGCGACCTCCTGATATTTTTCCATGCCGTCCATCCCGTCATTGGCTACCGTAACGAGATACCCTTTGCGCTGAAAGTAGATGCTCAAAAACTCGTTGACAGTCTCATCATGGTTAACCAGTAAAATACTTGCCGGCTCCTCTTTTTGCGCGGGATTCTGCTCATAAATCTTGATCTCCCCATGAGCGCCTGGCTCTTTCATCTCTTGGATCATCCGCATCAGCATTTGACCGGACGAGCGCGAGCTTTCGGGAAAACTCGCAATCAAGAGGCTGCCCGCAAGCAGTTTGTGCTCTTGCAAATAGTCTTTTACACGCAAAGCATAGAAATGGGTGTTCGAGAGCTTCTGTCCCTCAAGCAGTATTCCGAAGAGCTGCTTGTTTTTGTCATACGCGTAGTGCAAAGCAATCTCGGAGCCGTCTCCTGAACGAGTGCCCAGGTCTTGCTTGATCAGCTCCATTGACTCTTTGGTGAGGGTTTTGCAAGCCGCCAGAATAACCCCACACGCCAATTCTTTTTCTTCCATCTTGCTCAGATGCTCGTAAAAAACAGGTACGAGATTACTCATGATCTAGCCTCCAAACTTGAAATGTTTTCGCTGCCCTTCGTCTGCCAGCTCGTCCGCGTCATCGTTCCCCACGAGTTGTTGTTGCGCAAATATTCAATATGACCGAGGAATCTCCAGATGACGCCGATTTGCCGATAGCCGAAGAACATCAGAATCGTATAGAAAAGCATTTTGACGATGTCTCGAAAACGCGGATACCGTCGAAACGCGATTTCCTCCAGCAATAAGGAGCCAATGCCAAGCAGCATGCCATACAGCACATTGAGCAAGCCGTAGATTAAGAGGACGTAGCCGCTGGTCATATCCAGCATGGTATAACCGATGAGGGCCAATAGACCCGTGATGCGAAAGTACGGATTCAAGGTTTCAAACAAGATATTAAACGGTAGCGTGAGCATCCCGAAGAGCTTGTACTTGGGGCGAAACGCCATGTATCTGCCGTACTCAATCATGTTTTTCAGATTGCCGCGTCCCCATCTGCGCCGTTGACTACCCAAGATTTTGAGCGTATCCGGCGCTTGTGTCCAGCAGACCGCATCGGGGCAAAATGCCACTCGGTACGGCAGCTTGTTTTCCAGCATGTACTTGTGCAGCTTGATGATAATGTTCATGTCTTCACCCGGATACCCCTCGCGATAACCGCCTACCTTGATGATGTAATCCTTGCGAAAAACACCGAACGCGCCTGAGACGATAATCAATCCGTTGATCGCGCTCCAGCCGATCCGTCCACCGAGAAACGCCTTGAGGTATTCGACGGATTGCATCATCGGCAAAAACTTGTCTGGCAAACGAATGTCCTTCACGACACCGTCTTCGATCTTGCAGCCGTTGGCAATGCGGATATCTCCGCCGATGGCAACTGTTTCATCCGGGTTTTCCATATACACCTTCGCAATGCGAATCAGCGCGTCTTTTTCCAGCAAGGAATCTGCATCAATGGAAGCGATCAACGGATAGTGGGAGAGATTGATCCCCGCATTGAGCGAGTCAGCTTTTCCTCCGTTCTCTTTGTCGATCAAATACAGATTCGGAAAAGCCGGATTGTGGTAGATTCCCCTGATCTTCGACGTATGAAGAAGCGGCTGTACCGGCATGTGCTCGGAGTAAACCATTGAAAACTCGTTAATCATTACTTGCAAGGTAGCATCCTTTGATCCATCGTTGACTACGAGTACCTCGTAGCGTGGATAGTTCAAGGATAAGAGCGACCTTACATTTTCAATAATCGTCAGTTCCTCATTGTAAGCCGGCACGAGAATCGAAATCGGCGGAACGTGCTCAGAGCCTGAAAGTGTCTGGAATCTCGAATAGATGGAGCTTTTTAAGATTCCCATGATGCTCTTGAACGAGAACAGCATGATGATGAAGTACAAAGAGTTGATCGCGATGACGTAATAGACCGCAAATACTCCGTAGTAAAGTAGAAAATCTCTCATGACAGCCTCCTTTCGCTCTATCTTTCCAATGCATGAACCGTGGAGATCGTTTTGCGATACGACTTGCGGTACAAATGCAGCTTTTCGTTGTATTGCACGAGCTTCTCTGTCGCTGTCGCACCCTGTAAAACCAGCTTCTCTTTTTCCAGCTCCTCCTGGATCACTTGATGAGCCATCTCGCTCTTATGACCGTTTCTCTCTTCCTGCAAAATTTCACAAAGGGCCGCAAAGCCTTCGACCTCTAGCTGTGCCAGACTGCGTGCACTGTGATGACGAACCCACCAGTTCGCATCGCCCACCGCCTTTTTCAGCAAGGGAATGTACGAAAGCAATTTCAGTGAGCCAATTGCCTTCGCTGCCATTGCGCGAATTTCCCAATCTTTGTGATTCATAAAGTCAGTGACTGTCTGCTCATTCATATAGCGGATATCCCGACACATGAGCTTGACTGCCTTAATTCGGACTTCCTTGTCAGGTGATTGAATGAGCTGGTATAGGGCAGGCTCAATGCTGGGCTGGACATGAACGGTGTATCCAATCAGTCCGATTTGGACCAGTTCAGCATCGGATTCTTGTAAAAACTGTGCAAAAAGCGGTGCCGTATCCACCTGCGAATCACTGATGATGTCCACGATAAGCTGGTGGACATTTTTCTTCGCTCCGACGACATGGGTCACCATTTCCCGCAAATCTTCTGTGTTGCGTGCACATTTGGCGACGGAGCGCGCAATGATAAAAACACTGGTGTCATTCGTGTTTTTTTGCAGGAAGGTTAAGAGGGCAGGCACGGCGAGCTTGGAGCGCATGATCCCCAAATTGTAAGCGGCATCCACTCTCGTCCATTTCCACCTGCCATTTAGTCTTTGCATGTCCAGCTCTACGAGTCCCATATCCTCGCAGAGCCAGATCAGCTTGTCCCGATGTATGCCTGTGACCCGCTCCATCAGCTCAAACAGCTTTTTCTGAATGATTTGCTTTTCTTTTTGCGTTACTACGCCATAAGGCACTTGCAAGCGCTCCTCTTCTTCTCCGTGTGCTTGCAGGTAAACGAAATAGTCGCGATATTTTTCCAGACAACGCATGGTCTGTTTCTCCACCGAAATGTTGCGTAGCTTCAGTGCGAACAAGACAATCAAGCCTAGTACTGTCAATCCACATAGCGCGTACAGAAAAACAATTGCCGTCGCCAATGGTGTTTGCACGTTTGCCACTCTCCTATCCAATCAAGGCTGAGTCTCCAGCATCACCGGAGCCTCAATCTCATGGAATGCTTTTTTTAGTATGGAATAGCTCTGTTTTTTGCGTTCGTGATAGCCGACCTGCTCCCAGCCTTGCCATGTATACATCGGGAGCTTCGTCACTGCATAATCGTTTTGCCCGACGATTTGTTTGGTCGCTGTATCCACCAGGAGCGGCAGGATGCGAATGCCTTTTGTCTTTTTCGTCGTAAAGCTTTTGCCATCATCTTCATAGCTCATAACGGACAAGGAGCTCGGGTCTGTAAATCCAAGCAGCATCCACGGTACTCTCAGCTCTACCACTTTGCCCTTCGCTTGCCACGCGGTTCGTGAGTCGTACTGCGGGTCTTGGGGATTTGTCGTTCCCCGGATCAGCTTGCCGACATCGACTTCCTCCATCGGATAGTACTTCTTGCTGTCTGGCGGCTCCATCTCCAGGCTAACGGCCAGCTTCCACGGCTTGAAAATCCCGGAATTGTCTTTTTTCTCCTCTTCCTTGACCGCAAGCATGCCGTAGCGTTTTCCGTATAAGCGTGCGTGAAAGTCGTAATTGGCAGCGATTTGAATCTGGCTCTCGTCTGCTTTTCCCAACGCGATCAACGTCTCTAGCCCCTCATCCAGCGTCAGGCCGGGAAGCTGAGCAGCTCGCTTGTTCCCGCCAGGAATCGTATCAACGCCCACATAGAGCTGTTGTTTTGCAGGGTCAAACTCTTCCTTCAATTGAGCAAGGAAATAGACGTACCCTTCATCATGTGTCATCCAGATTTCGTCGACGCCTGGGACTTGCACATCGAGGCGTTGCTTCTCTTCTGGCACGAGCTGATCCCAATCTGTGCGATCCCCATCGATGGTCAGCACGCCTTCTTTGTTCGGGTACATGCCGAGAACTCCAAACAGAGATTCGTTGGTCAACACGTTGATCCACAGAGAGCGCCGATCTTCGGGCAGCTCAAACCGCATCGTGTTCCACGTTTTTTTGAACCACTCGTCCTGCCAGACGAATACGATTGCTCCCGCATACCCTTCCTGATGAATTTCTTGCAAAAGCTCGACATCGACCTCTCCCTGCTGCTTTTCTGAATGACCACCTTGATTGCGCCCCAAATTGCCCAGATGGGCGACTCCCACTGATGCTGGGACCCCGAATTCCGTCACCATGATCGGCATGTTTTTGTGATACTGCTTCAGTTGTCGCAAATACGCTTTGTACGTATCGATTTGCCCTGCATCGTTCTTCAGCTGTTGCAGGGTAGTGTCGTAGCGGAAGAAATCCGGATAATACGGGTACACGTGATAGGAAGCGAAGTAGCCTGCCTCCCACTGCGTTGGCTCTATATGGGTAGGATCGACACTGACCATATCTTCATGATGGATCGGCTCTCCCGGATGCGATAAGGGGTCTGTTGTCACCCAATTGGTGAAGGTCATCGGATGCTGCCAACCGTATTTGCTCTCTTCCATTGCGACGGTATCCACCATTTCAGCAAGCCATGTCTCAAAAGCAGTTGCATTCGGTTTCGCGTGGAAGTACTTCCCTTGATAGGGAGTAACTTTTTGATGCAGGCGATTGGTGTTTTGCACCATCGCGGGGTCCCACTCGGTCCCTGTGTGCCAGCCGATCAAGTATTTGCCTGCATTCGCATGGTATGTACCACTTGCCTTTCCCGGTTTTTCCGGCAGAGTGATGTCTCCGTAGACAGCGCCGACTGCATCCTTGATTTCCTGTCGAAACTCCTCGCGAATCTCTGGTAGATAGGCATCCTTCTTTTCAATCAACAGCTCTTCTGGACTCCAAATGCCCTGCATCAAATAGAGAGGGTCCCCTTCTTTTTGCCGATTGTAATCGACCAATGCTTCATAAAAGACAGGAGAATGGATCGTATACACACGAATGACGTTCGCTCCCATCTCGTCGATCATCGCGAACCAGCGCATGTAATCCTCTCTTGTGATGGGAAGCTCACCCGGATAATGACCCGGTAACGATGCCCCCAGATTGACGCCTTTCGCGAAAAAGGGCTGCCATTTCTGATTCTGATAGACCTCGAACAGCTCGCCATTCGCGCGAAATTTTAATTGAGCACCTGTATTCGTCTCCATACTTTCGACACGATCTGCTGCCCAAAACCACCAGAAAGCACTTACCCCCACCACGAACAGCATAGTCAGGCTCATCCAGCGCCATCTTCTCTTTTTTGTTGGCTCCATTCCTCGTCAACCTCCGATATGTTGCCACGTCACAGTCATTGTAAACATAGAGAGCAAATCGTTCCCATAGACAAAATTCACTATTGTGTCTTTTTCAGATTTGTCATGAAATTGTAATGTTGGGACAGAATCGGCTCCATCGTCCTACGTTTTTTGTAGGGAAGTCCTGCAACCCGCCCTGTCTTCTGGCCCACATTTTTTGGCGACTGGGTACATTTACTCGTTCCTTTTTTTTCCTTTTCGCTAGTGAAAATGGTAGGTTGCTACTATTTGGAAGTCAGTAGATTTTGTCGACATAAGGGATTATTTACAAAAAGAATATAAAGTGTTTCTCAGCTTGACTCTTAAAAAGGTTTGTTTATTATAGATATAAAGAATCTATAAAGGTGGTATTCAAACATGAATAAACTTATTGATGTAGGGATTATTGGCGGCGGACCAGCAGGTATGAGTGCCGCTCTCGTACTTGGCAGGGCAAGAAAAAGTGTGGTCGTTATCGATGAAGGCCGTCCACGCAATCGCGTTACACGGGAGTCGCATGGCTTTCTTACGAGAGACGGCATCACTCCGAGCGATTTTCGCCACATTGCAAGGGAGCAAATCAGCGCCTACCCCTCTGTCCATTTCGTGGAGGATACAGCTGTAACGATCACAGGACACGATGGTAGCTTTCTCCTTACGACTGCACAGGGAACGACTTATCAAAGCAAAAAGCTGCTGTTCGCAGTGGGAATGAAGGATCTCCCTTTGCCTGTTAACGGATTAGCAGAAGTGTATGGAAGAAGTGCTTTTGTCTGCCCATATTGCGATGGATGGGAATTACGCGACCAGCCACTCGTCTTGATCGCCAACGGAGAAAAGGCATTTCATTTGGCAAAAATGCTGTCTGGTTGGACTAATCAATACACCATTTGCACCAATGGACCAGATGAATTCACAGAAGAACAAAGGTTGGAGCTGTTGCAGCATCGCGTTCCTGTCTTTGACTCCCCGATTGAATGCATTGACTCTGTCGATGGGATGGTGCAGCGTGTTGAGCTTACAGATGGCAATAGCATTGCGTGCACGGGGATCTTTTTTGCTCCCAAGCTCGTGGCTGGATCAGACTTGCCGAAAGCATTTGGTTGCCAGGTAACGGAAGCAGGAACGGTCATCGTCGACAGCTTTGGGAAAACGAGCGTACCGGGTGTCTACAGTGCAGGCGATGCAGCAACTACACAGTACCAGGTGATTACTGCCGCTGCTCTAGGCTCTGCGGCTGGAATGAGTATCAACAACGAACTGCTTTTAGAGGAATGGAATCGTCAACATTAACTCCATCTCGACATGTTCCTTTCATAAAAAAAGGACAATCCCTCCGTCTGCATTGACGGGTGGGATTGTCCCTCTTCTTTATTATAGAAGCAATGGCTCCTTTGTGATTACAACGTCTTCTGTCCTGGCTTCCAGTTCGCCGGGCACAGACCGCCAGCTTGCAGGGCTTGCAAAATACGAGTCGTCTCTGCAACGCTGCGGCCTACGTTCATGTCAGTTACCACTTGGTAGCGCAGAATGCCGTCTGGATCAATGATGAACAAGCCACGGTGAGCGGCACCAGTCTCTTCATCCAAGACACCATAAGCTCGTGCCGTCTCTTTTTTGAAATCGCTCGCAAGCGGGAAGTTTACTTCACCGATGCCGTTTTCATCTCGCGGTGTTTTGATCCATGCCCGGTGCGTATGTACGCTATCCGTGGATACGCCCAGCACTTCGCAATCCAAATCTTCGAACTCTTCCATGTTGTCACTAAACGAAGTTACCTCTGTCGGGCAAACGAATGTGAAGTCAAACGGCCAGAAGAACAAAATCAGCCATTTTCCTTTGTAATCAGCCAGCGACACACGTTCTTCCAGTGTCTCGAGGTTTTTGGTCGTGAGCATGTGAAAGTCAGGTGCCGGTTTTCCTACTTGAAGTTGAATCGTTTGCTGTGTTGTCATGATAAATCTCTCCTTTTATATGGTTTCTGATGAAAATTACTTCGCAGCCTCTTCCAATGCTGTCAGTGCTTTTTTGATACGTGTCGGGTTGAAGCCCAAAATTTGCTTCTCGCCAATGAGTGTCAAGGGAACAGACATCATTCCTAAACGGCTCAGCTCCTGGCCGTACTCTTCTTTTTCATCGATGTTTCGCTCTTCGAAAGAAATGTTTTGTTCTGTCAAATACGTCTTCAATTGTTTGCAGAAGTTGCAATTCGTGCTGGAGTATACGATTGCTTGTGCCATGATTGTTTCTCTCCTTTTCTTCTATTTATATTGAGGGACAACTTTGGAACGCTTGTTGATGTATTTGTCTACAGCCATAGCTGCAATAGCACCGTCTGCCGCAGCGACTACTGCTTGCTTCACAGGTGTTTTGCGCACTTCACCCGCTCCAAACACGCCTGGAACAGAAGACTGCATGAACTCATCTAGCATCATAAATCCTTCCTCATCGAGGGGAACTTGTCCATCCAAGAAATCGGTACCCGGCTTGCTGCCAGACAGGAAGACGAATACTCCATCTACGGACAGCATTTCTTCTGTTCCTTCTGCTGTGCGAATGCGCAACCCTTCGACCGACTTCTCTCCCACAATTTCCAACGGGCGTGTACGGAAATGTATTTCCGTGTTCGGTAGCTCAGGTAATTCTTCTACCCCTTGAAGATCAGCACGCGGCACCAAGAAAGTGATTTTTTCCGTAAATTTGGTCAGTGCATGCGCTTCTTCCAATGCTTCCTCCGTATCACCGATGACCGCAACATGCTTGCCTTCATAAAAAGCTCCGTCGCATGTCGCGCAAGTGCTTACGCCTCGCCCGAGCAATTGCTCTTCTCCTGGAAGCATACGATTACGTCCTTTGGAACCAGTCGCTACGATCACGGCCTTCGCTTCAAAAGTACCCTGCGCCGTGAAGATGCTTTTTTCCTCATCCTCTACATCTACCGCAGAAATCGTAGTCTGGATGAATTCTGCACCGAATCCCTCCGCTTGTCTGCGCATTTTATCCAACAGTTCTTTTCCAGTCATCTCGCCTTCCACCCCTGGGTAGTTGGCGATTTTATGTGTCAGAGCAAGTGCCCCTGTTCCGGGTGCCTTATCGATGACGAGCGTCTTTAGATTTCCACGAGCTGTATAAATGGCAGCGGAAGCACCAGCTGGTCCTCCGCCGATGATGATGACATCATACATGAACGGCTCCCCCTTTCTTTATTATCAAATTATAATTATTATCAACTAGGAACAATTATCATTGTACTTGATATAATTTGAAAGTCAATATCTTTTTATAATCATTTTAAATAAGTTCTTATTATAAAGAAGCACATCAAAAAAGTCCGCCCCTCTTAGGAGGAGCGGACTTGACTGATCAGTGCCGTTTAGGCAATCTAATTATTAATTTGTCTTTTGCTTTTTTTTGATCTCTTCTGTTGTGCTATCACTGTTCTTGGGTGTGCTATCACTGTTCACAGTTGCGCTACCACTTCTGGTTTTTTTACGGTACATAACGTATTTTCTTTTTTTCTTTTCCCCAATCACATTTTTTAGTTTTAGATGAACAGCATTCAACTGGCCTATTTTAGTTGTTGCATCAGCTATTTTATTATTTACTTTTTCATCCTTCGTCTCTGCCTTTTGAAATCTATCTACCTCAATATTTAATCTCTTGATTTTTTTATCAACTTTACTCAGGTACCCCTCATAAACGGTAATAATCTTTTCCATATCGTAGATGTTATCGTCTGATATTTCTTTGTGATCATCGAGGGCAGCATTGATATCCTTAATCAAAGTATCAACTTCCACTAAGTAACGTGTCCACTCGGCTTCGATCAAAGCTTCAGACGACTTACGAATTTGCTCTATCTCCTCTATGGAGATCGTTTTTCTTCCTCTAGTTACTGAGTTTAGCAGTTCTTTAAACATCTTCTTATTTTTAGGGAATATCGACATCTGTCGTTTCAATTCTTTATCGTAATTGGAATCGAGCGGATGCTTCAAAACCTGAGCTCCTCTACCTGTCTTGGCGCCAAGAAAGATACTATTTTCCCCATTGTAAAACAACTCTTTCAGTGTAGTAATCTGCGTCGGTCCTTTTTCTGGAGGCTCTTTCTCCGAAAGTTTGCTTGTATTCTGTATCAGTGTCTTCAAGCTCATTTTTATTAACGTTTCCGCTGAGTAAGGACTCTTCGAAGTTTTTTTGGTATGCTCATCCACTTTTTCGGCATCAAAACTTCGAGCAAGCTCTGAGATACCGGTAATACTCACAAATTTTTGCAGGGACTCAGTCATGTATGTTCGACGCCATTTCATATAGGGAACCTCATGATTCAAGCAATAAAGCAAAATAACAGAGAGCTCGGCATCTGATAATCTATCATTTTTAAATACCCGATCTTCTTCTTGTTTCGTATCTTCCTTTATCTCTTTCTCTATTATTTCTCCAGCTGCTTCTCTTTCATGTCCTGTTATTTTTCCTCCTGTCGCTAATTTGTAGATCATGATTGCAACTGGATCTTTAGCTCCTTCTTGCTTCATGCCCTCAATCAAATTATCATAATCAGCTGGCGGCTCCTTCATATTTTCGTCCCGCTTTGTCTTTTGCGAATGGAGCTGGTTTCCCCCAGCGGCTATGAAGTTGCCCCTCCCATTTTGTATGCTTAAATATTGATGTCCAATTTGAAATTTATTTGACTCTATATAATTTTGGGTTCTCCAGTTGGCAAATACTTTACGTTTATATGGATCATCTATATGATAAACTCCCTCTTCATTTGGAACTGGACGCGGACTTTTGTCCAGTATTTGCTTATTCTTATTGCCTACTTTCAGAATGATTTCCATCATTTCTCTCTCTGTTAAAGTTGTTTCTTCATCTCTTTCTTCGACTTCATCCCCTGAAAAATAAATGTCGTCATCCTCCATAGATGATTCAGATTTCATCGTAGGTAATTCAGCCGGGTCTTCATCTTTATCTTCTTCTTTTCCGCCAGACAAACTTTTCATAAGCTGTATGACAGTTCGATTTCCTAAAGTCTTTTGCAATTGTAGTGCCTTTTTCGGTGTTAGTGCAGCGCCACCGATTAATTGAGTACGTTCATTTAAGTCGGTATCCTTGTTTGAGGGAAGTTTACCGTTAGCTAGATTGCTTTGCGGCTTGGTAGTAAGCGCTTTGTTCCTAAACACCGCTGATCACTCCTTGCACAACTTTTCTATCCATATCCTCTACATGAGTCAGAAGAATTACATTTGGTATGAAATGGGATATTTTTACAGAGTATGGATGGTGCAAAGAATAGTATATTCTGAGTTCGCCGTATAACTTCCTGCTATTCAAAGTTACCTGGTCGATCCTAAAACCCCACTACCCTGAATTATTTTATGATTCCGAATTCACCCGATTTCGTTGACGAAACAAGTAATTCAGGATAAAGTACCACTAACACTTGAACGCACAAAAGCAAAAAAGCAAGAAAGCACAAAAGTACGAAAGTAAAAATGTACCTTCTCACTGCTTCAGCCTGATTTACAAGGAGTTGCCATTATGAACAAGCCATTATCTTTTTCGCAAAGTATTTGGGTGCTTGTCACCGTATTCGGAATCTTGTTTCCCGCCCTTTTCTGGGGCAAAGTTGAGCCGCATATGCCGCTCTTCCTCGCAACCATTGGAGCTGCCACTCTTCTCTTCCTGTTCGGCGTTCCGTGGAAGCAAATGGAGGAGGGCTTGATCAAAGGAATTCAAACCGCGATCGCCCCCATGCTGATTCTTTCCTTAATCGGAATTTTGATCGGGGTATGGATGATGAGTGGAACTGTTCCGATGATTCTGCACCTCGGCATTTCGATCATCTCACCGGAGTACTTCACACTCTCCGCCCTGTTTCTGACAGTAATCGTTTCTTCCGTTACAGGAAGCTCTTTTACCACGATTAGTACGGTAGGAGTCGCGATGATGGGGGTCTCGACTGCACTCGGACTTGATCCATTGATTACAGCCGGAGCCATTATTTGTGGAGCATGCTTCGGGGATAAAATGTCGCCGCTCTCTGACACGACCAACTTTGCAGCAGCCATTGCAGGCGTTTCCTTATCGGAGCACGTCAAGTTCATGTCACGCACTGCGATTCCTGCCCTTGTCATTACCGCTATTTTCTTCGGATTTCAAGGACAAAGTGCCAGTGTTAACCTAGACGCCATTCAAGAAATCCAGCTTGCTTTGGAACAAAACTTCTCACTTGGCCTTTTATCGTTGCTGCCAGCATTCGTCGTCCTGTTATGTTCAGCGCTGCGAAAACCGATTTTGCCTACATTGGTATTCGGGATTTTGAGCGGGATTGTCACAGCTGCTCTTTCGGAAGGCGTTACCTCTCCCGTCGAATGGATGACTGTCATGCAAAAAGGCTTCGTCAGCAATATCGCCAATGAAGCCGTTGCATCAATTGTGGACCGCGGTGGACTGTTGTCAATGACCTGGTCCCTCGCCTTGATTTTGATTGCCTTGTCTTTAGGGGGCATCCTGCAATACAGCGGTGTGTTTCATTCACTCTTTTCCGGATTCATCAATCGAATCAAACGAGACGCTGAGATGGTCGGACTTGCCGGATCTTCTTCTATTCTCGTGAATCTGCTGACAGGAGAACAATATTTGTCCATCCTACTCCCTGGACAGATGTTCCGTGAAGCATTCGCAGCTCGCGGAATGGCGGGCAGACGACTGTCTCGTACTCTAGAAGACTGCGGGACACTCGTCAACCCACTCATTCCATGGGGGGTAAGTGGTGCATTCTTTACCGCTACCTTGCATGTATCCACACTGGAATACTTGCCTTACGTCATCTACCTGTGGATCTCGCCAATTTTGACGTTTCTATTTGCCATGCGTCGGCAGAAAGCTTAGCCGGCTGCATACACGGTCGTACAGTTTTTTCCTTTGCGCTTGGAGCGGTACAGTGCCTCATCTGCTGCCCGCTTCAAGCCATCTGCCGTGTTTGCGTCTTGAGGGTAGCGCGCAATGCCGACACTGACCGCAATCAAGATGCAGCAATCGTCCTGTGTTAAGGGACGCAGGCGCAAATACTCCCGAATGGCATGTGCTTTTTCCTCCGCTATCTCCAGGGACGATCCTGGGCAGAGCAGCATGAACTCGTCTCCTGCATAACGATAGGCAGTATCATCTGGTGCCGCCACTTCTTTCATCGCTTCGGCAATTTGCTTAATCAGTGCGTCCCCTGCATGATGACCATAATGGTCGTTTACCGCTTTTAAGCTGTCTGAATCCAGCATAATCAAAGAGACAGACGCATCCTCTTCACTCAGCAACTTTTCCAAATCACGATGGAAAGCACGATAGTTCGCAATCCCTGTCAGCTCATCCTGAAACGACATTTGGTACATTCGCTCATACAAACGCGCCGTTTCGATAGCACTTGCTACCTGAAAACCAATGATTTTCAGTAGTTCCTCGTGCTCTTTTTTATAGGCGAATTCGCGATAAGACTGGGCAGAAACAACGCCCTTGATCTGATTCCCCAGCATGAGTGGAACGAAAATGCATGTATTCGTATCAACTTCCGGACTTCCCCAACGGATCATTTCTGGCTCGCTTGGCTCGTTTTTCATCGTTTTGATATGGATTGTTTCCCGTGTATCAATCACTTTGGACACCATCGCTTGCCCGTAGGGAATCGTGAGCGGACCGTAATTGACCCCATCATCGATGCTGATCGGGATTTTGATCTCACTGTCGCCTTCATCATAAAAGGCAATAAAGAAAGCATCTGCTCGCATCACACGCGAGACCAGCTCGAATGCTTTCCACAAAATTTTGCTTTCCTCAAACGTTTTCGCAAAAATGTGGCTAAGGTCGTGTAAAATCTTCATGTGCTCGGAGATCCACATCATTTCGGTTACCTTATTTCGCAGCTCCACAATCTGCTTCAGCAGCTCCGCATGCAAGACACTGTCCTGTTCCGACAGCATACTGTCTACCTCACGCGATAAAGCTTCAACCTCGCCAAGCTCGACTTCTTCTATGTTGCTGAGCCATTGGCTATAACGCTCCAACAACTGTCTTGCATACGCTTCTCTAACGTCGTGCTTCTCATGCATATTCAACCCTCCGGCTATTGGGTAGCTTTACGCTTTTTTTTCATGATATCGCTCAATAGCTGCACGGATGGCTTGCAAGACAGCTCCCTGACCAGGTGCTAAAAAACGTTCTTGGATCGCCTTTGTGATCTCCTGCATTCCATCTGCAACCGTCTTGCCTACAAGCAAGCTCACTAAAAACTCGCTCGTCTTGTCCATGACAAAGGTAAAGCTGGCATCGCAAATCACTTCGGCGTCTACATCAATGATGAGTACACAGCCTACCATGGTAGAAACCTCGTACAAGGTAGTTCCCTTGGGGATTTGGGCGAAGCCTGCTGTCAGTACCGTATTTTTGTTCATCCAGTCGTCCTCCTAGCTGCTGATCGGCAAGCATACCTCGACTGCCGTTCCGTTACCTGGAGTGCTTATCAACCGCAGAGTCCCCCGATGGTTCTCGATAATTTTGCGGCTCACCATTAATCCCAGGCCCGTCCCCGTTTCCTTGGTCGTGAAAAAAGCCTCTCCCAATCTCGCCAGCTGATGGGCCGGGATACCCACTCCATTGTCTTCAAACCGAATGACGACTCGGTCATCTTCACATCGCAGTCGAATCACAATTTCTCCATTCCCTGCGGTCGCTTCGATCCCATTTTTCAAAAAGTTAATGAAGGCTTGCTTCAACTGATTCTCATCACAGTGGATCAAGGGGACTTCCGATTCGAAAACGACCTGAATCATGACCTTTTTCAAAATCGCCTCCGTCTCCAAAAGCGTCACCACATGCGTGATCAGGTTGGTCAGATCGCGGGCTTCAAACACCGCAGTATGCGGCTTCGCCAAGACCAACAGCTCTGAGACAATCATCTCGATCCGCGCCAATTCCGAGCTCATGATCGAAAAATACTCTGGCTTTCTCATGCCATCCTTTTGCATTAATTGCACAAAGCCTTTTAACGAGGTAAGCGGATTGCGTATTTCATGTGCGATCCCTGCCGCCAATTGCCCGACTAGCGCGAGTTTTTCCGAGTTTTGCAAAAATTCTTGCGCCCGTTTGCGTTCCGTGATATCTCGGATCAGTATGTACATAGAGGGCTTGTCCTGCATCGGCACGGATGTTCCACATACTTCTACCTCCGTTCGACTGCCATCCAAGCGGATCAGCTCAACCTCAATCGGCGCGGCCGTTTCCCCCTGCTCCAAAATGCGGAGGAGTCCCTTGATCTTCGGTACATCACGGGGATGGAAAAACGACTGAAAAGGATACCATAACAGTTCGTCCAAGCCGGAAGCCCCAACTAGTTGCATCCCTGCCTGGTTGACGTATTGAAGCTCCCCAGCATGGTAGATGAACGCACCTTCACCGGAAATATCCAATACTCTGCACCTTTTGGAACCATATCCGTCCCCAAACGCGGCCGGCAGCCTCTGCACCATCGCATAATACCCAATAGACGTGCCTTCCTCCCAAAAAGTTCCATATGTAATATGCACAGGAATATTTGTCCCATCTTTATGACGAAAAGCGGTGTAAAAAGGTCTCGGATCGCCATTCATCGCAAATTGCGTTTGAAGGCGTACCATTTCCTGTTCTTCCGAAACAGCCAGCTTCCAAAATGAGGACCCTTCCCATTCTTCTACGGAGTAGCCATTCAACACTTGGCAGGCAGGATTGCCTTTAAAAACTCTACCAAATTGATCGAGCAGAAAAGTGGCCTGAATCATTTGATCAAAGAAGGAACGATAGAGATGACCACTTCTCCATCCACTGTCCAATAAATTTTTCATCGTGCCCCTCCCTCCTGGGACGAGAAAACGGCTACTCCAAATTACGGAAATAGCCTGCAACGTTCTCAAATCCTATTCTCACCCAATTTTACCCTATTCGTTCTGTTGTTTCCATCCCCCGGAAAATTTAAATGTGCAATTTTTCCAGTACCGCTGCGCTCACACGCAGTTGCTCTGCCATTTTATCGTCAACAGCCAAGCCCAGCCTCGTAACTGCCGCGACCAGTGCACCGACGACAGGTGAAACCGTGGGAATCACTGTTTGAAACGAAGCTCTCGCAACCAGTTGTTCCCGAAGGTTTGTACCGGCAGTTAACAATCCCCCCGCCAAAACGACCGGTACAGGCTCCTGGACCTTTTGTAAGCAAGCATCGGCCAACTCTAGCAAATCCTCCACTGCTTGCATGATCAAAGCATTTGCCACCGCATCGCCTAGTGTTGCGGCTTGTTCCACGAGCTGACTCGTTTTTGCCAGCTCCATTCGCGGATTGCTTCCCCCGTAGATCAGGTTGATCAGCTCATCAGGACGTTCTACGCCATAGTGGCCCATAAACATACGCGTCAGTACTGTCGATTCACCGCGCCCATCGTATTCGCGCAATACAGCGATTGCCGCTTTTTTGCCCAAATCAAACCCGCTGCCCTCATCTCCTACCAAATACCCCCATCCGCCTACGCGGTGCCGCGCTCCGTCTTTTGAAAAGGCACAGGCAATCGAACCTGTACCGGCAAGGAGAACGACGCCTGGCTGCCCCCATGTTCCCGCATAAAGAGCTGCGATTACATCGTTATCAATCAGCAGCCGTTCTCCCCACTCATCGGCAAAGGCATGTTGAATTCTTTCCTTAATCTGCGGACGATCTGCACCGCCAAGCCCGATAAACAGCCCGGCTACTTCCTCTTCTCTGGCACCTGCCTTTATTCTCACAGCTTCAATGAGTTGGCGCAGAGTAGCTTCCACATCCCCCCAGCTCCTGGAGAGCGGGTTTGATGATTCCCCCACCACAATTGCCCGTACCTGTCCCGCCTTATTGCAGATCGCTGCCCTGGTTTTGCTTCCGCCTCCATCGATCCCGATAAACCACTTTTCCGCATTACTTGACTGCACCTGCCGTCAACCCCTCCATAAACTGCCGCGATGCCATCAAAAACACGATGATCATCGGTAAGGCAGACAATGTGAGCCCAGCAAACAGCAGGCTCCAATCCGTTTCATATTCTCCAAACAGCACCATCATGCCTACCGGAATCGTCTTGAGCGCTTCCTCTTGAATGAAAATCAACGGGAAGAAAAAGTCGTTCCACGCATGGATGAAATTAATAATGATTACCGTAGCCAAGGCCGGACGAATCAGCGGCAAGAGCACGCGCCAAAACACCTGAAAATGGCTGCATCCATCAATCCGCGCCGCTTCCTCCAGCTCAATCGGCAACGTCCGAAAGAAGCCCGTCAAAATAAAAACAGAGATCGGGATACCACTCGCCGTATAAATCAGAATCAGCGACCACAATGAATTCAAGAGCCCGAGATTTTTCATCAGCAAAAACAAAGGAACGATCCCCAGCTTGATCGGAATCATCAG
The DNA here is from genome assembly GCF_013284285.1 of Brevibacillus sp. HB1.4B. Taxonomy (NCBI): domain Bacteria; kingdom Bacillati; phylum Bacillota; class Bacilli; order Caryophanales; family Paenibacillaceae; genus Brevibacillus; species Brevibacillus sp. HB1.4B. The sequence continues at coordinate 118,004 of NZ_JABSUT010000006.1, forward strand.
GCCAATAATGAAAAAGAAGTATAGCCCCCCTGTCCATTTAAAAGAAAATCGCGACAAGTAAAAAGCCGCCATCGCTGAAAAAACCGTAATCAACATGACAGACATGGCACTGACGAATACACTGTTCCATAAAAAATCAGCAAAAGGCACGGCTTCCCACAGCTTTTTATACGTATCCAGGCTAAACGTCTTCGGAAGCGAGAGCGGACTCGCAAATATCTCCATATTTGTTTTCAAGGAAGAAGAAATCATCAGTACGATCGGATATAGCGCGATTAACGCAAATAAATACGCCAGCACATAAGATACAGCTCTCCCACCTACAGTCATCTTCACATCGCATCCTCCTTTCCACTCAGGAATACGCAACTAGTGTTGGACTTCTCGTTTCCTCATCAAATAGAGTGACAGCGCCGACACAGATCCCACGATAAAAAACAACACGACAGCCAACGCCGAACCGAGTCCAAGTGTGACATCCCCAGCTCCGCTGCTAAACGCCATACGATAAAAGTAAACAGCTAGCGTATCCGTCGAATAAAACGGCTCACCCATCGAGCCTTGCATGGCGTAGACGAGCTCGAACGCTTCAAACGCCTGAATGAACGTAAATATCGTCATAATCGTGATCGCTGGCATGCACAGCGGCAAAATCATTTTCCACAGCATCCGCCAGCCTGTTGCCCCATCCAACCTTGCCGCCTCGATCAAATCCTCCGGGATCGACTGAAGTCCCGCCAAAAAGATCAGCATGGCAAAGCCTATGCCAAACCAGCAGTTAATCAAAATAATTGCGAGAAGCGCTGTATCCGGGTCACCGAGCCATGGTCTGGCCCACTCTTCTAGACCAATTTTTCCCAAAAATGCATTGAGTGCACCGTAATTCGGATTTAAGATCAACTTCCATAAAAATCCAATTACAATAACAGACAACAGCCTTGGCATGAAATAAGCGATCTTGAGGAACCCGGAACCTCGTATTTTGCGATAGATGAGAAAAGCCAGTCCGAAAGCTATCCCATTTTGCACAATCATTTCGACCACAAAGTAGAAGACGTTATGCCGAAAAGCATTCCAGAACATTTCGTTGAAAGGCTCTACTGTAAACAGCGTAATGAAATTTTGCAGTCCGACAAAAACCCCGCGCTTGATGCCATTCCAGTCGTACAAGCTGTATAAGAATGCCGAAAAGATCGGGTACACGACAAACAACGTATAAATAACAAGTGCAGGCAACGGAAACAAGTGAATCAGCCAACGCCCTTGCCCCTTTGTTCGAATGCTTTTCCTATTTACCGTCTCGATGATACCCCACCCCTTTTTTACGAAAATCATTGCGGCCTATTCAGAAGCCGGGAGTGAACCCAACTCAGGTCCACTCCCACTTTCCGCCTGCTACTTTCTACTTTTTAAAGGGAGGAAACCAGGTAGCCGCCGACTTTTGTACTTCTTCTACGACCTGTTCAGGGGTGAGCTTGCCTAAATACATGCCTTGAAGGGCGTTTTCCAATGTTTGCTTCGTGGTCGGTTTTCCTTCCGCGAAGTTGACGACCATTAAATAAGGTGTGGCGCTTGTTTGGGACAGCTCTGCCATCTTGTTTACCAACGGATCGTCAGTCGATACACCTGGCACCGCGCTGATTCGTTTGAACTGATTTGCGAATAGCTCCCCGAACTTTTTCGTCGCCATGAATTCCATGAATTTTAATGCCTCTGCTTTATGTTTGGACTTGGCATTGACGGCATAGGAACCATCGACCCAGGTTGTCAGGACTTGTTTTCCGTCATCGGTTGGCATCGGGAAGAAATCAAGTGGCAAATCGGGGTTGAGCTTCTTGATTCCTTCCAGTTCAAAGCTGCCATTGATGAACATCGCTGCTTTTTCCGTGGCGAACAACGTCCGCATATCATTCAATTCGAGACCCACATAATTTTCCGGGAAATAAGGGATAAGTGCTTGCATACGCTGCACGGATTGGAGGAACTCGGCGCTTTTCAGGTCACTTTCTCCTTTCAGCAGCTTGTCGAGATAGTCCGTTCCGTTGTAGCTAGCTGGAGCAATCACACCATGACTGAGAGAGAGGAGCCAGCCTTCCTTTGCTCCGAAAGAGATCGGGACGATTCCTTTCTCTTTCAATGTTTTGGCTGTCGCGATCAGCTCATCCCAGGTTTTCGGTGCCCGAAGGCCATTTTGCTCGAAGATTTTCTTGTTGTAATAAAATTGGGTGGAGTTCAGGGATAGTGGGACACCGTAGACTTTCCCATCTTTACCTGTGGCCGCTGCGAGGACGTCTTTTGGTATGGTAGATATTCCTGGTACATTGTCGAGAGGCTCCAGATGTCCAGCTTCAGCTAGGGTAATCCCTGGAGCGTAAGGACGCAGTTGCAAAATATCTGGACCACTGTCGCTTTGAAGCGCCGTGTTCAGGATGGTATTGTACTCCGTTGCTTTGAATGGTTTGAAGTCGATCTTGATATTCGGATTGTCTGCCTCAAAAGCTTTGATGATGGCTTTGTAGCCCTCCGTGTCTTCTACACGCCAGCTATGCATCGAGAGTGTTACCTGCTGTCCTCCACTCTGCCCGCCGCCAGAATCTGTTTCGGTTCCTCCACTGCTACATCCTGTCACCACCATAACTGCAGCCAACACCATTGAAGCTACATAGCGCAAACGAAATTGCTTCATGCGAAACCCTCCCCTTTTTCTTCTCTTAGGTCTGAAAAAGCTGGGCCGTAACAGCATCGTGCAAAATCGGACGTAATTGCCGAAGCTGATGATTGCGGCCTAGATGAACGGCGTTAGTGAGAAAGATGACAGCAAACTGTTGCTCCGGGTCGATCCACATACTGGTTCCAGTAAAGCCCGTATGCCCGAAGCTCTTACGATGCAAGCCGCTTCCACAGCTCAAGGTGGTGTGTGCTTGATTGAGCTCCCAGCCATAGCCCCTACTCCCCCCTGCTTGCTCCGTATGATTGCGAATCGCCAGTTCGTACCATTCGCTCGCAAATATTCGAGGATCTTGGTACAACCAGCTCATCGCGTATCGGCACAGATCGTCAGCCGTTGAAAATAGTCCAGCATGTCCGGCAACCCCTCCCATCGCAAATGCTTTCTCATCATGAACCTCGCCTGTAATGTAGGCGTTGGTGAGTCTGCAATACTCAGTAGACGCAATATTCCGATAAATTTGTTGATTTGGACAGTAGACGGTATGTACCATGCCCAATGGGGTGAAGATGCGTCGGGTAACAAACTGGTCCAAGCGCTCTCCGGTTACTTGCTCGATAACGAGGCCCAACCAGATCATGCCCAAATCACTGTAAACTACTTGGGTCCCTGGCTCGTGAATCAATTCTTGCGCATACAACAACTCTGGCAAATCGATCGCGCTATCGCGTCTTCTCTCTGCCAAATCTGCTGGCATTCCTGAGGTATGCGCAAGCAGTTGCGCGAGTGTGATCCGCTTTTTATCAGCGGGACAATCGGGAAAAAATTGGCCAATCTGATCATCTAGCGCTACCACTCCCTCCTGCACGAGCAAGAGGATAGCAGGCAGCGTCGCTGTCACTTTGGTGAGCGACGCCAGGTCAAACATGGTATCCGGCGTCATCCGCTGGTCTTTGGTGATACTCGTCGTTCCGACATCACACGCATACCAGATACGATGATCACGTACGATTCGCAAGGCAGCTCCCGGCAGCAAACCGTTGTCCACCCATCCTTGCAATAGCAGCTCCAGATCGTCCATGTCTTCCCTCCCTTCTCCTACGTCGATGAGCGTTTCGTCCGACTGACAGCAAGCCTTGATTTTTCCAACAGGGGAATGACTTGCTCTTGCATCCTGCTGATCATGGTAATAAACAAAATATCGATGACGTTCAATTGGGCAATGCGTGAAGCCATGGCTCCGCTGCGAATGCTTTTTTCTACCGAGCTGGTGAACAGCCGGATGTTGGCTAGTTCGGCTACTGGCGAGGGTCCGAATTTGGTCAGGGTAATGATGGTCGCTCCCTGCTGCTTGGCCTCCGTCAACGATTGAATAATGTCTTCGGTCTGTCCTGAATAAGATATGCCGATAACCACGTCTTTTTCCGTTAAAGTGACTGCCGACGTCAATTGTGCGTGAAAATCCGAATAAGCCTCACACCACAAGTTAATCCGCGAAAATTTTTGCCGGATATCGTCAGCGATGACTGCCGATGCACCGACGCCGTAGACATCGATCTTCCTCGCTACTGACAGCACGTCGACTGCTTTCTTTACTTCTTCGTTGGACAAGACGGAGAGCGTATCTTGGATGGATTGAATGTTGTTCCAGCTGACCGCTTGCATAATCGATTCAACTGAACCCTCCATCATAATCTCCTGATAACTGCCCATCGCCGTCTGTTTCGTCAAATCTCCTGCGACGCGCAGCTTTAGCTCCTGATATCCCTTCATATTTAGAGAGCGAGCCAAACGGATAATCGTCGCCTCAGAAACCCCACTCAATTCCGCCAATTTTTGGACAGAAAGCTTCACGACATCTTCCGGGTGAGCCAGGATATAATCAGCGACTTTTCGCTCCGAAGGCTTCAATTGATCCAAGATTGCTTGTAGGCTGACAAGCCCTCCATTTAACATATGTGACATCGCTTTCTTCCCCCAAATCTTATCTACATTTTATGTAGCATTATTTCTCTCGTCAATTGTTATCTAATAAACAATATTTCAAAACCACGAAGCTCAGCACAACTCTTCTGAATTTGTTCTCTCTTTTTCTAAAAATTCCCTCCTTGACTTTCTCGTGGCGTCAGGCTTTACGCTTGCATCGCTAACAGGAATAAAAAGGAGGATTTTTCCATGAAAACGTTATTGATTAAAGACTGCATGATATTGACGATGGTTGAGGGAGAGAAGCCATTTCTCGGGGATATTTGGATCGTGGATGGTCGAATCGCCAAAATCGGACCATCCCTTGAAGAGGAAGCAGACCGTGTCATACTAGCTAAAAATAGAGTCGCGATGCCCGGTCTCATCAACGCGCACAACCATGCCAGCATGTCCTTGCTGCGTGCTTTTTCCGATGATCTCAAGCTGATGGATTGGTTGGACAAAAAGATGCTGCCGGCTGAAGCCCGGATGACAAGAGAAGATGTCTACTGGGGAACGACACTTGGAATCACGGAAATGATCGCTTCTGGCACGACCGCTTTTGCCGATATGTACGTGCATATGGATGCTGTTGCCCAAGCGGTACTTGATTCCGGTATACGCGCTTCCTTGACTCGCGGCATGGTCTTTTTCGAGGATGACGGAGGACGACGAATGGCCGAAGCCTTAGACCTCATCGACAACTGGACGGGGGCTGGCGATGGCAGAATCACGACGATGCTCGGTCCGCACGCTCCTTATACGTGCCCGCCGAAGCCTTTGCAAGGAGTCATCGAGCTTGCCCGCAAACGCCAAATCCCGCTCCACATCCATCTGGCTGAAACGATTGAGGAAGGAGAGAAAATCCGGGCCAAGTACAATCAGACTCCCACGGAGTATTTGCATGAACTGGACATGTTCCACGACACGCACGTTTTGCTCGCGCATGCTGTTCATTTGAATGACTCCGATGTCGCACTTCTTCGCGGGATGAGAGGCGGAGTCGCACATAATCCTGTCAGCAATTTGAAGCTCGGCTGCGGCATCGCCCCTGTCAGAGAGCTGATCGAGGCTGGGGTCACTGTCGGGATGGGAACAGACGGTGCTGGCAGTGCTACGACTCTCGATATGTTTGCCGAGATCAAAGCCGCGACTTGGATGCAAAAGCTCAAGCACGGTGATCCGACGGTACTTCCTGCCGAAGCAGCCTTGCGCATGGCTACTATTGAAAGTGCGAAGCTGCTTGCGATCGATCACGAGGTCGGAACTCTGGAAGCTGGGAAGAGAGCTGATCTCATCCTGATCGATCTGGATAAACCGCATCTGCAGCCTGTCCATGACATTCCTGCCCTGCTTGCATACAGCGCGACGGGAGCCGATGTAGATACAACCATTGTGAACGGAGAAATCTTGATGCATCAGCGCCAATTCCAAACCCTCCATTGGGAGGAAATAAAGAGAGAAGCGACAGCACGAGCCAGCCGACTCGTCGAGGGTCTGTAATTGCTTTTGTGCTCACAGGTTGAGTAGGCAGAAGCCAATCGCGAGACACATTGTAAACACGCTCCACATGAAGTAGGGAATAAGCAGCGAGGATGCGATTTTATGGTGGGGACGAATGGCGCGAATGAGCACCCATGTCGAATACATCACTAGAATGGTATCCAGCGCAGCCAACACGAGCAGTTGATAACCGATAAACAAGACGAAAAAAAGTTGATGAAAAAACCAATTGATTCCATATAGAAGTAAAAGCTCGCGGTCTATTTGCTTCGTTTGAATCAAGATCAGTAACGACCATGCTATGAGTGCGTATAAAATGAGCCAGATGATACGAAACAAGTAGAGTGGCGGTGTTCCATCGGGCTTGGCAAGGGAAGCATACCAGGCCCCACCGTCTGGAAAAGAAAGACCACCTAGTGAATAAACGACCACTCCAGCAAGAAATAGAAGAATATTGTGCACCAATCTCATCCAGGAAGTCACCCTTTCCTCTTCTTTCTTTTCTTTTCTTTCTCTTCTATATCTATGAGTGGTCGTTCTCTTTTCATGCTAGTTTCAGAGATTTCTTTTTCGTATGGGAAAAAAACTGGTACGTTGCTGTAGTGCTGGGGAGGAAACAGGAGAAAACGCTCAGCTTCTTGTCCCACCCGCTGGGGGATTGACTGCCCGACTCCATGAAAAAAAGCGAAACCCGCGTCCAAAGTGGTCCATTCAAGAGGCGTATCAGAGGTGGACGCTAAGAGCTTGTTTCTCTTTTTTTCATTGCGTCTCGGTCGGTGTACCAAAGATCTTCGCTTATTTCTCCTGTTTCCTCTACGAGCTTTCCGTATGATCCGAGTTTTAAAAGATGGTAGAGCCTCATCAGTTATCACAGAGAAGAATATTTCCAGACGTAGCGACTTGTGGAGTCCTACCGAGCGGAGAAGGGATTTGCGGGCAAAAGAAGCGCAACGTGCCCGAGCTACGAAGCGGCTACCACTTTTGCGTTTCCCCGCAAATCCCTTCGGAGCGGGCAGTCGTGGCCCCCAGCAGGACGGAGCCTGGAGCCTAGACTGGAAATATTCTTCTCCCCACCGTAGCTACAAACATAGGATTCTTTAGTTGTTGCTGTAGTGCTGGGGAGGAAACAGGAGAAAACGCTCAGCTTCTTGTCCCACCCGCTGGGGGATTGACTGTCCGACTCCATGAAAAAAAGCGAAACCCGCGTCCAAAGTGGTCCATTCAGGGGGCGTCTCAGAGGTGGACGCTAAGAGCTTGTTTCTCTTTTTTTCATTGCGTCTCGGTCGGTGTACCAAAGATCTTCGCTTATTTCTCCTGTTTCCTCTACGAGCTTTCCGTGTTAAACGGATCTTAAATGCCTTAAAAGATTGAAGAATGTGCTCAGTTACCACAGAGAAGAATATTTCCAGACGTAGCGACTTGTGGAGTCCTACCGAGCGGAGAAGGGATTTGCGGGCAAAAGAAGCGCAACGTGCCCGAGCTACGAAGCGGCTACCACTTTTGCGTTTCCCCGCAAATCCCTTCGGAGCGGGCAGTCGTGGCCCCCAGCAGGACGGAGCCTGGAGCCTAGACTGGAAATATTCTTCTCCCCACCGTAGCTACAAACATAGGATTCTTTAGTTGTTGCTGTAGTGCTGGGGAGGAAACAGGAGAAAACGCTCAGCTTCTTGTCCCACCCGCTGGGGGATTGACTGTCCGACTCCATGAAAAAAAGCGAAACCCGCGTCCAAAGTGGTCCATTCAAGAGGCGTCTCAGAGGTGGACGCTAAGAGCTTGTTTCTCTTTTTTTCATTGCGTCTCGGTCGGTGTACCAAAGATCTTCGCTTATTTCTCCTGTTTCCTCTACGAGCTTTCCATGTGATCCGATTTTTTAATACCTTAATAGTTTAATTCCTTAATAGATGGAAGAACGTAATCCGTTACGACAGAGAAGAATATTTCCAGACGTAGCGACTTGTGGAGTCCTACCGAGCGGAGAAGGGATTTGCGGGCAACAGAAACGCAACGTGCCCGAGCTACGAAGCGGCTACCACTTTTGCGTTTCCCCGCAAATCCCTTCGGAGCGGGCAGTCTTGGCCCCCAGCAGGACGGAGCCTGGAGCTTAGACTGGAAATATTCTTCTCCCCACCGTAGCTACAAACATAGCAACTCCATAAAAAAACCGCTAATCTCATCCTCCGTAGATTAGCGGTTCTATGTATCAAGATCGAGTTATGGCAAACGCAATGTCTCGCCTGGTTTCAATGCCTTGCCTCTGATGTCTTTCTCAGCCAACTCGGCTACGAATGCTTCCCCATCCTGCTTGATCGGCGGGAATGTATCGTAATGAATGGGCACAACAAAATCGGCTTGTACCCACTCGGCAGCCACGAGTGCATCCTCAGGTCCCATTGTGAACACATCTCCAATCGGCAGGAACGCCAAATCGATGTTATGACGCTCTCCGATTAGCTTCATGTCACCGAACAGTCCTGTATCCCCCGCGTGATAGAGCGTTTTTCCTCCCAGCTCGATCACAAAGCCCCCTGGCATTCCCATGTACACGATTTGTTTCTCATCATCCAGTACGACACCGGAGCTGTGGAACGCCTGTGTCATTTTCACTTTTCCAAATGGCAGTTTGACAGAGCCTCCCAGATTCATCGAGATGGTCTTGACTCCCTGCCAGCTCAAATAGGTAGCAAGCTCATGGGTTGCAACGATTGTCGCATCGTTTTTCTTGGCCAGCTCTACCGCATCCAGAATATGATCTTGGTGTCCATGTGTCAGAAGGATGTACTGAACTGAGATGTCTTCCAGCTTGGTTGCTGTCACTGGGCTTCCTGAAATAAATGGATCAATCATGATTGAATGCCCTTCACTTGTAACCTGCACGGAAGAATGTCCGTGAAACCGAATATCCAACATAGTGGTACCCCCTCTATTAGCAGCGTTTTTTCAGTCCCTTTTATGTTACCATGCCGCAGGGTGTAAAGAATAGGAAAGGCCGTCGATCACTCGACAGCCTGAGAAACAAATCCTAATTTTCTACAATCAGTACCTAGCAATCGTCGCCGTCATGCTCTGTAACAGCAATAATTTTCGAATCACGAATAATGGTGCGACGATTACCATTGCGCTCTTCCAAAATAATGGTGGTCGATTTTACTTGTACCAGACGACCGAAAAAAGTACCTTCTACAGTGGCAACCCTAACATTTCTGCCTTCGAATTTTTTTACCTGGTCTTTGAATGCCATGGTTAATCCCTCCTTCTCATGCATCCTATGAACATTTGGCATAGCCCTACTAAGCAAAAGCGGAGTCAAAGAGAAAATGTACTTGTACCCGTCCGTCATTTGTCCCCATTTTCAACAACTTTGTCGTCTGGTGACAAATTGACGCCAAAACAGCCATCCGTTTACGAACACTGTGAGATTTTGTCGCACGATTCCACAAGGAAAACCATTTTCACGTACAGAAACCGTATAGCAAGAGATGAGCGGACTTTTGTAGAGGAGGGATTTCCATGGGAGAGGTTATCGAATTATTGGCGCGGGAGAGAACGTACAGTGGCAGAGATGTTGCGGGTCTGCTAGGTATTGGGGCGAGCACCTTGCGCAAGTGGAGCATGCTCTTAGAACAGCACGGCTACTGGTTTTTGCGGGATAGTCAGAATCGTCGGGAGTACAGGCAGGTAGATATTACGTGCCTTCAGCGGTTTTACAGCTTAACAAAGGATCAACTCATTCCACAAGATGAAGCTGCCCGAATGGTTGCTACGCAAAGCGCACCTGAACCTGCCCGAAAGGAAACGGCCGTTGCGGTTGCATTTCCCCCTGTTTCCTCATATCCGGCTTTAAACCATACTGCTGCCCTTGAAGAGCTGGATGTAAAGCTACATGCCTTGGCTTCCCATGTCCAGCAACAAGACGCCGCCTACTTAGCGCTGTTAGCACGTGTAGAAAAGCAGGAAACCTATATTACCAACAACCTGAAAGAACGTGATCGCCGCTTGACCAAGGCAATGAATGACATTATGGATGCCAAAATCGAGTTAGCCAAAATTAGAGACGCTGAACGGAAAACATCGATCTGGCAGAAGCTTTTTCGGATTCGCTAAACGGCTGCAAGATTTATATGATCGCTATCTTTTTTCTCACTGCCAGCTGACTTAGGATGCCCGGACGTCTCGCTTACGAAATAACCAGATCATCATGCTATACGCTCTATCCAGTTGCTCCGGGCAGCCTTCGCTCTTATCACACCCCTCTCTACTTTTCCTCTTTTTTCCGCGGTTTTTCTCCTGTTTTCGCCATTCTTTTCTATGGAAATTTCTTGTTGATAATAGTAATCATTCTCTATATAATCATAATCAATTCAAAAGAGATTGATTCTCATTATCATAAATTTTCAGGAGGCTACGTACATTGAAACACGCAGGATGGAAAACCGGGATGATTGCTTTACTACTGACAGGTGTAGTTGGATGCAGCAATTCCACGTCCCCCGAAGCTGCCACACCAACACAACAATCTGCTACCAGCTCACAGTCGGACTCGTCGACATCAAGTCAACAAGCCGTTCATACAATCAGCGCAGATGAAAAGAAAGTAGAGGAGCTACTTTCCCAATTCAAAACCCAGCCACCTACCAAAGTCGTGACCGTTTCCGTAGCGATTACCGAGATACTAAACGAACTGGGTGTCACTCCCGTAGGCGTACCGACGACAAGCAGCAAGCTACCAGCCTCCCTCGACAATGTTCCGCGTATCGGCACTTCTCACCAGCCTGATTTGGAGCAAGTCGCGAAGCTTCAGCCTGACATCATTCTCGGCCCTACCTCAATCCAAGCGAGCATCGATAAAAAATTCAAGCCCGCCGCGCTACCTACTGCTTACTTGCCTGTAGACTCAATCGACGAGCTCAAACTGTCTACCGTCGTACTCGGACGCCTGTTCAAGCAGGAAGAGAAAGCAACAGCGTTTCTCCAATCCATCGTGGAAAAGGAAAAAACCATCATCGACACAACCAAAGGGAAATCCGCTCCCAAAGTATTGTTCTTGTTCGGTTCAGCCGAGGCCCTTATGGTCATGAATGAAAATACGTTTGTCGGAAGCCTTGCCCGCAATCTCGGCGCATCCAACGTCGCTTCCTATGTCCTGAAACAAACCGATACATACGTGCCGCTCAATATGGAATCGATCGTAGCTGCCAATCCCGATGTCATTTTACTGGTAGCGCATGGCGATCCGAGCGCAGTGACCAAAAAATTCGAAGAAGACGTGAAGAAAAACGGCGCATGGGAAAAACTGAGCGCATTCAAAAATGGCAAAATGAAAGCACTCGATTACAGCACATTTGGGATCGCTTCCCTGGTAAAAGTCCCGGCTGCCTACGAGGAGCTCGCGAACATCCTGTATAACAAATAAGGAGTTTTTCCAGTGACCCAGAACATTCCGAGCAAGAAAGCAGCTCTCTTGGTGACAGCTTGCATCATGCTCGTTGTAGCTGCACTGCTCTCCATTGGTCTGGGGAGCGTGCGCCTCTCTCTTGCCGAAACGATAGAAGCCATACTCGGACACGGCGATGCCGCTAGTCAAACCATTCTGTGGGATATCCGGATTCCGCGTATTTTTCTCGCACTATTGATTGGAGCGAATCTCGCTGCATCGGGTGCCCTCTTGCAAGCAGTCATGCAAAATCCGCTGGCCGATCCTGGTTTGACTGGCGTATCCAGCGGGGCAGCCGTTACGGTGCTGTTCATCATGCTGGTCGTGCCCGACTATTCTTACCTGGTACCCCTAGCTGCCATCATTGGCGGCGGAGTAGCAGCAGGCATGGTCTACTCCATGGCTTGGAAAAAACAGGGCGGATTAACCCCTGTGCGCATCATTTTATCGGGGGTTGCCGTCAATGCTGTCTTCGGTGGAGCAATCGGGTTATTATCCATCTTGTACAGTGACAAGCTACCGGGTGCGCTGCAATGGATGAATGGTAGTCTGTCCGGAAAAGGCATGGGCGATGTCATGGTGATGCTTCCCTACTCGCTCGTCGGATGGATCGCAGCGCTATTATCGATCAGGCAGGCAAACATTTTACGCCTCGGAGAACAAGTCGCTCACAATTTAGGACAGAACTTGCATCGCTTGCGCCTCTCTCTTTCTATCATCGCGGTCTATCTGGCAGCTGTTTCGGTATCGACTGTCGGCCTTGTTGGATTTATCGGACTCGTCGTGCCGCATATGGCTCGCATGCTCATCGGCTCTGATTACCGTCTGAGCTTGCCGTTTAGCCTCGTGCTTGGCTCTCTTGTCTTGCTTGTGGCCGATACGTTTGGTCGAACTGCATTCGCTCCTTTGGAGATTCCTGCCGGGATTGTCATGGCAATCGTGGGAGGACCTTATTTCCTTTACTTGATGCGAAAAGGGGGCATGTGACATGTTACAGGTGCAATCGTTGAACATCAGCTACGGTCCGAAGTCGATCGTCCATGACTTTTCCCTCGATATCCAAGCAGGAGAGGTTGTTTCGATCATTGGGCCAAACGGTTCAGGAAAATCATCGATTCTCAAAGCGATTTCACGTCTGATTCCTTGTAAAAGCGGCCGTGTATGTATTGCGGATCAAGAATTGAACAGCCTGAGTATGAAGCAAATCTCTCGCATCATGTGCATGCTTTGCCAATCCAACACGTGCCCGTCAGACGTGACTGTAGGAGAGCTGGTCGGATATGGTCGCGTTCCCCATAAAAAATGGTTTGAGTGCCTGAGTGGCGAAGACTATGAGATCGTCACGTGGGCTTTGGAACAAACCGGTTTGCTCAGCTACAAGGACCGCTACCTCGTCTCATTGTCTGGCGGGGAAGCACAGCGTGCATGGATCGCGATGGCTTTGGCTCAACGACCGAAAATCTTGTTGCTCGATGAGCCAACTACCTATTTGGACATCGCCCATCAACTGGATGTGCTTGAGCTCGTTCGCAAGCTGAATCAGGATTTGAAACTGACGGTTGTCATGGTGCTGCATGATTTGAATCACGCCAGCGCCTACAGCGATAAAATTTGTGTGATCAAAGACGGAAGCCTGCGTGTTTTTGGAAAACCTCAAGATGTGCTTACGATGGAGCTGATTCGCAAAGTGTACGGCGTCGAAACCGAGATTCAGTACTCGCCAGACAGCTCTAGCCCCAGGATTCACATACTGAAAAAAGCAAACTAAACAAGTGAGGTGCTCGTATGAAAGCGATGGATAAGGAAGCGATGAAGGCCCAGTACCAATCGTTTGCTGCGAACATGAAGACACTCATGTTAAGCACAGTCGACGAGCATGGAAAACCGTTTCTCTCCTACGCCCCGTTCGTCAAATACGATGGAAAGTTTTACATCTACATTAGTAAAATTGCGAACCACTATCGCTACATGGAAGAAAATCCGGCAGTCGATGTCATGCTCATTGAAGACGAGTCGAAAGCGACCAATCTGTTTGCTCGCCAGCGCGCCCGCTTCGTGTGTTCGGCCCTGAATTTGGGTAATGCGGGTTACGATGAGATTTTCGAGCTGTTTGCACAGTCATTTGGAAAAAACATGATGGATATGCTGCGTGGACTTGATTTTTCCTTGTTCGAATTAACACCATCAGAGGGACGCTATGTAGCTGGGTTCGGTCAGGCTTACGACATTGACCTGACAGCCGATAAATTTGTCCACGTCAACCGAGATGGCCACACATCCAAAAAATAACGGAGGGGCATCATTCATGACCTATTCAACCGCATTGACACTTTGGCTCACCATCCAGGAACGTTTTCACAAGACTGCGAAAAGCTTGCCCGAACAAGATTTGCGGTTGAGCATGAATGCAGTCTCCATCGGGTATATGCTGCGCCATAGCGCTGAGGTCGAGTACATGTTTGCCGAATGGTTTTTCGGTCGGAGCATCCCAGCGGACGTAGAGCTATTGACGAAAAGCGGTCCTGCCGGAACCAAAGTTGCATTTACCAACGTGCAAGAGCTCGCTGATTTCATGACCGCTTCCAACCAACACTTGATTGATGCGATGCGTGACTTACCTGAGGAAGCTTGGCACAAACCCGTTGAAACGCCATTGGGGTCTTCTACTCCTTTAGAAGCATTGGGTCGCCTCATGTATCACACGGGTATCCATGCCGGACAAATTTCGCAGATTCAAAAATCATTTCACACCAAAGAAAAAGAACTCACCCACTAACGTCTGATACCGACTTTCGCACGCCAAAAAGAGCTTCCCTTCTCTCTTGACTGGAAGCTCTTTTTGCATGTGTGCCACTCTCGTTACATCACGATTTTTCTTGCCGCGTTGACGAACATTTTCACGCCGACTTCAAGCGCCTCCTCGTCGATTGTAAAACGTGGATGGTGGTGCGGATAAGTGATACCTTTTTCTTTGTTTCCCGCAGCGACGTAGAAAAAGCAGCCTGGCGCTTTTTGTTGGAAGGCGGAGAAATCCTCACCACCCATGGTTGGGCGCATATGCTCTACCCATTCTGCTCCTAGTGATTCTTCTACGACCTCTTCCATCAATTTCGTCACTTCGGCATCGTTGATAACCGGGCGATAGCCAAATTCGTACTTGAACTTGTACCCCGCGCCGTGTGCTTCTGTAATGCCTTTGATCACGCGTTCCATGAGTCCCGGAACGGACTCGCGCAGATTTTTGTCAAAGCTGCGGACTGTCCCGCAAATCTCTACAGCACCCGGAATGACGTTATGTGTCGTTCCCCCCACAAATTGTGTGACAGAGAGAACAAGATTATCGAGCGGATCCGCATTGCGGGATACGATGTGCTGGAGGTTAGTCACCACTTGTGATGCAATCGCGATGCTGTCGATCGTTTCATGCGGAAGCGCCGCATGTCCGCCTTTTCCAAGAACGGTGATCCAGAATGTATCAGGAGCTGCCATCATTGGACCTGGGCAGATACCCACTGTCCCAAACTCCATTGTCGACCACAGATGCGTACCAATCACCATGTCTACGCCGTCCATGACACCTGCCTGTACCATTTCCTCCGCTCCGCCTGGGTATACTTCCTCTGCGTGCTGAAAGAAGAAACGAACCTCTCCCTTGATCTGATCCTTCATCCCTGACAGCAGCTTTGCCGTTCCGAGCAGCATGGAAGTATGTCCATCGTGTCCGCACGCATGCATGACGCCTGGATTTTTCGATACGAATTCAAACGTATTCTCTTCCGTAATCGGCAATGCGTCCATATCAGCGCGCATGGCGAGCACTTTTCCGGGCTCGGAACCGATTAATCTGGCCATCACACTGTTTTTCGTCGGTCTGGACACTTCCAGATTGCCAAAGGTAAGCAGTGTCTCGTATACAAACTGTGCTGTTTTTTCTTCATGGAAGGATAATTCAGGGTTCTCGTGCAAATAGCGTCTCCACGCGATTACCTGATCCTTGATTTCTTCGACCGCCTTATTAAGCGTTACCACTGCCGTTGCTGTCATGCCGCTCTCCTCCTGATTTACGTGGCTCCCCCACTTACTATTTCTTATGCCTATTTTGCTAAGGATAAAACGGTGCGGTACAGTACTTGGGCTCCGTTCGCGCAATCCTCTTTTGTCGTGAACTCTGCCGGGTTGTGGCTAATGCCGTCCTTGGAACGAGCGAAAATCATGCCAACCGGGCACAGCTCAACTAGCTGCATGCAATCATGCCCTGCGCCACTCGGTAGTCTAAATGCTTCCAAGCCTTCTGCCTCACACGCTTCTGCTACAGCATTCTGGATATCGTCCGAGCATACAGCAGGAGCTATGCGTTGCAGCAGCTCTACTTTCAATGTCACATTGCGCTTAGCACAGATCGCTTTTGCCTGTTCGTAAATGCGCTGTTCCACTTCATCGCGGATCGCTTCGTCCACGTCGCGCAAATCAAGCGAAAACTCGACGCGTCCAGGAATGACATTCACTCCGCCTGGAAATGCTTGCAGCCTTCCAACCGTCCCGACACTGGTTCCAGTCCGTCCCGCTTCTTCCTCGATAGCAAGCATCACCTGAGCGGCTGCTGCCATCGGATCACGACGCAAATTCATCGGCGTTGCCCCAGCATGACCGGCTTCTCCCTCTAGCACGAAATTCAACCAGAGCGGACCCGCCACTCCTGTCACGATCCCGACAGATAGCCCGCGGCTCTCTAGAACCTTGCCTTGCTCGATATGTAGCTCCACATACGCTTTCACACTTCCGAGAGTTCTCGCCGCGAGACTGGTGCGGTCCGGATCAAGCCCCGTTTTCCGCATGGCTTCAGCAATCGTGACCCCATTCTTGTCTGCTTGTTCCAGCTCGTCTCGCTTGATCAGACCCGCGATACCGCGGCTGCCGATCATCCCGTAACCAAAACGCGTTCCTTCTTCATCCGTGAACGCGGTGACTTCGATCGGATGCTCTGTTTCGATCCCCTGTTCCTGCATCGTCTGTAACACTTCTACGCCAGCCAGTACGCCAAGTGGACCGTCATAATCGCCGCCATTTGGTACGGAGTCGATATGCGAGCCAATCAAAACGACAGGGGCGGCCGGATTTTTCCCTTCTTTTCGCCCAATCAAGTTCCCAACCTCGTCTTCGCGAACGGTGAGACCTGCTTCCTTCATAAAGCCTGTGACGAGGTCTTTTGCCGCACGTTCCTCAGGCGTAAAAGACAACCGCGTGATGCCGCCCGCCTCTTGCTTCCCAATGTTGCCAAGCTGTCCCAAACGATCCCACAATCGATCCGAATTGATCATGACGCGCCACTCCTCCTTCTATACAGAGCCAATAACGGTTGATTAACGGTTATGTCCTTAATTGTATAATAGTCTGTCTATTTTGAAAAGGCGGTAGCCATGGACCTCGAAATAAAGTCCTAGACTGCCGCCGCCATTCATTCCGCATGGCAAATCCATCCCCCAAAAAGTCCCGTAGAATGAAACCTGCCTATATGCGTAAAGCCAGCTTCTCTCAATAGCTGTTCGATTTTAGGTTCAGATAGAAAAGAAACTTTTGTCATGATGGTGTTTCCCATCTCTTCTACTTTCGCTGATTCGTATCCCACATCTAAAAAAAAGCTTTTCCATATGTGTAATCTGTTTCGAAGTTCGGCATCATGGCGGTCTCCGTACGCACTAACAAGTACGAAGGGAGCTCCCGGTTTCAAATGCTCCTTAATGGACCTGAGCAGCTTCAGCTTCTCCTGCTCATCGTTAATGAAGTGCAGAACCAAGATACAGCTCGCCGCATCGTACTTCGAGTCTGGATATGGCACATCGTCTATCGTTCCCTGAATGAGTTGGACGCGGCTTTCCATACCCAGTTGAACCGTTTTATTTTTCGCCATTGCAAGCATCTCGGCTGAAGGATCGACTCCCGTGAACGTCCATTTTGGGTTAGACGGTCCCCATGCAGAAAGTTCATTTCCCCCGCCCGCCCCAATCACGAGCAATGATGCCGCTTTTTCTCCCAATTGAGCTCGAAAATAGGATTGGGCCATTGTGAATAAAAAATCATAGGTGGGAATCGAGATTCGCGTGTTAGCATCGTACGCAAGAACCATTTTGGCGTTGAATGTAATTTCTTCGTTCATAGGTAACCTCCATTGTTTCATATGTGATACACGAAAAGTATTTCATTATAGAGTTTTTGAAGATATATAATATCCTTAATTTATAAAGAAATGGGCGCTGTCCTATCATTACAAGGACTCCGTTAGTGTCTGGGGGATACGCCATATCAAAGACTTTAGATGTCTATAATAACTACCTAGATGCAACTTGTCAAGAAGCTGTCCCACCCCCAGCATTCTTCCTTATTTTCCTTATGGAGATTCTTCTACGTTATAATTGATTTCCTCCAACGCTTCCGCGGCAGTTTGCCTAATATATTCAGTAGGAGAATGTAAGTACGGTTCAATTATTTTTATAAATTTTTGTTTTTTTGAACAACCAATGATGGCTAATGCATAATTGAGGATAGCATTGTCTAGTGTAGGCAGAACGTTTGCTAATGGATCCCATTCTACATTTCTTGCGATTCCTTGAAAGGTTACTGCAATCATAAGTAGATGAAACAAACTTTCTTTTACAACAAAGTTTTCTTCTGCAATCGCAAGGTCTAAGGCATACTCTGTAAATGTTATAACGTCATTCGGGTTATGGGTTCCATACTCCAGCAAATCACCAATATCACCCAATCCGAGATGTAAATCTTCCCTTCTATTTAGGAATAATTTTTCCAGGTAAGTAACGTCGATCATGTTAACCTCCATCAATCTTCCTCAATTCCCCTTCCAAATGCCGGATCGTCTCTACTCGGTCCTGTTCCTCTTGCTCATCAAACAAGAGCTGCTCTAACAGTTCATATATATCTTCCCATATACGTCGAATTTGATAGAACTCCAGCGCTTGCCGATTGATCACATAATTTGTATGTGTCTTCCGATAAGTAGCCATAAACTCTTCAAAAAAAGGCTGATCTACCAAAAACATCAGATCGGCTTCTACCGGAGCCAGCTTCAATCCTTCCCAGTCTATGAGAATGAGCTGCTGACCAGAATGCATCAGGTTCCAGTTGTGAATGTCCGTATGGCAAAGCTTCATTTTTACCTCACTGCCTCGCAATTGCTCGGCAATCCTCTCCAAATCATTCATGCGGGTAGCCAATATGTTGGTAAAAGGTTTGACGATTTCATCCACATCATCAGGCAGAGGGTGGATATCTTCGTTCAGCATTTCTCTAAACTGCTTGGCAAATGGGATACAGAAGTCTTCCTTGATGGCAGCCGTACTGACCGGGATTTCTTCTCCGTACAAATGCAACTCCGCTATGATTTCTGCTAACTGGCGAACTTGCAACGAGTTTAACGCTTGGTTCCCAATGGTTTTCCCCTCAATATAGGCAAACAGTTGATAGATGCCCATGTCGTCTTCATGTTTATACGCTGCGGTTCTAGTCAGCAGTGGAACTGGAATTTTGCCTTGTAGTCTGGTTTGGCGTGATAGCCACTGGATAATGGGAACATACTTGTCGATCAGCGCTGTCCACTTGGGCGTAGATGCTCTGCTTTTTTCATAGACCTTCAAAAAATAAGCATGCTGATCGCTGATGACTTTATAAGCAAGCGCCGACCATCCTCCTTGCTGAGGGGTAACATCAACAGCGTTTATATCAAAATGCTGTCTCAATATGGTTTTGAAATGATCCATGTGGTACTCCTCTCTAACTTCGTATACACCCGCGACTAATTATCACCAACATACAAAAAATTGCCTTGCCCCACAATAGGAGCAAGACAATTTTTAATAGTATGACAAATATTTCGTATCACAAAATATTTTAGTGATTATTGCACACCAATTGCATCATACGCATCTCTTACTGATTCTACTTGTTGGGAATTATCACCGAACAGAACTGTCGCGGATTGAATCGCTGCTTGTCGCATAGCTGAGAAGTTAGAGTTTGGATTGAGGTAGTTTGTTAGTGCGTAGTAGTAGATTTTTGCTGTGTCATCTCGTCCAATCCCTGTGACCGTTACACCGGAGTGTGTACCGCCCTCTGCGAGGAGATATGCTGCTTTGTTGTTGATTCCGCTGTTAATGTGTACGCCTCCCTTGTCATTTGGACCCATGTATCGATTGCTGTAGTGGTCAGGATCGCCAGCAATGGTTGGATCTTCGAGAGAGCGTAGTGCGTCTCCAGGCGTTCCTGGTGTGTATACATCTTCACCTATTAGCCAATCGTCATTATCAACCATCGCCCCGAAGATATCCGACATGGATTCGTTCAGTGCACCTGACTCATTTTCATAGATCAGACCGGCTGTTCGTTCTGTGACAGCGTGAGTTAATTCATGAGCAACGACATCCAAGCCAGCGGACAATGGGCCGAATCTGCGTCCATCTCCATCCCCGTATGTCATTTGCACGCCGTTCCAGAATGCGCGGTTATCGTTTCTACCGTAATGGACTGTGGAGATGATTTTCGCACCCTTGCTGTCAAAGCTGTTGCGGTTATGTGCGTTTTTGTAGTAATCGTAGGTTGCCTGAGCATAGGCATGAGCGTCGACTATTGCTCCATCTGTCCAGTTGTTATCCGAGTCAGAACCTAGAGTACCAGGTTGGGTATATCTGTTTTGTGCATTGTACGTCTCAATTCCCTTGCCGCGCGTCGTATCTTTCGCCGTATAGTTGGTATTGCTTACTTTCGTTACTTCAAACGATTTGGTGTCACCTAGTACTCCTGTACCCGTCCCTGTAATCTCATGGAGCATATTGTATTTGTTAATCACGTCACCAGTGTTTGCGTCGATAAAATACTTCCAACGGCCTGGTAGCGGATCGAGGAAATTCAGTTCCACTTCATAAGCCAAATACGATTCATCTTCGTGGATATAGATATAGAGGTTTCCTTTTGGCTTTACCTCGAACTTCTCCACTTTTTCGTCAATCTCATCCTCCAAATCCTTAATAGCCTCTTTTACTGCCTTATCTGCCTTCAGCTTTGGTTTTTTCGTCAGCTTATCGTTATCTGCCAAGTTAGGTGCGTAATTCCCGAGGAATGCCGTTACATTTCCATCCTCGTTTACGTGAATCGTCTGCTGATAACCAAAGACCGGGATACCTTCGTACATTTCTTGTACGCGGTAGTGAGTCATGTCTGTCTCTCTGTCTGTCACTTCATCAAGCACTTTAAAGTGGTCTCTCACTTCTCCGTCAATGCGGAAGGAATCTTGATGTTGCTCTAGGAATCCCCAAACTTTGTCTTCGCCATCCAGATCTTCTGCCTCGAACTCTTCTCCGATAAATTCGGGGGTATCCCACTCAGCGCTAAAGACGATACTTTCGGATTCGGCCTGCGCAGCTAGCGGCAGGAAGGTGGATGTACCTAATGCGAAGCTGAGTGTTACTGCAAATACCGATTTTTTCATACTTGTTAAACCCCTTCTTGGAAAATATTGTTTTTTATGTAAATTCATAGTTATTTATATCTTTTATTATTTATCATAATTCTGAATTTGAAAACTATTTTTTTGTAAATTTATTACAATTAAATTTCTCTGCTTTAGATGCACTGCTGTCTCAACATACAAAAAACTGCCTTGCCCCACAATAGGAGCAAAGCAATTTTTCAAATAGTATGACAAATATTTCGTGTAACAAAATACTTTATTTGATTATTGCACTCCAATTGCATCATACGCATCTTTTACTGATTCTACTTGTTGGGAATTAGCACCGAAAAGAACTGTTGCGGATTGAATAGCTGCTTGTCGCATAGCGGAGAAATTAGAGTTTGGATTGAGGTAGTTTGTTAGGGCGTAGTAGTAGATTTTTGCTGTGTCATTGCGACCAATGCCTGTGACCGTTACACCGTGGTGTGAACCACCCTCTGCGAGGAGATATGCTGCTTTGTTATTGATACCGCTGTTAGTGTGTACGCCTCCGTTGTCATTTGGACCTGTGTAGCGATCGCTGTAGTGGTCAGGATCACCAGCAACTGTTGGATCTTCGAGAGAGCGCAGTGCGTCGCCAGGCGTTCCAGGTGTGTATACATCTTCACCCATGAGCCAATCATCGTTGTCAATCATTGCCCCGAAGATGTCAGAGATGGATTCATTTAACGCACCGGACTCATTTTGATAGATCAGATTAGCTGTTTTTTCTGTAACGGCATGTGTCAATTCATGTGCGACGACATCCAAGCCAGCAGACAATGGGCGGAATACGCTGCCATCTCCATCCCCGTATACCATTTGCACGCCGTTCCAGAATGCGTTGTTGTAGTTGCTACCGTAATGGACAGTAGAAATCAATTTCGCACCGTTGTTGTCATAGCTGTTGCGGTTATGTGCGTTTTTGTAGTAATCGTAGGTTTTCTGTGCATAGGCATGCGCGTCTACAAGTGCTCCATCTGTCCATTTGTTATCGGTATCAGAGCCAAGCGTGCCTGGGAGGGTGTATCTGTTCCGTGCATTGTACGTCTCAATTCCCTTACCGCGAGTCGTATCTTTCGCCGTGTAGTTTGTATTGCTTACTTTCGTTACTTCGAAGGACTTAGAGTCACCAAGTACCCCCGTACCCGTTCCTGTAACCTCATGGAGCATATTGTATTTGTTAATCACGTCACCAGTGTTTGCATCGATGAAATACTTCCAACGCCCTGGCTGCGGATCGAGGAAATTCAGCTCCACTTCGTAAGCCAAATACGATTCATCTTCGTGGATGTAGATATAGAGGTTCCCTTTTGGCTTCACCTCGAACTTCTTCACTTCTTTGTCAATCTCATCCTCCAAATCCTTGATGGCCTCTTTAACCGCTTTATCTGCTTTGAGTTTTGGTTTTTCCGTCAGCTTATCATTGTTTGACAGGTCAGGCGCGTAGTTACCGAGGAATGCCGTTACATTTCCATCCTCGTTTACGTGAATCGTCTGCTGATAACCATAGACCGGGATGCCTTCGTACATTTCTTGTACGCGGTAGTGAGTCATGTCTGTCTCTCTGTCTGTCACTTCATCAAGCACTTTAAAGTGATCTCTCACTTCTCCGTCAATGCGGAAGGAATCTTGATGTTGCTCCAGGAATCCCCAAACTTTGTCTTCGCCATCCAGATCTTCTGCCTCGAACTCTTCTCCAATAAATTCGGGGGTATCCCACTCAGCGCTATAGACGATGCTTTCGGATTCGGCCTGCGCAGCTAGCGGCAGGAAGGTAGAACTACCTAATGCGAAGCTGAGTGTTACTGCAAAAACCGATTTTTTCATACTTGTTAACTCCTCCTTGGAAAATATTGTTTTTTATGTAAGTTCATAGTTGTTTACATCTCTTATTATTTGTCATAAATGTGAATTTGAGAACAATTTTTTAACGACAAAAAAATCATTTCCCGAAAGAAATGATTAATTGGTAAATTTATTACAATTGCCCTTGCCATACGATCCGATACACCTTGCGCGGTCTGCCCCGCGGGTGCGGGTTTTCTTCCCTGATCACCTGCGCGAGTCCCTTTGACTCCAGTTCAATCAGGATGCGTCTGGCGCTTCGTGGCAAAATTTGTAGATACGAGGCTAATTCTGTCGCATGAATTTCCTGAGAGCCTCGCTTCTTGAGTATGGAGTAGAGCTTGGCGAGCGTCATGACACTGAGAGAGGTAAGCTGGCTGAGCTCTTGCAGCTTTTCTGAGTCGTACCGATAGGTGATCTGTTCAGCACGACCAAGCGGCCCTACGACGCTTTTGTCATCAAAGAAGACCATCCAGTTGCCTGTCCCGCGCTCTTTGGCGTGCAACAAAGCCGCGCCACCGTGGATTTCTGCTTCATAAGCAGTCTTGCCGATCCCGATTCCGCACGTCACCAGATCAGCACGAATGCCAAACAGCTCTTCCAAATCCGGCATGGTCGCATAGTCACGAGTCACTTCTTGCAGGTTACCCCGCGTTGTAAAAATGACGTATCGCCCGGGACCTGCTGTCTTCAGTGAGCCTTGCAAATACTTCGCGTAGCGCAACAGCTTTTCCATCGTCTTGATCTCGGCATTTTGCCATTCATCTGTGGAAAAGTTGCCACCGGCAAGCTCACGAAATGGATCGATCTCCATCATCTGCACGGCAATTTGGGTATCTTTGAAGTGAAGCATTTCGTGCGTACGCAAAAGCATGTGAATAACCGAAATCACGCCTGCACGTGTCGGCACGACCCGATGTACAGGGACACCTCTACGAGCCAGCTCTACATCTGCTGTCCGCAAGCAGGTGACAGCCACCTTTGTTTTGCCTGCTCTCCAAAGCTGTTCGTGGTAATCGGCCAGTTCATCGGCTGAGATTGCTCCCTCATAATGCTTGAGCCATTTGTAACCACCAGCGATACCCGCTTCGTCCATAAAATGCTCCAGTTCTTCTGGTGAAAATGTATCAAAGCTCACTTCATCCACCCGGATTCCCAATTGATGGGACAGATGAAGCAAGGTTCTGTACAAGCTCGCACCGAGATGAGGCACATAAGCCATCGGCACATGGACCTTGCCTGACTCGCTCACCATAGCATAAGGGACCTGTCCGGAGAAAAGCCACATATCCACCTCATCCACATGCGGCAAGATCAGATCGAGGATTTCTTCTTCTTTCCAATAGACAATCGGCAAGTATTCAATTTCGGGAAACTCTCGCATGACTGATTCGATGATGGCAAGTGAATCATCCGCGCCTATTACGCCTAGTCGCAGCTTCAACAAAATTCCCTCTTTCACACCAATCTCTTCCTACTTGTGGACTGCTTCTGTGATCAATAAACAACTTTTTGAACAACCACCACTAGGATAACATACTCCCTTTCTTTTTCTCATCGGGGGATCACTTTACCTGCTGCCTCCCCAATCCGGTGTGCCGCGTATAAAACAGGGATGATCAGCAAGCTGTACGGCAACGTGCTCCATATCAACGGCCACGTCGCAAGCCCAGCCTCAAGCAATCGATCATACGTATACAAACTATATGGCAAAACGAATGCCACAGCCGTCACCACACCAGGTGTGTACGTGCGAAGGACAACGGTATGACCAACATGCATGAAAACATGGAGAAACATCACATGCAGACAAACTAGAAAAAACGGGAGGTACGTTCCAGTCGAAAGCGTCGTGACAGTCAGGATCACCGCTACCGATAAAACGGCGAAAATACAAGAGACTGCGACCGCAAATTGCGCTGTACTCATCGAAAGCGAAGGCTCCATCATCTTCATTAGCCGTTCTGGCATTGTCTGTCTAATGAGGTCTTCTTTTGCTCGCACCCAACCTTCTACCATCACGATCTCCTCGAAATCATGAACCATGAAAACGACTAAAAACAGCCAAATCAGATGGGACAGCTCCAGCATACAAGCACCCTCTTCCTATTCGTTTGCCTGCAAAATTCCATATGCCAAAAAAGATACTGCGTCGTCCGCAAGCTGCTCCGCTGTTTTCTCGCCCGTCAGCAAATACCGCGTCGTCATACGGTCTACGACTGCGATCATTGCCTCTGCCGCCACCTCCACAGACAACTCGACACGGACGTGCCCAGCACTCTGATTTTTTCGCAGGTTGACAGCAACAATTGAAGCCAGCTTACGATGCAGCTCTTCGCCCTCTTCCGCCTGATACAGTACGATCCGGGTCAATTCAGGCTGCTCCTGAAAAAATCGGAACAAGGCGAGCAGATTCTCCCGTACTTGACCGAAGACATCTGCCTTCGTCAAGACCGTTACCTTCTGACCGCTGTCCGCCAATTCCCACAGCTTGGTGGCAAATGTGTCCGTCAACTGCTGATACAAGCCTTCCTTGCTGTCGAAATACTGGTAAAACGACGCCTGTGTCAGGCCTGCTGCTTTCACGATGTCACTCACCCGTGTACGATGAAAGCCTTTTGCCGCGAACTCAGAAGCTGCCGCCGCAAGTAACCGACCGCGACTCTGCTCCCCTTTCGACAATTTGTCATTGGTCATTTTCTCACTCCAAAAGTAACTCGAAAGTTATATAACTCTTGAGTTACTTTTACATCTTTTGGATTTCCTTGTCAATACCCACTTGCTTTTTTATTCCACTCTATGTAAAATGTTTGCTCAAAGGGTATCATTTGATGGCAATGAGGAAGAAGAGTAGTCATTTTTCGAGACTTCAGAGAGCTGATGGTTGGTGCGAATCAGTGTTAAGGAAATGATGAATGGGCTTCCGAGCTCCAAACCGAACCCGCTCTCATGGCGGCAGTAGGCTTTGGCGTTACGTCCGTACGTTACAATGGACACCGTATCAAGCTGTCTGACACAGAAACGGTACGGATCAAAGAGATTTTGCGTATGGATGATTCCGTACGTGAAATAACAAGGGTGGCACCACGGTTCATTCGTCCCTGTCCAGGGCGGATGGACCTTTTTGTATTCTAAAGCGGACATTCAAAAAATCGACTTTTGATCACGAAGTAGTCCTGAAAGCTTATGTGGCATCGAAAAGTCGACTTTTTGAACTCAACTTTCTAAACTCGCATCTAACATTGAAAGGAGCAACTTTCCCATGAAAACCATCTTTTCCGGCATTCAACCGAGCGGCATTATGACACTCGGCAACTACTTGGGCGCAATGAAGCACTTCGTTCCGCTTCAAGATCAGTTCAACTGCTTTTACTGCATCGTAGACCAGCATGCGATCACCGTTCCACAGGAGCCTGCTGTCCTGCGCGAAAACATCCGTCGTCTCGCGGCTCTCTATTTGTCCGTTGGCCTCGATCCGAACAAAATGACGCTGTTCGTCCAATCGGAAGTACCGGCTCATGCCAAGCTCGGCTGGATCATGCTGTGTACCTCTTACTTGGGTGAATTGGAGCGCATGACCCAATTCAAGGACAAATCCGATGGACGCGGCGAATCCATTCCAGGCGGTCTGCTGGCTTATCCTCCATTGATGGCTGCTGATATTTTGCTGTACGGCACTGATTTCGTCCCTGTGGGCGAGGATCAGAAGCAGCATCTGGAGCTGACTCGTGATTTAGCCGCTCGTTTTAACAACCGTTATGGTGACATTTTCACCATTCCAGAAGTTCGCCTGCCGGAGACTGGCGCACGCATCATGTCCCTTGCTGAAGGCACCAAGAAAATGAGTAAATCCGATCCAAACCAAGGTGCCTTCATCTCCATGCTGGATGATGCAGACACCATCACGAAAAAAATCAAGCGCGCGCAAACGGATTCCGACAGCGTTGTGCGTTATGACAAAGCAGAAAAGCCTGCTGTCTCTAACCTCATGACCATCTACTCCCTCTGCTCCGGAAAAACTCTGGATGAGATCGAAGCGATGTACGAGGGTAAGGGTTACGGCGCATTTAAAACCGAGTTGGCAGAAGTTGTCGTAGAAACATTGCGTCCGATTCAAGAACGCTTCGAGCAGCTGTTCCACTCCTCTGAGCTGGATGATATCCTGACTGCCGGGGCAGACAAAGCGAATAAGGTCGCGAACGAGATGCTGTACAAAGTTGAAAAAGTGATGGGGATGGCACGTATCTAATCCATTTCCACAACAAAAAACGGGCTGGGAAGCTATCTCCCAACCCGTTTTTTTCTCTTGCTACTTAACCGTAACGGTTACATTGGCTGTCTTGCCAGCATAGCTGATCGTGATGGTTACTCTCGTCTTTGGTTTGGCATCCTCCAAAACGAGAATCCGACCTGTTTCATCCACCTCTACCTGATCGGGCTTGCTCGATTTGAACTCGATTCCTTCTGCATCCGTAACGTCTTCTTCTGCATCGTTCCCGAGAATAGCTGTAACTTCGAGCTGTGCTTCCTCACCCTGTGCTAGTTTGAGAGACTTCGGTTTGATCTCGATTCTTTTCAGGGCAGTCTCACCAACTACATAAGAGGAAGCCGTCACTACTGTAAAGATCCCTACATCGCCTTCTTTTACCACTTTGACTGGTTTTCCTTTCAGTCCTATAGCTGGCCTCCACATATTACTCCGGTACGAGTAGGCTTGGAGCTTTTCGCTTGCATCTTCAGCGATGGGTAGCCCGAGTGTAAAGCCTGTTTTTCCGAGGCTTGTCAGCTTTTTACCCTTGCTCCACGCTTGCAATTGATAAGCTTCACCCGGGTTCGGCACGCCCTTCCAGCCGTTTTCATTTGCTTTTGTCAGGGAGAGGGCAAACTCTCGTGCACGCTCAGCAGCAAAGTATGCACCCGGCACCTCTACCCATGCTTCGCTGTCCAAAGTTACACGGATGCCTACCTCTTTTTTCTTCAATTGTTCAACCAGCTGCTGTTCCAGCGTCACCGTCAGATCAGATTCTTCCTTGCGAGAACGCGTGTCGTTCGCATCGTCATCGCTTTCTTCCACCTGAATGAACAACACCGGAGCAAAGCCGATTTTTTCTTTCACGGACTCTATTGCTTTCATGAATTCCCCGAGTATGTCCAGAAGTTCATCTACTTGTTCGTCATCTGCCTTGATCTCATCCCCATCTTCAATGACGATAGTGCCAAGCTTTTTCAAAAGCTTTTCCGCCAGTGTACGGACATGCTTGGCTACCTCTTTGGAAATATCCTTTTCATCGAGCGGCTCCAGCGCTGTTTTCGCCAAGCTCGTCAAGGAGGCAAGTGCCAGACGGGCAATCTCTTCATCCTCGATGCCCTCTTCTGTAAGCGGGTCAAATGCTTTGTCCAAAAAGCTCTTCGTCACTTCTTGGAGTGCCTTTTCGCTGATGGTTCCTCGCTCGGCCTGCTCAGCCACTGCCTCGAGTACAGTCGCGATCGTATCAGTGACTGTCTCCCATTTCTCAGT
Organism: Brevibacillus sp. HB1.4B; assembly: GCF_013284285.1. Classification (NCBI taxonomy): domain Bacteria; kingdom Bacillati; phylum Bacillota; class Bacilli; order Caryophanales; family Paenibacillaceae; genus Brevibacillus; species Brevibacillus sp. HB1.4B. The sequence goes on from NZ_JABSUT010000006.1 coordinate 146,436, forward strand.
CGGCGTCCACTGCTGGGCATCTAGAAGTTTTTCCAAATGGCTGAGTACTTGATCCACCTGTCCTAAAATGGCGTTCTCCTCGTTACTTGCGGAGATGACCTGAGCTGCTTGCTTATTCAAATCTCGCTGCGAGTCCGGTGTCGGTGTTCTGTCCGGCGGTGTAACTGGCGGTGGTGAGTCCGGCTTAGCTGGAACCAGCACGGTCAATGCTTTCGTCACTGCTGTCGATTGGTCGGATGTTCGTGTGACCTCCAAAATCAGGTCTACATTCGTCTGGCGATTTGGCGGCGTAATTTTGCCGTCCTGCGCAATAATCGCTGGATCACTAGACGACTTGATCGCGATGGTAAAGCCTGAAGGTACTTCTGGAAGCTTCAAGCGCGTCTCACCCGCTGCTGGCTGTGTGAGCTGCGTGATGCTTTCTGCCACTTCTTGTGCTGTTCTTTCCGGCGTGCCACGATCCTTCAAGTCCAGCTGTACAAGGACAGGATTATGATCACTCACACGTCCCTCTCTCTCAGTCAAGCCAGCGTTGATGTGAACGATATCAACCTTCGTGTCGTCCTCCAAATGGTTGCTAACCAAAATTTGATCCAAGACTTGGGAGTTCCCTTGGTACACGTACGTATACTGCTCACCCTTTGGCAGTGTCTCCACCATATTGGTCAAAACGCCATCTGCCAATTCCTGCACTGGATTCGAAAACGGGAAATCGTTGAGATCACCCAGCACCACAACATTTGCTTTCGCTTCAGCCGCATGGATTTCTTTTACAAAGTTGTTTAACACACGGGCAATTTTCATGCGTTGTACTTCACTCACCAGCTGTGGCGGCTGATCTTTTCCAAACAGCGCTTGATCTCCACCCTTGGAGTTAAAATGGTTGGCAATGACAATGACAGGCTCACCTTGGAAAACAAATTCCGCAGCCAGTGGCTTACGGCTCGAAGCAAACGCCTCGTTTGTCGGATCTACCCGCCCTGGATTGAGAGAAAGATGCGCCACGCCATCTCTTTTCTCGATTTGCACCGCATCTGTCGCACTTCCTGGCGTTCCTTCTGCCAGCTGTACCCGTTCTGGATTGTAGAAGAAACCGACTCGGATGTTTCCTCCTGGCTGTCCACCATCTTGATTGTTCTGTGGCGCAATATCGGTGTATCGGTAAGTCGGGCCGTTTTTGCTTTCAATTGCTTTGATCAATGCGTCCGCAGACTGTGTAGCATCTGTTTGCCCATTGTCCGTTGGCCCATTATTGTCCTGCATTTCCACCACACCGATGATATCCGGCCCCTTCATGTTGTCCACAATCGTCTCGGCGATGCGATTGATTTTGGCAGAATCGGTATTAGCCGAAAAATTCTCGATGTTGTACGAAGCGACTGTCAGCTTGTCTTCCTTTGGGGAAATACTCGTCACTGGCTGCTCGTAATGGCTTGCCTGTACCGTAAATGGTTTTGTATGGAACAGCTTGTAATTCGCAAAGCTGTAGTCAATGATGCCTACCAGTGGGCCGTCAAATTTGTCGCCGACTTTTACCTCTCCGGCAATCGATTCGAGTTTGTCCGATACCGTGATACGCTCAGGGTGAAAATCATTTGCCGCTAGCACCACTCCACCGGCTGGTGTACGTGGCTGACTCGGATGGGCTTGATCATCGATGACGACAAATTCCGTTGCACGTGGATTGGTAAATGTCTTGGTTTCGCCAACTACGATTGGATTGTCGATCTGCACCAGCATGCCTTCGAGACTTTCCCAGAAGTCGATGCCGTCTTGGTCTGGATCGAATTTACCGAGACTGTCGTTGTCGATGATTCCTTTCGGATATTCATAGTTGTCCTTGCCCAGGATGAGTGGGTCTGGGAGTGCCTTTCTAGCGCCGATCACAACGTTGGTCGCATCAATTTGCGTCTGCGTGAGGTCTGTACCCGCTCTGTTCGATGGCACGTATTCCTTGACGGTTCCGCTAACGGTTACTTCATCGCCCGGGCTGACCGCTGCTTTTGGCTCATAAACATAAATGCCTTCCGAGGTAAATGGATCTGCGTCCGGCTGCGGGTCTTGCATATAAAAGCCTTGTACATTGCTGCCGCTTCTGACGATAGCCGTTACGATTCCCGGAACATTATTCACTGTTCCATCGGCCATCGATGATCGGTGCGACGTTCCTTGAATGTCATGAATGCGAATGTTTTCTTTTTGAATCATGTAGCGGAAGGTCGCTACATTGCTGTCTGTGTAACCATCCTTGACGGCTATGGCTGAAACGGTCGTATCCGCATCAATCTGGATCGAACCCGTATACTTCTGGCTATCCCTGCTCGGCGTTGAACCATCAATCGTATAGAAGATCGTGGCGTCAGCCATCGTCGTTGAAAGCGTGACTTTTGTTCCCTGTGTCACCATAGAACCTGCTGGACTCGCTGTAACCATAGGGACTTTATTCTCGTCCTCTACGAGATCAGCGGCAGTGCGCGGAACCAGCTTGTATTCATTGCGATCGTAGTTGACCACGCCTGTAATAGCGGCATAGCTCTTGTTCACTGGAAGCGGAAGAGTGGCAGCAGGACGAGACACAAACTTGCCGTGCTGATCCTCCAGCGTATAATTGCCGCTCGTTACTGATTTGACGGTGACTACTTTTACCGTCACCAGCTTACCTTCCAAAGCCTCTCCTGTAGCAGCCGCAAAATCAGTAGAAATCACCAGTTGTGGGTTAGGCACGCCCGCCTGCTTCTGCAAGATTTCCACGTTGCTAGTAGCTGCTTCGAGCTGTGCCAGCCCATTATAGTCATTCATTTTTCCGGTAGCGCGAATCTTGTCTCCTACTTCAATTTTGCCAGTCAATCCTGGCGCACGAAGGACGAGTCCCGCCGTATCGTCTTGGAAATAGACGTTGTTTTGTCCGCCCGCCTCAAACATCGCCGTCACCGTTCCGACGACAATCACGTTCGTTCCTACAGGGGTGTTTCTTGCTTCAGCAATCGTCGTCGAACCCAAGGCTGACTTGGTGATGTTGACTTCCTGACTCTCAAACGACTTGCCATATTCCCCAGCTGTTTGCTGCGTTACGAGAATATGATCCAGCTGATCGATGTTTGGAATCGTAAAGGAAAATGACCCGTTTGCCTGTGCGATTCCTGTTTCTTTATTACTAAGCAAAAGCGGTTGTTTTTGCGGATCGTATGCGCGCAGTATCGCATTCCCTGCTGCCGCTCCAGCTTCTCCTCGCAGCTCGCCCACACCATTCACGACTTGCAGGCTGACTTTTCCCTGGATCAAAGCTGTGCTGGCTACCGCTGGCCTCAGCTCGATACTCGTGCTCTCTTTCTTACTCCCTTCCGTTGCAGTCAGATAGACTCCCTGCGCATTTGGATCGGGATTGGTAAAAGTCAGCTCGATTAACCCGGAAGCATCCGAATCTTGTTGTGCCAAAGGAGTGTCGCTACCTGTTCCTGTAGGCTGACTCGCATAAACCTTAATAGTCCGCCCTTGACCGACATAGCCGCGAATTGTTGCTTGGATAGGATCAGTATGATCAAAAATAAGTTCTGTAGCGTTCAGCTTTTCGGTCGCATCTGTTGGTAGCGGTGGTTCTACTGGGCTTTGTGCGTTTTTCGGGGTAGGTGCTCCTGTGATAAAATCGTTGCCGTTGTTATTGGTATCCCAGCCATTTCCTCCGTTCGGTACGATACCGCTGGCGTCACTTATGCGTTGGGCGCTGGTCGAGTTTGAAGTAGCTGGTGCAGGAGAGTTGCCCTCATATGCATTTGCTCCTCCGTATCCGACCATATCTACAACACCTGGTTGAGAGGATACATCCGCCCCGGTTAAAGGCGTAGCATGGCTAACCAATGCGACCTTTCCTTGTGCTCCAGCCATTGCAAGCGTTCCCGTAACCTCAGGAGCAGGGAGGTCTGCTACACCGCCCGTTCCTGCTGCTTGCTGAATCAAATAAAAACCATAGGGAGCTATGCTTCCTGTCAAATCGGTCTTGTTCCAGCTGGGTCCAGTAGCAGCAGCATACTGAACAGACCACCCTACAAGTGAAACAGCTGTGTCTGTCGGGTTGTACAGCTCAATGAAATCGTTCTTGTAATGGGCGCCAGAATTTCCCCCACCCCCATACACCTCACTGATCACCACATGATCAGCCCGCGCGGCTTTTGCCTGTGGCATCCACCCGGTCGGTAAAACAGTTCCCATCATGACCGCGGCCATTAGCGCCAGCTTCGGCCATCTGGAAGCATTTCCTCTTTTTTTCAACATTCTTGCATCATTCCTCCTCACATCATTCGGAAGTATCTACTATGAAATGGTAAACGTATAACCTGAACCTTATGTAAATTTGATGTAAAGTTTGTATAATCCTTCTAAACTTGTAAAAACAAAAACCGCCAAGCTCCATCGTCCTTGGCGGTTTTTCTTTGTTTTTGTCAATTAGCTTTCGTCCACTTTCAAGCTGCGTGCGATATAAAGAACCGGCGTCGAAGCTGCCGATACGACAAACTTGATCAGGTAGGTAGTCAACAGGATTTGCCACCATACGTCCATCGGGAATTCTCCCAAAAAGGCAATCGTACAAAAGGTGACCGAGTCGAGCAATTGACTGAAGAGCGTGCTTCCATTATTGCGAATCCAGAGCTGATTACGGCCTGGACATTTTTTCTTCAGCCACGAATAGATTTTCACGTCGACAAATTGGCTGACAAAATACGCACACAAGCTACCCAATGCCACTCTTGGCATCAAGCCAAAAATCGTCTCTAAGGAACCTTGGGCAATATCTGTTTCCTGTGGTTCAAACACCAGCACGAGCTGCATGATGATCGTTGCCGCAATTAAGGTAAAGAAGCCGAACCATACGGCTTTTTTCGCTTCTCTTTCCCCATACTTCTCGTTCAATAGATCGCTTACCAAATAAATAGAAGCATAAATCGTATTGCCGAGCGTCATGACCAAGCCGAACATCTCGATTGTTTTGACCACCTGGATGTTGGCTAGCACGGTAGCCATCCCGATCCACGCGTACAGTCCCATTCTGCCGAACAGTCGGTAGCAGAGCAGGAACAGCCCGAAGTTCACCAAAGCAAAAAGCACTCCGATCCAAAAATTAAACATATGATTTCCTCCTAGTTTTGATAACGCGGGAGTTTACGAACCGCGGCCCGTTTGAGCATTCAATCATTTTACTTGCATTCTTTTATTTTATCAACAATGAAAAGCCAGAGCAAAAAACCATCACTAAGGGCGATGGTCTTATCAATGGGTACTATTAGAGGCCAGCATCACAATGCATAGGCCTCTAGTCGATTTCATCCTGAATGTAATGTAAAAACTACCATTTATGGATATGGCATTAATAAAAATCGATGTCTGCCGATTTTTAATGAATACCCTCTTCCACGCCACTTGATGCTTCTTTTAGAAAGATACTTACGAGCTTCTGAGCCGTTTTGCGAGCATGATGAACTGCTTCGTGATTTCCCTCGATCATTGCAGTAACAATGCTGCCTTCTATCAAAAGATACAACGCATTGGCCAGTTCCTCTTCCTCCTGTACTCCAGCTTCTTGAACAAGTTTTTTGATAAAATTTTTTAATAGTGACTTATGTCTTAAAGATACTTGATGGAACGAATGAGCAGGTTCATTAAATTCTGCAGCCGTATTTATGAAGGAACACCCACGAAAGTCAGGTTGCAAGAACCACTCTTCTAATGTATCAAATAGAGCAACCAAACGCTCCGACGGGGTAACTTCCTTCTTATAAACTGTAGTTTCGAACCAGTTTCTCCAAAGGGAATCTCTTGTCTCAAGATAAGCTATCACCAAATGCTCTTTAGTAGGAAAGTTGTTATACAGCGTCATTTTGGCTACTCCGGATTCTGCTACAACTTGATCGACCCCCGTAGCAGTAATTCCTTGTTTATAAAACAAGGATGAGGCAACATCCAGTATTTGCTCTTTTTTTCTTTGTCTCATGCCTTCTCCTCCTCTATTAATGAACGCGAAGGTTGGCGATTAATTTCCCAATATTTTTGATCGTTGCAAAGTGCATTGCCTCATGGTATAGGGAAAAGCCAAGTAATTGCTCAACTGTTGTGAAAGAAAGTCCAGTAGATGATTTATAGGAAGGCTCTACCGCTTCTTTCAAATTGTTCGAAAGTGTCGATTCGATCCTTAGCATTTGCGCCGTCAATAGTTCAATCAGCTCTGACAATGCTGGAGGTTTAATATCCCAGTTAGAAGGCTGAGTTCCTGGGTCAAATAAAGTCTTGAAATTCGAGGGCATTTGAACTTCTTTTCCAGAAAGTTGAAAAGCGAATTTTTCTTGAACGACATATATGTGTCCTACATTCCATTTTATGCTATTTTTCAACCCAACAGGAATGATTTCAGCATCGCGGTCATTCATTTCTCTCACATAATTAATCGTTTGACGTCGAGCAAATCCTAATTGTTCTAAAATGAAGTCACTCATTATTTTGTCCCCCCTCATCCTTCTGTCTCCACGCCATTACTATACAGACAAGTATATATAATTTCAAATTTAATTTTTCGGCTTTTCTTCTGCGAATAACGTTATTTTATCTCTCTAATTGGGTTCCTTATAACGATCTCCATTAAATTCAGTTCTCCACTATCTACTGCCTCTGTAAGAGCTTGAGGAAACTCCTCTGTATTTGTAACACGTCTGTACGCAACTCCAAAGCTTTGGGCAAAAAGGTTAAAATCCGGATTGGTAAAAGAAATCTGTGTAACCGCTAGATTGGCATTGCACTGGTGCTTCTCTATCAAGCTATACCGCTGGTCATTAAAGATGATGATAGTAAAGCTCAGACCCAAGCGCTTTGCGGTCTCGAGCTCCTGAGCATTCATTAGAAAGCCACCGTCTCCCGTTATGATAACCACAGGACAGTTTGGCTTGACCAAGCAGCTTGCCAAAGCGCCAGGCAGCGATGCTCCCATTGATGCAAGACCGTTGAAAATAATCGTTTGCCCTGGAAGTTTTGGCTGGTACCAGAATGATACCCAAATCTTATGCAAGCCGACATCAGAAATCACGATGCTTTCCTTCGGCAGCTTTTTGCTTAAGGTCCACATCACCTTGTGAGGCAGATCCTGTTCTGATGGGATGGCCCGCAACTTCTTCATTCTACGTACACGAATCTTCTCATAGTCTACAGGTTCGGGCCTCCGATTTAACAGGTTCGATAATGCCTTAATCGTTTCTCGCAAATCACCCACAAGGTCTAATTCAACGGGAAAATGAGCATCAGTTTCAGCGTAGGTGGTATTAATACTCAGTACTTTACGCGATTTATCCTCGTTCCAGAATTTCGAATCAAATTCAACAAAATCAAATCCAATGGCGATTACCAAATCTGCTTCATGCAGAGGAAGCAAACCATCAGGATCGAAACTTCCGCCGACTGTGAACAGATTAAGCGGGTGATCGAAAGGCAGAAAACCTTTGGCCATAAAAGTATTGACCAATGGCAAATTCGCTTTCTCTACTAATTGTCGAATTTCTTTCCAAGCTCGACTACGAACCGCACCGTTGCCTACTAGGATGATTGGTCTCTTTGCCTCCATGATTAACTGAGCGGCTGTGTGCAGCGAGGACTTGTCGGGACAAACTTTTGCTTTTCTTCCAATGGGAAGTGGTGAGCCGACTACCGTATCCCGAGCAACATCTACAGGCAGCTGCAGATGCACAGCGCCAAAACTGTCGGTTGTTGCCAGAGCAAACGCCTTACGGATGATCTCTGGAATTGTGTGGGCGGATGAAATCTGCTGATTGTATTTTGTAATTCCTTTGAATAATTGTATCGTATCTATATTTTGATGTGATTCTTTGTGCAGCTGGCTACGATCTGTCTGACCAGTAATGGCAATCAATGGCGAGCGGTCCAAGTGAGCATTAGCTACACCTGTAATCAGGTTCGTCGCGCCAGGCCCCAACGTAGCGAGACACACGCCGGGTTTTCCCGTGAGTCGACCATACACATCTGCCATAAAGGCTGCCCCTTGTTCGTGCCGCGTAACTACAAATTGAATCGATGACCGCAATAAGGAGTCGATAAGATCAATAGTCTCTTCACCCGGGATGCCGAAAATGTACTCAACTCCCTCAGCCTCCAGACATTGCACCACAAGGTCGCTCGCTTTCATATGGCTCCTCCATTATTAGTCTTTTGGTGGATTACATCTATTTTGCGTATGCAAAGTCCCATTTTATTCATTTGTTGATCCAACTGGAGTATACGTGTTATTCATGATCTATAAAAATCTTTGAACGGACCCGCAAGAGAGCCAGTTTTTCAAAGAGCCCATCCCACGGGTCACCGTTCAGCTGTTATTGCACGCCGTTTTCCAATTCCTTTATTCGCTCACCTAAAAATCGCTTAATTAACGCTACGCTGATTTCCAAATCCTCTTCCAAAGGAAAATGACCCGTATTGAGCAGATGAACATCAACATCTTTTAAGTCCTTTTGGTAAGCCAACGCCCCATCCGGACCAAAGAACATATCATTTTTTCCCCAAGCAACCAATGTCGGAGGCTGGTAGGTCCGGAAATACTCATGCCAACTCGGATATTGTTTCAAATTGTTTTGATAATCATAGAGCAGGGCAAGCTGGATCTCACTATTCCCAGGTCGCTCCAGCACATATTGGTCCAAATTCCAACTGTCTGGGCTGATTTTTTCCGGGTTGCGTGTCCCGTTTACATACTGCTGTTTTGTGAACTCAGGTTTCAGCAGACCTAAAACATTGTTGATAGAGGCATCATCAGCTGGATTTTCCCAATACGTCCGTACGGGAGCCCACGAAGATAGCAAGCCTTCTTCGTATGCATTTCCGTTTTGAGAGATAATGGCTTGGACTCGTTCTGGATGTTTGATAGCCAATCTGAATCCGACTGGCGCCCCATAATCGTGGACATAAATGCTGTATTTCTTCAATGGGAGCTGCTCGACAAATGCGTCCATAACATCGGCCAAATTGTCGAAGGTATAGGCAAAGTCGGCCATAGAAGGCTGATCACTGTTACCGAAACCAGGATAGTCAGGTGCAATGATATGGTATTCATTAGAGAGCTCGGCAATTAAGTTGCGGTACATGTGAGAAGAAGATGGAAACCCATGGAGCAACAAAATGGTCGGATTCTCTTGATTCCCAGCCTCCCGATAAAAAATGGCGAGACCGTCCACAATTTCTGTTTTGTAATATACTGTCATCGTTTTCACCTCATTTCCGGTGGTTCAGGAACACGCTGCTATTTCCCGAGGATTATTTGTAACGCCGATCATTTTCGTTTATCGGATAATCATTTCCACTCATATCTCGTCTTCTCATAAGACCGTCTTCGTCATACTCCCAAAGCTCATTCCCATGGCATCTCATCCATTGACCAGTTTCTGCATCACGGTACTCATACTCAAAACGAACCGCAATCCGGTTGTCCGTGTAGCACCAAAGCTCTTTCATGAGTTTATAGTCCTGCTCCCTTGCCCATTTCTTCGTCAAAAAAGCTTTAATATTCTCGCGACCTGTAAAAAACTCTGTGCGGTTGCGCCAGTTGGAGTCAACGGTATACCCTAGTGACACGCGTTCCGGATCGCGAGAGTTCCAAGCATCTTCGGCAAATTTTACTTTTGCCAACGCGGATTCAAGTGTGAACGGTGGTCGAATGTCTTTACTCATTTTTTATCATCCTTTTTCTTTTTTATAGTTCAAACCATTATTTGAATTTACGATCCGCCTCTTTGATAGGAAAATCATTCCCCGTCATATCCCGTCTCTTCATGAGGCCATCCTCGGCAAACTCCCAGTATTCATTTCCATGGCATCGCATCCACTGACCTGTATTTGCATCACGATATTCGTACTCAAAACGCACTGCAATCCGATTGTCCGTGTAGCACCAAAGTTCCTTCTTAAGTTTGTAGTCCAGCTCTCTAGCCCACTTATTTGTCAAAAACGTCTTGATAGCCTCTCGGCCGGTAAAGAATTCTGTGCGATTATGCCAATTGGAATCAACGGAGTATCCCAAAGATACCCGCTCCGGATTGCGAGAATTCCAGGCATCCTCAGCAAACTGCACTTTTGCCAATGCAGACTCCTTTGTAAACGGTGGTCGAATGTCTTTGCTCATGGTCGATCTTCCCTTCGTTTGTTGAATATTGGTGGAGGAGCATCCGCTCTCCTTGGACTTAGTATACAGACAGGTCTGTCTAAAATCAAATATATTTTCTCGGTCATTAATCCTAGAAGCGAGCAACCTCCTAGCCCACTAACATTTACCTGTTACTGATTTGTAGGATTTATGTCGATAGTCTGTAACCAATGCATCCACACTATCGTACATAATGAACGTGTAGCAAGGACAAGCACTAGATACAGCACACTACACATTACATCATGATCAGTCAGCAAGACTGGGGAGGAGATTCATCACATGAAACACATGAAACACTTGAACAAACTCGTAACAGGAACTGTACTTACTTCCGTACTTTTCACTGGAGGGTATGCAATTACAGCAGATGCAAGCAACACAACTGCTACACCAAAAGGCTTGCAAGAGATTACGAAAAAAACAGCAGACGTAACGGGTGACAAGACCGCAGACACAGTCGTTCTGTACGGGAAAAAAGAGAAAAACAGCCCATACGTGAAGGACCTCACTATCAAAGTAACAGATGGCAAAACGAAGAAATCTTTTAACATCGACGTGAAGGACGACGGCTACGAGCCGAAGCTCTCCGTTCAAGATTTCACTTACGATAAAAAAGGCGAGATCATGGTTACTGCAAGCACTGGCGGAAGCGGTGGCTACACAACCAATCACATCTACAACATTAAGGATGGAAAAGCGAAAGAACTCGGCCTGCCAGGTCTGGATAAAAACAAAGCAGGTGTAGTCGGAGCGGACTTCGTAGAACTGAAACCAATCGATCTCAACAAAAATGGTCTCTACGTACTGGAAGGCACAGAGCGTCTGACTGGTGATTACAATGCAGATGTTCGCGGCTACCTCAAATCCAAATGGAAGTGGAACCAAACCAAATGGGAATTGATGAGTGCCAACTTCGAACCAGCTGTAAAACCTCTCGAAGTCTATCATGATACTTTCAAAAGCCAAGACTCTGCCTTTGCTTTTAAAGGTCCAAAATCTTGGAACGGCAACATCTTAGTTGAAGAAAAAACTGGCCCAAATGCAGACGAATACTTGCCAGAAGCAAAGAGTGTAACCCGCTTCATCTTCAATGCTGAGAAAGCCGAAGATCGTACACCTGTTGTGGTTATCACCGCGTTTGACCTGAATGACTGGAAGAAATTGAACAACCCGGACGAGCCACCAGTCGGCTACGAAATTGCACGTAACCAAGCAACCAACACGGTATATGTAGCAAGCTTGCCACAAGACACAGTATTTGACCCAGCAAGCAAAGAAGGGAAGAAATTCATCCCTCTGATGATGTCTCTGGACCAAGTAAAACAAGCGTTTACGTTTGTAAAACGATAATCAATCCACATCTCTCCACAAAAAGTCCCTTTGCCGCTCTCATTGGCAAGGGACTTTTTCATTGTTTTGAGGTTTGACTTTACTATAGCTTCGCAAGCCTTTTTAACTTTTCCTCTTTTTCAGTAGGATCCAAGTACTCGAAAAGACCAATGCGATTCCCCCATGGATCGGCAAACGTCCCCCACTTGACCGGTACTTCTTCCCGTTGGAAAATTTCAAACGGTTCGATTTGCAGCTCTTTGATCAGTCTTTCTCTTTCCGTCTCGATATCGACCACGGCAAATCGCACGGGACCGCTTCCTTCCGCTGGCGTCCCCTCTGCCAGCTGCAGCCAACAACCAGGCAGGACTTCCCACTCAGCAAATCCTTCATGAGGAACAAAATCCGGCTCTCTTTGCAAAAAGCTCTGGTACCAGGCTAGTCCTTTGGCGAAATCAGTAGTACGTAATTGAAACGTCATTTCATGGATCATGGAAGAGCCTCCTGTTCTATAACCTTCCATCCATTCTTTCACATTACTTGCATCACTTTCTAGAGAACAGAACAAAAAAGCCCTCGACCGAAGTCGAGGGAAAACTACTCTTTTATGCGAATATCGGCAGCATGAGATTCAGCAAGAACAATCCCGCGATAACGTACATGAGTGCAGGCACTTCGCGTCGTTTACCCAATGCGAGCTTCATGAGCGGATACGCCACGAAGCCAAACGCAATTCCATCTACAATGCTGTAGGACAACGGGATAATCACGATGATCAAAAAGGCAGGGAAGCCTTCCGAGAAGTCCTTCAGATTGATATTCTGTACATTTTGCAGCATCAGTGCGCCGATGATAATGAGCACTGGCGCAATGGCTCCATCCGGAATCATTTTAATGACAGGCAGCAAACCGAGCGAGAGCAAGAACAAGGTGCCTGTTACAAGTGCGGTCAGCCCCGTCCGTCCTCCTGCTGCGATTCCTGCCGCGGTCTCCACCGTCGAAACTGTCGGACTGGTTCCCAAAATGCCAGAGATGGCAGCCGACAACGCATTCGCTTGCAGCGAACGGCCGAACTTCTGCGGCTGTCCAAGCATCGAGGTATGCCCATGAATCAAACCAATATTTTCAAAGACGATGACCATCGCCAATGAGAAGGTCGCGATCCAAAATGGCAACGCCCAAATAGCAGAAAAGGAAAAACCCGCAAATACGCTTCCGTAATCCGCGAACGAAAACGTTCCTCCCCCTCCTGGCTCGACAATCCCGAACAAAAAGCCAAGTCCTGTACCAACCGCAATTCCGATCAAGAAGTTGCCTGGCACATTGCGAACAAACAAAACCAACGTAACAATCAAAGTAATCAGCGTGACGATCACATGCGGGCTGGACAAGTCACCCAGCGCAACAAATGTAGACGGATTCATGACGATCAGCCCGCCTTTTTGCAGACCGATGAAGGTCAAGAACAACCCAATCCCTACGGTAATCGCTTCTTTTAGCGAAGAGGGAATCGCATTGGACAATATCGTTGCGGCCTTGGTAAAGGCAATCACAGTAAAAATCAGACCAGAAACAAAAACAGCAGCCAATGCTTCCTGCCAAGTAAGGCCCATCGATTGGCATAACGTATACGTAAACAGGGCATTGATTCCCATACCGGGAACCAGAATAATAGGAGCATTTGCCCAAAAGGCCATAAGAAGTGACCCGATAAATGCCGTCAATACAGTCGCCAGAATGCCTGCTTCCATCGGTATTCCAGCATCATTTAAAATCGAAGCGTTTACGGCAACAATGTAGACAATGGTGACAAAGCCAATGAATCCGGCGATGAGTTCCCTTTGAAACGTCGTGTCGTAAGCGCGCAAGTGAAATAGCTTTTCCATCCACGTACGCACGGATTTCCCCTTCTTTCCTTTATGTCTTTTCCATGAAGTGAAGATTCACAGAAAACATGCTATCATAGCTTCATCAATATGAAAAATATCCATAAAATCTAATTTTCATATCGTTTTCATATGGATCCATTCTCGAAAGGAAAGAAGGCATTGCGTGTGGATATTCGGCAACTGCGTTACTTTATCGCCATAGCAGAGGAAGGTCAGATAACAGGAGCGGCTAAAAGACTGAATATGGCCCAGCCGCCTTTGAGTCAGCAACTGAAACAAATGGAGGAAGAGCTCGGGGTCATGCTCATTGAACGCTCGGGCAAACAAATGGTCCTGACAGAAGCAGGCGTCACCCTCTATAAGCAGGCGCTCAATATCGTTCATCAAATGGAGGAAGCTCTCTCCGAAGTCAAAGAAACAGGCGAAGGCATTCGGGGGACGTTGTCCATCGGTGTCAGTGCACTGTCGGCCTATCGCCTGCCAGAACAAATTCGTGTGTTTCAGCAAAAATATCCGCTCATTACGTATAAAATCTGGAAAGGCGATACGCAGCTCCTCAATCAGTGGCTAGAGCGCAGAACCATAGAAGTCGCTATCGTACGCCTCCCCCACTCCTTGAACAACTGCACCATGATTCCGTTGGAGGAAGAGGATTTTGTGCTCATTGTTCCTGCCACCTCCCCCTATGCCGATCGCAAGGAAATCGAAATGCGCGAGATCGCCGAGCTTCCACTCATCATGCCGAGCACACCAGGATTGGGCATCTACGACTTGATTATCAAGGAATTCTCCCGTCTAGGCGTGGAACCGCACGTGATCTGCGAGTGCCCGGACATCTCTCTCATCGTCAGCATGGTCGCCTCCTCGGTCGGTTCCTCCATCGTCCCTATCTCGGCATGGGAAACTCATCAGAGCGAACAAATTCGCGGGATTCGACTCTCCGGAACTTCCATTTATTCCTCCGCTGCTGTCGTCTGGCAGTCTGGACGTCATCTGTCCAAAGCGGCGAATCGGTTTATCGAGACGTTTTCATCGTAACTCCATTCAGGGGCGGTCACATCCGGAATAATCTTGGAAATCCCGCGGGATGATAAACTATTACCATTTCTTGTAGATTCCCGGGAGGATAAAGATGACTTTCCTGATATCCTTGGTCATTGTATTTGTCATTGTGCTGTTCGGCGCGATTTCTCCTGAGCTTTTCGCCTCTGCGGCTTCCCATGTACTGAAAGTGACCACGACGAATTTTGGCTGGTTTTATTTAATCGTGACTTTCGGTTTTCTGATCTTTTGTATCTTTCTTGCCTTTAGCAGATACGGACAAATCCCTTTGGGGAGCGACGATGACGAGCCGGAATATTCGCTCCCCACCTGGTTTGCTATGTTGTTTTCTGCTGGGATGGGAATTGGTCTTGTCTTTTGGGGAGTGGCGGAGCCCGTCTCTCATTACTTCTCTCCACCAGCAGGTGTGACTGGACAAACGACCGAAGCCGCACAAACCGCTCTGCGTTATGCATTTTTTCACTGGGGCCTGCATCCTTGGGGGATCTACGCTCTCATCGCTCTCGCTCTCGCATATTTTCAATTTCGCAAAGGAGCGAAGGGCTTGATCTCCTCCACCTTTGGCCCGCTGCTCGGTGAGCGCATACATGGACCGCTCGGAAAAGGGATCGATATTTTGGCTGTCATCGCCACGGCATTCGGTGTCGCAACCTCACTTGGCCTCGGAACTCTGCAAATAAACGGAGGTTTGTCTCACCTCTTTGGATTGCCGTCCAACACCACCGTGCAAATCGTGATCATTTCCATTATTACAGTGCTATTTCTGCTCTCGGCTACGACAGGACTGGATCGGGGAATCAAGTATTTGAGCAATACGAACCTGGTATTGGCCTTGTTGCTCCTCCTGCTGACGCTCGTATTGGGACCAACCTCGTTTATTTTTGACGCCTTCACCAGCACGCTCGGCAGTTATTTGAACAATCTCATCTCGATGAGCTTGCGGCTGACCCCTTTTACACAAGGGACATGGGTAGCCAACTGGACGCTGTTTTACTGGTCGTGGTGGATTGCCTGGGCGCCGTTCGTCGGCATGTTTATCGCACGCGTCTCCAAAGGGCGCACGATCAAGGAATTCGTCATTTGCGTGATGCTCGTTCCGAGTTTGTTGAGCTTCATCTGGTTTTCGGTGTTTGGTGGGACTGCGCTTCACCTCGAAATTTTTGATCAAGCGCCTATAGGGGCAGCGGTACAACGTGACATCTCGACTGCGCTATTCCTCGCACTGGAGCAGTTGCCTATGGGATACATTCTCGCTGTCGTTGCGGTTCTGTTGATCATCACGTTTTTTATCACATCGGCGGATTCAGCTATTTTCGTGCTCGGCATGCTGTCTTCTGATGGCAACCTGGACCCGTCGAATCGAGTAAAAATCACCTGGGGCATCCTCCAATCCGCAATCGCCATCGTTCTTTTGTTAAGCGGCGGCTTAGAAGGCCTGCAAACAGCCTCCATTGTGGCAGCGCTGCCTTTTACCGTCATCATGGTCCTGATGTGCTTTTCCCTTGTACTGGCACTGAAGGAAGAAGACCGCATTGCGAAGAAAAAACGGAAAGAACAGCAGAAGAAGCTGGAGAGGTTGTTGAAGGAGTTGTAAAACGTAGTTACAAAAAGAGGGACGTAAAAAGAGGGACGCTTCCATCGCGTCCCCCCTTTTTATTCATTGGATACGATTGATTCAGAGATTACCTCAATCCCATTTCTGCGAAACAGCGCCGCCGTCAGCCCGACACCCGGCACTTTTTTCCCGGAAAAGCTGCCATCGTAAACGAAGGAGCTTCCACAGGACGGACTGTTTTCTTTCAAGATGGCAGATGTGGCTCCAACCGTTTTCGCCAGCTTCAGCGCTTGGTTCGCCCCCATCAAAAATTCCTCGGTGACGTCTCGGCCAGTGTTGTCTATGATGCGTGCTTTACCATCCAGAACATCTTCTCCAGTCCCCCCGATGATTTCTGCTGGCGGTCGTGGTGTTGGCAAGCCTCCCAACTGTTCAGGACAGACGGGTATAGCCTTTCCTTCCCGGAGCAATTGCTCCAGCTCTTGGTCTAAGCATGACTTCTGATCGTAACGGCATTCACAGCCGATCAAACAGGCACTAATCACTTTCATGACAACCGTCTCCCACCTTTTTATCTACAGCTTGCGCAGCTTCACGCTTTGTATCATATGATCCTGCCCCTTGTCCAAAATCAATTGAGCGCGAACACGCGTCGGCAAAATGTTTTGGCGCAGGTTGGCTCCGTTAATCTCCGTCCAAATACCGGTGGCTACCTCAGTCGCCTCCTCGTCAGACAGACTCGCGTAACGCTTGAAATACGAGGATGGGTCGGAGAACGCGGTCTGACGCAACAGCTTGAACCGCTCTACATACCATTTCAGGATGTGCTTCTCTTCCGCATGCACGTAGATCGTGAAGTCAAAGAAATCAGAAACAATGACCTCGGAAATACGAGCATCGTTTTCGTCACCTATAGGCGGTTGCAGCACATTCAAGCCTTCGACAATCAAAATGTCAGGCTGTCTGACGGTCTGCCATTCATCTGGTACGATGTCATACACAAGGTGGGAATAAACAGGCGCTTTCACTTCAGGCAAACCCGATTTTACATCGGATAAAAAATTGATAAAGCGCCGCAAATCATAGCTCTCTGGGAATCCCTTGCGCTTCATGATTCCTCTATCTTCTAGAACCTTGTTCGGATACAGGAATCCATCTGTCGTTACCAAATCGACCTTCGGATGATTCGGCCAGCGAGACAGCAGCGTCTGCAAAATGCGAGCCGTTGTGCTTTTGCCTACAGCCACACTACCTGCAATACCGATAATGAATGGAACCTTGCCATCCTGGTTCCCTAAAAAAGTGTGAGTCGCCTGGTACAGCTCCTGCGTGCCCCCGACATACAAATTCAGCAGACGGGACAACGGCAAGTAAATGTCGGAGACTTCCGTCATGGACATTTTCTCGTTCAAGCCCTGCAAAAGGGAAAGCTCGTTATCAGATATGGTCAACGGCGTGGAAGCCCGCAGAGCACTCCACTGCTCGCGATTAAATGTAACATAGGGTGATGCCATGGGAATGTACATCCTTTCCATCATGAAAGTGCTTTCTCTATTTCACACAAGGTTAGTTTACACTAGCATGTCTTTCTTGGGAACAAGGGGGTTGTCTCAAATCAGACTAGCCCTGCACTTTTGCCTTCATGAGCACATAGAAAAAAAGCCGATACCCCATGGCATCAGCTTTGCTTGCAAAAGAATTTATCCTTATTTTCCCAAGTGGGCTTGCAGCATCCACACATGCTTTTGCAAGCTGTCCATGATCCCCAAGAACATATCCCCAGTCGCTTCATCGTCCCCTGCTTCCGCGGCTGTAATGCCCTCTTGGAGCTCCTTAATCAGAAGTGTAAAATCACTCACGACCGCTTCAACCATTTGATCCGCAGACTCTCCACCTGTCGCTTCCTTAATGGAAGCCTGCTCCAAACAGTCCTTCAACGTCGAAACAGGCTTGCCCCCAACCGTTAACAGACGCTCCGCCAGCTCATCTACATTTTTGGCTGCCTCGTTGTATAGCTCCTCAAATTTTTCATGCAGGGTAAAAAAATTCGGGCCTTTGACAAACCAGTGATAATGATGCAGCTTCATATACAGCACAGACCAGTTGGCAACCTGTTTATTAAGTACGTCGGTCACGGGCCGACTCATTGTCATACTCATCCGGACGCTCCACCTCTCTTGGTATAGATATAGCGTTTGTAGTATGTGGTGGATCGAAGGTTCCTATTCTTTTCATGTCAGTCCATCTTTTCTACAGGCCGGACGAAGCAGAGCGCGAAAATCTATTATTGTTCATGAGTCACTTCTCCATCCTATTGCGATTTAGCAGCTCAATAAATGAAGCTAACTTAGCCATGTATTTTCACAAGAAAATCCTCTAATACTCTCCTAGTCGCAACGCCAGCTCTGGGAAGCAATTCATTTACGCGAACGAGCATGGCAGGATTGTCACGTATCATTTGTTTCCCTTCTAGAGTCGTAAAGCTTCTCAACGTATCTACACAGATCACGAAAAGTTCCTCATCATCCGTATCCAGCAACGATAGTAGAATATTTAGTTCATGCTCGTTACAACAGCTGTCCATACAGTACGCGAGTCTTCGCTGCCATTCTAACGGTTTCATCAGCACATGACTGGACAGGTCTTCCCAATCCTTTTGGCTGAACTTCGCTAGCATGTCAGACGCTATTATGCAGCCATAGTCATACCAATAATCAACAGTATTTTGGCTGCCTGTTATGAAAACATCTAATTCTTTGTACATGCTGGTCACCTCCATTCAATATTCAAGTTTTACGTAATCAACGATGATTGTCTCACTCCCAAACAATACTGCATCGTCATGATATTTATCCGATAAACTCCTCTACGAGAAAATCTTCAGAAGTGTGCTATGGGAAAATAACTAGAACCTAGAATGAAATCTGTATCTTTTTCATGTAAAAAAGCCACAGATTACTCATTTCCCTTTTTTCTGTCAATCATAAGATATTTCTAGATTGACAAAAGGAGGATTACTATGGCGAATAAAGCAAAAGCGAAGGTTAGCCCCCAATTTAAAAGGCTCTGTGCCCGATTTGGAAGAATATTAGGGGGCGAGTCGGAAGTTGATAATGGGCCGGTTTGTTTTGTCATGCGACTTGCAAATCTTCGAGAAACCATCTTGGGAAGACGAACGCTTTCCCCTTTAGTTCGAGCTCAAATGTTTTCGTTTGAATCCCTTGATAGGTCGGGTCGTGCCCTTTGTTTGGGCGAGACTGCCGTTCACCAAAATCAGGTGAACCGCTTGATGTCGAATCTCCGCAAACGTGGGATTAAAGTGACGGCACTTCACAACCACTGGCTAAAAGAAAACCCGCGCTTAATGTATATGCATTGGGAAGCGATAGAAAATCCGATCGTATTCGCCAGGAAAACCAAAGAGTCCATCGCATTCCTGGGTTAACATGGTGGAGCCATGAAGTTTTCATTTCATCATAATCGAAAGGATGACGGATATGGGCAAAGTAAAGGCAAAAGCAAAGGCAAGTCCCCAGTTTAGAAGACTGTGTAACCGATTTTCTGCCATTTTAGGTGGAACAGAGCATGAAATTACGAGAGGTCCCGTTTGTTTCGTCTCCAGAAATAGAATATTCAATGCGTCCATATTAGGCAGAAGAACCACATCCCCATTGGTCCGTTATCAACTGTTCTCGTTCGAATCCTTAAACAGTTCCGGACGTGCCCTATGTTTAGGGGAAACGGCTCTCTTCCAAAACCAGGTAAACCGTTTGTTGTCAAACCTTCGCAAAAACGGGATAAAGGTAACAGCAGTCCATAATCACTGGCTCTTTGACAACCCGCGTCTTATGTATATTCATTGGGAGTCGATTGATAATCCCATTGCATTCGCCAGGAAAGTGAAGCGTTCTATTGCCTTTTTGGGTTAATCAACCAATAACAGAATACAGCGGCATCTAAAGACGCGATACTATCGTCCTAGATTTCCGCTCTGTAGCTACAAACCAAAAACCCGAGATTTCGTACAACGGCAATCCATGAATAATATCCCCTGAATCTCCGTACAATTGCGGATTCACGGGATATTACTATTTTCATTACTAATTTCACTTTTTCATATTATCTCGCGAGTTTTGTTTCAAGAGCTGCTGCGCAATTGTATTTCCAATAAGGTAGGCTGGTGCAGACGTGTTGCCATCCACCGTGAATGGAATGATCGAATCATCAGCAACAATTAAGTCTTTTACTCCATGGACTTGACCTTGGCTATCCACCACTCCCCCCTTGCTAAGAGGCGCCATGCGAAGCGCACCTTGTTCATGATGATTATGGTCAAAATTATTTTTGATGAACTCTTCAAGCTTGCGATTATTGTTGATG
Organism: Brevibacillus sp. HB1.4B; assembly: GCF_013284285.1. NCBI lineage: Bacteria > Bacillati > Bacillota > Bacilli > Caryophanales > Paenibacillaceae > Brevibacillus > Brevibacillus sp. HB1.4B. The sequence goes on from NZ_JABSUT010000006.1 coordinate 166,837, forward strand.
ATGTCTAGAGTTGGTGAAATAAGCCGGTATGATCGATCGATCGCGGTTAATTGTGCGGCTATTTTCTTGATATATACCTTATAGCAGTTTTTAACTGCTTCAAGATCTGCGGGATTATTGAGATATCCTTCATCAGCCAGCACAATTTTCAACGGATCATTACTTTGTATACTTATGGAACCACGGCTCTTTGGTTTTAGGAAAAGGATAGCTATCGTCAGTTTCCCTTTTGAGCCGATTCCAATCAGTTGGACTGCACGACGAGTTTTGTTTGAGCCTGGAGTGGGATCTGGCAAAAAGGCGCCACCTGAAAAAAGCGCATTTGGATCATCATCAGGCAATGGGTTATCTTTCGGATTGGCACTAAACTCAGCAAAGTTGAGCGTGTGGTTTCTAAGGCCTTTGCCAACGTGGGAGTTGGCGAAAACAACTGGGATTCCTTCGTCCTTAAGCATTTTGGCGGGACCGATTCCAGAAAGCATTAAAAGCTGAGAACTATGGATGCCTGCTGAGATGATTACTTTTTTCCGAGAGTAGGCTCGCACGCGTTTACCCTCTTTGAGAAATTCAACGCCAATTGCTCGCTTATTCTTAAATAATACCCGAAGAGCTGTTGATTTAAAGAAAACTTGCAGCTTTCGACCATTGACTCCTTGACCAGCAGTAGTCATGATATCTGATGATAGAAAAGCGGTGGAAGCACTTTCTCTCCGTCCATTGGGTTGCTGAAATAATTGCCAACGCGTAAAGGGTCCAAGGGGAGTTTTCGGGTCATTATAATCGAGAATTTTTCGAAATCCTGTTGCTTTCTCGATGGCTGACACTAACTTTTTGGACATGGGTGTTGGATTTTCAGGTGCTTGCCGAATGTCGATCAATCCCTTATAACCGTGAACCTCTTTATTGTTTGTCTTCCCATTGTAATTCTCCATTTTTCGGAAACTGCGAGTTGCATTCTTTGGAGACCAAAGAGGTCCCAACAGCTTCTCCCATTGTTGAAAAACTGCTGAGGTAGGTCTTACATACTGCTGTGTGTTAATAGAAGAGCCTCCACCCAATAATCGACCCGTCGTCCATTCAAAACTTCGTTCATTTACTTTTTCCTGGGGTACTCCTTCTCCTTGCCAAAAATATTGAGGAAGATACAGCTCCTCAAGCTCTAAGGCAAACGTTGAGTTGCTAATTGGCGTGTCCCTATCATTATTTTCTCCTGCTTCCAATACGAGAACGGATGTTTTTTTATCGTCCGTTAGTCTCTTTGCAATAACAGAACCTGCTGGACCAGTGCCTACAACAATGTAATCATAAATGATTTTCCCATCTTTCTGCTTACTTTTGCTCATTCGATACTCCCCTACATGTACAGTTTTGATCCCATTAACTCGAAAGACACATGTGATCTAAAGTAATTGGGTTAATGTAGGGTATTATTCATGAATGATGATGGTGAATGTTCCGACCAATCTATATGTCCTAAAGGCAATGTACTAGCAACGACTAACTATGGTAGTTATAAAAAAAGCTCATTCCGTCTACCGCGACAGACGGAACAAGCCTACTTCACTTACTATGCTGTTACAATTTTTTCGGTGTTGGACTTGGCAAACTTTCAAACGCATACCCATTAATCCCTGCAAAATCCATCTTTTTACGCAACTCACTGACAAACTGCGTAAAATAAAGGCCACGATCCATGCCGCCAGCATATTTTCTCAAGTCGTAATCGTAGGATAATGAATCGTATATGGGCTGTAAATCATCAACAAGCACCTTTTTCATATCCGTTTTCTTAATAGATGGGTCGATACTGCATTCGTTCACGAGCGCCTGTAATGTTTCCTTGAGCGCATCGTTGTCATAGGCCGGATGGGAGAGTAAAAATTTCAAATCGTACAAGTCTTTAAACCTCGGCCTGACGATTGTTTGATGCAGCTTCCAAGCAACCTGGATAGACAGGGGCACAGTGTACGGAACAAGAAAGCTTTCTCCAAAGACAGGTTGGTACTCAAGCGGAACCGGGTCTGCATCCATTTCCAAGTGAAACGAAATATCCAGATTCAGCTCATTATAGTCATCCGCTTCCCTTGGTTGACCTTTGAAATAATAGGCAATATCCGTATTGATCGTCGGAAAATCATCTGCCATAGCGTAGTCGATATATCTCCAAAATGCATTCTTTCGAAAACTTCTAAACACGACGCCGTCGTTCAGATCCATTTCGGTTACTTGAATCATCCATTGTGTAAATACTTCATGGGCATGTTCGACGTCCCTGATTTTCCCCGCATACAATAAGTCGATATCATCTGCATCCCGAATCTGGCGGTTGTCCAAATATTGTCTGGTTAGAAGGCTGCCTTTTAATACAAAGGGCATATTCACTAGAGCAATTCTTCTCAACAGTGCTTCCAAAACAACGAGCTCTCTCGCTTCATATTCCAACTCTGCTACATCATCATACGTAATCATCATGATCCTCCATCTAAAAATTAGGAAATCCAGCCGCTGTCCAGTTCTTCGCGGCTGTCATAAATACATAGTTCATATTGTTCTTTGATTAGCCCGATCTGATTTGCTTGCAAAATGGTATGTATCTTTTCTACTCGATCGTAAAACTGTTTCGGGCTCTCATATTCTCGGACGGTGATAAATCTCACTTTTCCATTCGCATTCAAAGAGTTTCTCGAAATATGTCCACCATGACCCTCACATAAATTTCGTAACGCGGTGACATCATCGACCTGTACTTTTCCATGCCATTCGAAGTAAGGCTTCGAGTTTATGATGGGCTGGTGAAAATACGTTTCTTCTTTTGGAGAAATCTCTACTTTTTTTCGGACGATGGTAAAACCGTTGTTTTGAAACGTAGCTGCAATCTTTTCCATCTCTTTATTCACTTCATGAAAATCAGGTCGTTTGATTACTCCTGTTATCATCGGTTGATTGATGTAATTTCCCTGATCCAAGACGATCATGACCGGCTTTACTTGTTCCGATTGGCAGAGATCGATAAAAGCTTCCTTTTCATCAAGTTGTAGATCGTTGAAAGTAACATGAAACTCAAATTCCATTGCTTCACTCCCTGACTTTCCTTGTATTGCACAATCAATTTATTACCTTTTCTTCCTATTTGTATCGACATATCTTTTCTATCTCTTAACCGTTTCGTTTATAAAATAAAAAAGTAGAGGTGCGCTGAGAATCTTCTCTCAACATATCTCTACTTCGAATAAGTCCTAGTTGCTAACCATTTAGCTTGGTGGTTGCTGAAAAGTCCAGAGAGTGTACTTTTATGGACCAATACCCCAAGATTTCATCGAGTCTTAAAGCGTAAGTCCTGATCTTTGAGCCTAAAGAGCTTTGATACGTAAGTTTTGAAAGCTGAGCTCTCATCTTTGAGCTTTCATCCTCGTATTCGCCAAATAATTTTTGGATGGCCTAGTTGACCCACTAGGCAAGGGACTCTCGTTTATCAGCTATTCAAATGATTAGCAAATCACACTATTAATCCACAAGATTAATTTTGGTAATCGTATTGGATTCGCTTAAAATAAAATCGACTTCACACTCAAACTCGTCAATTTCTTTACTAAGCGTATCCATTTTTTCTTTCAACTTCAATGGGTCTACGAGCTTCGCTTCATTTTGCTCTTTAAACGGTTTGGAGATCGCTTCCATTTCCGTATCCTTCACCTTGGAATCTTTGCCAAAGTTCGCTTCGAGCAGCTTTTCCAATCGTAGCTGTACTTCTTCATTTTTCGATTCAACCTGCGTGACTGCATGGTTGTAATCTCTTCTCATTTTCTCCAGCAGTGATTTCTCGTATTGAATGGACGTTTTTCGCTCGATTGCTTCTGCCACTGTCATTCTCTTGCCGCTAATCGTTACCATCGTCTTTGCGTTGGACTCGACGATCAGCGACTTAATGTTTTGTCTTCTTTTTATTAGATCAACAACGGATTGGTAGTTTCGCTCTGTCGTTTCCACATACAGTTCTGTTGACGTATAACCAGTTACAGGCTTAGGTCCAATAGCGGAAGACATGAAAGTCGTTTCATTGATTCCTTTTTGGATTCTTTTATCGAGTAATTTTAATTCTGAGAGTCCTCTTGTGATAGACATTTCCATCGTGTCATTCCTCCTCGTGGAGTTTTGATAGAAGAATTGTTTATGTATATAAGGGGTTACATTTGGTAGTTTACTATACAACTATATGTAAATAGCTGTCAAATTTCTTAGGGGATTGGTTTAAAAATTTCCACTTAAACTATCGTATCTAAATGATATGCAATTGGGCTTCTGTTCAATTTTTTCTAATAACAAGACTTTTCTTGTCATCACATCATCGAATTGTTCCAGTGACAGTTTTTCCTTTAGTTGTTGCATATCCAAACGATCCAATTCTTTTAAAAGATACTCTTTGGATTTGTGAAATACCTCCGAATGGGTTAAAAATCCTCCATCTATTCTCATGCAAAAAGACTCATTCCCCCCTCATCATTCAAGTTGGAATAAGCCTTTCGCAATTTATGAACAGTATCAAAGCTGCAAATATAATCGATATAGCATTCGGGCAGCTTCCCCGCGAGTGACAGCCTCGCCAGCTCTAATCTGTTTATCCGCAGGAACATCGATCAAGCGCTGTTTCACAGCCAAAGCCATCGTTGGTTTCGCCCATTCGGAAATCGTGTGTTGGTCTGTGAATTGATTCAAGTAGTCCTCTGTATTCGAAGGGTAATAGTAATTCTTCTTTTCATGTAATGATCTTGCGCCAATCGCAGCCATTTCTTCCCGGGATATGGTATGATCCGGCCTAAATGTGCCGTCTGGATAACCTTTCACGATATCCTTTTTTTCGGATGAAGCGATAAATGGAACATGCCATTGTGGCGGATTCACGTCTGAAAAGCTCTCCGTCGCTGTTTCGTCCAAAGCGTAAAAAGCTCTTACCAGCATCGCCGTGAACTCAGCACGGGTAAGCGGTGAATCAGGCTCAAAGTTGCCATCTTCTTTCCCAGTTACGATTCCTTTCGATCCCAGAAATTGTACGGCTTGCTGTAGCTCAGGATCCCGGTTGTCAATATCAGGGAACGTTTTGGTATTATCGTCCACGAAATACGTTCCGGAACGGTTTATTTCGGCTTCCATGCCGTTATTGTACGGATTGAACTTTCCACCGATAGGCTGCGTGCTTTTCCCATTCGAATAGAACACGCTATTATTTGTCGCGTCCGCCTGATTTGCAGGCAGAATGAGACGGATGTTGCTTGATACGTTCGAAAGCTCCTGCCCTTGTTCATCTAAAAATTGTACATGATATCCGCCGTTATTGTTTTCGACCAAGCGAATAACGATAACCGGGAGCGAATGGAACAGGCGATTTACAGTCGCAAGGTTAAACGTCAGTTTCGCATCCCCCGCATGGACGGTAAGATAGTCGACATCCTTACGATTCGTGAAGCTATCCTTGTAAAGCTTGATTGTAAAACCGTTTTGGTCAGGCAACGACAAAATTTCCCCATTCACGACCAACTCCCTAGCAAGAGCAATGTTGTTTTCCGATAGCGTCTGCTCCACCGCATTCTTAGCCTTTCGCGCATTGTCAGCTACGCGGTCAATCAAGTCAGAAGTAATGACGAGTTGGCCGTCAACAAGCTTTGGCTTTTCGCTGCTTGCGGCTGTAATCACAAGCTCTCCTGCTTGGGTCAGTCCCTCCACAATAAACGGACGCTGTCTGTCAGCGACAGGTACCGATCGGACGGCAGTGTAGTACGTATCGGACAACGTGTTACTGTCGACGACGTACAACAAAAAGGAAGCGGTCACGTCCGGAGAACCAGCTCTGCTTGCAGTTGCCCGTACAATGGTCTGCCCGGGTTTGTTCGCTTTTACGACCTGTGTGCCATTCACATTCGATAAGGTTCCTATACTCGGATCGTCAATGGTGTACGCCATTTTTGTCCCGGGAAGCAAATTATTTACCGCAATGAACTGTTTGTTCCCAGGTTGCAGCATCGTAATATACGGATAGAGACTCATTTCCGGCGTAGTTCGTATCACAGGCTGAGCTGTTGCTCCAGGGTGATTGCCCGTTGGTTTGTCTGCTGTCCTAGGGCGTTCGGCTGTTGGTTTGTCTGTTTTCACTGGGCGATTGCTAGTTGCCGTTTCTCCCGTGAAAACAACTAGCTTCGGCAAGGCAATCGAATCTGCCCAAGCCCACAAAGTCTGATCCTTTTTTACTACATAGTAATACCTTTTGGGTGGGGAAAAGTCGCTATGATGTATAGAAGCGATGTCCGTAAGCTCTGGGAAAACTTTATGGTTGTTGTCCACTGACCAAAGCTGATCGTCCTCTCGGAGGGCATAAGCTTCGTCGATATTCCGATCTCGAATGGAATCCAATTGGACCATCGTTCGCGCGTCTTTTGCTGCATGCAAATACAAGGGATGCTTATTCGTATCAGCGGTTGACCAAGACAAGACTGTGCCATCTTTCATATAAGCATAGCTGGTAGAAATGCCCGGCTCTATCCTGACGATATCAGCAAATCCGTTCATCTGCTCTGGACTTGTGTTTTTCGAGCGGTTATTCGGCAGATACGAGTTTGCCTTCCACCTCCAAACCGTACCGTCCTTTTTCACAGCGAATACGATGCCATTCGCCATTTTTATGGATACGACATCATCTAGTAGCTTTGTTCGGACTGTAGTAGGTGAGCCACCCTTAGTGGTACCTATTTCACTTCCCAAACTCCATACGGAACCGTCTGATTTTAAGACGAACAAGACTTTGTAGGCACCCGTATAATGGGCGACTAGTGACGTTCCATTTTTCAAGTCTTTGATTTGCCGCGGAACACTTGCAGAACTCGTTTCAAGGGTAGTGACGGGGGCGGCGTCCCAATACCACACCGTACCGTCTTTTTTTAGCGCCGCATAGTTAACAATATAGTTACCCCGGGCCGATTTCCTTTTGACTGTCATCTCTTTGACATCCTGCAAGCCCGGAATTTGCATCAGCTTGGCTTCATAGAATGGATCTGAAGCACTCAGAGGATGTCCATAGATGTACCAAGTCCATACGCTTCCATCTTTTTTCGACAGTAGCACATTATCGTTCAGGATGTGGTAATCCTCCCCGATACGTGTATACTGCTGTTCGTAAACGTCTCTTGTGTCGTTCCCTTTGGCTTGAACCGTATTAGATTGCGCCGTCAGGATTAACACAAGGCTTAACAATGCTGCCATCCATCGTTTCATAGTTTTCCTCCACCAATACTCTCCTTGATAGTCTCCTTGCTCTGTCTCTTTAGATTTCCATAATTTGCACCACGCTTTATATTAACAGAACAAGAAATATTTACAATGAACTACCTAATCAGGAAAAGCAAAAAGCCAGGGCTACTCTCCCTGGCTGTCATACGTTACAGAAGTCCTTCCTCTTGCCCTTTTTGTACCGCTTCATCCCGATTCCGCACACCGAGCTTGTCATACAAGGCAGACGCATAGTTACGCACTGTCCCATCTGACAAATACAGCTTGGAAGCGATCGTTTTATAGCGCATGCCTTGGGAGAGCATCTGCAAAATCTCCTGCTCCCGCTTCGTTAAACCATAAACATTCTCGTCTTTTTCGCTTATTTTCGATGCAACGAGTAAATCTTCCTGTTCGTTTACTGGTTGTGCATCCAGCATTTTATGAAACAGGTCCTGTGCAATCATCGTACCACCGCGATGGACGAGGCGAATCGTTTCCGCAAGCTCACGTGATTCAATCGATTTCAAGAGATAGCCGTCTGCACCACTGCGCATAATTTCCTTGGCTTTTTCCGTATCTTGAAACGTAGACAGGACAAGAACACGAATACCGGGCCATTTTTCCTTGATTCGTTTTGTCGCAGTGATCCCGTCCATATTCGGCATCTCCAAGTCCATCAGCACCAGGTCTGGTTCCAGCTCCTCGCACAGCTCCATAGCCTGCGCCCCATCCTCTGCCATCCCGACTACCCGCAGGTCTCGCTGTCCCTCGAGTATGGTGCGCAAGCTTTCCCGAATAAACGAGTGATCATCGACGATAAACAAACGAATGATTTCATCCGCGCTCTCTACCAGCCTCGGCACAAAACAAGTAATGATCGTTCCTTCTCCCCGCTCTGAGTATACGGATACTCTTCCTTGCAAATGAGCGGCCCTCTCTTTCATCGTCGTGATCCCGAAACCATCCTTCCAATTTTCCATCCCGTGACCGTTATCCTGTACTTCCAGCCTCGTCTGTTGCGGCTCAAAATAGAGAGAAACGACGATGTCCGTAGCCTGCCCGTGGCGTACCGCATTCGTCAAAGATTCCTGTAAGCAGCGAAACATAGTCATTTTCACCTGCTTACCAACAGGATACTCTTCTCCGATCGCACGAAACCGTACATTTACCTTTGCATGTGTCTGAAACTCCTCCGCAAGCTGCTTCAGCGAATGAACGAAGGGAAGCGTTTCTTGCGGTGACCCCATCTGATGCAAGTACCCTCTCACTTCCTTCATGCCGTTTCTCGCAAGCTTCAAAAGGGAGTCGAGCTTTTGCGTCCCTTCCAGCGACACCACATCCTGACGCAAGGTTTCCAGCCCCATGATGATCGAGACATAGGAATGCCCCATTGTATCATGTAGGTCCTTGGAGAGTCGGTCCCGCTCCTCCAGCAGAGTCACTCTCTCGATTTGGGTGAGGTATTGCTCCAGCACACTGTTTTGCTTGCGAATAATTTCATTTTGCCGATGGTTGACAATGAGCAAATGAAAGGCAAACCCCAACACATAAGCAAGCCCGACTTGCGGAAAAATCTCGAACACATCAATTTTCCGCGAGAAAAGCACAATCAGCAGTGGAAGGAAAACAATCGTAATGGGAGCCGACCAGCGAAACGATTTCTCCGCACTATTGGCGGCAATCAAAAAAGCTGGCATCAAAAAAGTAAGGTACGCCTCCGGAAACAAAGACGTGAGATAAATCGATAATCCGCCAAACAAGAGCATTTCAGCTATCAGATAGTAGCGATAGCTCAGCATTAAACAAATCCACGGGACGGAAAACACCATTATTTGCCACAAAATAACAATCCATAAGGGCAGCGTAAGAGAATCTCCCCATTGTATTGTCGTAACGGTGAGTGAAAAGCAAATGAGCAGACGTAAAAAAAGCATCACCCAGTCATACCATGCCCATTGTTTTACGATCTCTAGCAAACCATCATCTCCTAATTGCTTTGAACATCAAGCGAGTATACCCTCCAATTAATTTTACCAGTCCGTTCCCAATCTTGGAGCACCCGATCATGAGTATGAATCCTAAACTCATGATTTGCAATGCCTTCAGCTCTGAATCCACTACGCTCCCTAAAAAATTTATCTCTATGAAATGATAGAGCAACGGTACGATCGCAAAACATACGGGTGCAATGTAGATAAGTACTCCGACCACCAGGCAGATACAGCCTATGACAAATTTCTTCATCAGCCAATAAATGGATATCCAGTTTCTCTCATCCGTTAATTCCGCTTTTGCCTGCTTCCATTGATTTCCCGCTGCTCTTTGTCTCATTGCCAACGGTTCTATGGAAATATCGGTATAAATCTTCGTCTGAATACGTTCATACTGGACAAAGGTTTGAGTTGTACGCAACACATTGGTGAGCAAAGGAATTCCCACTACGGTAAATGACAAGGCCAAGCCAAGCATGATACTGACCAAGTAAAAACATAAATAAAATACTCCCGAGACGAATGTAAACAGCAAAAAGATAACATTTTGAACGTTACGCATAATCGCCCTTTTCATCTAAGCTAATTCTCTCCTATCTATACCTTTTCCGACACGATGATGACGGTCTGCCCTTACCGTAATCCACTGCGCGTCACATGAGCCAGTACCAAAATGTCATATGACAGGCTAAGTCATGTCATTTCATCAAAATCATTTTGTAAGTCGGAAAAGTGATGACAGGAAGTAACTACCGAGTATGACACGAGCTTTGCCATACTGTGCTCGAGCGCTCACTCTAGGAGTCGCTGCGGTGTTACCAACACAAAAAGGAGAATCGCACATGAAAAAAGTGATACAAAAAATGAGTCTCGTCGTTTTTCTTCTCTCCACCACCTTGATTACCGCATGCACACAGCCGCTCGGTGCCATGGAATCAAATCAGACTGCTTCCAGCATAAACGGACCGGTGGATGCCAAAGAAGTAGAAGCGTTTGCCGATCCACTGTTTGCAGAGAAAATGAAAAAATACAATGTGAATGGTTCCAGCTTTGTTGTCGTACGTGATGGCAAGGTCATCGTGAACAAAGGCTACGGCTTCGCTAACAAGGAAAAGAAAATCCCTGTTGATAAAGATACGGTGTTCCAAATTGCCTCTGTATCGAAAACCTTTACCGCTTTGGCTGCCATGCAGCAAGTAGATGCAGGCAAAATTGACCTGCATGGCAATGTAGAAGAATATCTCGGTGGGCTAAAGATTCCTAATACGACAGGAAAACCGGTCACCATGTACGACTTGCTTACCTACACAAGTGGCATCGATTTGCCTGATGGCATTGCCATTACCGGTGCAAAGTACATTGATCAGGACATCTCGATGGATGAATACCTTCCAAAGCATATGCCGACTGTCATCCGACCACCTGGCGAGGCCTATACGTATGATAATTCTGGATTCTTACTTGCTGGTTACGCCGTGGAAAATGCAAGTGGAATCCCCTTTGCCGAGTATATGGATGAAAAAGTGTTCAAGCCTCTCGGAATGACCTCGACCAGTGTACGCTTTAAGCCTGAGCTTTTGAAGAGAATGGCTGCCAATTACGTCGGTCGTAAAGGAGAGCTTCGTCCTCCAGAAGGGCGCACTCCAACTGATGGTCCACAGGGAAGCATTCTATCAACAGGCGAAGACATGGCCAAGTATATGATCATGCAACTGCAAAACGGAAAATTTGACGGCAAGGAAATCGTCAGCGAAAAAAGCATGGACTTGATGCATACGTACCAGGTTTTCGCGGATAAGGACATCCCGATCACAACCGTAGGCTTTGAAGGCTATTTCCCAGAGCTGGCAAATGGTCAACACGTTGTTTTGAAGGGTGGAAACATGCCTGGGCATTCTTCCTTGATGGTATTGGTCCCGGAACAAAAAACCGGCTTTTTTATGTCCTACAACAATGATTCGTTTTTAAGCTCCGATATTTACAAAGAATTCATGGATCATTACTTCCCAGAAACAAAAGCAACGGTAGAGCCTGTTTACTTGCCCTTGAGTGAAAAAGATGCGCAAAAATATTTCGGGATTTATCAAAATACGCGTATTTATTCGTCCCGCACTTCTATTTCCTATGAGAATGGCTCACTCATGTTTGAGGATGAGATAAACGGAAAACAAAAGATGCGCATGATTCACCCATTGCTGTTTGTAGATGAGGAAGGCGAAAAAATCGCGTTCAAGAAAGACCAAAACGGTAACATCAAATACTTCTATTATGCTTCACCAAAAGGTGCTGCACTCGTTGCTGATTCACAAAAAATGGAGGTGACACAGACCTACTCAGACGTCCCTACCAATAGTCGCTATAAGAGCTATATCAACAATCTCAACGCTCTTTCCATTATGGGAGCAAAAACAGGAAGCAAATTTAATCCTACAGGGACCATGACACAAGGCGAATTTACTGACGCCCTGATCAAAGCACAAGGCCAGTACGTATTTGCCGGAAGTGAAGACGGGATTAGACAACAATTAGCCACGGGCATCCCTAATTTGAACCCATCGGCACCAACCACAAGACAAGTCGCTGCTGTCATGATCCAAAATTTGAAGCAGCTTGAACCAATGGCAAACACCAAAACGAAGCTGCAAGATACAGCCGATGCATGGGCAAAAGATGCGATCACTGCACTTGTTTCACAAGGCATCGTTGATCCTGATACGAAGGTTGGCGCAGATGGCTCTTTCAAATTCCGTGCAAAAGATTTACTGAAGCGTCAAGAAGCAAGTGCCTTGCTTGATTTAGCGTTTGGCTACTATTCGCTGCCGATTAAACGAAACTAACTCCTCTCTGAGCCAGTGCCAAAACGTCATATGGCATGTCAAGTCATGTCATTTCATCACAGAGACAACAACTATTTAGTATATCGGAAAAATGATGACAAGAAGTAACTACCGAGTATGACACGAGCTTTGCCATACTGTGCTCAAGCGCTCACTCTTAGAGTCGGTGCGTCAAACCGTGTTGCCAACACAAAAAGGAGAATCGCATATGAAAAAAGTGATACAAAAAATGAGTCTCGTCGTTTTTCTTCTCTCCACAACCTTAATTTCCGCATGCACGCAGTCGCTCGGTGCTGTGGAATCCACTCAGGCTGCTTCCATTGCTGCCCAAGGACCGGTGGATGCCAAAGAAATAGAAGCGTTTGCCGATCCACTGTTTGCAAAAAAAATGAAAGAACATAATGTGACTGGTTCCAGCTTTGTTGTCGTCCGTGATGGCAAAGTCATCGTGAACAAAGGCTACGGCTTTGCTGACAAGGAAAAGAAAATCCCTGTTGATAAAGACACGGTGTTCCAAATAGGCTCTGTAACGAAAACCTTTACCGCTTTGGCTGCCATGCAGCAAGTCGATGCGGGTAAAATTGACCTGCATGCAAATATAGAGGAATATCTCGGTGGGCTAAAAATTCCTAATCAGACAGGAAAACCAGTCACCATGTACGACTTGCTCACCTACACACCCGGCTTCGAATTGCCAGACGAAACTACCTTTACCGGTCCACAATACATCGGGCAGGACATCTCTATGGATGAATTCCTTCCAAAGCACATGCCGACCATCATCCGACCACCTGGCGAAGTCTATACGTATGATAATACAGGATTCTTACTCGCTGGCTACGCCGTGGAAAAAGCAAGTGGAGTCCCCTTTGCCCAGTATATGGATGAAAAAGTGTTCAAGCCTCTCGGAATGGCCTCGACCAGTGTACGTTTGAAGCCTGAGCTCATGAAGAGAATGGCTGCCAATTACGATCTTAATGGCGAGCAACGTCCGCTAGAAGGACACGCTCCAACTGATGGTCCACAGGGAAGCATTATATCAACAGCAGAAGACATGGCAAAGTACATGATCATGCAGCTGCAAAACGGAAAATTTGACGGTAAGGAAATCGTCAGCCAGAAAAGCTTGGATTTGATGCATACGCACCAGGTTTTCGCGGATGACATCCCGATCACAACCGTAGGCTTTGAAAACTATTTTCCAGAGTATACAAATGGTCAGCACGTTGTTTTGAAGGGCGGAAACATGCCAGGCCATTCTTCCCTGATGGTATTGATCCCGGAACATAAAACCGGCTTTTTCATGTCCTACAACAATGATTCAATGGTTAGCGCTGATATTTACAAAGAATTCATGGATCATTATTTCCCAGAAACAGAAAAAAAAGCTGAGCCTGTTTACATGACCTTGAGTGAAGCGGATGCGCAAAAATATTTCGGGCTGTATCGAAATACGCGTGCCTATTGGACACGCACTTCTATTACCTATGAGAATGGATCACTCGTGCTTGAGGGTGAGGCAATCGGAAAACAAAAGCTGCGAATGATTCGCCCATTGCTATTTGTAGATGAGGCAGGAGAAAAAGTCGCGTTCAAGGAAGACAAAAACGGTAACATCAAATACTTCTATTATACAGCGATGAACGGCATGAGCCTTGTTGCCCATTCACAAAAAATGGAAATGAAAAAGACCTACTCAGACGTCCCTAACACTAGCAGCTATAAGACCCATATCAACAACCTCAGCGCCCTTTCCATTATGGGAGCGAAATCAGGAAGTAAATTTGATCCCACAGGGACCATGACACAAGGCGAATTTGCTGACGCCCTGATCAAAGCAGAGGGCCATTACGTCTTGGCCGGGAGTGAAGACGTGCTTAGACAGCAATTGGCCGCAGGCATCCCTAATTTGAACCCATCGGCACCAATCACAAGACAAGTCGCTGCTGCCATGATCCAAAATTTAAAGCAGCTTGAACCAGTGGCAACCAGCAAAGTGACGCTGCAAGACACGGCCGACGCATGGGCAAAAGATGCGATTACTGCTCTTGTTTCACAAGGCATCGTCGATCCTGACACGAAGGTAAACGCAGATGGCTCTTTCACATTCCGCGGAAAAGATTTACTGAAGCGTCAAGAAGCCAGTGCCTTGCTTGACTTAGCATTTGGTTACTATTCATTGCCGATTAAACGATAAGCATCCTTTTCCTCTTTTTGGGATAAAGTAGGGATTTGTTGTATACCCTACTCCTTTGAGGGAGGTGACTGGTCGTGGAAAATAGCGATAAACACAGGGGACAAGCTGAGCAAAGAGTTTCGAGTGACTTGAATGAGAAGGAAATCGAGCTTCAGCATCAATATCAAATGTTCCCTACCCCAGATGAAAAACGTGCTTCAAAAGTAATTACCGAGTTGAAAGATTAATAGCTACTCTCCCCCACTTTAAGGCTGTCGAGCAACTCGGCAGCTTTTTTCATTTGCTCCGTAATCCGCTGAGCATGACATGAGCGAGTGCCAAAATGTCATATGACACAAAGTAACTACCGAATATGACGCGAGCTTTGCCATACTGTACTTAAGCGCTCACTCTCGGAGTCGGTGCGCCAAAACGTATTAGCAAAACCCAAAGGAGAATCCCACATGAAAAAGGTTTTTCAAAAAATGAGTCTCACGATTTTTCTTCTCTCCACGACCTTGATTGCCGCATGCACGCAGCCGCTCGGTGCAATGGAAATAAATCAGACTGCTTCCATTGCTGCCAACAACATAAAAGGACCTCTGGATGCCAAAGAAGTAGAAGCGTTTACCGATCAACTGTTTGCAGAGAAAATGAAAAAATTTAATGTGAATGGTTCCAACTTTGTTGTCGTCCGTGATGGCAAGGTCCTCGTGAACAAAGGATACGGCTTCGCTGACAAGGAAAAGAATATCCCTGTTGATAAAGACACGGTGTTCCAAATTGGCTCTGTAACGAAAACCTTTACCGCCATGGCCGTCTTGCAGCAAGTCGATGCGGGCAAAATAGACCTGCATCATAATGTAGAGGCATATCTCGGCGGGCTAAAGATTCCCAATAAGACGGGAAAACCGCTCACTCTGTACGACATGCTTACTTACTCAAGCGGCTTCGATTCTCCTGACATCACTACCTTTCTCGGTCCACAATACATCGAGCAGGACATCTCGCTGGCTGAATTCGTTTCAAAGAATAATATGCCGTCCGTCATCCGACCACCTGGCGAGGTCTATTCGTATGATAATACAGGATTCTTACTCGCTGGCTACGCCGTGGAAAAAGCAAGTGGAATCCCCTTTGACGAATATATGGATGAAAAAGTGTTCAAGCCTCTCGGAATGTCCTCGAGTAGCGTACGCTTGAAGCCTGAGCTCTTGAAGAGAATGGCTGCTCATTACCGACCTAATGGCGAGCCACATCCGGCAGAAGGATTCATTCCAAGTAGTGCTCCGCAGGGAAGCATTCTATCAACGGGAGAAGACATGGCCAATTACTTGATCATGCAGTTGCAAAACGGAAAATTTGATGGCAAGGAAATCGTCAGCAAGAAAAGCATCAACTTGATGCATTCTTACCAGATTTTCGCGGAAAAGGACATGCCGGTCACGACAGTAGGCTTTGAAAACCTTTATAGAGAGCTGGCAAATGGTCAGCACGTTTTTTTCAAGGGTGGAAACATTCCTGGACATGCTTCCCTGATCGTATTGATCCCTGAACAAAAAACCGCCTTTTATATGTCCTACAACAATGATTCGGACATGAGAGCCGATATTTTCAAAGAATTCATGGATCATTATTTCCCGGAAAAAGAAAAAGCAGAGCCTGTGTATTTGCCCTTGAGTGAAAAGGATGCCCAAAAATATATCGGACTGTACGAAAATACGCGTGGCTTTTGGACCCGCACTTCTATTGCCTACGAGAATGGCTCACTCATGCTGGAAGATGCTACAAGTGGAAAACAAAAGCTACGCATGATTCATCCACTGCTGTTTGTAGATGAGGAAGGCAATAAAATCGCGTTCAAGGAAGAGAAAAACGGTAACATTACATACTTCTATTATTCCACGCCAAATAACGTCACACATGCCGTTGCCCATTCACAAAAAATGGATAGGAAAGAGACTTACTCAGACGTTTCTAACACCAGTAGCTATAAGACCTATATCAACAATCTCAGCGCGCTTTCCATTATGGGAGCAAAAACAGGAAGTCAATTTGATCCTACAGGGACCATGACACAAGGCGAATTTATTGACGCTCTGATCAAAGCACATGGCTGGTACGGATTTCCCGGGGATGAAGCCATCAATAGAAAGCAATTGGCCGCAAGCATCCCTGATTTGAACCTTTCGGCACCTATCTCAAGACAAACCGCTGCTGTCATGATCCAAACTTTGAAGCAGCTTGAACCTGTGGCAACCAGCAATGTGAAGCTACAAGACACAGCCGATACATGGGCAAAAGATGCGATCACTACGCTTGCTTCACAAGGCATCGTCGATCCTGATACGAAGATAAGCGCAGATGGCTCTTTCACATTCCGCGCAAAAGATTTGCTGAAGCGTCAAGAAGCAAGTGCCTTGATTGATTTAGCGTTTGGCTACCATTCTTTGCCGATTAAGCGGTAAGCATCTATGGCAAACGCGCTTCAAAAGTGATGACTGAGTTGAAAGATTAATAACTACTCTCCCCTATTTTAAGGCTGTCGAGAAACTCGGCAGCCTTTCTTCGTCCAGAAAAAAGAATCCGCTTATAGAAGACGGATTCTCGCCAGTACCTATCATTTTCTAGTAATTGCTGCGCTTCCCAACGAACAGGTATTTAGAACACACTCTCATTCTCACTATATCGTTACACTCTCTTCAATCACCAGTTCACCGTTTGTCGCATCGAGACTAGCCTCTACGCCCAGAGGGAGAGCAATGTTGCATGCACCATGCCCGATCTGAATGTTCCAGATGGTCGGTTTTCCGTACGGCACGACGATATTTTGAAACACATCCCAGACAGAGAAGCCTTCGCGCTTTTTCGGCTCACAATCGGTCCATGTCCCGATGACGACGCCCGCACAATCATCAAACAAGCCGCCTTGAGCAAGCTGTGTCAGCATGCGGTCAATCCGGTACGGCTCTTCGTCGATATCTTCGAGGAACAACAGCTTGCCTCTCGTATCGAGCTGGTAAGGCGTCCCCATCAAAGCAGAGACGAGGGCGAGATTCCCGCCGACTACGGGTCCAGCTGCCTTACCTTCGACGAGACAGACGATTTCTTCCCCCGGCGGATTAATGATCGCTCCCAATGGCTCGGGGCGAGTCATGGCACGCAGCAAATATTGCTTGGACCAGTCATCCAGTCCATGTGCGATGTCTGAGGTTGCCATCGGTCCGTGAAGGGTAGCCAGATTCGCACGCTGTCCGAAAACGGTATGCAGCGCGGTAATGTCGCTGTAGCCGATAAACAGCTTCGGGTTTTGGGCGATGAGGTCATAATCGAGCAAGGACAGTATTTGCGGGGAACCGTAACCGCCACGCATGCACATGATCCCGTCTACTTCCTCGTCGACGAACATGGCATTCAGCTCAGCCGCCCGGTGCTCAGGAGTTCCCGCCAAATACCCACCGTACGCTTCTCGGCACGTATCCGATATTTTCACCTTGTATCCCAAACCTTGCAGCTCTGCCATTGCTTTGTTCAGCACTTCTTCTGTAGCAGGACTAGAGGTTGCCACTACTCCGATTGTATCTCCCGCTCGTAATGCTTTCCCTTTGTTCATCTGTCCAGTCTCCTCCTCCGGGTTCTCTCCCCATTATCGTACATCTATGTCACATGGTGTAGCCATTTTCGCAGCTTGCGACTTGCAGACGGCTGACTGATTCCGAGCGCTTCCGCTACCTTTGTCGTCGTCTTATGCTGCTCATACGCCCGGTGCACGAGCTGGCGTTCCACCTCATCCATGGCATCCTGCATCTGCATTACACGATCGACCTTGATCCCTTTGTTCACACTAGTCTCTTGGTTATGAATATAACGCGGAATTTGCGCGGGCGTAATGAGGACATCGTGAGACGTGACGACGAGCCGTTCCACCACATTTTCCAACTCCCTCACATTGCCAGGCCAATCGTATTCACTGAGGATGCGATAGCAGGTATCTGCGAGCTGTCTTTCCAAACAGTACTTTTGCGAAAAAACATTGAGAAAGTAATGAACAAGCACGGGTATCTCTTCCTGCCGTTCGCGCAGCGGCGGAATTTCCAATGGTACCACGTGAATACGATAGTACAAATCCTCGCGAAACTTGCCTTCCTTGACCATTTGCCGCAGGTTTTTATTCGTGGCTGTGATCAGCTTTACATCTACTTTTCGCGAAACAGAGCTGCCTACGGGCGTAATGGTTTTTTCTTGCAACACATTCAACAGCTTCACTTGCAAGGAGAGTGACATTTCCCCGATCTCGTCCAAAAACAGCGTGCCTCCGTTTGCCTTCTCAATTAAACCTGCCTTACCATCTTTGAACGCTCCTGTAAAAGCACCCTTTTCATAGCCAAACAGCTCTGACTCCAGCAATGTCTCAGGAATGGCTCCGCAGTTGATATGCACGAATGGCTTGTCCACCCGCGGACTGCACTCGTGGATGTATTTTGCCAGCACGCCTTTTCCGACACCTGATTCTCCCAGAAGGATCATGGATGATTCTACCTGCGACAGTTTTTTGGCCATCATCGCGACCTGCTCCATGGACTGACTGCGGTAGATCAAGCTCGTCTCTCCTTTTTGTCTGTTGTTCTCCTTCGTCATTTCACTCTGCAAGACCGTGCTGACGTACTTGACTTCATGTAATTCCTGCTGGAGTTGCTCCTGGCTCGTGATATCAATGAACGTATGGATCACTCCGCTAAAATTCCCGTCCTGATCCCAAATCGGTGTGCCTTCCACAAAAAGCTTGCGATTTTTACGGGTGGTTTGAATCGTGTGTACCTTTTTCTTGTCGCGAATGACCCGCATCGTAATCGTTGGAGCAAAATAGCCGAGGTGATGAAACTCCTCGATACGCTTGCCCATCATCTCCCTGGGATCGATTCCGAAAAATTCTTCATATCGTTCCGAGCCATACAAAGTCCTGCCTTCTGCGTCTGTTACGTGCACGATATCAAACAGCGAACCTATCAGGGCTTCATAATCGACCATGGCGCTCTCTACCTCCCGTGCCCCCCGCATCTTGTGGAGTGACACGTACATAGCGATTCGTCGGTCTGCCTACCCCACCATAGCTGACATCCATTCTGACACTCCCGCTCTTCTCCAGATAGTCCAAATACCGTCTGGCCGTCACTCTCGCGATCCCTACGCGTTCGGCCACGTCATCTGCCGAGAGCGGCTGACTCTCTTTCTCGATCTGGCGCATGATTTGCTCCATGGTGACAGCGTGCAGTCCCTTCGGTAGCACTGCCCTGCCTGTAGTGGCATCGGCTTGTTCTTTTTCTGGACTTTTGCGGAATAACAGCTGGTCGACCTCATCCTGGGATGCGGTTCCCTCCCAATCAATCCGTCGGCGAAACTCTCGATAGTTTTCCAGCGACTGCTTGATCCGTTCAAACTGAAACGGCTTGATAATATAGTCCATCGCCCCATTGCGCAGCATGGACTGAATCGTGGTCTTGTCCTTTGCAGCTGTCACAACGATGACGTCCACAGCATGTTTGGCGGCGCGCAACTCCATCAGCGTTTTCACCCCGTCCTGGATCGGCATGAAAATATCAATGATCACCAAGTCAGGTGTGAGCTCATTCACTAGCTTGAGTCCATCTGCCCCGTTGGCTGCAATTCCGACCACGACAAAGCCCGGAACGCGCTCTATGAACTGCTTGTTGATTTCCTGTACCATCGGATCGTCTTCCATTATCAGTACACGAATGTTGTCGTTATCCTTCTCCATGGCTCTCCACCTCCCCCATCGGAAACGTAATGAGAAAGCTGGCCCCTTCTCCTCGTGCTGAATGGCATACCAGCTCTCCTCCCCCTTTATTGACCAATTGATGTACCAGATGCAGACCAAGTCCACGGTGCGCACGTTCTTTCGTAGAAAATCCCCGTTCCAGCATGCGTCGGCGCGTCTCTTCGTCCATGCCGATTCCATTGTCCTCCACCAGAATGGAGCAAATCTCTTCGTCTTGCTCGATACTGATCATGATCTCCTTATCCTCGCGTTCGATTCGCTCCAGTGAATCAAAAGCATTCTCAATCAGATTCCCCAAAATGAGCACGAAATTATGATGATCCATGTACGGTGGAAAGCATTCCAGATGACTCCTGCGATCAATGACGACACGGATGCCCAGCTCTCTTCCGCGACTTACTTTGCCAATCAAGAGCCCAGATAAATTCTCATCCATGATCCGCGTCGTTAAAAAGGAGGTGAGTTCCTCCTGCTGCTCGTTGACCTCGAACAAATACGCGAGTGCCTTTTCATGCTGATGGAGCTGGAGCAAGCCTGCGATGGTATGCAAATGGTTCATGTGCTCGTGATTTTGTACCCGCAGTGCACCTACGAATTCTTTTACGCCTGTCAGCTCCTCCGCCATTCTCGCCACCTCTGTTCTGTCCTGAAAAATCGCAATCGCGCCGACGATCTTTTCATCGACCTTGATCAGAAAACGGTTAGACCAGAGCAGTGTATTGCCAACGTGAATTTCTGTGTTGGTAAAATTCTGGCGTAGCTCCAGCACTTCTGGTAATCTGGTGTCGTGCAGGACAGACCGTATGTGCTTGCCGAGCACCTCTCCTTCTATGCCAAAAATTTGCTTCGCTCTGTCGTTAAAGATCGTGATTCGCTCCCGATTGTCGATGGCGATAACTCCCTCATGCATGGCATGGAAGGTCGCGGTTCGCTCTACCAGGATTCGTGCGATTTCGTCCGGCTCTAGGTCGAGCATCTGCTTTTTCATGTGACGGGCCAACTGATAAGAGCCCCACACCCCGAACAATAAGGAGAAGAAAAAGGTCAGCGCGATATTGTTTCGCTCACTGTACAAGATCCCCCAAACATCCGGCATCACACGTCCGACCAAGACAACACCCACCTGCTGATGCTGGTCATCCATGATCGGCACGTAGGCCCGCAGAGCCGTTCCCATCTCTCCTTTGACTTTTTGAAAATAGGAGTGCTCGGCATAGGCCTCATCAACCGCAGGGTCCATAAACACGGTACCAATCCGCTCATCTATTGGGTCTGAGTAACGGACACGCTCCCTATTCAGTACGACGATATACGTCACATCATTGACGACGCGCAGGCTGTTTGCTGTCGGTTGGATGACCTTCCACCCGTCTGGTTCCTGAATGCTTTTTTGTACATTGGGAATCGTCGCAACCGTGCGCGCTGTGGTCATCAGCCGTTGTCCCAGTTGGGTTTCCGTAATCCGAATAATCCCTCCGGCCATGATCAAGTTTCCGATGATCAAGGAAAAAAGAACGATTCCGACGGAGAGTAGCATTATCTTCCATTTGATTGTTAATCGTTCAAACAGGTTCGTTCTTTCCTTTCCATTGGGTTTATACTCAAATTCATTAAACGTAAGCAGGTGTATGAAAATGAAATCGTTGGTAACCAGTACATTCATTGTCCTGCTCGGACTTGTGAGCGCTGTCATTATAGGCTTCAGATCAGATTTCCTGATGGAAAACAGAGGATACGACGAAGAACAGGTGGGGCTGTCCAATCAAATTATCATCAAGTTTAGCCATGTGATTGCGGAAAACACGCCAAAGGGTCTGACTATCGAACGCTTTTCCCAGCTAGTGAAGGAAAAGACAAACGGACGTGTTGAGGTACAGGTCTTTCCCAACAGTATCCTCCACACGGAGAAAACTGAGATGGCTGCCCTGCAAAACGGCGAAATCCAGATGATCGCCCCTGCATTCTCCTATCTGTCAAACACGATTCCCGAGTGGGCTGTCCTTGATCTGCCTTATCTGTTTCGATCGCAAGAGGATGTCGAAACGGTATTCAATGGGGAAATCGGCCAAATACTATTCGACAAGCTTGAAGATTCTGATATGAAAGGACTAGCCTTCTGGGGAAGCGGCTTTAAGCAAGTGACAGCCAATCGCCCGTTGATCATGCCTTCCGATTTTGTCGGCCAACGTTTGCGTATCATTCCAGGCAACGTGATCGAAGCTCAGTTTCGCACGCTTCAGGCAATCCCTGTAGGCTCTTCCTTCAATGAATTATACAGCATGCTAGCTGCCGGAAAAGTAGACGGCGAAGAAAATACGATCTCCAATGTGTACACCAAGCGGCTTTACCAAGTACAAAAGCACATGACCATCAGCAATCACAGCTATCTGGGCTACGCCGTCGTGATTAATAAAACGTTTTGGAACAATCTCCCCGCCGATATTCAGCAGGCTATATCGGAAGCGATGCAAGAAGCGACAGCTTACAATAATCAATTGACTGTTTCGATGAATGACAAACAGCTGCGCTTGCTCCAAGAAAATGGGGGAATGCACATCCACTTACAGACAGCAAAAGAACGTGCGGCCTGGATCACAGCGTTGCAGCCAGTCTACGACCAGTTCGCTCCGAGTATCGGAGAACCATTGATGCAGAAAATCAGAGAGCTCCACCAACGTCGGTGAAGCTCTCAATCAATCTCCTCGCTCTGCTCCTTGCGCATGGGCACAATCAGCGTAAAAACTGATCCCTCTGACGTGCTTTTTGCGAGGAGGAGATCTCCGCCAAGAGCCTTCGCCATCATGCGAGAATAGGATAGCCCCAAACCGAGCCCACGTACTTTGTCTTTTTTATTGCTTCCCCGAAAGAAACGCTCGAACACAAGTGGCTGTTCCTTTGCGGGTATTCCCGGCCCATCGTCTTTGACGTCGATTCGTAAATCCGTGTCCGTCTCGTAGAGAGTGAGCGCTATGCTCCCATTCTCACCAACAGCCTGTTTTGCGTTGTTCAAAAGGTTAATCAAGATTTGCTGTACACGGCCCGGATCGACATAGATCATCGTCTGCTTTTCCAGAACCTCAACGGTAAACGTGACGTGACCGAGGTCGTGGACAATCCGCCATTGTGAGGCGATCTCGCGGATCAGCTTGTTCACGTTTTGCTCTTCCTGACAAACGGTGATCGCTCCTACGGCAAATGAATTGAAGTCTAGCAAATCCTCTACCATTTTTTGCAGGCGCTTCGTTTCCTTCAAGCAGATTTCCAAAAACTCCTTCTGCTCCTCACCGGAAACCACCTCGTCGTTAATTGCCTGGATTAATCCACTAATCGACGTAACGGGGGTTTTCAGCTCGTGTGTTACTCCAGCCAAAAGCTCTGTTCGCATACTTTCCAGCTGCCGAAGACGGTCGGCCATTTCCGCAAACGTATGCACCAGCTCGTGAATTTCCTTTTCCTTGATCGTTTTATTGATCAAGACGTCGTAGTTTCCTTCTACGATCTGGCGAGCGGACATCACCACATTTTGAATCGGCTCAGACAGCTTCCGCGCATGAAAATAAATAACCGCCCAACCAAGCACACCCAAACTGCCCAGCATGATAACCAAATATTGGATTTCTTCTTTACCTACTTTGATATCTGTTTCTGGGAAAAGCAAGATCACCTTGCCAATGACTCGATCATTGTATTCCAAATTTTTCCTCACTACATACAGTGTCTCACCTGACGGATGCCTCACTTTATCCCACCTATCTGCCTGCTCCAACAACTCAGGTGCTGCCTGCTGCAAGGGAGGGGGAAGCTTGGTTGGTCGACTGTAAACGACCTCTCCTTTTACATCTTCAATGAACAAAATCAGGTTGCGATCAACACCCATAAACTTACGCCGATTATCTAATACCTGATGAAGTTTTTCCCCCACCAGAATATTTCCAACATCATCGACGACTCGATCAGCTACTTCCTCTGCAAACAATCGCGTGACCTCGATCTGCTTTTCAATCGCAGCGTACTTGATCCAATAAGCAGAGACAGCCCCAATGATGAGCAATCCGATCACGAGGGTGAGCAGATAGCGTGTGGTCCAATAACGCAGCAGCGATACAGGCTCATTATTTTTTATAAACACAGAATTGATACCCAACCCCTCTTTGCGTCTTGATCTCGCCCTCATGAACCGGCCAATTCTCCAGAGTCTTTCTGACTCGCTTGATCGCCAGGTCTACGGCACGGTCACTTCCCCCGTAGTCTATTCCCCATACTTGTTCAATCAATTGCTCACGGGTAAAGGTCTGATTCGGATTTTGTGCCAGAAAAAGCAGCAAGGACAGATCTCGCGGGTGAAACGTCAGTTCGAGACCATGCAACGTCACGTGATGGGACTGAAAGTTTATTTTCAAGCTTCCAAATAGTCGGGTCTCTTGATCTTTCACCAAAATAACAGAGCGCCGCAGCACCGCATTTACTCGCGCCACTACTTCGTCCGCGACAAAAGGCTTCGTTATGTAGTCATCTGCTCCTTGATTCAGGCCCTTGAGCTTTTGGTCTGTCTGGCCGAGCGCTGTCATGATAATGACCGGACAGGAGCTCTTTTCACGAATATACTGGAGGATTTCCCAACCATTGCGTTCAGGGAGCATGACATCCAATAGAACCAAATCCGGCTTTTTTTCATCAAAAAGCTGCACGGCCTCGATCCCGTCATTCGCTTGCCAGACCTCATGCCCTGCCTTTTGCAAGTAAGCCTTCAGCACGCGCGATATCACTAGTTCATCTTCTACCAATAAAATACTTTTCATATCTTCCCTACCTGATTTACAGACATATAATCATTCCTATTCGCGAATTCTCGCATGGTCCTCTATACTCTACGTACTTCTATTCTATCAGTTTACAACCTTGTATTAAAATTTGCCTTTGATGTTTTTGGAAAATAGGAAAAAAGCCTTGCATCCCATGTAAAGGAGCAAGGCTTTTTTTGTGAGAAACGTCCCCATAATGAAGAAATTAATTAGATTTCGTCATCTTCGAAAAAGATTTCTTCATCGCTGGCATCAGCGGAGAAATCGTGCAGGTTGTCGCCATCCTCGTCAACGATTTCGCCATCAATGTCAGCATCTTCGAACTCATCCCAAATGTCTTTTACTACACTTTCAACGAGGTCTTCGAAATCGGAATCATCCAGATCATCGTACTCGTCTTGGAACTCATCCAGGTCAACCTCAATTTCTACATCGATATCATCTTCATCGCCCTTCAGCGTGAACTTCCACTCGATATCTTTGAAGTCATCGTAGTCCTTGTCGAGTTGATCTTCCAGGTCGTCCAGGTCATCTTGGACATCATCGTCATCATCTCTGTTGCTCTTGCTGTTTTTCAAATCAGTAATCTGTTTGTTCAGGCTGTCAATTGTGCCTTGCAGGCTTCTGATTTGAGCATCACGTGCAGCCAACTCGTTTGCTTGTTGGGAGTTAGGCATGTCTTTTACCGTAACGGTGTACTTCGTGCCATCCCATGCTACATCCTTGTTGAATACGCCAGCCATCATGCGAAGTGGAATGTACGTGGTTCCGTTTACGATGAATGGTTCGATTGTAGTTGGAACAGCTGCGCCGTTATAAATAACTTTAATATTGTTGTACTTAGCTTGCAGATTCTTCGTTCCAGTCGCTGCTTGAGAGCTCGTCGGAATAAGCGTGGTAGTCAGAATCAACGCTGAGGCAATCGCCAGATATTGCTTCTTGAACATAGAAAATCCTCCATTCTCCCGGTTGTCTATTTCTTTCGTGTCACTATGTACATTTCCTACTTTACCTATCGTTCGTGTCGAGAGTATGTCAACAATTGATTTTTTCCTTTCCAATTTGAGGGGATTTCTGTGACCAAAAGGACCAAAACAACCAATATGACCGCATTATTTTCAATTTTCCAGCCAATTTATACAATGCGAAAAAGAGGAATAAAGCGTTTTCAAAACCTGGAGGAGGAACGAATTTCATGCGGATCAACTTTAGAAATCTGACC
Source organism: Brevibacillus sp. HB1.4B (assembly GCF_013284285.1). Classification (NCBI taxonomy): domain Bacteria; kingdom Bacillati; phylum Bacillota; class Bacilli; order Caryophanales; family Paenibacillaceae; genus Brevibacillus; species Brevibacillus sp. HB1.4B. Next base: position 192,919 of record NZ_JABSUT010000006.1, read on the forward strand.
GTACAGGTTGTAATTGCCATCATTCTCGGTATCCTAGTTGGTCATTTTGCACCCAAATTTGGCGCAGAGCTGAAGGTGTTAGCCGACATTTTTGTCAAACTGATCAAAATGATCATCCCACCGATTGTCTTCTTCACTGTCGTAAATGGAATCGCCAGTATGGGAGACATGAAAAAGGTCGGAAAGATCGGCGGCAAAGCACTGCTCTATTTTGAAATCGTTACCACAATCGCATTGGCGATCGGACTGTTGGTTGTCAACCTGATCAAGCCTGGGGTAGGCTTTGACAAAACGGGCCTGACCAGCGGGGACGTCTCCAAGTACACGGAGGCTGCTGCTCAGAGTAACAACGGTTTTATTGATTTTATTACGGGGATCATCCCGGAAAATGTCGTCGGGGCTATGGCTAATGGCGAGCTGTTGCCTATTCTGTTCTTCGCTGTCCTGTTTGGTCTTTCACTCGCTGCCATGGGGCAAGCGTCCCAGCCTGTCATCAAGCTGTTTGATAAGCTGGCGCACGGATTTTTCGGTGTAGTCAACATGATCATGAAGGTTTCTCCGCTAGCTGCATTTGGCGCAATGGCGTACACGATTGGCAAATTCGGCATCGGTTCGCTGACCAGACTGGGCCTTTTGATGACGGCTGTCTACATCACGATGTTTTTGTTCATTATTCTCATACTGGGCGGGATCGCGCGCTACTACAAATTCAGCATCTTCGCGTTTATCAAATACATTCGAGAGGAAATCCTGCTCGTGCTTGGCACCTCCTCCTCAGAATCCGCTCTTCCGAGAATGATGGATCGGCTGGAGAAGTACGGCTGCTCCAAATCCGTTGTCGGTCTGGTCGTACCGACGGGCTACTCGTTTAACCTGGATGGTACCTCCATCTATTTATCTATGGCTGCCATTTTTATCGCCCAGGCCTATGGCATCGAGCTCAGCTTCTGGGAACAGGTCACCCTTTTAGGAATCCTGATGATTACGTCAAAAGGGGCTGCCGGTGTAACAGGTTCTGGTTTCATTACACTCGCCGCTACCTTGGCAGCCTTCCCTGTCATTCCGGTCGAGGGCATTGCGCTCTTGCTCGGCGTTGATCGCTTCATGTCAGAGGCTCGTGCCATTACGAATCTGATTGGAAATGGCGTAGCTACCGTGGTCATAGCCAAGCATGAAAATGAGTTCCATCCGGGACGCGTCCAACAAACAGACGAAACCGCCATCGAGTCGGACAACGATTCAGAAGCAAAACCGATCACGGCCTAGTCCATATAAAAAAGAGGTTCTCCTACTTCAGAGAGAACCTCTTTTTGCTTTAGTCATTTGGCCATGTCTTACGAAGCTCAACCTCGAATTGGCGCAGGTGATTAATTCGCTTCTGTGCTGCCTGATACTCCTCCTGCCAGCCCTCTTTCTCGCGCTCTCTAATCAGCTCCGCCTTTTTCTCCAGTTCCTTTACCTCATTGCGCAATGCGATCACGATGTCTAATAGCTCATCCATATCCATGGACCGCATGTCTTGAATAAAGACCCATTCAGCTTCTGTTAATCGATACTGTTTGTTCGCCATGTTTCATCATCCTTAAAATAACCTCTATACGAAGCCCACTCATGAGGAGTGACCTTGTTTTAGAGGAAAGTTAATATTCCTGTCCATTTATAAGTGTGTCATTTTTTAATGAAATTGTTTCATTTTGAAGAAAAATGACGTCATTTCGTGTATAATAGTGGATGTAGGTATGAATGTCGACAATAATCCGCATAACAGGGGGGATTATTACTAAAATATCACCGGAATGGATATAATTCCAAATAATTATTGACGACTTGTTGCTCACTGAAAAAAAGAGCAGCTATCTATGCCAATACAGTGTTTTGCGCAAAGGAGGATCTTATATGTTCTCTATTAGAGAATCCGATTTACCAGGAATCGGTAGGAAGTACCAGGTCGAAACCAGAAGTGGCGACAAGCTGGTTATCGTCATTCACGATGACGGCCGTCGGGAAATGTATCACTTTGACCGTGATGATATGGACGAAACAATCTCCATGGTTACCCTTGACGATGATGAGGCGAGACAAATTTCTGCCATCGTAGGCGGCTTGACGTACAAACCATCTGCACTGGAAACAGTCGAGGTTGCTTTAGACAAACTCATGATCGAATGGTACAAAATTGAATCGAACGCTCCTGCCATTGGCAAGACGATTGGGGAACTCAACATTCGTCAAGAAACAGGCGCTACCATCATCGCTGTTATCGAAAAAGACCATAAACAAACGATTAATCCCGGCCCCGAGTATGTCCTTAGTACAGGATCTACGTTGGTCGTTGCAGGTGAACGGAAGCAGGTGAAGGCTCTCAAGACTATTCTCAGCAACGGAGGTGAGTGATATTGGAGCACATCGTTTTTGAAGTCGGTCTTGCCCTCGCACTCATAGCAATTGCGGGGTTCCTCTCCATGAAGTTAAAATTCTCCATCGTACCCTTCTACATTCTCGTCGGGATGATCGTGGGTCCACACGCTCCCGACATCGGCTTGTTTGATCTCCGCTTTATTGAAAGCGCCCCGCTCATCGAATTTATGGGCAGACTTGGCGTACTCTTCCTGTTGTTTTACCTCGGACTGGAATTTTCGGTAGGCCGTCTGATCAAGGCTGGTCGATCCATTGCCGTAGGCGGTACGATCTACATCGTGATTAACTTTACCCTCGGCCTCGTATTTGGTTGGGCCGCTGGCTTCCCTCTCAAAGAGGTATTGATTATCGCCGGTATTACCACTATTTCCTCCAGTGCCATTGTGGCAAAAGTACTGGTGGATCTCAAACGTACAGCAAATCGCGAAACAGAGATGATCTTGGGGATCATCATGTTCGAAGACATATTCTTGGCCGTCTATATCTCGATCGTGTCCGGCTTGGTGCTAAGCGGTGCAACCTCTCTTGCTGGCGTACTCTCATCCGCATTGATTGCACTCGGCTACATGCTCCTCCTCATTATCGTAGGCCGCAAACTCGTACCTTTCCTGAATCGGGCATTGAACATCAAATCAAACGAAGTGTTTATGATTACGGTGTTTGCCGCTCTGTTTCTGATTGCGGGTTTTTCCGAAACGATCCATGTTGCCGAAGCCATCGGAGCTTTACTCGTAGGTCTCGTCTTGGCAGAAACACAACACATGAAGCGCATCGAGCATCTCATCCTGCCGTTTCGTGACTTCTTCGGAGCCATGTTCTTCTTCAGCTTCGGTTTGACAATTGATCCATTGGAGCTGGGTGGAGCCGTATGGTTGTCCATTGCGGCAGTCGCCATCACCCTTTTCGGTAACGTCGTAGCCGGACTTTTGGCTGGACGCAGTGCCGGATTGTCTCCCAAGGCTTCTACCAATATTGGACTAACCATCGTCTCTCGCGGTGAGTTCTCCATTATCATGGCTAATCTCGGAAAAGCGGGCGCACTCATGGAAATTTTGCAACCATTTGCGGCTCTTTACGTTTTGATTCTCGCCATTTTAGGTCCATTGTTGACCAAGGAATCTAAGCACATTTACAAGTTGCTCAATGCTGTGTTTCGTCTGGATCGAAAGGCACCACTCAAAGAACCAGATAACAAAGCAGACGCTGGATAATAGGAGAGACATGACTACCGACAGCAGATATGCCTGCTGTCGGTTTTTCTATTTGATCGCAGACAACATGTTCTCCATTATTTCTTCACTCATCGGGCCGATGTATTTATTCTGGACCACGCCGTTCGAATCAATGATGTAGCTGGTCGGAATCGAAATGGCTTTGTACACATTCGCCACTTCTTTCTCGGGATCGAGCAAGATGGGGAAGGTAATGCCATACAGCTTCACAAAATCCGCCACCGCTTCCGGGCTCGTCTCCGTATCAGTCAAATTGACTCCGAGAATAACTACGCCTTTTTCCTTATTCTCTTCGTAGTAACGCTGCATGTCCGGCATTTCTGCACGGCAAGGAGGACACCACGTTGCCCACAGATTGAGAATGACTTTTTTCCCCCGTAAATCGGACAGCTTGACCGTACCGCCACCTATCTGCTGCAGTTCAAAATCCGGAGCGGTATTTCCTTTTTCAATCCCAATCTGCCCGTTGCCTTGCTCGCCAGATGAAGCGATGGGCTCTTGCCTGTTCAAGAATTCCGCATCAAAAATGCCCCATCCCAAAAGCCCCAAGAGTACGACGATCGCCCATGCATTATGATATTTCTTCATCGGTCGTTCCCCCTAACGGCTTCACTCGTCTGGACAAAAAGAGCAGCAAGAGAGCGAATGCATAGTACATAAGCTGATAGCCGGAAAGTCCTGCAAACATAGATTCTCGATTCGGAACAAAAAAGTGCACATAGACTTGGCTAATGGCAAACCACATCACGGGTGCAAGCCAAGCCGCAAGATGAATGAGTCCTTCCTTTGCCCGATGCAGCCACCAAAGAAAGAAGGCGCATATCGCGACCTGTTGTACGTGATACCACATGCTGCTCTGTTCTAACACGACCGTGAGCAGCTGGTAAACACCAGTTGCAGTAAGAAAACCTGTCGCCATCCCCAAGGCGACGAAATGAACAGGAATCGCTTTTTTGCGTACCGTCTTGGTGAGGTAGATGATAACTGCCACGACTGCCAGCATGGCTCCGTTTTCTCCCCCTGAAAAATAAAGAATGGACGAGGGATTTTCCACCACTTTTGAAAAATGAAACAGGACGTAGCTGAACTTCCAAACGAGAAATGCCAGCACCAGCGCATTACTCAACAGCTCAATAATGGCTGATTTCATTTTTCGGTTATGTGTAAGCTGAGCGGAAATGGCCACAAAGCCGAGCGAAAGCGAAACAATGACCGCCAGCATGCTCATTTTCAACAAAAAGGGACCCATTTGAAAAGCATCGGACATTTTCGTTTCCTCCTTCAAGAAAATGTCTTACATTAAGGAAGACAAGTATCTAAACAATTATCACCATATCAGGAAATGGGGAATAAAGGAATGCTCACGAATATTTTTACTTTGCAGGAGCGCTATGCCCTTGCTTTTTCTACGCGAACGGAGCATCCACAAGTGCGCGTATATTGCGATGAATCGGTTCCAGACATGTATAGCCATAATTATACAGAAATTATGTCGATCCCCACGCAAGACTGGTTACGAGCTTACATTGAGCAAGAGCTACGACATGCCAAAGACCAGCAGCTCCGCCACTTGAAGCTGGAACTACACCCGTCGCTACCTTTTTCAGAAGAGTTCGTGTCTTTTGCCACTCAGCTTGGGTTTGAAGTAAATACGATGCTGTACATGCTTGCACCGTTGGATGTTGCCGATAAACTGGCGCCGAATCCACAATGCTCCGTTTTACGTGGGGATTCACTCGAAGTCATGGAAGCAGGCATTCGCTGCCTTACTGCTAGTGATTCCGTCACGATCAATCCTGATTTTGCTGTCCGAAAAGCGAACCGGAAAAGAGAGATTTATGAAAGCGGCGAGATCATACCGTATGTATGCTTTGTCGATCAGGAGCCAGTCGGTGCATGTGAATGGCATCTTTACAAGGAGCTTGTTCGAATGGAGGAATTTTTTATACTGGATGACTGGCAGCGTAGAGGATTCGGCACGGAAATCATTCGGGTCATGATGCAGGACGCCAAAAAACTCGGCGCCACCCATATGTACTTGACGACCTATGCAGATGATACGCCGCAAGAAATGTACAGCAAGCTCGGCTTTCAAGAGGTCGTGAGGCATTTGGAAATGATCTGGCTAAAGAACTAAAAAAGCTCCCACCAAGTAGCTTAGTGAGAGCCATCCTATTTTCAGCGTTGATCTAGTCTTTTGTTTAGCAGCGCTTCTGCCTCCCGATCCCTTCGGTCGGTTTCGCTGTTTTTGGTCCATTGTAAAAATCGGTCGTCCAAAAGCTCTGCCAAGATTGCCCGTTTGTCCGCTTCGCTCACCGCCAGCGAGAGTACTTGTCTTCTCATGCTGCCGAGAAAAAGCGTGTAGTCCTCGTATTCTGGTCCCACCCACTCTTCGAGCTGGCGGCGCATTTTCTTCGCCAGACCCGGGTTGTTCCCACCCGTAGAGATGGCAATCTGCAAGTCTCCACGTGCAACGACGGATGGAACGGTAAAAGAACAGAGGTCTGGGCGATCAACGATATTGATCCACTGCTGCGGACGGCACGATTCGTATACAGCCAGATTGACGGCGGGATCACTCGTCGCCGCGATAATGAGCACTGCCTCCCCTACGTCCTGTGGGGTAAAGGGTCGCAGTGCTACCATCAGCTTCTTAGCGTGTGCCCATTCAAGGATGGTTGCCGTACAGGAGGGACTCACAACGGTGACATCCGCACCAGCAGCAAGCAGACTGCCGATTTTCCGCTCGGCTACCTGCCCGCCACCGACCACCAAGCAACGCTTGTTTTCTAGATTGACCATCATGGCATAGTGCGTCACCAGCGTTCCCTCCCCCTCGGCTTCCTATTATTGCACTTGCTCCATTCCAAGCGTAGCTTCAAACCAGTTGATTTTCTCACGCATCTTCACGACATCACCGACCAAAATGATAGCTGGATTCGTGATGTGACTGTTTTGGGCCAAACGTTCCTCAATATCAGCCAAGGTCCCCGTGACCACCGCTTGCTGCGGGAGTGTTCCCCAAGAGATGACAGCTACTGGCGTATGCGGATCGCGTCCGTGCTTGATTAACTGGGTGCGGATCAACGGCAGATTGGCTACCCCCATGTAAAAGGCAACGGTGTCGATGCCATTCGCGAGAGCACGCCATTTTTCTACAGCCAACTCCGGCTTGTCTTCTCGCAAATGTCCCGTCACGACAGCGAATGACGAGCCGTGATCGCGGTGTGTTACCGGAATACCCGCGTACGCCGAGGCTGCAATTCCAGCTGTTACTCCCGGGACGATTTCAAAGGCAATTCCTCGCTCAGCCAAATGCTGCGCTTCTTCTCCCGCACGACCAAACACACAAGGATCGCCACCTTTTAACCGAACGACAACTTTTCCTTCCAGCGCCTTTTCCGCTAACAGCTCGTTAATGGATTCCTGTCTCATCGTGTGATGATCCGGCAGCTTGCCGCAGTAGATGCGTTCTGCCGTCTGTGACGCGTACTCCAGCAGAGCTGGATTTGCGAGACGATCATACACAACCACCTCTGCCTTTTGCAGGCATTCCATTCCTTTTACAGTAATCAGCTTTGGATCACCAGGGCCAGCTCCTACGAGATAGACTTTGCCCGCGCCGCTCATCGGTCACTTACTCCTGCTGATGAAAATGTCGCCATCTCACGAACCATCCGTGTCGCTGCTTCCACGATTGGAAACGCCAATGTTGCTCCGCTTCCTTCGCCCAGTCGCAAATTCAGGCTGAGCAATGGCTCCTTGCCTAATACTTGCAGGACAAAGTCATGCCCCGGCTCCTCAGAACGGTGACCCGCGATCAAGTAATCAGCAACGAGTGGCTCCATGCGAACAGCCATCAAAGCCGCTACCGTAGCGATAAAGCCGTCCAGCAGCACAGGGACACGGCGAGAAGCTGCTCCCATGATCGCCCCTACCATTGCTCCGATTTCCAGTCCGCCGACTTTTGCCAAAACGTCCAATGGGTTGGTTGCATCCGGGCGATGCAGCGCAAGCACATCACGAACAACTGCCTTTTTACGCTGCCAGCCTGCGTCATCCAGTCCTGTTCCTCTTCCGACGATTTGCTCAGGATCAGCTCCGGTTAAAGCTGACAGAATCGCACTGCTGGCTGTCGTGTTGCCAATCCCCACTTCACCGACGATCAGGACTTTGGCGCCTTCCCCGATAATCGCTTCTGCCATTTCAAGGCCAACTGCGATGGAGCGCTGCGCTTCGTCTGCTGTCATCGCTGCTTCTTTCAGCATATTGCCCGAGCCTGCTCTGATTCGTTTGTTGTAAACACCCGGTGCTTCGACCTCGACCGATACACCGACATCTACGATTTTTTGGATGGCTCCGATTTGTCTGGCGAAGACGTTGACTCCAGCTCCGCCATGAACCATATTCAGCACCATTTGCGCTGTCACTTCCTGCGGATAGGCAGAGACACCTTCCCGTGCCACACCGTGATCGGCCGCAAAAACAAGCACGCCCGGCGGTGTCACAACAGGCATCGTCTCACCTGTCATCCCAGCCAGCTCAATAGCCAATTGCTCCAAGCGACCAAGGCTGCCAAGCGGCTTGGTCAACTGATCCACATGCTGTCTCGTTTGCTCACTTGCTTCCTGATTTCGTGGCTCAATCGCCGGATAAATGACTGACATTACACCTGCACCTCTTTTTCTTGAAAAGCCTTCATGTACTCTTCGATCGTATCCAACTTCACATGGCGACGAACGGTATCCGCCAACAGATCGTATCCCTGCTCTCTCAGAGCGACAAAGGATGGGCGCTCCGTGATGGGTGGGAGACCTTTTTTCTCACGGATGGTATTCAGCAACAGAGTGCGGAAGTGGTCATTGTGAAACAGCCCATGAAAATACGTGCCGATCATCTGACGCTCCTCCTGACAATAGCCCTCCGTACGCCCCTCCATCTGGATAAAAGGAAACTCATTGCTCGAATAAGCAGATTGCCCCATGTGAATCTCGTAGCCTTCCACCGTCAGTTTTTCCTTCGCAAATACTGCTTCACCGCGGGACAAAACTGTCGTTTTCTTCTGCTCCATCGTCGTGATCATCGGGATGAGACCCAGCCCATCAAGCTGCTGCAACGGAGACTCGACCCCAGCAGGATCGTGAATAGAATCTCCCAGCATTTGATAGCCGCCGCACAAACCGACGATATACGTCTTCCCTTTATGATGAAGGTCTTTGACCGCCGCGGCAAGACCTGTCTCTCGCAGAAATTGCAAATCCTCAAGTGTATTCTTGCTGCCCGGCAAGACAATCAGGTCGGGCTCACCCAACTCTTCCAAACGTGTCACAAAGCGCATCCGGCAATCCGGCTCTACAAAAAACGGGTCCACGTCTGTAAAGTTGGAAATTCGCGGGTAACGCAAAACAGCAATGTCAATCTCTCGCGGTGTCTCACGCTGACCTTGATAACGGTGCAAAATCAGCGAATCCTCCGCATCGATCCACAAGTCTGGAATAAATGGCACGACTCCAAGGACAGGCTTGCCTGTGTATTCCTCGAACCAGTCCAGCCCCGGCTGCAAAAGTGTCAAATCACCGCGAAAACGATTGATGATGACTCCGATCACGCGGTCCCGATCTTCGGGTTCGAGCAGCTGGAGGGTACCGACCAAGCTAGCAAACACACCCCCACGCTCGATGTCTGCCACCAAAATGACGGGCGCGTTCGTGAGACGAGCGACCCGCATATTGACGAGCTCGCGGTCATTCAGATTAACCTCTGCCGGACTGCCAGCCCCTTCAATGACGACCCGCTCATAGGAGCTGGCGAGTCGTTGATACGCTTCCTCAATGATCCGCAAGCCCTCGTGATAAAATTCCGTGCGATAGGCAAAAGCTTTCATGTTGCCATATGGCTCGCCGTTGACGACAATTTGCGATTCGGAATCTCGCGTCGGCTTGATCAAAATGGGGTTCATGTCGGTCGTCGCCAGAATTCCTGCTGCTTCTGCCTGAACGCCCTGTGCCCGGCCGATTTCTTTTCCATCCAACGTCACGTAGGAATTCAACGCCATATTTTGCGATTTGAACGGAGCTGTCTTGTAGCCATCTTGGGCAAAAATCCGGCACAGCGCTGTAGCAATCGCACTTTTTCCTGCATCCGAGCTAGTACCTTGCACCATCAACGGGAGGGTTTTAGGCACGAGCGGCCACCTCCGCGCAACGGTTCAACCAACGCTCAACCAGTTCGGGATTGGAGCCAAAATGCAAGTGAGTATAGCCTGCGACCAGATTCCCCTGGGCATAGCCCTCCGGCTTCGTACCGCGAAGTCCTTTTGTTTCGTAGGCTGTTGGTAATTGTTGATCCGAAGCATACGTCGAGTAATGGAATTCATGCCCTTTTGCCTGTTCTTCGGTGCCGAGCAAGAAATTGCCTTCCATGCCGCGCACTTCCCGATAGCCAAGCGCTGCGAGCTTTTTTTGCATGGTCACCTTGCCTGGGATGAGCCCCACCATCGGATAACTGTCGCCCTCGGTCGTCACGATTGCCTCTGTCAAAAACATGTAGCCGCCGCACTCAGCCAAGGTAGGCAAGCCTTTTGTGATCGCAGATCGGATCGATAGTTTCACCGCTTCATTTTGCGATAGCTCTGCTGCAAATTCCTCCGGGAAGCCTCCCCCAATGTACAAGCCATCCGCGTCCTCAGGCACTCCCTCTCCGGCCAGCGGAGAAAAGAACGCGAGCTTCGCGCCATATGCTTCGAGCAGCTCCAAATTTTCCGGATAGTAAAAATGAAAAGCAGGGTCCTTCGCAACAGCAATGGTGACATCGGCAGATGCTTTTCGCGGAGCAAACAACGTAGGTTCTGCTTGCAGCGGCTCTGCCTTTGCCAGCTCCCAGATTTGCTCCAAATCGACTGTCTCCGCAATCAGATCAGCCAGCTTTTCAAACAGCGGTGTCAGCTCTCCACGCTCAACAGATGGCACCAATCCGAGATGACGTTCCGGTATTTCCAGCTCGTTCTCCCGTTTCAGGTAGCCCACGACCGGAATCCCGCACTCCTGCTCGATCGCTGCCTTCACGATTTTGTGATGGCCTTCACTGCCGACCTTGTTCGCGATGACACCGACGATTCTCGCCTGTGGATTGAGCAGTTGAAAGCCTTTGACAATCGCAGCCGCACTGCGAGCCATGCTCTGACAATTGACCACCAACAGAACCGGGGTGCCAGTCAGGATGCTGATTTCGGCCGTGCTGCCTTTATCGCTGGTCGCTTCCTTGCCATCGTACATGCCCATAACGCCCTCGATAATCGAGATGTCTGCACCCTCGCTGCCACGGACAAAAATCTCTTTCACGATCTCGTGCTCCAACATAAAGCTGTCCAGATTGCGCGAAGCTCTCCCCGTTACAGCCGTATGATACGTGGGATCGATGTAGTCAGGTCCGCACTTGAAGCCCTGTACGGTATGCCCTTTTCTTTTCAGAGCAGCCATCAGTCCGATGGTAACGGTTGTCTTACCCGCTCCGCTGCCTGTTCCGGCAATCACAATACGGCGGCTGTCCGTCATGCGCGCTCCTCCTCATGATAGGGCATCAATCCGACCGAAATGGTGGTGTTGCCCGACTTCTTCTTGGTCAAAACGAGTTCGTCTGCGCCAGTATACAGCTTCACGGCGGGCTCGCTCACTCCGTACGCTCCGGTGAATTTGAAGACGGTATCAGACGGATCGCTGATTTCTACCTGATTCAACTCTTCAGGCGAATACCAGACGAATGGCCAGCCGTATTTTTCGCAAACGGCGATCAGACCCGCTTCATCCTTTTTCAGCTCGATGGTCGCCAATGCTTTGACACTTTTGATTGAAAATTGCAGTTCATCCAGCGTTTCCTTGATGACTGCCTCGATCTCCTCTGCGGAGGTTCCACGGTTGCAGCCCATCCCGAGCACGATGACCTTCGGACGATAAAGGACACCATTGTCCAAAATCGATTGTTCCTCCGGTGTGAGCAAGCGATGAGAAACGACTAGAGCAGCTTGCGGCTGATCGGCTTGTGCCTCAGCGATTGTCGCGTATTCCTTGATGGATGGTGGCATCGGTGTATCATGCATCCACCAGTCGCGTTCACCGGATTCATTGATGACAGCTACGCGCTCCTCATTGACGACAGAAGCACTGACAGGAGTCAGCTTTTCAGCGGAATCCCACTCCCAGCCAAAACGTCTACCGAATAGATCGACCGGAATCGTCTTTTGTACGTCAGATGCTGTCGTGATAATCGGACGAGCACCCATGACTGCCGCTACCTCGCGAGCCAGCTCATTGGCACCGCCCAAATGACCGGACAACACACTGATGACATTCTCCCCACGGTCATCGACAACGACGACACCCGGATCTTTCTTTTTATCTTCAAGCAAAGGTGCGATCATCCGAATAACCGCACCCAGAGAAATAATGATAATTAAACCTTTATACGCAGGCCAGAGAGCTGGAAACAGCATCCGCACGCTGTTTGAAAAAAGCTGGATGCCGCGCGCTTCCTCGTCTCCCCGCTCGAACTTGCTCATGTAGTACAGATCTGTTCCAGGAAATTTTTGTGCCAAATCACGCGCCATCTCTACTCCGTGCTTGGTGATGGCGACGATCGCATAGTCTCCGCGCTGCTCGATGACAGGGATTTCTCCCTCGATCAGTTCGATGATCTTCATTATTCCTTCACACCTTTTCTGAACCCGTGCGTAAAGGTTTTGTCGTACAGCTTGGAACGGTACTGCTCGCTCTTGTCGTGGATGTTCGGGTCCAATGCCCAGCCAGCCAAAATCATTGCGTGTTTGCGAATGCCGTTTTTCCCCATGTCTTCGTCCAAGTTTTTCAACGTCGTGCGAACGATCAATTGATCCGGCCAGCTCGCACGTTGTACGACTGCGACAGGTGTGTCCTCGCTCCAGCCAGCTTCGACCAGCTCGCGGACTACTTTTTTCGTCAAAGTCGCGCTAAGGTATAGAGCCAACGTGCAATGATGCTCAGCGAGTGCACGCAGTTTTTCTCTTTCAGGCACTGGTGTGCGACCTTCCGCGCGGGTGAGGATGATCGTCTGTGTCAGATCAGGAATCGTCAACTCGGCTCCTACTGCTGCCGCTGCCGCAAATACGGAACTCACACCCGGTACGATTTCTACCTCGATGCCTTTTTCCTTTAACAGTGCGATTTGTTCCATGATGGCGCCATAAATCGATGGATCGCCCGTATGCAAGCGTACGACTGTTTTTCCACTGCTAATCCGGTCTACCAACTGCTCTACCATTTCTTCCAATGCCATACCCGAGCTTTGCAGTACTTCTGCTTCGGGGTTGCCCATTGCTACCAATTCCTCATTCACGAGAGAGTCTGTATACATAATGACGTCTGCCTTTTGCAGCAGCTTCAAGCCTTTTACCGTAATCAAATCAGGGTCGCCGGGACCCGCTCCTACTATGTACAGTTTCATTACTTTTTCACCACCATCAGTGTAAGATAGCTAAGCTCTGCCCGCTCCAGTTCACGCATATCGGTCCAAACCATTTCCTCGGAGGAAGTAACCTTGGTTGCTACCGCTGCCTTTTCAGCCAGCCCCATTTCTTTCAGCAAGCCAATGATCATTGGCAGTACTTTTGCTACCTTCAGGAACACGACGGTATTGTGGTTCTCAAGCGCTTTGCGCATGGCTTCCTTGTCTTCTGTTGCCGGGATGATTCCGATCTGCTCGTCGCCATCCGCCAGTGGCAGATTGAAGCGGGAAGCTGCTCCCAAAAACGAAGACACACCTGGCACCGACACGACTGGCACTTCCGGATGCTCCTCATGCATGACGCGCATCATGTGGATAAACGTGCTGTAAAACATCGGATCGCCTTCCGTTACAAAAGCGACGTCCTTGCCTTCAGACAAACGCTCCCAGACGATCTCCACCGTGTTGTTCCACTCGCGCTCCAAAATTTCTTTGTCCCGCGTCATCGGGAATACGAGTCCGAGCATTTCCTTGTCTGGGGACTGCACATACAGCTCCGCGATTTGATGCGCGTAGCTTTTGCTGCCCATCCGTTTTTTCGGGTACGCAATCACTGGCGATTGCTGTAATAGACGAAATGCCTTGACGGTAATCAATTCAGGGTCGCCGGGACCTACGCCCAGTCCGTACAATGTTCCGATCTTAGTCACTTGATGTCTCCTCCTTGTTCTTCTGCCTGCTTGGCCCAAGCCGTAATGATGTAGATCGGATTCAATGCTTCAAAGCGTGTCAGGGACAAAATCGGCTTGCTGCGCGATAGCTGCGCCAGTGTCACCGATGTCTCGAATCCTTCCTGCGCGAATGCTTGTGTCGCTTCGTACAATGTCTCAATGGTCGCTGCGTTCACCACAATCCGGCCATTCGGGCGCAGTCGTGTGCAACAGATATTCAACAGCTCACGCAATTCTCCACCGCTACCTCCGATGAATACAGCGTCCGGGTCTGGGAATTGATCGAGGCCATGTGGGGCGCGTGCATTGACCACTGTCAAATCCGTGCGAAACTTCGCCATGTTCTGGCGGCAGTTTTCCAGATCGTCCGCGTTCTTCTCTACCCCGTACACTTCACCCTCACGCGCAATTCGTGCCGCTTCAATGGCGACAGAGCCTGTGCAGGTGCCGATGTCCCAGACGATGCTTTTGGCATGCAATTGCAGCTGGGCAATGCTTAATATACGCACTTCTTTTTTCGTAATGAGTCCCTTGTCCGGCTTGCGCTGAGAGAACTCCTCGTCTGCGATTCCGAACGGCCATACTGGGCTTGGACGGCGTTTTTTCAAAATCACGACATTCAGATCAGAGAAGACACCGTCCGCCATTTCCTCAAGGGAATACCAGCCCGTCCGCTCTTCGGCACTGCCCAGATTCTCCGCCACAAACGCATCGTACTCAGTCATCTGAAACGAAAGGAGGTACTTGGCAATCGCTGCTGGCGAGTTCTCCCGATCCGTCAACAGCGCGACCTTTTCCTTTCCGTCGATCCGCTGTGCCAGACCTTTGATACTACGCCCGTGTACACTGGCAAGTGTCGCATCCTGCCATGCTTCTCCCATTTTGGCAAAAGCGAGCTGGATGGAGCTGAGGTGCGGGTAAATCTCCACGTCCAGTTTTTTGGCAAGCAAGCTGCCAATGCCGTAAAAGAGCGGGTCACCTGACGCCAGAATGACCGTCTTGCGCGTTTCTGTGCGCAGCTCCTCCACCATGGCAGTCAGCCCCCCCTTCAGCACACGCTTTTCCCCTGTATACTTCGGGAAAAAGCTGAGGTGTCGCTCTCCTCCAACCAACAGTTCACTTTCTTCTATCCATGTCCGGTACAACGGCAGCAGGCTCTGCTGTCCATCATCCCCGATTCCAATTACTTTCATCGCCTGTGTCATTGATCGTCACCCTTCCCAACAGGGACCCTTTCATTGTGATGATGATGGTTTCAACCTCGATGCCGCCGCCCACTTCCTTTAGTGCAGCACGACAGCAGTTTTCGCACATGATCTCGAAAAAGGCGGGCGTGTCCACCATCATATCGCCTACCTGTGAAGCGGTGTTGGCTCCCAAAATTTCGTCAATACGCTCCTGCGAAGCTCCCGCATCTGCTGCCATTTGGGCGAGGAAGCCGAAATCGACGGGTGCGCTTTTGGAATGAACCATCATGACGCCCTGCGCTACCTTGGAAAACTTGCCCATCATCCCGACCAAGGTCACTTTGCGCATCTTTTTGTTTTTGCACTGCTTGAGGGAAAAGCCGACGAAATCGCCCATTTCCACGAATGCTTCTTCCGACAGCTCTGGATAAGTAGCGACCCCGTAGGATTCACTCTTTCCACCCGTCGACAGCACAATATGATCGCAGCCGGCTTCCTTGGCGACGTTGACCGCTTGCGCCACGCTTGCCTTGTAGGCAGAAGTGGAAAACGGCACCACGATTCCACGCGTCCCCAAAATGGAGATGCCGCCGAGTATGCCGAGTCGTCCATTCAATGTTTTTTTGGCGATTTCCTCGCCCGCAGGCACGGAGATGACGATTTTGATCCCGCGTTTCGTCCCGTACTCATCCAGAACAGCCTGCGCGGTTTCCCTGATCATTTTGCGCGGGACGGGATTGATCGCTGCCTCGCCAATCGGAACGGGCAAACCTGGCTTGGTCACCCGTCCCACACCGAGTCCGCCATCCAAAATAATGCCGGGCTCATCCGACCATTCTACGGTAGAAAGGATAAGGGCACCGTGTGTCGCGTCAGGGTCGTCTCCTCCATCCTTGATCGTACCTACTGTCGCCCTCTCCCATGAAAATTCACAGCTCTCCATCTGAAAGGTGACGTCCTCGCCGATTGGCAGGCGAATCGTCGCTTGGCTTTGCTCTTCCTGAGTAATCAGCGCGATCAAAGCAGCCTTGGTCGTCGCCGTTGCACATGATCCAGTCGTATATCCGTGGCGGAGGGGTTTTGCCTCTTTTTCGTCCGTTGCTGCTTTGGCTGCCATCTGCTTAGCCCAACCGTTCCGCCATAATCGAAATGGCATTCAATGCTGCTACGGTTACTGGGCTTCCGCCTTTACGTCCCATGTTCGTGATGAATGGGATATCGAGCTTCGCCAGCTCTTCCTTGGATTCTGCCGCAGATACGAAGCCAACTGGCATCCCGATGACGAGTCCTGGCTTTGCTTCGCCTTCCTTTACCATACGGATCAGCTCCAGGAGTGCTGTAGGTGCGTTTCCGATGCAAAAGATTCCGCCATCTGCTTCCTTGATCGCTTTGCGCATGGAAATGATCGCGCGGGTCGTATTCAGACGCTTCGCCTCTTCCATCACATCGCGGTCAGAGATGTACACCTTTACTTCTCCGCCGAATTTTTCAATGCGGTTTTTGCTGATGCCGACTTGCACCATTTGTACGTCTGCTACGACGATTTTGCCGCTGCGGATTGCTTCGATTCCCGATTTTACTGCGTTCGGGTGGAAAACAAGGCTGCGTCCAAGGTCAAAGTCTGCGGATGCGTGGATGACGCGTTGTACTACCGGATATTGTTCTTCCGTAAAAGAATGCTCGCCCAGCTCATCTGTAATGATTTGAAAGCTCAATTCCTCAATCTCTTGCGGTTGTACGGTCATTGGTTTAAATTCCGTTTTGAAATCCATAGTTAGTTTCCTCCAGTCGCTTGTTTAAGTTCGCTCAGCACGCTTGCGTAATCGGAAAACTTCGTTCCATAATCGATCTTCGGACGACCGATGACGATTGTTTCGATGCCCATTTCCAGTGCCGCTTCCACCTTTTCGTCAAAAGCGCCTACCTTGCCACTCTCCTTGGTGATCATCAGCGTAACACCATAATGATCGTAGAGCGCTTTGTTCAGCTCCTTGGAAAAAGGACCTTGCATCGCGACGATGTTTTTTTGCTCAACACCGAGCTCTTCGCATTTCTGCATATTGTCAAGACGCGGCAGCATTCGGGCGACCACCGTAGTATCCGGTAGGCCCAACAGACGATCCGTGAACGTTTTCAGCGTCTTGCTTCCTGTCGTCAGCATGATGATGCCACGCTTTTCTGCCGCCAGCTCAGCCGCTTGTACGTAGTCTTCTACTACAATCAGCTTCTCGCTGCCAGGTGAGGAGAGGCTTTCACGCTCGTAGCGAATGTAGGGGACTCCTGCGCCCTGTGCTCCTGCCATGGCGTTTTTGGAGGCTTCCTCTGCGAAGGGATGACTCGCGTCGACCACGCATTGCACGGCTCTCTCTTGAATCAGCTGCTGAATATCTTCGGCGGTCAGGCGTCCGACCTGAACAGGCACGCCTGCCTCCTCCATGCTTTTCGCAGCATTGTCAGTGACGACCGTCGTCAACAGCTCGTAGCCCTTATCCTTGATTTGCAAAGCCAACTCGCGCGCGTCGCTCGTTCCAGCCAGTACCAGAATCATGCTGTCTCCCTCCTATTTGGTAACGTGGTCGTGCTTGTGATCATGCTTGTGGTCATGATCGTGGTCGTGATCGTGATCATGGTCGTGATGATGATGGTGGTGGTGGTGACCATGGTGGTGATGATGTCCATCCTCGTCATCGTGGTGGTGATGGTGATGGTCGATGTGTTCCATCGCTGCCAGCCTGTACTGACAGGTATCACAGTTCAGCTTCACTTCCCCGTGCAACGCTTCCACCACACGATCCTTGAGCACTTCTTTCAACAACGGATGGAAGCCAAAATACTCGGCCATTTCGAACTGGGCTTCTGGATATTGCTCACGGAACTTCTCCAGTTGATCGCTCATCCGTTTGATCAACACACCCGTGAACAAGAAGTACGGCAAGAGAACAATGCGCTTCGCACCCAGCCTCAGGCACCGCTCAACGCCCTCGTCGTACAGCGGATACGTCACGCCCATGAAGGCAGTCTCTACCCACTTGGCTTTGTAGCGCTCCCAGAACAGTCGGGACATTTTGTAAATATCGCTGTTGGCATCTGCATCGCTGCTGCCGCGTCCGATTACGAGTACAGCCAGGTCATCATGGTCTTCCCCGGAGGCAAAGCCTGCCCCTTCCATACGCGCGGTCAAAATATTGATCACTTCGTCGTGAATGCCGATCGGGCGTCCGTAGATGAACTGAACGTGTGGGTGCAGCTCCTTTGCCTCGTCGATGGCAGCTGGAATATGAATTTTTGCATGTCCGGCAGAGAACAGAATGATTGGAATCACCGCCACTCGGGTTGCCCCCCGTGCCACGCATGTATTCAATCCTTGCAGCATGTCAGGACGGGCAAACTCCAGAAAGCACGTCTCGATAATCGGAACATCCAAGTCAGGCGTTAGTGTCGCCACAAACTGGCGAATCTCTTCATTACCTTCCGGGTCCTTGCTTCCATGACCTACAAATAATACTGCGTCCATTTTATGTCCCCCTCGTTTTTTATTCAGTGTTCTTGCATTAATCTCCGCAGGCAGCATTCTCGATTTCAGCTTTTGCTGGCTCGTACCATGCGTAGCCCTCCAGCTCACCTACACGTTGGAAAAACTTGTGGAACCGCTCGTTCGGAAATGCTTCTTTTTTGAATCGGTTCACGATTCGCTCCACGAGTGGAACAATCTCTTCTTTTTCGATGCCTTCTGCTACCGGAATACCGGAGTGTGCATTGCGCCCCACCGTTTTTGCTCCCAGGAATAAATCGAACTTTCCTTTGCGAAATACGATCCCGATATCCTCTTGAACCGCGCCGTAGCACGCCATCCCGCAGCCGTTGAAGCCGATCTTCAGTTCCTTCGGCATTTCTTTTCCGCCCAACTTTTGGTGCAGCTCGTCGGCATAAGGAATGCTGTCTTTTTTCTCACCGTCGCAGAAATCGCAAGCTTTTACCTGCAAAACGTCTCCGATCGGGCTGAGAATCAGTCCAAGCTCTCGCAAGCGGCTAGTGATGCTGGCAGGATTGGCCGTCGGCACGCGCAAAATCATCTGGTGGTGTGGGGTGTATTCGATCTCGCCTTTTTCTCCAGCCACTTCGGCAATCGCCATCATTTGCAGCGGCGTGATTTTTTTGTTAGCAACACCCGGACTTATCGCGCATTCGAAAATCATCTCTGGCGTAAAGGTAGATACCGGACGATGGACTTGGCCGGAAGCGGACTTGGTTTCAATGCCTTTCGCCGCATTGATAGCAGTCAACGCCTCCATCGCCCATGCGAAAGGAGCTTTTGGTGCCTCTACCTCTGTTGCAGGCAGCGCTTCCAGTACGGCCGTGCTTGTTGCAGCATAATTTGCTGGTTCTGTAGCAGTTACTCTGTCCTCGGTAACGGCTACTGGTCTTTCTGCCTTCGGTGTCGCTGGTGCTTCCGGAGCTGACGCAAGGCTGCTCTCCTCGGAGGCCTCGAGCGACCACGGCTCATTTTCTACACGCAGACGCTGATGCGGCTTCAGTGGCTGCTCATCGGCAGACAGCGTGTATTTGCGCTGGTAGCCGCGCGGCGTAATCATTTTGCCGTCGTATACAAACGTCGATGTATTTCCAATAATCACGGTGGTCAACATGCCGATATCATGCTCCAGCATTTGCGCCAGGGTCGTCACGACAACCGTTTCCCGGTCGCGATAAGCACTTTTTACAATGCCGACTGGCGTATCTGGTAAGCGGTACTGCAAAAGAATGCGTTGCGCTTCCACAATCTGGCGGGTACGTCGTCCGCTGCGCGGGTTGTACAACGCGATTACAAAGTCAGCCATCCCTGCTGCGTCAATCCGTTTGGCAATCAGTTCCCAAGGCGTCAAGTGATCACTCAGACTGATCGTGCATGCGTCGTGCATGATAGGCGCACCGAGAATTGCCCCACAGGAATTGATCGCCGAGATGCCCGGCACGATTTCGATTGGTACACCGGTTGCTTCTGTCCAGCCTTTTTCCACCAACACCTCATATACGAGACCTGCCATCCCGTAAACACCTGAGTCTCCACTGGAAATGACCGCTACCTTTTTGCCTTCCTCTTCCGCCTGACGAACGGCTTCCCGTGCACGCGTCACTTCTTCCGTCATCCCTGTGCTGACGATTTGCTGATTCGTCAAAAGTCCGCGGATCAAATCTACGTAAGTGGAATAGCCGATAATGATATCGGACTCCTGCAGGGCTTCCCGCGCCCGCTTGGTGATATGCTCAAAACTTCCTGGACCAAATCCGATCACAAACAACTTGCCGCTCATAAGGCCCCTCCCCTTTTCGCTTCCTATTTATAATAAAATTGATATCATCACGCTAACGAGCAGACATAAGAGCGAGACGAGATACATCAAACGAATCGTCGCGACAATATCACTTGCCTGTAATGGTCGTTTCGCATCTCCCATTTTTGCCCGATTCGATGCAACACCTTGGTAATAATTCAGTCCCCCGAGCTGCACGCCTAATGCACCAGCGACTCCGGCTTCTGGCAAACCACTGTTAGGACTCGGATGCAAGTGTGCATCTCTTCTAATCATTGCCCAGCACTGCTTCCAATCCAATCGCTGCAGCCAGCTTGCGGCAACGAGCAACAAAGCTGTCAAACGGGCGGGTATGTAGTTCAGTACATCGTCAAAGCGGGCGGATGCCCAGCCGAGATTCCTATACTTCTCGTTTTTATAGCCAACCATGGAGTCGAGAGTGTTGGCGGCACGATACGCCATTGCCAACGGCGCTCCCCCAATCGCTGCGAAAATCAGCGGAGAGACGATCGCATCGACGATGTTTTCCGCCACGGTTTCTACCGCTCCCCGACATACTTCCGGTTCATCTAACCGCTCTGTATCGCGTCCGACTACCATGGACAAGGACCGTCTCGCCGCTTCCATATCCCCAGCCACGAGATGACGGGCAATCTCCATCCCGGCATCAGCCAAGCCTTTTGTTGCAATCGTCGTGGATATCAACCAGGCACCCAAGATCCAGGCAAACACCGGATGGATGAACGTGACTCCCCACAAAAGCAGCCAAACAACAGCGTAGCTGCCGCCTACGATCACAAGCGGGAACAGGACTCCTGCCAGCTTCAAATGCGACTCCTCTTTGACGAGAGAACGTATGACCCGCTCCAATCGTGTAATCCACCAGCCCATAATGATCACTGGATGCGGCAGGCTCCGGGGGTCTCCTACAACTCGATCAATCAAGTAGGCCGCGCATAAAATCCATACTTCTGTCATGTTGTCCCTCTCTTACTCTTCAGGGGTTGTCGCATCCAGCTCTGTCCTTCCGCATCCAAGCATTCCGCTACCAGAGCCTCCCCATGCTTAATGCCATCGACCTGCCAATATCGGTCAGGATTGTTTTCGAGCCACGCGGCCTGAAACCAGCGGATCACGCCGCCATGTGTGACGATGACGAATGTATCGGATGCCTCCTCCTTGCCCACTCTCTCCAACAAGGACCGTAGCCAACCATCCACGCGCATCCCCAGCTCTTCCAGACTCTCCCCTTGTGGAGGTCGATTTCGAAAAGGATCGTCGTACCAGCCTGTAGCTCGCACAGGGTCCGTTTGCATCAGCTCATCGTAGGTCATCAGCTCCCACTCACCAAAAGACAGCTCTCGCAGTGCTGGCTCCGGAATAACTGATAATCCCCAAGCAGCTGCGAGCGGTTCGGCAGTCTGGATGCATCTGAGCAGATCACTGGAATAGATCACAGCAGGTTGCCCGATGAGCACAGGTAATTCCTTTGCCAACTCACTCGCGTGCAGATACCCGTGTTCATTCAAAGGAACGTCACTATGCCCCAAATATCGATGCTCACGATTGCTGTCTGTCTCCCCGTGACGTATCCAAACTAGCTTCATAACCACCAGCTCCCGACTAACACCAAGAGAACGACTGCTTCACTGCTTTCGATAACAGCCCCGTAGCAGTCTCCATTTAGTCCACCCAATTTTTTTGAAACCGAGCGTGAAAACAATAGAGCGAACAACAGTGACAGGAAAATGGCTGTGATGACCTGCAAGCCCCCAAGATACCAACCTGCGGCAAACACGATGATGTAGCTCACGATGATAGAGGAAACGGAAAGCCCAGCACTGATGCCTTTTCCGATCCCTTTATCTGCCGAAAGATACGGCCAGAGCTTAATCGACAAAAGCACATGTGTCCGCGCTGCTACTGGTGCTACGATCAAAAAGCTGCCCCATCCCGGATGTGCGAGCTCTGCGACTGCACCCGCCTTGATCAGCAACAGCATAATCGCAGCAAGAACGCCCATCGCTCCTACGCGGCTGTCCTTCATAATCGAAAGGATTTGCTCTCTCGGTCTGCTGCTGCCAAGACCGTCCGCGAGATCCATCCACCCATCCATATGAAGACCACCGGTCACGTAGACCCATGCGACCAGCGTCAAAATAGCGGCGATCCATGGACTAAACAGCACCAGTCCTGCCTGATATACACCCCATAGCAATAAACCGATGACCAAACCAACTGCGGGATACCAGTTGACGCTTTTTCTCCACGCCTCCTCTGAAGGACGAAGCCATGGAACCGGAATACGCGTAAAAAACGAGATGGCGTGTAGAAATGCATTCATCCTTTGATCCTCCACGGTATTCCCGACAAAACCGCGTAGACGGCATCCGCTTGTCGCGCACTTCTCTGATTGACATCGCCCAGCACATCCGCGAACCATCTGCCCAAACGACTCAAGGCTACACCGCCCAATCCGACCTCGCTTGTGACGGCAATGACTTTTTGCGGGGAATTGTGAACGAGGGACAGCCATGCCTCTGCCTCCTGCAGCAGGGATTGCGTGTGTGAAGGACTTCTCCATTCAGACTCGTCCATACTCATCAATCGATTACTCACCCAGGTGGACAGACAATCGATTAAAACCACATCATACTGCTCACTGAATGCGTGGTAATCGGTTAATCGCTCTCCTACCTCCACACAGCCCCATTCCAGCGGACGACGTGCCTGATGCAGCTCGATTCTCTGCTTCATTTCATCATCCCAGGCCTTGCCTGTCGCCACGTACAGGACTCGACTGCCCAACTTCATCGCAAGCTCTTCCGCGTAGCGGCTTTTTCCTGAACGGACACCGCCTGTTACCAGCACCAAGCTCATCGCTGTTCACTTCCTTCCGCATGGACCTCGCGGAGCGCTGCCAGAAGTCTTTCATTTTCCTCTCGTCCACGCACTGCGATTCTCACATCATGTGCCGTCAGACCGGGATACATCGCACAGTTGCGGATCAGAACGCCTTTTTCGCCGAGCCGTGCCTGCAATTGTTCCGCTGGCAATCCTTCTGGTGAGCGCAGCAGCAAAAAGTTTGCCTCCCCCGGCCATACCTGCCAGCCCAACTCACCGCTGATGCAATCGATCAAATACGCACGTTCTGCTTTTATGAGCCTGCGCGTCTGTTCCTCATATGCCTGCTCCTGCAAGCACAGTTCTCCAGCTAAAAGGGCCAGTGCATTCACGCTCCAGCTCACTTGCTTCTGGCGCATCCGCGCAATGACATCTGGATGCGCAATCGCATAACCCAGGCGCAATCCCGGGATCGCGTACATTTTCGTCATCGAGCGCATCAAGATCACACGGGGAAAGCGCTCGAGCTGCGTCGCCAATGTATATTGCCGATCTTCCTCCACAAAATCGAGGAAAGCCTCATCCACGATGAGCCACGTGTTGGTCTTACTCGTCCATTCCGCCATTTGGCGAAGCTCATCCGGTTGATACATGATTCCCGTCGGATTGTTTGGCGACCCGACAAATACGAGATCAGACTGCGTAAAAAGAGTGTGCAGCTCTATAGGATCGGGCTTGTACCCGTTCGCTTCCTTCCCGTAGCAGCCAATGACACGGGCACCATACTGCTCGGAAAGTTGCGTGTATTCCGAAAAGCAAGGATATACCACACCAACCGTTTGCGGCGAAAGACCGAGAATGGCCAGTGCCATCGCCTCCGCTGCACCATTGGCAGGCAGCAACCATTCCTCCGGCACTTGCAGCCGCTTCGCCAGCGCACGCCGAAACACACGATGTCCAGGGTCTGGGTAATGCGCTACAGCAGCCAGCGAATCCAGCAGCATCTCACGAACGCTTGCTGGCATCCCCAGCGGATTAATATTGGCACTGTAATCCAGAAACTGCCCGGGCTCTCGACCAAAGCGCTGCGCTGCGGTCAGCAAGTCTCCGCCATGACCGTACTTCTCTATTACACCTGCGCTTGTCAAAACTCTACCCCCAGCACAGCTGGAATCCCTTCATCGTAGTAATGCTTGATTGGCTTCATCTCTGTCACCAAATCTGCGATGTCCAAAATCTCCTGCTTTGCGGCCCGTCCCGTAATCACGAGGTGAATATGACTTGGCCTATTTTGAATCGCTTCCAACACATCGGACAATGGCAACACATCATCAATCGGGAAGCGGTCAATCGCCAATGCATTATTTAGCTCATCCAAAATGACGACATCGTACGCTCCGGAAGAAAGCTTTTCGCTCGCAAACGCCCAAGCTTCTTTCAATGCCTGACGATGCTCCTCCGGTGTTTTCGTCCATGTGAAGCCGACGCCCATTTGCACAATTTCAATGCCCAATTTATCGAAAATAATCTTTTCTCCGTATGTACGCTCTGGCGACTTGATGAATTGAACCATCAGCACCTTTTTCCCGCGCCCTGTCGCCCGCACAGCCAACCCGACTGCTGCTGTCGTTTTTCCTTTGCCGTCTCCTGTGTAAACGAGGGTCAATCCTCGCTTCTTATCGTTTTTCTCCATCGTGACCACCTCAAAAAGTGACGTATTTTACTCCGCTGTTTCCTCCAAATACTTTCCGAAGCATAAAAAAAGCGCTCTGTTTCCCCCAGTACGTAAGGAAAAACAAAGCGCGGATAGCTGAAAAGCAACAATCCTCACCTCTTCCTTTGACCCGAAGGAAATCAGTGTAAACATAAAAACAGGCAGGTCTCCTGGCTCGAGGATCATCGCTCTTCTTCTCCTTCCCGCTCCCGAATGGGCAGTGGATGGCATGATGCCTTGAAGAACAGCTACTCTCTTACAGTGGCGGGACCGCGTTGGCTTTTCACCAAACTTCCCTTTTAACCTTGCTCCTGCGAATCGGTTTCGCAAAAACAAGGACCTGTTTCTCTTCCATATGTAAATGTCGTTCGTTTCGTTGACAAGCACTTGCTTTAATAATAGCAAAAGCTACCGAGGATTCAAGCAAAAGCTGCTGATTCGTCGCTGGTGACTATTAGCAGAAAATTTAAGATAATGACCGTTTACATGCCTGATGTTTTTCGTTACCCTATTGGCAAAACAATCGAAAGTGGTGTGCAGTCATGCTATTTCCTCCGATTCCAAAAATACCAGACATGGTCCTGCCCAGCCCACTGCCGATCAAGGAATGCGGCGAACCGATGATTCCCCTCTCTTCCCTTTCAGCTCAAATCACAGTCTATCCAGCCTACTACCACAAGGGCTATGCCGGAACACAGCCAGAAGCCTTTTTGCGAGAAGGGGCAGCACACAAGCTCGCCACGGCAGCCGCGCAACTGCCTGTTGGCTACAAGCTCGTCGTGTTGGACGGCTGGCGCTCATTTGAGGTACAGGCATCCTTGTATGATCGTTTCCGTGAAGCCTTGCTATTACAAGGCTGGCAGGAAGGACCCGCCCTCACGGAAGAATTGAGCAAATTCGTCGCTTATCCAACAACAGACCTCTCCAAACCGTCCCCTCACCTATCCGGCGGTGCAGTGGATCTAACTATCGCAGGGCCTGATGGCTGGCTGGAGATGGGGACCGTCTTCGATGATTTCAGTGAACTGGCTTCCACTCGCTATTATGAAGAGCTGGCACAGTCTAAGCAAAAAGACATCGAAATTCGAGACAATCGCCGACTGCTTTATCATTTGATGACGGCTGCCGGATTCGTCAACTATCCGAAAGAATGGTGGCATTTCGAATACGGAACGCGCACTTGGGGACAAAAAACGCAGAAAGAGCCGATTTATGGCGGGGTTTTGTCGATGTAACCACAAATAATCGAGCAAGGCATGAGCCCGGTCGATACCGTACTCATGCCCAGATGGCCGCCCACTCTTCAAACTCAACAAATTCCTGTACCTCTTAGGTCACTGGTATTTCAGAAGATGCTGCTGAAACCAAAAGGCTTTTGTTGTATTCAGGTGACAATACAATATTTGTATAAGTTCCGTGCCCTGACACATAGTGATAGGAATGCTCGACGCCTGCTGGGATAAAAATAGCTGCTGGACTCTCAACAGTCTTCTCTTCTTCACCAAGTTGAACATGACACACCAGACCAGTGCCATCAGGTGCATCTCCCCAAAAGAGGAAGGCACTGTCACAATGATGCGCATGTCTGTCTACATGTTTTTCAGGAATACCGGACAAATCGCATAATCCAAATATCCTTTGGATCACATAGAATGAGGCTCGCTCATCAACACGCGAATCCATCATAACCCAGCGTATCCCTGGACCGTCACGATGATACTGTAGCTCTGAAGCACCTTTTGGAAACGGCTTTCCTACCTGTAAGGAAACAGGCAGCTTTGGGCTTCCTAATGGAGGACGCTTTTCTTCGAGAAGCCGTGTTCTTCCAATTGTTTCGGGAGGAAATGGCTCATACGCTTTGGAATTCCTCTTTACGGCTTGGACATGGTAAGCCGATGTATGCGTAAAAGCATTTTGCCCAGCGATAGGGCGCAGTCCGTCCGGTCTATACCCTGTCGTCAGACGTATCGCTTGTACAAGCTCGGGAATTCTATCCAAAGAATAACGATGATCATTTCGAAGCTTTTGCAACGCAACAGTAAGCTGGATCAAGTCAGTAATACCAGCTCTTTCGCCGATTCCTAAAATTGTCGCATCAATGACAGAAGCGCCTGCATCAATAGCCGCCAGCGCATTCGCTTGAGCAAGACCAAGATCATTATGCAGATGAACTTCAATTTCGCATCCAAATTCCTCAATGGCACGAGTTACAATTTTTTTGCATGTATCAGGCTCCCATATCCCGACAGTATCTGCCAAACTAATGCGATCTGCGCCTGCCTGCAAAGCAACATGACCTAAGCTGGATATCTTTTCCCACTCTGTCCGTGAAGCGTCTTCAATCGTGAATCTAACCTGTAAGCCAAGCTTTTTTGCTTCGATAACAGCTTGTTGGACTTTCTCTTGTATATAGCTTTCCTGGTGATGACTGAATTTGGTTTGGATAGACACATCATTAATGGAAGCCCAAATCCCCACCCAGTCTGCTTTGGCGCGCTTTACTGCATGTACTTCTTCAACAGTAGCTCTCGCATGCATTAATATTTGTGCTCGTCTTGCCGATTGAGCCACTTTTCGGCAGATTTCTTCATCCACGGCAGAAATTCCAGGATGGCCCACTTCTATGAGGTCTATCTGATAGCTTTCCAAGAGATGCAGGATGCGAATCTTGTCTTCGCATGTGAAGCGCACGCCTGATTGCTGCTCTCCTTCTCGCAGTGTTGCATCCAAAATTTGAAACGGCTTCATTTCCAGCACATCCTTACGGGTTTACTTCCTTTTTCAGGAATTCGTCTGTTTCACGCAAGAGTTGATCACGATTTTTTTCATACAACACCCAATGTGTTGCATCTTTGATAACCACTTCTTGTTTTGCAGATGCATGGGTCAGCTTATGGAAGAGGGACTTATCGGCAAAAAAGTCCAGATCTCCTCGAATGATCAACACTGGCGTCGAAATTTTCGTTGCATCAAAAATGGGTCTGTCCGTCCAGATGTAATACAGATCTACCAAAGGTCCCATTGGACGGCGGATGGATTGTTCAGGTTGCTTGCTCCTGTTAGGATCAGAGTTTACGAAGACCTTGGATACAGCATTCATTGCCTCACCGGAAACCAGATCACGTTTATCTAGCATCATGTGCCAATGGTGCATGGCCTTGTCAAACTGGACAACCTGGTACGCTGGTAATTGGGGATTGATTTCACCTGCCTTCCCTTTTGCTTCAAATGGAGTTGCCATCAAAGGCAAAGAAAAACCATGCATAACACCATAAAGCACGAGTTTTTCAATATCATCGGAATGTTCAGTCGCGTACATCCCCGCAACAACTCCACCCCAAGACCATCCTACGATACTGATTTTATCTACTTGTCGCGTTTTCTTTATGTGCTGGACGACAGCCTCCAGATCTTTTACCGCCTCAGTGGCACGGACGACAGGAGCATTCTTTACAGGTGGTTGATCCATCTCAACTGGTCGGGTAGAATGCCCAAACCCTCGGAAGTCCATCGCCCATGTGTCGTAACCTTGCTTTGCGTATTCCTCCATCCAGGAGTATCCCGGAACATCAAATGCTTGGGCGGTAGGTACGCTAAACGGTTCAAGAAACAATACAACCTCATTATTGGTGAACTTTTCCTTGTTTTTGGTACTCATATGCCTCACATATAAGGAGACGTCCTGATCGATACTTGGCACTTTCAGCTCTTCCGTTACGATCTCACTGGTTGATTCCACTACGGATTGAGCTTGTGTTGTACTATTTTGATTGGGGGAATCAGGAGTTGAACACCCTTGAACAAGCAGCCCTAAAGATATGACTAGCATAAGAAAATGATTTTTCATTTGATGATTGAGATTCATAGTTTGGCACTTCTTTCAAAGTAGATTTAGAGGGTGCTAGAAATTGAAGATTCTTGACAGCAACGCAATGCATCCTGCTGCAATGATTAAGCCTGCAGGCAACCCATTTGTCAGTAGCACTGCCAAAAGTGTTCCAAGTGTTACGCCTATGAAAACAACCGGTTGATCTGGCAAAATACTTAAGCCTTTTCCCCCGACATAAGAGATGATAAAACCTGCTAAAATGGCTATCGTTGCTTTCCAACTGACCATTTCCTTGCCAAGGGAGATGAAATCATATTTTCCTTTGGCAATCGGAATCAACAAGAATACCATTAGACAAAACAGACCCACATGGAAAATTGGTTTTTGGATTGCATCCATGACAGGCACTGCTTTTAGCAAAGATAATCCGAGCAGCAAGAGGGAAGCGTAGACGAGAACCAGATCCTTTGCCACTAATGACAAGAGGGCGATTACCAGTAAGATAATGGTGGTATGCAACATAGGAGTCCTTATAGTAGCGTGTTATCCCAGCTTCCCTCTGCCGGGGCTTCCACCTGTACCATTTGGACGGAAGCTAAATTGACTTTGACTAAATTGGGAGCAACGGCTGGCAATAGGTCTGGTCTCTGAATGATTAGTTTGAATGCCTCAAAGCTAGCCAATACGCCGACGATATTCGCTACCGGAGCAAGCACTGCCCATGGAGCCTCTCTCTTTACATAGGCATCTGCCCATTCAGGCAAAGCGCCTTGCGATACGGAATACTTTGCACGCTCGTCTTTGATCTGATTAATTTTTTCACGCATCTCTGGCGTGAGAGGCTGTTGATAGGAAGGGTGTCTCATGGCGACCTCATAGGGCAAGGAGTCGGGTGTCATGCACATGACTCCTCCGCGGAAAGGTGGTGTTACCGCAATCCAGATGGAGGGAATACCCATATCGGCTGCTGTTCTATGGATGATTACCCGTGCAACCAGATTATCCGTAGCATCTACAATCACATCTGTATCACCCAGCAGATCATGTGCATTTTCTTCGGTAACAAACTCCCTTGTTACCTTTACTTCCAGCTCTGGATTGATATCGTGAAGTATTTCCTTCGCTACTTCCGCCTTGGGAGAGTTGATTTTGCTGACAAAGCTGAGCATTTGGCGGTTGAGATTACTTTCCTCAAACGAGTCTTGATCGATGACATGTAGCTTCCCTACACCCATCCGGGCGAGTTGAATCAATGTGATTCCTCCCACGCCGCCTGCACCTACCACCGTTACTCTAGCATTTCGCAGTTTGGCTTGCTCCTCACTCGTAATGATTCCGAAATTGCGGGTAAAACTGTTGTTATATAATTCGTTATTTTCTATCAATGACATACAATCATCTCCTTCGTTCTTTCAAAATCGTTATAGTGTTGCATAGTTCCACGTTCCATCAGGGGGAGTTGTCACTTTTACCGGTGTGTCCGTATCTAGATTAATGAGAACTCCTTTGGGTGCACGTGCCAACGGTTCTCTGCCCGTCAAGATTTGCACAGCTTCATGAAAGCTGAAAAGCGCTATGAGATGGGCACGAACTGGTGTAATAATCCAGCCAGCCTTTCCCTCACAAAAATCCTCTGCCCATTCCTTTGGAGCTCCTTCTTTGACAGAGTGCCAGGCCCTGGCTTTTTTTATGTCAGCAATCTCTTGGCGTAACGCTTCATTGGTCAACTTTTCCCCTGCTCCTGGAATGTTCAATGCTGTTTCGTACGAGATGCCGTCTGGAAAAAAGGAAGAGACAAACCCGCGGGTTGGGGGGCTCCCTGACATGCCCACGCTTGGTATGCCCAACTCACGCGCGGTCCGGTGGATGATGACGCGGGAGGGTATATCGTCCACTGCTTCAATCACCAGATCATGCCCTTTCATCAGTTCAAGCACATTGTCTTCATCAACATTTGCTTGGACGCATCGAACAGATATGTATGGGTTGATGGACTGAAGAACTTCTTCAGCCGTCGCTGCTTTTGATTTACCCAATGAATGTACCGTTGCCAGCATTTGACGATTAATGTTAGAAACTTCGAATTCATCAGGATCTACTCCGGTGACCTGCCCGATCCCCATGCGGGCGCAAAGAATCGCTTCCATCCCCCCAACCCCGCCGAGTCCAAATATGATGACCCTTCCTTCCTTTAAGCGGTTTTGTTCCTCAGTGGTATACACGCCAATATTTTTCTTGACCATTTCCCAATAAAACGAATCCATTTCCAATTCTTCTTCCTCCTCTTTCCAATTTCAATTGACCAATTACATTTGCCATTATAGAGTTCCAGTTACTAGCAAAAAATAGCTCGTTCTGACTATTAATTGGGTTTTATTTGAAATTTTCATGAACAAAAGAGAAATATTTTTAGCTAGAATAGACAAAATGAAAAGGCTTGAGTCCGGTACAATACCGAACCCAAGCCTTACACTCCCCTAATCTTACTGTAAGAAATCCGCCATAATGATCTCCGTATCAAAGGGCGTAATTCCCTCCTCCAAGGAAAATACTGTATCTGCCTCTTCCGCTTGATCAGTCAGCTTCCCCCTCGCCTGCGCATGAAGCATGAACAACTCATGCAGGGTAGGCTTCACCAACGAGGTGAGCGCTCTTCCCATCAGCTCCACCCCTCCCGCATTGGACTCCACATTGTTGGCAAACCGTGGATCGGAATTCAGGGCGATATCCGTCCAAATCACTTTTCTCTCCACGAGATCCAGAATAACCGGGATACAAATCCGCGTGTTTGCGGCGAGATCAACCTTGTCCTGTACCGTCTGCGGCTCGAAAATCTCCCCTGTCTGTGGCGCCGAACGAATCATCCAGCCTGCGAAGCATTCGGGCAAATCGCAATAAGGCTGACTCGTAAACGAATACAGGTTCATGACGACATATCGACCGCCATAGCGGATGACAGAATCAATGTCGATGTCGATGAATTCGCACGCGCCATTGGGAGCCTCCACAATATCCCCGCTATGGCACGCTTGATACTTGTCGGAACGCAGATTGGTATAGGAAATATGCTCCATGTACTTCCAATCCTCGTTATAGAGCACGGCAGACAAATCGATATCGACTCTGCCTGTAGGGACATCGTTGACGATCCCTTCCCTCCACCACAGGAAAAAGCGAATGGTCCCTCCATCCGGGATCGATAACCGGGAGCCGCGTGCAATCGTGCGTAGTGCTTTGCTGGCGGATCGCATCGAAAACGGAACGAGATGCTCCTGTAGCCGCGGGTCGATATAGATGTTACCCAGCGACGGCAATTGGGCAAAACGGTTCAACAACGATGTCCGGCAAATATCCGCTGCCTTCTGTCTAATGTCCTCTTGCAGCCCTGGCACTCGGTTTTCAATTGCCTGTACTTTCGCCACTTGCCCTTTCGGAAAAAAGGTCCGCCATTCCCCGTAACTATCCCGTTTGTCGAAGTGATTCATGACTTGCAAAAGAACTGGAGTCGATACACCGTGCGCAATTTTCTCGAAGGCAGAAAGGACTGAACTCCCCTGCTCCGTCAAACGCAACAAATGATCCAGACGACGGGCAAATTCCCCTGGACGCTGTTCGAGCAGCTTTATCGCCATATTCACATCCGCACGTACCAACGCCTGCTCTACTTGGCTATTGAACGTCTCGACCTTGTGATTGTTGCGCAAAATATCGAATGCTTCTGCCGCTTTTGGATAGTGATCCTTATATTCAAACGGATGCAAGATTTCCCCGAGACGAATCCATCTGTTTTTGTATCGATTCATGTCTTCTACGATATTCGAGATGGCTTCCAGCAGGCCGAGGAGCAGTCTTCTTTCGCCGCGCTTAAACTTGCGAAACTTCGCAGGCTCCGCCAAGCTCACATCCCCGTCAGACAGCGCCACTGCCAGACGTAGTACATCTGTCGCTGTCTTGCAATAGTGGGCAAAAAAAGTAGCAGGAAGCTTGTCATATTTGAGCAACAGGCTAGCAGCAATCGCCACGTTTTCCTTTTGGGGAATCTCGGCTGGGAGAGCTTCTGCGATTCCTTCATAGGCCTGAATCAAGCCCTCCAAGTCTTCCCTGTCAGTAGCAGAGAGCGAGCTATTGGAGCGGAGCAAGTTCATTCCTATCTGTAGCAGCTCTTCGTCTGTGCCCAGATGTATCAACTTCAGGCGAGATTCTCGCAGCAAAGGCAAACGTTTTTTCACTTCGTGCACAGGAAGGTCCAACGTCAAATAGTGAATGATCGCATTTACAAACAGCTCACCCTCGCTGGCCTCCATGACTTGCTTAGGAAAATTCGGATACATTGGCTTGTACTGTCGGGATGCCCCGATCTTTACCTTGAGCACAGCTACCACGTCCGAATAGAGCGCAAAAAACTCTCCTTCCGACAGCGTCCGGATTCTTTCTAGCAATTCCAGTGAAAAGGTATAGCCCAAGCTCTCAATATTACGTAAAGCCGCAGCTAAATAAGAGGTAGGCAGTTCATGTTGCTGCCCCTGATGTACGATGATTTTATTTTTCCGGCGAAGGTAGATTTGATTTTTCATTGGCATCACGAAAAAATCAGGAAAGTAGTACCCCTAATGGTGAACCAAACCTTTAGCTCAGAAGGAAGGTGTACAATAGCCTGATTTTTTATTCCTTTTTGTAATTTTTCACCATCTTACTTCAATTTTGCCAGATGGTAAAGCTTTCCGGGAGGAACGAGAAATAAATCCGTCCCCGGACCTAATTCGATTTCAATCCGCTGCCCGTTATTCCCTATTCTTCATCCCTGTAAAGTGAATACCAGAGTACCAAAACTTTACAGGAGGGAGAACTCGATTCATGAATCAATCTGTTATGAAAAATCATACAGCCCCCCCGTTCTTTCAAGGAGAGAAATGGTTAGTGTATACCGGCTTGCTTGGCTTCTTACTAGCTGCCATATGCGCACTCTGGGTCATGCTTTACGGAGGACCCGTCGCTCCTAATGGCGATGTCTCGAAAGCGTTTTCCTTTAATGCGGCACTCGGAATATTTTTATTGTCGACAGCTGCCATCATTCCGTTATCTGCCCTGGGCACGCGTAGTAGAGCTTTCTTTCGCTGGTCTTATATCCTGCTTGCTTTCTATTCGTACGGAGCGGAAACCGTACAAAACTTCCGCGGCGTAGACCCGAGGTTCGTCAAAAATGGCACATCCTTTGACGTCACTGTCGGTTCCATTTTTACTTTTGTGGCTCTTCTCTTGGTCCTCTTTTATGTATTCATTGCCATTCAGTTTTTCCGCAGAAAAGCTTATTTCCTACACCCAGAGCTGGCAGTTGGCATCCGCTATGCAATGATTGCGGTTATGCTATCGTTTGCGGCAGGTCTCTGGATTTCATTCAATGATGGTCGAGTGGTCGGGCAACAAGGGAATATCATTTGGCTCCATGGTATTGGCTTTCATGCTCTGCAAGCAGTACCTTTTGTCGCTTGGTTAGCTGAACGTAAAAAGCATGTGTCCACTGCTCGTACTGGCTTCATCCATCTCGCAGGTATCGCCTACTTGCTCGGTTTAGGTGCAATCGGCTGGCAAACCTATCTCGGTCGTGCTGTTTTGGAAATATCCGTATTTCCGATTCTCGCCGCCTGTTGTTTCTTGGTTGCCTTCTTTCCAATCGTTTTCTTCCTTCAACAAAAGAACAATGCAAAAAACCTCCACCATACTTCTGATATTCAGAACTAATTGATTGTCTCGATCTTTCGTGATACTTTGATACCAGTACCTGACATACGGTATCAGAAACGAGGAGATCGATCTATGACAGCGCGTATTGGACTTCCTGCACCTGATTTTACGATGGACACCGTAACGTTTGACAACGGATTTCCCCTGCCAAAGAGCTTGGTAGATTATCGTGGAAAATGGCTTCTTTTGTTCTTTTACCCTTTTGACTTTTCGAAAGTATGCCCGACGGAAATCCTCAGCCTCAACCGCCGGATCAAGGAGTTCGCGGATTTAAATGTCGAGGTGCTTGGCATTAGCGGCGACAGCATACATACACACAAAGCATGGATGAGATCGAGTGAAGGCATCGGGCCGCTCTCCTTCCCGCTCGCTTCTGATTACAGCAAAGAAGCGACCATTGCATACGGTGTGCTGGACGAAGCAACCAAAGCTCCGCTGCGCGGCAGTTTCATCATCGATCCAGAAGGTATCCTGCAATACGCAGTCATCTCCAACTCCAAGGTTGGCAGAAGCGTAGATGAGACGCTCCGTGTGATCGAAGCTCTGCAATCAGGCGGATTGTGCCCAATGGACTGGAAGCCTGGGCAAAACACGATATCCTAATCGATAGACATAAATAAAGGCCGCATGATCGCTTACACAGGATCATACGGCCTTTTCATTTTAATAATAGGCATAAAAAAATCAGGAAAGCAGTACCCCTAATATCGGATTGGGTTAGAAGGAAGGTGTACTATAGCCTGATTGATTCACCATACCATTATTTATCTTCTTTGTAAATACTTATCTGGACACGACCGGGTACGGAAACAAGTCAACGACACGCATGGTCTCCCCGCTTTCATTGGTAAACACGACATGCTCTCTTCTCAGCTCAGTCGGACTCTCCAAGCCACATGCTGCCGCCAGGGAGAACAAGCCTTCCCTCAACTGCAAAATATAGTTCATGACACGCCACTGCTTTTCTGCCGGAACCAACGCCTCCTGGTACTTGGAATCCGTCGTAGTGACCCCTGTGGGACATTTACCCGTATGACATTGCATCGCCATGATGCAGCCAGTTGCAATCATGAAGCCGCGCGCGGAGTTGACGCAATCCGCTCCCAATGCCATGGCGATCGCTACTTTGTCAGGAGTAACGAGCTTGCCGGAAGCAAAAATTCTGATGCGGTCCCGTACGCCGAACTTCCTCATCGTATCATCGAGAATGATAAGCGCGGCGAAAAGCGGCAAGCCCATGCCATCTGCCATTGCCTTATACATCGCACCCGACCCGCCCTCAGAGCCATCTACCGTGATGAAATCCGGATAAATCGACAGCTCCACCATCTTCTCAAAAAACGGCTCCAATCGCTTCGGATCGCCGACGACGATTTTCACACCGACAGGCTTACCCCCCGCCTCCTGCAAACTGCCGATGAATCGCAAGGCTTCCTCAGGATTGGTGAGAAACTCGAAGCGGTTCGGTGAATTGACCGTTTGTCCCACTGGTACCAGCCTTGCTGCCGCGACTTTTTCCGTGACCTTGGAGCCCTCGAGGTGACCTCCGCGTATTTTGGCCCCTTGATGGAACTTCAGCTCAAACGCCTTGATGTTAGAAATGTTAGCCTTGTTCTTGAATTCTTCGATCGAAAACTTGCCCTTGTCATCACGGAAGCCGAACATCCCCGGCCCGATTTGCGAAATGATATCCGCGCCTGTCGAGAGGTGAACTTCTGCGACGCCACCCTCTCCTGTATTGATCCAAGAGCCGCCTGCCATACGTGCCCCATACCCTGTGGACATGATATAGTTCTCTCCCACTGCTCCAAAGGAGGTAGCCGAAGCACCAAACATCCCTTTCAGCCGCCAAGGCTGCCTTCTGTTTTCTCCCACGACAATGACGTCCTCATCATGTAGCAACCACGGCTTTACCTCTTGTTCCTCGATAAATTTTTCCCTTCTCGTGAACAGCCCTTCGTGGGTAATCTCGTATTTTCTGCCGGGGACGACTTTTTCATTATCCATACGCAGTTCACTCGTCAGCTTCGGGAACATCGCATTGGACAAATAGAAGCCGGGCTTCTCATAATCACGTTTACTTCCGAACGAGATCAGGTCCGTCCGGTATTTTGACGCATACATGAGGCCCACGAAGTCTGCTCTGGAAAACGGTCTACCGTCTGTATCATCGTCAAACCAATACTGGCGAAGCTCTGGCCCGAGCTTTTCCAGCAAATAACGCATCCACCCCAAAAATGGATGGGACCGAATAATGGAGTGCTTTGGCTGTTTAGACAAGGCATACATGTAACCGAAAAATACAATGGGTGGTAAAAGAATGATGAAGATAATGACGCACAACAGAGTAGGTACCACTTGTGCTTACCCTCCCCAAACACCATATTCTAGTAAATCATGTCAAGGATAGGATGCAACAAGTTCTCTGTTTTTAATCGTATTTCTCATCATCCTCCCGTATTTGCCCATCTACGATTAATTCCAGCTCCGTTTCAAAATTCAGCATGATCTCTACAGGTAACTGCTCCGCAACCTCTGCCATGTCCGGCAGAAGCAGTGCATCCTCTATCGTATCAGGCTTCGTCTCCAGTTGATCGTACCACTCGCGGATTTGCTCCATCATGCGGTAAAACGAAGCCTCAAACTGATTCGCATCATCCTCCGCGTCGTCCTCGTGGCTCTTTTTCATCCGATCCCAATATTCCAGTGTCGTGCGCAGTGCTTTCTCTATGTTTGTATCCATTTATCGTCTCTCCTTTTCGCCTCTTCCTTCTCTTCCCTTTAGTATGACCGCTTTGATTTCACAATGCCACCTCAGGTGCAAGCCGCTCGCAACCTTCTATTTTTTAAAAATCGTTGCGTTTTTTGACACGTTTTATAGCCCGGTTGAGTCATACGAAAATGAAAAGAGGCTGTTATCCTAAATGTAGCTAGCAGCCGACTATCCGGCAATAAACGAGAGAGCTCTCTAGTGGAATAGGGGAGGATGCACCCTGTCATTGCGATGGAACAATCGAAAATTATCTCTCCCGCTACTTTTCGTCTCCGTCATTTGTATCGTTGCCCTACAGCTGCCTATCACAGCCAAGGCGACGCCTGCAGATTCTGACTCCTTGCAGGCGATGATTGATCAAGCACGCCCTAACGATACTGTTACCATCCCGTATGGATTGTACAAAGGTCCTATCCGCATTACCAAGCCGATTCAATTGGTGGCCAATGATCCAGTGAAGATCATCAATCCGACCGAGGAGGAGGCAACGC
Organism: Brevibacillus sp. HB1.4B; assembly: GCF_013284285.1. Taxonomy (NCBI): domain Bacteria; kingdom Bacillati; phylum Bacillota; class Bacilli; order Caryophanales; family Paenibacillaceae; genus Brevibacillus; species Brevibacillus sp. HB1.4B. Next base: position 230,666 of record NZ_JABSUT010000006.1, read on the forward strand.
TCACGATTGAAAGCGACAATGTGAGCTTACAAGGAATCCATATCGTGGACAAGCGAATCAACAGTGACGTAGCCGCTCTTGTCATCCGTGGTGATCAAAACTTTCTCGAGAATGTCATCGTTGAAACGAAAGGGATCGGTATTCAATTACGGCAAGCAGACTACAACACGCTGCACAACGTTCAAGTCATCGGAAAAATCAAAGGCGATGGCAGTCCAACGACCAGTACTGGACATAATCACGGAGCACAGCCTGAAGTAAAGCCAAAGCAAACGGAAAAAGCGAAACGAGGAAACGGAATTGACGTGCGTGAATCGCATCATAACCGTTTCATTAAAAATCAGGTAACGAATGTCGAGGATGGCTTTTACGTCGAAAATAGCGATCGAAACCATCTGGAACAAAATCTGGTGACGAATTCGCGGTACGGCTATCACTTCATGGGCACCTCTGATACGACGGTCATCAACAACATTGGAATGGAAAATGTGACGGGCTCCCAGCTTATGGAGTCGCGCAAATTGACGGTTACTGGGAATCAATTTTTGAAGCAGCAAAAAAATCCCGGTTCGCAAGGAATTCTTCTCATTACCGTACAGGATACGCTGGTTGCAAACAACACGATTGAGGGGAACCGCGTTGGACTGTATTTAGAGCAATCATCCGGAATTACGGTTAAAAACAATTTACTCAGTCTCAACTTTATCGGCATGCAGTTTTTGTCCTCTTCTGACAACGTATTAACCGATAACCAATTTGTCTCCAACGTCATCCAAGCACAAGCTCAGGATAGTCAGAACAACAACTTAAATAAAAACTACTGGGACAATTTGCAAGGACTTGATGTGAACGGAGATTCCCGCAGTGATTTGCCGTACGAGATGAATCCTTTTTATCTGGGTTTGACCGATGCGGTTCCTGCCTATCAGCTGTTTTTCCAAGCCCCGGGATTCGTGTTTCTGGAAGGCTTGTTTACAAGTGGAGCCGGCTCAGCAATCAAGGACGCATCTCCTTTAATGCAACCCTCGGACACCATGCTCATTGAATCCGGGGAAACGAGCGGTTGGGGTGCTGGCATTCTTGGACTTATCTTGTTAATAGGAAGCTGTTCTATCATTTATATAGGAGTGAAAAAATCATGAACAAAATGAAAAAATGGTGCACAACAGTCGGAGCAATTATCGGTATCAGCCTGCTAATGGTCGGCTGCGGAAGCGAAGAGCCGAAACCAGTAGATATCGCGGAAGGCGTAGACAAATGCGACCTTTGCAAAATGCATGTCCCTAACGATCACAATGCTACTGAAATCGTCTTAAAAGATGGAAAAGCCCTGAAGTTCGATGATCTCGGCTGCCTGCACAACTGGACGAAAGAAAATGGAACCGATAACGTGGCTGTACAATTTGTCCGCGATTACTACACAGCAGAATGGACAAAAGCAGAGCAAGCTACCTACGCTTACGACAAAGACTTCAAAACGCCAATGACGTATGGCATCTATTCCTTCAAAGAGAAGTCTGCTGCAGACAGCTTTGTTCAAGAGCAAAAGAAAGGCATTGTCATGAGTGCAGCGGAATTGAAAAATCATAGCTGGGAAAACGGCATGAGCAAGCACATGAACAAAGACGGTCAGTCTTCCGAAGGTCAACACAATGGCGGTCACGAAAGCAAACCAGCTGATCACGGAAGCAACAGTACTACCCCAACCACACACAACTAACAGAGGGAGTGGAGTCTTTGCACATCAATCTGATTGCCAAACGAGAAGTGAAGGTAGGCTTTCGCAATCCATGGTCCTACTCGTTTATGGCTCTGTTCTCCCTGTTTAGTTTGGGACTCTTGATCATCCAATCGCAGTCCTACATGAAGGGTTATACGTATACGACAGGTACCATGCTGAATCTGATTTTGTATTTGCTGCCACTAATGACGATGCTTCTCTCTTCTTTTTCTTTGACGGCGGAAAAAGAAGAGGGTAGCTGGCAGCTCCTCTCTACCTACGCTATGACAACCTTCTCCTTCTTGGTGGGGAAATACTTGGGACAAGCACTCGTATTAGTCGCGATCGTCAGCTTCGGGTATGGGTTGTCTGGTGTAGCTGGCATGCTGTTAGGAAAAAGCTTTGCATTTTCGACTCTCTTGTTTTTGCTTGCCTTTTCCATCTGTCTCATTCTGTTATTTTTGGGAATTGCCATGCTGATTGGCGCCATCAGTAAAAACCGTTGGCAGGCTTTGACAATGGGGGTCAGCATCTGGTTCTTCTATATTCTGGCATGGCCTACTCTACTCATCTCTGTGCTCAGCTTCGTCCCTTATACATGGATCAAGCCTCTGCTTCAGCTCGCAACATTTCTCAACCCAGCGGAGTTTGTACGAATCTTTTCCGTTGCCAGATTAGGCGGTGGCTCGATCTTTGGACCTGAATACTACAAATGGGTGTACTGGGCTGATTCTCCGCTTGGTGATCTCATCTTTGTCGCACTCAGTCTACTCTGGATCAGTGCGACCTTGTTCATAGCCATCCGGGTATGGGAAAGAAGGTAATAAGATGAATATGTCAGGACTTACCATCGACCAGGTTACCAAGGAAATCAATGGGAAAACAATCGTTCACCCATTCAGTATGAACATTGCACCCGGTCAGGTCGTCGCCTTATGCGGCGGTAACGGTGCAGGGAAAAGTACGATCCTGCGGATGCTGGTCGGTATTCTCCCACCTTCTTCGGGAACCATTCAGCTAAACGGGTTGAACTGGAACGATAATCGTGTGGAGTATCTTCAAGAAATCGGTTATATGCCGGATCACTTTACGTTTTCTGCCGGACTTTCCGCGAAAGAAACGCTCGAATTTTACGCTTCCCTGCGCAATCGCACCCCAGAAGAAGCGGATCGACTGCTGAAAATGGTGGGACTGCATGATGTGAGAAACAAACGGGTGTCTCAGTTCTCCAAAGGTATGCAGCAGCGCCTCTTGTTTGCCCAAGCGATATTGGCAAAGCCTGCACTCGTCGTCCTCGATGAACCGACCAATGGACTCGATCCGTATTGGATGGATGCCTTCGTCGATCTCGTGCGGGAAGTAAAGCTCGCGGGTCAATCCGTTCTCTTTACGACTCACCAGTTGCAGGTGGCAGATGCAGTAGCCGATCGGGCGATTTTTCTGATGAACGGAAAAATCGTGCGTGATGGGTCGATAGAGGAGTACCAACAGCAGTATGGAGCAATTGGTTTGTATGGTGCCTTTTCCGAGCTTGTTCATCAGGCCAAGGCATAAATAAAAAAACGCGAGAGATTTGATCCTTATGATCGGCTCCCGCGTTTTTTATTTATAGCGTCTTTGCTTCCATATAAAAAACAGATAAAAACTTTTTCACGCTAATCCGGCACTTCGTTGTTTTTTCGCCCGCCTCCAGCTCTTGCATCCGCTGGCGAATTTCTTGAAAGTCAAACAGTCGTGGTGCAAAGTGTTCAAAGGTCGGGTTGGCATAGTCGGTCAACCCTAATGAGGAAAGATGCGTAAAGGCTTGCAGGACCATCCGGCGAATCCGTTGCTCCATGGCACGCACCTCTTTAGTAATCCCATGCTCATCCAGACTGGCATGCACCTTCAGCAGAATTTGTGTATACAGTTCCTTGAGCTGCAATTCGTGCAGCTTGTCTCCCTGTCGCTCATCCTGTACGAGCCATTCCATGATCAATAGTAGATCGGGAGCCCCGGCTTCACTCGCGATCCCTAGCTGCAACAGCAGTTTTCTCGCTTTTTGTGCCAGGTTGTCCTGATCGGAAGACTGACCTTTCAAGCCGCTGGTATGCGGGTCTTTTGCTTTGACATCCAGGATTTGCAATGATTTGCGGATGGTTTGCAGAGATGCTTCCAGCGACAAGTAATCCGATACCCGCTTCAGCACTGCCATGACTTCCAAGCGGTTGATCGGTTTTTGAATAAAGGTATCAATCCCCTGCAAATAAGCCTCCCCGATCATTTCTTTGTTTTCCACCTGTGACACCATGATGAAGCGGCCCGCGAAGCCATCTGCCTGCAACTTTTTTATCGTTTGGATGCCATCGAGCCCCGGCATTAGCAAGTCGATCAAAATGACATCGACCCCATACAGTTGATCAATCGATACGTGACTACCATCGCTGGCTTGCCCTACAATTTCGCCCAACCCGCTGTCTTGAATAATCCGTTCGAGCATGCGGCGCACTACAGCATCATCTTCAATTAAAAAGAAACGTATCATGGCTTACACTCCCTCCTTTCCGAGTAATTGGTCGGTCGGAATTTGTACTTCTAAGTGCGTCATTTGCTTCTGATCCGGTAAAATACGCAAGCTTCCATGTAGGCTTTGGACAATTCCACGGGCATGCGTCAGACCAATTCCGGTAGATGCATTTCCCTGTTCATCGTATTTGGTCGTATACCCGGGCTGAAACACCCATTCCTGCTCTTCTAGCGGAATTCCCGGACCGCTGTCAAGTACACTTAACACCAGATGACGATGAATCAGCTTCGCATTCAGCTCAATCCGTCCCGACGTGGGAATCGCTTCTACCGCATTGGCTACCAGGTTGTTTAGCACGGAGAGCAGTGCATAGATTTGGCTGGTCGACAGGTTAATGTTACAGCTCCACTCAATTCGTATATCTTTTCCCAACATCTCTGCGTATTTCTGATTCGCGCGGGCAACCAACTCACACAGCTCTTTGATCGGCAGCTGTGGTGCTAGCCCCTCCTGATTAATCAGCTTGGAAATGCCCGCCAGCATCCGCTGCGAATCTTTTTTCACCTCATGCACATTCTCGGCAATCGCCAAGGCCGTCGGGGATTCCGCATGATCCGAGGTGAGCAGACGCCTGTAGAGCTGGTAGCTCTCGCGCGTGATTTCTTCCAAATGCGTCATCGATTTGCGTAAGTAAAAGGCTTCTTCATACAGCTCCGTATTAATCATCCGCAGACGCTCCAGCTCCTGCTGACGCACCTCTCCCACTGCCCGCAACTGCCTGATCGAAAAGCTGTTGTACAAGCCGACAGCAAAAAAGCTGCGCAAGACTCCAAAGAAGAGAAGCATCAAAAAGCTCTGCCAAGTGATCGGCGGAAAATCAGTGAAATACTGTCGTACCTGGATCTCTACCACATTGGAGACGAAATCAATAGATGCACCTATCAACCCCAGCCACAGGGGGAACTCACGATAGCTACGTGCTCGGAGCAAATAAAACAGGACGGTAAAAGTGAAATAGTAAAAGGCTGAGGGAAGATGGGCAGCCACACTCTCCATGTACGGACGGTATGTAAAAAAGACATCCATTCCGACGCGAAATCCGAAGATAAACGTCCCTGTAAAAAATCCCGTCAACAATACAGGTACAGACGAAAACCACAGCAACCCGAAAAAGAAAGCAGCGATGCCCAAGGAAAAACGAAATGACCCGCCTACGGGGTTTACCTTCATCTCTCCAAAAAAAGCAGTTGCCAGCATGATAATAAACAGGATCAAAAGGCGTTCTCGCATAGCTGCTCCTTTCCTACGGAAAAAGATCTCCTATTCTTATTTTACTAAGAATCGGAGATCTGCAAAGATAGAACGATTAAGCGTGCTTGTTTTCCAGTCGCTTGGAGACGACTGACAACGCGTAGTTGACGACAAAGTACATCACTGCCACCATCAGGAAGGTCGGGATGACGTAATTGACATTGCGTCCGTTGATGATTTGCGCATGGTTCATCAGCTCTGGCAAAGCGATTACGACTGCCAGCGACGTATCCTTCAAGAGCGAAATAAATTGGCTCACAATCGGAGGGACCATTCTTCTGAGAGCCTGTGGCAGAACAACATGCCACAGTGTCTGGACATAATTCAGACCAGAAGAACGTGCAGCTTCAATTTGTCCTTTTTCGACCGAATTTAAACCGCTTCGCACGATTTCCGATAGCATTGCTGCTTCGAAAATAACCAACGCCAGAACAGCGGCCCAAAACTTGTCCATCTTGATTCCCACTTCCGGGAGAGCAAAATACGTAAAGAAAATAATCAACAAGAGCGGTAAATTGCGAATCAGCTCTACGATTGTCCCGAGAACTTGTGAAACTCCAGGAATTTTTGCGTAACGCAAAACCCCTACGACAATCGCAATGGAAAAGCTGAAGACAATAGACAAGAAAGCGACCTGCAAGGTGACCCAAAAGCCTTCGAGCAGGAAGGTCAAATGACTGGGCGTATAGGCTCCGATAAAGTCCATGATGTCCCCTCCTTCTTAGCGGCTTCCAGCCAAGCGTCGCTCCAAATAACTGACGAACGCGCTCAACGGAAGGGTCAGAATCAAATAGAAAACAGCTACAAAAATGTACACATCAAAGGTAACAAACGTATCAGCCGCGATCAGATCTCCAAAATACATCAGGTCAAGACCTGCAATCACACCTAATACCGAGGAGTTTTTAACGAGATTGATAAACTGGTTGCCCATCGGCGGGATCACGACCTTGATCGCTTGCGGCAAAATGATATAGCGCATCGTTTGTCCGTACGTCAATCCCGAGGAGCGAGCGGCTTCTGTCTGTCCTTTTGGAATCGCCAAAATGCCTGCGCGGATCGTCTCCGCGATAAATGCTGCCGTATACACGGTCAAGCCAAGCGTACCTGCAATAAAGGGCTCCAGTACGATACCAATTGCCGGCAAGCCCACAAAAAAGAGGAAAACGACGAGAATCAGCGGGATATTACGTACAAACTCGACGTAAACCGTAGCGATCCACTTGAGTGGTCGAATCGGAGAAATCCGAAAGATCGCAAAGAGCGTCCCCAGTGCAAAGCTCCCGACGAGAGCAAGCAGGCTCGCCTGCAAGGTGTTCCAAAAGCCTTCGAGATACATATCCATGTGATCAAACAAGATAGAAAAATCGATCATCTCTTATGCGATCCCCCTTGTGTGCAAAATTCTGTTAGGAATATAAGGGAATGAGCGGCAGAGTAAACCGCTCATTCTTTATGGAGTCGAACCGCATTATTTTTTAGGTTTTGTTCCGATCCATTTTTCATAAATCTTGTCGTATTCGCCGTTTTCTTTCATTTCTTTTAGCAAATCGTTCACGGTTTTCACGAATTCAGCGTCACCTTTGCTGATTGCAATACCGTATGGCTCTTCCGTGAAGGTCTCTTCTGTTACACGGTAGTTCGGATCTTGCTTCGCCATGCCGTACAGGAGAGCGTTATCAGTTGTCAGCGCGTCACCTTGACCAGCTTTGAGTGCTGTGAAGGCTTCCGCGTAGTTTTCAAATTCAAGTACTTCTACATCAGGAGCACTCGCTCTGATGTTTTTCGCAGAAGTAGAGCCTTTCGCGGTCACGATTTTCATGCCTTTTTGCATGTCTTTCAGACCGTTGATGGAGCTGTCCTTTTTCACCAAGAAGGATTGACCTGCCAGGAAGTACACGTCAGAGAAGTCTACTTCTTTTTTACGGTCTTCTGTAATGGTCATCGTTGCGATAATCGCGTCAATTTCTCCGTTTTTCAGCATCGGGATACGCGTTTTGGAGGTTACTTCCTTCAACTCGATTTTGTTTTCGTCCCCGAGTACTTTCTTCGCAATTGCTTTTGCAATATCGATATCGAAGCCTTCTACATTTCCAGTTGCCGGGTCTTTCAACCCAAACAGGTTCAGGTCGTACTTAACTCCGACTACTAATTTGTCTCTTTCTTTGATTTTTGCCAATGTTCCCGCACCTGCTGCGGCTGGTGTGCCTTGTGCGCCGCCTTCTGTTTTACTACCTCCACCACAGCCTGCCAACGCAGTTGCGCTCAACATCAGAACGAGACCCATACCTGCTACTTTTTTCCACAGCTTGTTTGCTTTCATCTGAATACCCCTTTTCTCTATCGTTTTATATATTTAGTGATTCAAAATCCGACTCAAGAACAAACGCGCACGCTCTTCACGCGGACTTGCGAAAAACTCTTCTGGTGTAGAATCTTCGAGAATCGTGCCCTGATCCATAAACACGATGCGATCTGCCACCTCGCGGGCAAAGCCCATTTCATGCGTCACGACCACCATCGTCATGCCTTCCTTTGCCAGCTTCTTCATGACGTCGAGCACTTCGCCGATCGTCTCGGGATCAAGCGCAGAGGTCGGTTCGTCAAACAACATGATTTTTGGTCGCAAAGCCAGTCCGCGTGCAATCGCCACGCGTTGCTGTTGACCGCCAGATAGTTGCGTTGGGAACATTTCCGCCTTTTCCGGAATCCCTACCTTTTCCAAATAGTAGAGAGCCGTTTCTTCGGCTTCTTTCTGCGATACGCCCAGAACCTTGGTTGGTGCCAGCGTAATGTTTTGCAGTACGGTCTTGTGCGGGTATAGATTGAAGTGCTGGAACACCATACCGATGTCCCGACGCAGCTTGTTGATATCGGTGTTTTTATCGTTCACTTTTACCCCGTCTACCACCAGTTCTCCGCTTGTAACCGTTTCCAATCTGTTGATGCAACGAACCATCGTGCTTTTACCCGATCCTGACGGGCCAATGACCACGACGACTTCTCCCTGGTTGATATGCAGGTTGATGTTTTTGAGGACATGAAAACTTCCGTAGTGTTTATTTACTTGATGAAAACTGATCAACCTTAAATCCCCCCTTGCTCTATGTCTTATTTTGTATACTAATGTCGAACTACCCAAAACTACTGAAAAAGACAAAGAAAAGTTTTTCTGTTTATAATTTTCTAATAACGAGCAATAAAAAAATAAAGTGAACCTACCAGTTGAATGGGAGCCAATATATCATGTAACACCTGAATGGAGGCCGGCCTATGAAAGAGGAAAACGTAAAGCCTTGGCTCATCCGGATGCGCCGAGGAGAGGAAGAAGCTTTTCAAGAAGTCTATCGAGCAACTCGCACGTACGCCTACAACCTGATCTATTTTCTGGCGCCGCACAAACAAGATGTAGACGACATGATGAGTGAAGTGTACGTAGAGTTGATTCGAAGCATCGACAGGTACGATGTGGAGCAACCCTTTATCCCATGGTTCAACGGATTGATTGTGCGGCAGGTTCGCAACTGGAATCGAAGCATTTGGCGAAGATTCCGTCTGTTGGAGCGGGTTAAGGAAAAAGGCTACGAAGCACCTGTCGCGGGTATGGAGGATAAGCTGGGGGCAATCAGTGATGAGCTGGAGGTCATTCCCGCCGTAGAGAAATTATCCTTCAAGCTCAAGGAAATCGTCGTACTGCGTTACTATCAAAACTGTTCCTTGGAGGAAATTGCAGCGATTCTACAAATCCCGCTCGGAACGGTAAAATCGAGACACCACTTGGCGATGAAAAAATTGAGAGAGCATTTTGAGCATCGAATCAATCGTGAGGAGGCATCTTTTCATGTTCATTGAAAAAAAGGTGAGAAATGAGTATGAATACGCTGCAGGGAAGCTACACATTGATCCTGCATTGGACAGCAAAATCGAACGAGTAGCCAAAATGGAGTTGGCTGGCAAGTGGCGTTTGCACAAAGGGATGCGCTTTCGTCCAAAGCTGGTACATGTTGCAGCAGCGTTCGCCCTGCTCACTGGTTTTGGTTATGCGACACACAGCTTGTTGTACAAAGTTGATGAAGGCTCTGTCCGTATGGAAGTTCAAGCTCACAAGGATTTTACATTGACGCAAATAACCCCTGAAGAAATACGGCTGGGATTGGCAAACGTAGAGAACAAACTGGCAACAGGCGAAACAGCCCTCGTCTATTTCGCAGCGCTGGAAAAAGAGAAGCACCCTCTCTTTCAACAAAACCCCACGATCGGCATAGAAAAGCCGGATATCGTGAAAGATTGGAAAGCATGGACTGCCGTCCTCAGTGAAGAAGCTTCTCTCTCACATGCCTTGCCACACCAGCTTCCTGACAGCTTTTCATTCCTTGAGGGCAAACAAGGCACCCCCTACGGTGTCATGATGGGTCAAGAAGGACAGCAGTGGCTGCATGAACTTCAAGAAGAAAGCAAGGAAACAGGTAAAAGTGTCGTATGGAAAGTCGTTCCACAAGCGACTTCACCTATCGAAGCGTATACGAGCCTGTATGAGAACAAGCAAAAAGAACGCATCTTTGTCACGGTTGAGAAATTCCCGAAGGAACAGCTAGATGTACAATTGAGCACGCCAGAAACAACGAAATACGACGCAGTAACTGTTAGCGGAAAAAAAGCGCATTACACAAAAAACGATCAGTTCTTGTTTAGTGAATCCGGTCAGTATCAAGAGCTGTCTTGGTTGGATCAAGATGGAGAGCAACCGATTATGTATCGTGTAGCTACCGATTCGCCAACAGTTTCCAAAGAAATGCTGCTCCAGGCTGCTAAAGCAAGCCAGCAGTAACCATACGAAAAGCCAGCCCTCTCTTGCTTTGTATCTGCAAAAGAGGGCTGGCTGATTTTTTGTTTTCGTCACAAGGGATTATCCCCGTAGGCGGTTCACCCAGAAGCCGCCCTTCAAATGTTTCGGCTCAAAAGAGATCACGAATGCTTTTGGCGCAATCTCATGAATGAGATTCCACAGTTTTTTCTCGTTGCTGCGCTTCGTCAACACTTGCATCATGAGACGATGTCCGTCGCGTCCCTCTGCTATCCAGGAAGTAACGCCAAAGCCGTGTTCACGCAGCTTCACAGGAACCTCCAAGTCAACGGAATCCACAACGACTTGCAGCGTGACATAGCCCAAGGCCAGATACTCCTCGATCTTGCTGCCGATGAATACACCCATTCCCCAACCGATACAGTAGGCTGCGAGATTGATCGGATTGTCCAGGTTGTCCAGAACAATCTCCAACCCTTTCAAATACACGAATACTTCCACCATCGCTAATAGGGATGCCAACACCCGATAGCCCTTGATCACCATCAGTAGTCGCAGCGTAAAAAACGAAACGTACAAAATGTTGATCCCGATGATGATCAAAACAAACGCCAAGCCCATTGCTCTCCTACCCCCACCCAGACCGGGTATTATGATGATTTTGTAATCGTGATAATCATATAATTGAAGGTATTTTTATAACAGCGGTAAAATTCGGCTATCAAAGAATTTTTTCCTATAAATTCAAACATCCTTTCTATGATAAGGGTGTTTGATTAGGCCAAACAGCATCCGCATAAACCTTGTTGTTTTGTAAAACAGTAAGCATGGAGAACACTTATTTTCCTATAGGAAAGCTGGCTGAAAATCACTTTGTTTCCGACTGTAGTAGAGGAGAGTAAAAAAATGAATCGATTTTTAATCAAGACTGCTGTTAACGGCATTATTGTTGTCGCTTGTTTATGGTGGTTTGCAAATGCATCCTGGACATCCGCTATTTTAACGGCACTCGGTTTGACCGTCATAGCATATCTGATTGGCGATCAATTGATATTACGAGCTACCAATAATGTTACGGCTACGATTGCAGATGCAGTGATCGCTGCTATTTACTTATGGGCAGTTGCCAGATGGCTGGATTGGCCACTCAGTTTTGGCGAGTTAATCATTACGGTAACCCTTTTAGGTGTAGCAGAACTTGTGTACCATCGCTTTCTGGGGATATACGATCATAATCGTATCAAGAAAGAACCCGGAAAATAATTCTCCTCTTCCCTTTGGGAATATATCCTGTCCCCCTTGTAAATCTTATCTTTGGGTTACATCACAAAGTTAGGAGAACCCGAATGGATATCAAAACTCTACTGAGTACTGGGAGGACGTTAATGGGGATTTTATCAGGCAATCCGCAAAATGAACCTATGCATTATGGCGAGGTTTTTGGAGTATGGATGTATCTTGCAACAACAAAGGGATTGATTGCTGCTTATCAAACAGCACTCAACCAAACTGGTGATCATGATCTGAAAAGCTTCCTCGAAGACATTACGCGAGGCATGAAACAAGAGGTGGAACAACTGGAGGAATTGCTCAAAGTAAATGGGATTGGACTGCCTCCTACACCACCCGATCGCCCGGTAGCGAATCTGGAAAGCATTCCGGCCGGTGCCCGTCTTAATGACCCTGAGATCGCTACCGGTGTTTCAAGAGATATTGCAGCCGGCATGCTTACTTGCAGTCAAATAATGGCTCAATCCATTCGAGAAGATATCGGAATGCTCTTTGGTCAGTACCATGTTGCAAAAGCTCAATTTGGTCTCAGATTGCTACGGATTTTAAAAGAAAAAGGCTGGTTGGTTCCGCCTCCACTTCATATGCAAGCGCCAGAACTTGTCCATGCCTAAACTTGAGGATAAGCACTGCCTGATTGGTAGTGCTTATCGTTTTTCACCTATTTTCCATTTTGTCGGTTAGTGGTTAGCGTGCTCGTACAATTTCCGCGCGAACTCCTCCATCAACTCCCGCTTGGCCAACAGCGCAAGCATCCGTTGAGGCAAGCCTTCTACTCCGTAATAAGCACCTGCCACTTGACCGTAGACAGCTCCTGTCGTATCTGCATCATCACCGAGGTTTACCGCTAGGAAAAGGCCTTCTTCAAAAGAACGACTGGAATGAAATGCCCAAAGCGCCGCTTCAAGCGAATCGACGACATATCCAGATCCTTTGATCTCTTTTCTAGTTTTCTCTTTGTAGGAGCCATTCGCGACACGGGCGATATCAGGATCAAGCGGTTGCTTTTCCCATAGATCGCCTACAGGAGAGAACGAATCAGCAAGCAACTCCTCTTTGGAAATACCCTGTAGAGCCCCCAGGAGCAATGCCCCGAAAAAACGACAGCCGTCTACTGCCTTTGCCGTTGCGTGTGTAGTTCGAGAACTTTGCGCGCAGTAATCGATGGCGAGCTCCGGCTGTTTGGCATAATAGAGTGCGACTGGTGCTAGCCTCATAATGGAGCCATTCCCTGCCGACATCGGGTGATCCGATCCGCTGTATGGATTTTTCGTCTGCTCAAAACGCCACAGTGCTTCTTTGGTGATATTCCCGATATCGAAGCAATGATCCTTGCAGCTCATATAACCCTCTCGAAACCAAGCTACGTATCGGTTCATCTGATCAACCGGATCGAAGCCATTTTTCGTAATCAAGCTCTCAGCCAGGCACAGGGCCATCGACGTATCATCCGTCCATTCTCCTGGCCTTAAATCGAATGGTCCTCCCCCGATCATTTCTGTAAGCGGCTCGAAGGTACCCGGTTTACGAAATTCTAAAGTTGTGCCGAGTGCATCTCCAACGGCCAACCCTAGCAAACTTCCAGCATAGCGGTCACGCAGTTCCACACCTATCCACACCTTTTTTTCTGAATTATCTGTTCATATCAAACAAAGCATCTGGCAATGACATTTTGACCGAAGTATTGTTCGTTCAATTCATCCGTCGCTACCTTTTCTTCTGTGCTTGCAAGCGTGATAATCTGCGGCAGAACCAGCTTGAAACGGTCCTCCATCACGGTTTCAAGAACGTACTGTTCCTCTTCGTCCCACAAAAGAATTCCTGCTAAAATTCTGGTCTCCACACAGATCCCCTCCATTTTTTTCTCTTTTGAATATGTACGAAAGACGGGTACAATGACCCGCCTTCTAATGCCTTACATAATGTGTAATTTGTATACTTACTGCTCTTTTTTCAGGCGTGCATCCAGAACAAAGTTGCCGAATGGCAGTAATGAAGCAATAAATGCCCCGATCACTTTCAAAAAGGACCACTTATTGGTCATTGTAACATGTGCCAACGCCAAAATATACAGGACAAAAAACAATCCATGAAGCGAGCCGGCAATTTTTACTGCGGCTGGATAATCCCAAAAATACTTAAGCGGCATAGCAATTCCGAGAAGTACCAAATACGAGATACCTTCGATCAGGCCGATGAGACGGAAACGTCCGAGGGCAGATTTCATCATGTGCGGGTACCATCCTTGCCATTGAAATTACCACTATTATAAACGAAAAACTATCATAATGATGAAAATAGTCCAATGTTCATAATATATTCAAAATCAACGGCCCCAAGCTTCTTCCCGGATACGTTCCATCCAGCGCATCTCTGCGTGCAAATGCTCAATGGCACCGATCAGAATCGTTCGTGCTCCCCAGCTAAGCCTCTCTCTTTTTTCCTCCTGGATCGATTCCAATAATCCAGCTAACCGTCTTACCTCCTGGATGTTCACTTCCAAGGCCTCATCCATTTTCTGTGGATCACCGTACGAAGCAAAAGTAAGAGCCGCGTAGATCGGATGGGTCAGCTGCATCGGTTTTTGCAATTCTTCCAAGAGAAGCTGTTGAAATTGCTCTTCGCCTTTTTCCGTGATCCCATACATCGTCTTATCTGGGCGGTTAGTCTCACGAATGATTTCTTTGACCTCGATCATCCCGCTCTTTTCCAGTTGGTCGAAGGCATAGTAGAGGGAGCCTTTGGCGTATTTCATGTAACAATCCATTCCCCTAGCCTTCACCTGCTGCTGAACCTCGTAGGGATGCTTCTCCCCTTCCATCAGCAATCCCAGAACAAGCAATTTTAGACTCATGACGATTCTCCTCTACCCGCGTTCCGGTTTCGGTGCGGAAGGCGATTTCGCCAGCGCCCGATCATTTCCCATTAGCAAAATGCACACGAGAGCAAGAACAGCAGGAACGAGCGCCCACGTAAACGTATTCGCAATCGATGACGCGAGAATATCGATCATTTGATCCAAAACAGGACCCGGAATGGATTCGCGCGCTTCTGGTGTCAAAATCGCTCGCGGATCCGTAATGGCATTCGTCATCTCTTGTCCCCCGAAGGCAGAGAACATGCCGTTTTCAAACGAGTTGCGTTGCAAGATACCAAACACCGTGATCCCCAATGTCATCCCCAATGAACGGGAAAAAGAGTTCGTCGAACTGGCCGATCCTCTTTGACGCATATCAAAGCCATGAATCGCTGAAATTCCCAAGGTGGAGAAAGAAAAGCCCACACCAAACCCTGCAATCACCATATAAAGCGTAACGATTGAACGAGGAATATCAGGCGTCAGTGTACTCAAAAGGAAAATACCTGGTATGAAAAAGACTGCGGACAGAAGCATAATATTGCGGAAGCTGGTCTTCGTCGTCAAAAATCCGCCTAGCTGGCTTCCAGCAACCGAACCGAGCATCATCGGTGTCAATAGCAATCCGGCATTCGTCGCTGACCCGCCATATACCCCTTGGATAAAAATCGGCAGGTACACCGTAGCGATAATGAAAGCAGCTCCATACAACAGTGCAATCGCATTTGTCGTGGCAAATAACCGCTTCTTGAACATGGAGAACGAAATAATCGGATCAGACGCCCGCTTCTCGACAAATAGAAAAATCACAAACAACAAGAAAAAGGAAGAGAACAATCCAATAATCTGCATCGAATCCCACGCGTATTGATTGCCGCCCAGCTCCAGTGCAAACATCAGACTCACTACAGCTCCGACCAGCGTAATCGCTCCCCACCAGTCAATGCTCTGCTTGCGATATTCCAGTGACTCCTTGTAATACATGGAGATCAACCAGAGGGACACAGCACCAATCGGTACATTGATGTAAAAGATCCAATGCCAGCTGACATATTCGGTAATATACGCCCCCAGCAAAGGTCCAAATACGCTGGACGTACCGAATACAGCTCCGAAAAGTCCCGTCATCTTTCCACGCTTCTCCGGCGGGAATACGTCAAAAATAATCGTGAAGGCAATAGGCATCAGCGCTCCGCCGCCAATCCCTTGAATCGCCCGATAAATGCTCAACTCAACGATGCTGTTTGCCGTCCCGCATAAAATGGACCCTAACAAAAATACAATGAGACCAAATACGTAAAAACGTTTTCGCCCATACATATCGGAGAGTTTACCGAAAATCGGCATTCCCGCCATCGTAGCGACCATGTACGCTGATGTCACCCAAACAAACTTATCCATGCCGCCCATCTCACCGACAATCGTAGCCATCGCCGTCGCGACAATCGTATTGTCCATGGAAGCCATCAGGAGACCAAGCAGAAGCCCCGCCAACACCCTATTCACTTTACTTTCTCTTGCAATCATTGCTTCACCCTCCTGAGTGGTCAAATCAAAGTACTATACATTATTATATTCAAATTTGACTACTTATCGAAAAAAACTGCTCCTTTTCTCGGAGCAATTTTTCGCGACTCATTATCGCCCGAACGGTGACGGGCTGAATGGCGATGGCTGCTGGGCTTGATTGCCCTTCCACATTTTATACGCCGCTTCTGACATCGGTTCCACTGTCGGCTTAATCTCTCCAGTGAATGGATTCTTATCATAGGGCAGGTTAAATGTCCGTGTCCCGTCGCTCTTACGCAACAAAGAACCATCCGACAGCCTCACCCAATTGCTTCCTGGTCCTCCATCGTCTACGACATAGAGGCCGTTATCATCCCAGGCCGGATACGTTGGCACCTTATGTACCGGAGGACGTGCCGTCTGTTTTTTGACTGGTTTTGTTGCGGTTTTCGTCTTTTGTGTTTTCTTCTTCGGTGTGTTCGTTTTAGCAGCTGCTACCGCTTTTGTTTTTGGCTTTCCTTCGCTTTGTTTCTGCGCTGGTGCTGGTACAGGTGCTGACACAGCCACAGGCTTTTCAACCGGATAGGCAGAAACGTTTTCGGCGCGCGGACCTTGATTCGCCAAATCCATAGCGGGCTTTGCCGTACCTGCTTTTTGCGAGACAGATGCTGTTTTCACATCGGTTCGTCCATCTGTTTTTACGGCGTGAATCAGGGTCGGCCACAAATAGGCGTTGAAGCCTAGTAAAGCGATCATCAAGGCAATACCTACGATTTTTTTCATAATGAGGACTCCTATGACTGAATCATTGTGGTAATAGAGCAATGACTTCTGGCCTATATCAAAAGTTTAGACGATTGGAAGAAAAAAGAAAACACCTTACATAAATAAACTCCTTCTCATGTTGGTCTTGAGAAGGAGTTTGTTTTAGCTGCTTGCTTCTGGGAATGTTGTTTGATTAGCTCAATGGTGTGATCAAGCAATTTTTTGCCTCCCGTGTTTCCATGTCCAGGTACAACGGTTTCGACCTGTGGATATTTTTCGATTACCTTCTGAACGGAGTCATCCCATTGTTCTACATTGGCATCTGAAAGATTTCCGAGATCCTTGGCATCTAATGCTTTGACGAAGCATCCACCAAATAATATTTTGGATTGGGGAAGCCAAACGGTAATGCTATCACTCGAATGCCCTTCCCCAGGATAATAGGCTTCTAAGATCGTGTCGCCTACCTTTATTACGGGCTTTTCATCGAGTGTCGGATTGGGCGAAGGATATCCATATTCTTTCGCTAATTTTGCCGTCAAACGTGTACTGCGTACATCTATTTTTTGATGGAGTAACGCACGGATACCTGAAATGCTGTCATCATGTGCATGTGTAATCAGCGCCAACACAACGTCTTTCTTCCAATGCTTCTTAATCAACTGTAATAGCTCTTCCGTTTTTTGGGTGTCCCCCCATGCTGTATCAATCAGGACGATCCCTTTGGACGTAGAAACGATTAACCCATTGTGGTCATAGGTTGTGCCATTCCATTCATTATAGGTTGTATGTAACCATACTTTGTCATTCAATTTTGTTAATACAATGCTCTTCTCTGGATTGGTAATCTGAGTGGGAGATGCTGTTACAGATTGGGCAATCGTTTGATGAGAAAAAGATGTCAGAGCAACGGCGACTGTCAGGAACATACTACATACAGCTTTCCCTATCCATCCTTTATGAATCTTCAAATGAATCTCACCTTTCAAGCATGGATTTTGCTTTTCCCTGTTTCAAACATCTAAGCGATATCCATATCGCGGAATCGTCGTGATTTGCTGCCCGTAGCGCCGAAGCTTTTTCCTTAATCGATAGACGAGCGCATTGACTTCCACTCGTCCGACATCCGGGACATTGCCCTCATGCAGCATTCGCTCTGGCCATACTGTCAGCATGATTTCTTCAAAACTAACGGCGCTGTTCGCCTTTTGGTAGAGAAGCTTCAGCAAATCCATATCTTTTCCGGTCAAATGCAGTCTAGTCCCATCGAGACGAACTTCTCTTCTCTCCAAATGAAACTCCAATCCTGGCAAAAGCGACGTGTTCTTTGACTGCGTGAAAGGGAGCTCCACTGTATCATCCAGTCTATTGGCCTCTCGTAAAAAGACGAGCTCTGCTACCCCTTTTGACAAGCTTATTTGATCCCCGTGGCGCAGAATGTGAGAGGAATAATGAAGGGGCGTCCCGTTTACCTCTGTGCCATGCTTGCTTTCCAGATCGATAATCTTGTAATCATTCCCGATCCTTTGAAAGGCTGCATGCATTCTCGAAATGTACGGACTGGAAAATGTAATGTCCAGTTGAAAACCAGTTCCCCTCCGCCCGATTGTACAGCGATCCTTGGTGAGATATTTGCGTGTGGTAAATAGGTTGGGATCCCCTTTTTTTACGAGTAAGTATGCACCGTTGTCTATCATCTGGTGATCACCTCACTTGTTGATCTATTACGGTTTTACAGCCGTCAGTGCTTCAACAGCAACCTTGGTAGCTTCAGCAATGAGCGCATCATCATAAGTGGCGTCCTGCTTATCTCTGCTAGACAGCACTGCAATGACAATGGGCTTTTTATTCGGTGGCCATATGATACCGATATCGTTTCGTGTTCCGTAGCTTGCGGCTCCCGTCTTATCTCCGACCTTCCAGTCTTTAGGGACGCCCGCCCGAATCAGCTTGTCTCCCGTTGTGTTGCCTTTCAGCCACTCGATAAGAATCGTCTGCTTGTCCGACGACAGCACATCCCCTACCGTATAGGCTCTCAGGTTCGTTGCAAGTGCTTTCGGTGTGCTTGTATCGCGAATATCTTCTGGTTTAGCCTCATTCAATTCTGTCTCATAGCGCTCAGACGTCGTTACACTATCGCCAATCTGTCTAAGGGCTGATTCAAAGCCTTTCGGTCCACCCAATTCTTTGAACAACAGATTTCCCGCCGTGTTGTCACTATAGCGAACCGCGGCGTCTGCAACTTCACGAAGAGTCATCCCGGTCGCTACGTGTTTTTCTGTGATGGGTGAATAAGTAACGAGATCGTCCTTCGTGTAGGTGATGACTTTGTCGAGCTCTTCCAACGGTTTCTGATGCAAGACTGCAGCTGCGGCTAAAGCCTTGTACGTAGAGGCAAAAGCGAATCGTTCATCTTCGCGATAAGCAACTACCACATCGGTTTCGGTGTCGATCGCATATACGCCGAGTCTTACATCAAACTTGTTTTCCAGCGCAGCGAACTTTTGATCCATGGCAGATGCTGGCGTTTCCGTTTTAACGACAGGTGCTTCTGGAGAAGAGCAACCAGTGAGCGTAAGAAGTGTGAGAATAATCGTTTTCACTGTGAATCCGATCCGTTTAGATTGGTGAACTTTCATGGATGACGTACCTCTTTCTAGGAAGATAACAACGATAGATTACTCTCGTAATACCGTATTACGTTTGTAATCAACTGATTTCACGATTATATTACACGCGTAATCCACTAGTGTCAATCTCCTTTTTCTTGCTAAGGAACAGAGCTACATCCATTCTTTCTAAAAAATAAAAAAGACGCCCTTTCAAGACAACTGGATAACCGTAAATGGTTTCTCCAAGTCAGCTTGAAAGGGCGTGCTTTATTTTTTAGGAGGATCAGTCGATGTTTGTTTCGCATCCAATATGGAACGCAGCTCCTGAATCTCCTCGTCCGATAAGGATTCCTTCTGGATGAACTGAACTAACATCGATTTTAGAGCTCCGCTGTAAATCCGCTCCAGAAAGGACTGTGCCTCGGCGTGCTGGCATTCATTTTGTGAGTACAACGGATAAAACGTATAGACTCTTTGGTTTTGATTGACTCCAACGGCATTTTTTTGAACCAAACGATTCAAAAGAGTACGTACTGTTTTTGGGTTCCAATCCGTTTGACCTTCCAAGGAGGAAATAATTTCGTTGGCTGTCAGCGGTGACCTTTCCCATAGCACATTCATCACTCGCCATTCCGCTTCTGAAATACTTGGCATGGATGTAGACATGAAGTCTCCCCCTTTCGATATTCATGACTGAAACAACAAAGGCTAGAAAAGACCTTTCGCTTTCAAAATAGACAAGGTGATTTCTGCTGCTGCAGATCCATTCGCGTCATCTTCGCTTTGTATATTTGTAGCAAAGAAGTAGGTGCCTTCCTCGTTCTCTACATATCCAACAAACCAACCGTTCACATTTTTTTGATTGACGCTGCCTGTACCTGTTTTCCCGGAAAGAATCGAACCCGCCTTTTCCGATAACCGGATGGAATCTTTCACCGTCTGGATATTGTTTTCTTGAAAACCAAACTGGTTCTCATAGAACGCTCTTAATAATTGTACCTGCTCCACCGGAGAAATCTTCAAGGAAGATTCTATCCAATATTCGCCGATTCCACCAGATGTATTGTAATTCCCGTAGTTCAATTGCTCCAGAAAAGCTTGCAACGTATCCGGAGAGATGCTCTTATCCATCTCTTTAAAATACCAGTTCGTGGAGTTTCGCATCGCTGTAAATAAATCTTGATCCCGGTTCCACTGCTCAAATGGATAGTGAATTCCATCCCATTTTAACAGAGTATCTTCGCTCGAAATCACATTGGCCTCCAAACCAAACAAGGAGAGAAAAATCTTGTAGGTGGAGTTCGGTGAAACTCGTTGTGTACTTCTTGCCTCGTTGTAGATCCGATACTGATCTGCTTTCAAATCATATAAGACAAAACTGCCTTCGAAGCCACGGAAATAGTTGTCTAAATTCTCGTAAATGGTTCGATCATCTTGAAAATGATAGCGGCTGCGATCGTCAGCTAAAGCGGAACCAACAAGAACCTGACTGGCAACCAAGATGACCATCATGGAAAAAATGACTGTACTTTTCAACTGTAACAGCATTGATTCGGCATTATGGGATGCAATTTTCTCGATTCGTTTTTTCACTGCTTTCTTGGAACCGTTTAACTGATTGGCCAAAACGACATTTCCGGCTCGACTTTCTTTATCCAAAAACTTAATGATGGTATGACCATATTCCGGATAATTTCGCTTGTCTAAAAAGTTCAATACAGCTACATCACAAGCAATTTCACGGTCTACTCTCATTTCCCGAAAAGCCAGCCAGACCAATGGATGGAACCAATACAAAAGCTGATACACGACAGTCACGTAGTTCATGACGATATCATTGTTTTTTTTGTGCATGAGCTCATGCAAAAAGATATACTTCATTTCATTGATCGACAGCCATTCATCAAAATGACTGGGAAGAACAACATACGTCGTAAAAACGCCAAACGTCATCGGAGATTTGACGTGCTTGGATTCTGCTAACACGATGTTCTGCGTTATTTTTACATCCTTCTTGCATTGTTCAAACAACTCGATGATTTCTTGATTGGTGATCACAGATGCTGTCCGCTTGATCTGCTGGATTTTTAACCAGGCTGATAACGTGATAGCAGCACAAATGATCATGCCGACTACCCATATGCCGACGAGAATCGTAGGAAAGGAGTCGGGTGTATAGCGATTTACGGACAACGTTAAATCCTGTACCCAATTCGCATTTTCAAACACAGGAGCTTTCGCAGCGAGCATCGAGCTGCCAGCTTCATTGCGCTGATTCATCCCTGAAACAAAAACATTTCCAAAATCAAAAAAGTAATTCGGAATAAAAACTGGCGTCAAAGCGACCAGCAAGAGAAACCACAAATTGTACTGCCATCTAGCCGACATCTGTGAGCGAAATACTTTTCGAATCAAGAAAATAAGTGCGATCGTACAGGAAGAAACGATCAAGCTAATCACCACATGATTGACGAACATGCTACCTGTCTCCCTCCCTTCTTACATAGGGCAATCTAGATAAAAATAGAATCCGTATCAATTTTCCAGAGCAACAGGAACGCTCTTCAACCTGACAGGATTCTTCACGTCAATTAGCACAATTAGCTTCATTATGTCAAAAACGAGATCACGATACAAGCTATCGTCGATTGGAAGAAAAAAGAAAACACCTTCTTCCAAATGGTAAGAAGGTGTTTCGAACCTGCTTTAGTTTGTTTTCAAAACATCGTGATCGACATAACGCTCGCCATTCAGTTCGCTGATGACATTGATTGCAACCTTGGCGCCATCACCAGATGTAATAATCGTATGTACGCTTACTCCCGCGCACGTACCTGCTGCCCATATTCCTTCGATGTTCGTCTTCCCTTGTGCATCGACATCGACAACGGTTTTAATCCGTGGCTCTGTACCTTCTTTGGTTTTTACCCCAATCGCTTCTGCCAAAGTCACGAGTGCTCCCGTTGCAAGAATCACATGCTTAGCCTCGAAGCTGCCTTTTTCCGCTGTCTCTACGAGTAAGCCTTGCTCTGTTTTGGTAATGTTGCTTACTTGGTCGGCTACCAGCTCCGCACCGAATTTCGCTGCTTGCTTTTTACCGATCTCAATGAGGTCTGGGCCTGAGATTTCCATGATGCCGTAGTGATTTTCCATCCACGCGCGCTTGGTCATGCTTTTGTCATTATCAATCAGTAACGTCTTCTTACCTGCTTTTGCAGCAAACAACGCTGCACTTCCTCCTGCCGGGCCTGCTCCAATAATTACGATATCAAACAAAGAAATCTCTCCCTTCCAAAATAACTTTCACAACATAATTATATACTAAGTATGATAAAGGTAGCAATATCTTTTAACTAGTTTATCCAGTGATTTTTAGCTTCGAACAAATTATTAAAAAAACAATTGATATAACCATAAACTTATATTATCTTATTAATTGGTAAATATTTGAAATAAGAGGATTAAAATGATCGATTTTATTAAAAAAGGAAAAAAGTTGTTTTTAACCTCTCTTGCCTCCATGATGCTATTCAGCACTGTTCTGACATCTAGTTTTGCTGCAGAGACTGATGTATTATCCAAATCATCCGTGAATGAAATGCTTCAATACGAATTTTCAAGTGAAGTCATGTCAGTAGACAAAGATGATCTTGAAAAATCACTTACCGATACTTTCGACAACCTGGACCTTGTTCTAAAAGGTATGAAATCCGATAGGAATCTTCAAGAAGCATTTTTAGAAAATACTTCACTTGAAGATGATGTGAAAAGAGATTTGGAGGAGTATTTTTCCGCTAATCACGCAAGGAGAAAAGGTTTTCAATATTATTCACAAGAGGACAAATAAACACTTATTGAGATTTCATATGAAAAGAGTGGACAAAGGTAGAAGCATTGACTTCCATTGGCATAAAAAGGATGATAATTTCGAGTGGCATCATGGCCAAACTAAAATTACGAAAAGTAATCAATTCCCAGAACATTGGGGAGAGGATTAATGGACAGGAAATCGTGTTAACACGATTTTCTCTTCTTCATGAAGGAGTGAGTGACAATCGATCTGCAAATAGGCTTCGTGATTGGAAAAAAATTAAATATCGAAAAAATTGAAGAGATTTTATACACCTATGAAAACAAACAAGCTGCATCTTGTAAGGTCGTATTAGACTATATGGAGATGGACCCAGATATTTTTTTAAGTCGTCCCTTTTCTTCCACAGAACAGGTACTCGTTAAAGATCCCGATCTCCTGGAAGCTGAACTCTCCCAGTCATATGATTTTGTATGGGTTGAAGTACTAGGCGGTATTGAGAGACATGGGCATCCTTCCGTTACTATCTCTGATATAGAATATGAAGGTAAGCTCATCCATGCGATAGACAATAGAGTGCTAATCTTTTTACGTGATATCATTATTGACAATCACGGAAGAGAACTACTTAGGAAGATCTGCCATGTCCCCAAACCATTACAATGGCTCGTCCTACCAAAAAAGGACGGCAAAACCCCACCCCCAGACTATATTCTTGACGAGATGGAGAAATGGGTGCGCAAGTTGATTGCATATGAGGTAGATTAATAAATAGGGAAAGGGCTATCTCAAACGTCATGCAAACTAACGTTGAGATAGCCCTCTTCTTTCACAATCTCGCGTAAATCCAGATTAAAATTACAAGAAAAAATCAATTTCTAGAACATTGGGGAGAAGATTAATGGATAGATAATTGAGGTACTTCGATTTTCTCTTCTTCAATAAGGAGTGAATGATAATCGAACTGCGAATCGGCTTTGTGATTGGCAAAAAAATTGATTGCAACAAAGTCCGGGATATTTTATACACCCATGAAAACAAACAAGATGCATCTTGTAAGGTAGTATTAGACTTTATGGAAATGGACCCAGAGATTTTCTTAGATCGTTCCTTCTCTTCCACTTATCCAGTCCCTATTAAAGATCCCGACCTCCTTGAAGCTGAGCTTTCCCAGTTGTACGATTTTGTGTGGGTTGAAGTATTAGGGGGCATTGAGAGGCACGGCCATCCTAGTGTTACTATCTCTGAAACAGAATATGAAGGGAAACTAATCCATACGTTAGACAAGAGAATGTTCATCTTTTTACGAGATATCATCAGTGACGATCAGGGGATACAACTGCTTGAGAAAATCTGCCATGTCCCCAAACCATTACAATGGCTCGTCCTACCAAAAAAGGACGGCAAAACTCCACCCCCCGACTATATTCTTGATGAGATGGAGCAATGGGTTCGCAAGTTGATTGCATATGAGGTAGATAATAAATAGGGAAAGGGCTATCTCAAACGTCTTGTAAACGGACAATGAGATAGCCCTCTCCTTTTACGAAGGTCGTGTAATCCAGAAGCGGCGAATGACCAATCCATCCTCGTCTGTACATTCCGACTCAAAGACGCCCCCGTTCTTCCGAATCGTTTTTTCCGATCCAACATTATCATAATCACAAATCACCAATACTTCGTTTATCCCCAGCTCGTTCGTGATGTTTAGGGCTTGCGCTAAAATTTCCGTCGCATATCCTTTGCGTCTCTCGGAAGGCCGGATTCCGTATCCGATATGCCCGCTGTATTTTCGTAAACGCTCGTTGAGACGATGTCGAATATTCACCGCCCCCACTATGCGTCGCTCCTCATTCACGAGCCAATACGTCGAATGAGGAACATAGCCATCCTGAAGATTTTCCTCGTTGCTTTCACTCTCCAGAAATTCCAGATACGCAGGAAAATCATAGGGCTCCCGATCCACTACCCACGGTACGATAGGCTCTCCACTTTCTTTCCACTCTTCGTAGAAGGAAATATACTCTGCTTGAAGTTCTGCACAAGGCTTCGTTACATACAGTTGCCCAGCCATCGTCTCACTCCCCTTGCACATTTTGGCGTAAAATTCTTTCTATTATATCTCCAAGAAGAGAGGTTTACTAGCCAAACAATCTTTTACTTCTTGAATCACTTCCACTGGTTGACTAAATGCCGCGTAGGAAGAAGCGCATTTCCAGTCCAAGCGCCTCTGGATCCCAACTCAGCTTCGGTAAAAATGGCGGGGAATTTCAGCTTCATTTATGGAATCCTTCATCGAAACTACAACGTTTGAAGCGCTCCCGCTATTTTTTCCGAAGCGGACAGTCAATCCCCCTTGCGGGGCGTAGGCCGAAGCGTAGACTGGAAATGCGCTTCTTCCCTTCACTACCGCTACTATCAAAAAAACAAAAAAAACGCGGCACAAGCATCGAATCGCTTGTGCCACGCTCTTAACTGATTAATATTTGTTAAACAACATGATCCAGAGGGAACCTGCAACGATTGTAAATACAATCACAAGTCCAAGAATCAATGTCTGCACGTTGTAGCGCGGTTTTTCTCCTTCGCGGATGTGCATGAAGAAGACCAACTGAATTACGAACTGCAAGACCGCCATTACCAAGATCGCGATTATGGTCGCCGTTTTACTCAAAATCGAGTTCATGACCAGCACGAGTGGGATAATGGTGAGCACGATCGACAGGATAAAACCGATTACGTACTCTTTCATCGATCCGTGACTATGATGTCCGCCATGGTTTTGATGTTGTGCCACCTTACATCACCCCCATCAAGTAGACGACTGTGAAGAGGAAGATCCACACAACGTCAAGGAAGTGCCAGTACAAGCTAAAGTTGGTAATTTTGCGGCGAGTAACCGCAGAGATTCCACGACGCTTCAGCTGCATAATCAACGCAGTCATCCAGAACAGACCAAGCGTTACGTGCAATCCGTGCGTACCAACCAGTGTGTAGAAAGCGGACCAGTAGCCGCTAGTCGCCATGGTTGCGCCTTCGCTCATCAAGTGCATAAACTCAGTGACTTCCAACACTACGAAAGACAGTCCCAAAAGACCAGTTACAGCCAGCCAAGCAATCAGCTGCTTAACATTGCCTTTGTTCATCGCCAGAACAGCGAGACCGCTGGTAAAGCTACTTGTCAACAAGATAAAGGTTGAAGCAATAACACCTGGCAGCTGGAACAATTCCTGTCCAGTTGGTCCGCCAGCAAAGCTATTCATCATTACCGCATATGTTGCAAACAATGTACCGAACAGCACGCAGTCTGTTACAACGAAAATCCAAAAACCAAGAACCTTTAATTGTTCATGCTCTTCATGATGGTCGTGGTCGTGGCCGTGACCATGGTCATGATGCTGCGCCATCGTTACACCACCCTCCCCAGTGAAGCCTCAGTGCGACGCACTTCCTCCACCGGTACGTAATAATCCGTGTCGTATTGGAAGGAGCGTGCCCACATGCATGCGAATACTCCAATGAATCCAATGACGGCCATCCAAACCCAACCAAACGTGAAACCAAAACCTACCAAGAACCAGAAGTTCGCCATGATAAATGGAATTCCAGAGTTCTTCGGCATATGAATCGGCTCAAGTTTCGCCGGTTGTTCTTTATAGGTGCCATTTGCTTTTGCTTCTTTTGTTGCCCACCAGTCATCCATTTCTTTCACTTGTGGTACAACAGCAAAGTTGTAGAACGGTGCAGGTGACGGAATCGACCACTCCAGCGTACGACCATTCCATGGATCGCCTGTCGTGTCGCGCTCACCATTCTTGATGCTGTAAGCGATTTGCCATACTTGGAAGATGAAACCGATACCCATCATGAATGCCCCAACAGTGGATACGAGGTTCATATCTGCCCAGCCGCGGTCCCAACCGTACGTGTAGTAACGGCGAGTCATACCCATGAAACCGAGCGCGTATTGCGGCATAAAGCACACGTAGAAACCAATATTCCAGAACCAGAAGCCCCATTTGCCCAGCTTCTCGTCGAGCTTGAAGCCGAACAGTTTTGGCCACCAGTAGTAAATACCAGCCAAGTAACCGAATACTACCCCACCGATCAACACTTGGTGGAAGTGGGCAACCAAGAAGTAACTGTTGTGATACTGATAGTCTGCTGGAGCTACTGCTAGCATTACCCCTGTCGCTCCACCAATAACGAAGCACGGGATAAAGGCAATGGTCCACAGCATTGGTTGTTTAAAGGATATCCGACCACGGTACATTGTAAACAGCCAGTTAAAGACCTTAACCCCGGTCGGGATACCAACAACCATCGTTGATATCGCAAAGAAGGCGATAACACTTGCGCTCGTACCCATTGTGAAGAAGTGGTGAGCCCATGTAAAGAACGATACAACGGCAATGATCATCATCGCCCAAACCATTGATTTGTAGCCGAAAATCTTTTTGCGTGAGAACGTAGCCACGATTTCAGAGAAGATACCGAAAGCTGGTACTACTACGATATATACCTCTGGGTGACCCCACATCCAGATGAGGTTGAGGTACATCATCGGATTACCGCCGCCGTCCATCGTGAAGAAGTGAGCACCTGCAAAACGGTCAAGGAACAACAGTGCAAGTGTTACAGTCAAGATTGGGAAAGCGAAGATAATCATAATGCAGCTGGACAATACGGACCAGCTAAACAATGGCATTTTGGAAAGCTTCATGCCAGGTGCACGCATTTTGAGAATCGTTACGATAAAGTTAATCCCTGTCGCCAAACTACCGATACCGGAGATTTGAATCCCCCATATATAGAAGTTCTGACCTGGCCCAGGGCTGAATTCATTTTGTGACAATGGCGGGTAAGACAACCAACCAGCGTCCGGGGAGCCCCCGATTACGAACGAAATGTTGAACAGCATCGCACCGAGCATAAACAGCCAGAAGCTGAGTGCGTTCAAGAACGGATACGCTACATCTCGAGCACCGAGCTGAAGCGGTACTACCATGTTGAACAAGGCAAACATCATCGGCATCGCCATGAACAAAATCATGATCGTACCGTGAGTCGTAAAGATGGCATTATAGTGATCCGAGTTCAGGAACTCTACGTTCGGGAATGCCAGTTGCAAACGCATCAGCAGGGCGTCAACCCCACCGCGGAACAGCATCAGAAGCGATGCGATCAAATACATAATACCAATACGCTTATGGTCAACTGTCGTCAACCATTCACGCCATAGCCAACCCCATTTTTTATACTTAGTCAGAACGAATACGATCGCAACCATAGATAGTACAATCGATACGTCCGCACCGTAAATCAGCGGGTCACCTGTTACAAAGAACGTGGATGCAAAATCCTTAATGTTCTCCCACACGTGGTATTCCTCCTCCCTCTCGCCTAGTGGTTCATACTGGAATGATTCATTCCAGGCATGTTGTGCGATTCAGTCTTTTGCTGCGTATTTTGCGAAGTCTCATTAGAAGACTTGTCACCTGCAGGCGCAGGAAGTTTCTCCATCACATAGTCCATATCGTGACCATGGCCATATTTGGCAACGATCTCTTCAAACATACCTTCTGGGAATGCAGAATACGTAAACTTATCTGTCACGCCAGGCTTGCGAAGTTCTTCATAATCTGCCTTCGTCATAGCTGGAGTCGTACCTTTTACTTCTTTAACCCACTTATCGAACTCTTCTTTCGGTTTTGCCACTACATTAAACTGCATTTTGGCGAAGCCTTCACCAGAGAAGTTGGAGCTAAATCCAGCGAATGTACCTGGTTCATCTGCTTGCAGATACAGCTCGGTAGCCATTCCCGCCATCGCATAAATCTGTCCACCCAATTCTGGAACCCAGAAAGAGTTCATCGGTGCATCAGCAGATACCTGGAAGCGAATCGGTACGCCTGCTGGAATCTCCAGATGGTTAACAGTTGCGATATTTTGTTCTGGATACGTAAACATCCATTTCCAGTCCAAAGCCGTAACCTGAATGGTCATAGGGGCAACTTCTTTATTCGGGTTCTCTTTTAACAAATAAATATCACGGACAGTAAAGTAACCCAGCAATGCAACGATAACGATAGGAATAATCCACCAAATTACCTCTAGGGTTGTACTGTGTGCCCACTCCGGCTTATAACTTGCTTTATTGCCCGGTGTATCCCGATAGCGGTATACAATGAAAGCGGTAAGCACAATAACCGGAACGATAATGACAGCGACCAATATCGTGGAAATAATAATGAGATTGTACTGCGTTTCTGCTACAGGTCCTTTTGGATTCAAGACGAGGTATTCGCTACCACAGCCTGTCAGCAGAACGGTGCCCAACACTGCCAAGATCCAAAACTGGATATGCCTCAGCATTTTTCCTCCGCTCATTCTCCTAATCCCTCCTAGTCACAAACAACAAGCATGTAATACTTTGAGAGCGCAGTTCTTTTCAGGTGAACTTCGCCTCACATATGTCGATAGTGCAGTCACTCTCTATGGAGAGGTCTCGAACGAGGCTTTGGAAAACCTTCTTTTTTAACGTGCATTCACACTTTTCGAGAGTTCCTCACAATAGAGGTTTTTTAACACAAGTGAACTTCACTATTTGCCGCATATACATACTATCAGAGTCAGCGAGCTTTTGTACTCGTTTTTAACGACGTTCAATATTTCGTAGCTTTTCTGTTACAAAGTGTTCACATTGCAGTCACGAGTTGATCATATTCTTGTTAGGATTCTCCTCTAATGAAGTCCATCACCCATTTTTGGTCATCTCGCCCAATTATGAATGTCAAGTTTTCTTTTCACTTTTAATAAAAAAATCAAAAAAACGCCAGCTCATTTGGCTGACGGCAAAATTCCATATAAATAAAAAGACCTCTCATTTATAAATGAAGAAAATGAGAGGTTCTCAACGGGACTATTTTTATCTTGTTAGGCGTCCGTTCTTTTTAGTGTCATTAAGCGAAACACCGTGCTCATAATGAAGATATTCATGCCAGCGATCAAAAATCCGATCGACACCATCAACGGCAAGTTCTGCGATCTGAAATCGCTTGCAGTGAAAGCCATAATAGCAGCACCAACAAATAGTACTGTCCAAGCCATCCATCTTAATACATCTGCTGCTTTTCGATCGTTATTCATAACACAAAACCCCTATCATCATAGATTTTTTGCGTGACCGTTTTTGTTTGATGCTCTTATTGTAACACAATATTCACTTGTTGTTCATATTTTGTTCATTTTTTTATAAAAAAATTGTCAAAACTTTTTTCATAAACCTATTGGCTATCGTGTTGTTACAAATTTACTTTGTGTCACAAATGTGAAAGCGTTATTGTTATAATGAATGGAGTAAACGGTTTCATACATTCCTAACATCTTGAACTGTCATCGAAGGTGGTTTGCCCATGGTTCATACACCCAAAAAAGCCCGCATCAGCCTCTTAACCCAAATGGTTCTGCTCATTTCCATCGTTGTCCTGATCAGTATGGGGATAGGAAATGCCTTATTTTCCTTCATATTAGATGACATTTTGGATCGTTATATTGGACAGCAAGCCATGACGGTCGCCAAGCTATCTGCCATGGACGAACGCATTATTGCAGCTTTTGAAACGGATGACCCTTCCAAGACAATTCAACCGATAGCCGAAACCATTCGGATGGAAACGGGCGCCAGCTATGTCGTGATTGGAAACAAGGACGGTATTCGGTACTCTCACTACGACCCAAAGCAGATTGGATTACCGATGGGAACCAGCAATGACCCCGTATTCTTAGAAAATCGCTCGGTCATTTATCGGGGGACAGGCATTTCAGGTCCAGCCATCAAAGCAAAAACACCGATCGTCAATAAGAAAGGCGAAACAATCGGCGTCTCCTCTGTCGGCTATGTGATGAGTGATGTAGAGAAAAAGGTCGCAGAATACAAGGAAAGGGTCGTTTCCTTATCCCTGGTGCTGCTGGTTATCGGAATTATTGGCGCGATTATCATTGCCCGACGAGTCAAGCGATTGATCTTTGGTCTGGAGCCAGAAGAAATCTCATTTTTGTTTACGGAAAAAGCAGCTATTCTTGAATCGATTCGCGATGCTACGGTAGCAGTCGATATGCAAGGGCGTGTCGTCTCGATGAACAAACGCGCACGTTCCCTCCTCCAAGAAGATTTGACCGTAGGCAAATCGATCGCTAGCCCGCAATTGCGCGACATCATTCATTCTGTCAATCGAAATACACAAGAAATGAACTACAAAATTTTGCTAGGGCATGAAATTTTTATAACCGACTACTCTCCTATTTTGAGCAATAATGAAATCAGAGGCGTGGTCTTCACATTTCGTCCAGAGTCTGAAATCGAGCAACTCACCGAAGAAATTACGAAAATCAGTTCCTTTTCGGACAATATGCGTGCACAAAATCACGAATATTTAAATCGTTTGAACACCATTTACGGTCTCCTCAAACTAAAGGAGTACGACAAAGCAATCGAACTCATCACCGATGAAGTAAAGGAACGGCAGGATATTCTCGCCTTTATTATGAGTTCAGTCAAAGAGCCCTTCATCGCAGCTTGTTTGCTAGGGAAAATCAATCGCTCCAAAGAGCTGAAGGTATTACTCGAAATTGATCAGGACAGCTATTTGGGAAATGTACCTGACAGCTTGGATACAAAGGTATTGGTCACTATTCTCGGCAATTTGATCGACAACGCGATGGAAGCTGCCCTCGAATACAAAGGCTCTGACGCAATGGTCCACGTATCCTTTACTGATTTAGGTGGCGATATCATTTTTGACATCGAAGACAATGGACATGGGGTATCAAAAGAATTGGAGCCCCGCATCTTTGAAAGCGGTGTCACTACGAAATCAGGTGAAAATCGAGGACTCGGTTTGGCTATTGTGAAAAACGCCATCGAGGTGTTAGAGGGGCAAATTTCACTCGGAAAAAGTGATCTTGGCGGAGCGCGTTTCACCGTCGTCGTCCCCAAGAAATGGGACGAAGTAAGTAGAGAGGAGGCAATCCACCATGTCTGAGAAACCCATTACCGTCATGATCGTGGAAGATAACGAAATTGCAGCTAGAATCTATGAACAATTCACAAGTAAACTGGAAGGATTCCAGATTATTGCCACGGCCACGACTGGAAAACAGGCATTGGAGATGCTTCACGTCGTTACGCCGGATGTTCTGCTCTTGGATATTTATTTGCCAGATATGAACGGGATTGACCTGTTGCGTGAAGTACGGAATCATTTTCGCGGGATCGATGTCGTCATGATCACAGCCGCAAACGATGTGGAAACCGTGAGAGAAGCGATACGTGGCGGGGCATACAGCTACATCATCAAGCCGATTATGATCGATAAATTCATGTCTACCTTAGAGCAATATGCCAATACGCGACGTCAGCTGCAGCAGCATACAACCATTGATCAAACAGCAGTGGACAAGCTGTTTACAAAAGCCGCACACACTCCTGCTACCAAAACCGTTGAGACTGTCACTACACTCCCGAAAGGCATCGACAAGCTGACGTTAAAGCTGATCCGGGACAAGATGCAGGAGACCACCCAAAGCATGAATGCCGATGATTTGGCTGCACTTGCTGGCATGAGCCATTCGACGGTGCGCAGATACCTCGAATTTCTCGTCTCTATTAATGAGGTGACTGTCGAGACGTTCTATGGAACCGTCGGGCGTCCGGAACGAAAATACCGCTGGGTACCGCAAAAAACGGCCAAATAATGCCTGATGGCAAAAAGAAGGGGAAGCTTCATTTATGAACCTGAAGCTTCCCTTTTTCTTTTCTTGCTACTGGTTTTGTCGCACCTGGACTCTTTTCCCGAAACATCGTGATGATGGCAACGGCTGCGATGATCATGACAGCAGCAATCAAGGTTTGGCTTGTCAATTGTTCATCAGCGATCAGCCAGCCTAGAAATACAGCGACAATCGGGTTCACATAGGCGTACGTGGAAACCAGAGAAGGCTCTGCATTTTTCAAAAGCCAAATGTACGCCGTGTAGGCGACAATAGAACCAAATCCAACTAAATAACCAAAAGCAATCCAGGAACGCAGGGAAATCTCCGTTATATGCAGCTTCGTCCAATCGTCGAGAAACAGCGACGCGATCCCCAGCAAGCTTCCTCCGACGATCATTTGCAAGGCCGTCGCCATCACAGGCGATGCTGGGAGCTTTGCATTGCGCGAATACAGCGATCCCACTGACCAGCAGATCGAGGCAAACAGAAGCGCCACGATTCCGATCGTGTCGATCCCTTGATTGCCTGTTCCCTCGGGATGGACAACCAACACAGCGATCCCCGCCAAGCCAAACAGGATTCCTCCCATGACTCCAACAGTTGGCTTTTGCTTGCTGCCACCGATCCAGTTGAAAACGAGAATCCATAATGGAACCGTAGCGATTAACAAGGACGCGATTGCTGACGGTACCTTGAGTTGTGCCCATGCAACTACACCGTTCCCACCGAGAAGCAGCAGCGCCCCAACTATTCCAGCCCCTCTCCATTCTGCTGCACTTGGCAGCTCTGCTCCTTTCCAACGCCCAATCAGGAATAGGACCAATCCCGCTAGAAAAAATCGCGCCCCCGCCATAATAAAGGGTGGCATCGATTCAATAGCGATCTTCATTCCGAGATAAGTGCCTCCCCAAAACAGGTAGACCGCTAGCAACGCAATCGTAACGACAAATAATTTCGAATCTTTTTTTTCTGTCATTGTGTTTCCACCTTGGCTTTCAAATTTCTTTCCTGCCATCCTCGTAGATCGTCGACAAGATGAAGGTCGTGGAGGTTTCCAGTATTTCGTCATACTGGACCATTTCAT
Organism: Brevibacillus sp. HB1.4B; assembly: GCF_013284285.1. NCBI lineage: Bacteria > Bacillati > Bacillota > Bacilli > Caryophanales > Paenibacillaceae > Brevibacillus > Brevibacillus sp. HB1.4B. Next base: position 264,709 of record NZ_JABSUT010000006.1, read on the forward strand.
CGATCAGATTGGTGATGTCTTCCGGTGCCGTCGCACGTACTTTTAGCATCATACACCACTCTCCCGCGAGCCGCTGGCATTCGATGATGGTCACGTTTGGTACCTGAACGTTCACAATCTTTGCTGTGATTTCTTTGAAATCCTGACATCTTGCTTTGACGAAGATCAATACCTTCAGTCTTTGCTCTAATTTTCTCCAGTCAATGATGCCACGGTATCCCTTGATAACGCCATTCTTTTCAAGCTTGGCAACCCGTTGGTGGACAGCTGGTCGCGAGATGTGCAGCAGCTTGCTGATTTCCTCGTGAGATATCCTTCCGTTTTCCTCGAGCAATTGAACAATTCTCAGGTCAACCTCATCCATCACATACCTCCTGTGGTTATAGTAGCATATTTTCCTTCATATAGACCATTCGTACTCTATATTGACCGAATTCAAACGAATAGTAAATACAGAAGCAAGATATCAAAAATATAATGCAATAAAACCGTCTTGAAAGCCCCCTTATCATTACGAATCGTTACTTAGGTACCCATACAAAAAAGAACAAGCCCCCGCTTGATTGTAAGCGGGGACCAGCTTAGAAGCATCGTCCTGATCATTCTGGTTTCTTCTCAAACAACGCCATCCACTCATCCACTTGGATGGAAACGACTTGCTCTCCTTCTTTTTCAACTGCGAAGTAGGCTTGGATTTCTTCATCGGCGCTTGTGATATGCGCGGTTACTTGCTCAACCTGCTCCTCAGTCTCAGTCGTACGTCTGACCCAAGTCGCATACGGGAACGTCTTTTTACGGATGCGCGAATGACTCTCCACCAGTCCCTCTTGCTCTATCCATGCTAACCATTCGGACCGTGAGTAGCTTCGTACATGACTGTGATCTCGAAGTTTTTCCAGCGTATTCACAAATTGATCGAGCTTTTCATCCTCTGCTGCGATATTGTCGATCAGCACAAATTTTCCACCCGGCTTTAGGACACGGGCCACTTCTTTTACAAACGCCTCTGGGTTCGGGAAGTGATGAGCCGCGATTCTGCACCCGACTGCATCAAAGGTTTCACTCAAAAACGGAAGTGCTTCCGCATCCGCAACTACATAAAAGACATTGCTTGCGTGAGATTTCAGATGGTTTCGCGCCGCTGCGAGCATCGGCTGCGTCAAATCGGTCGCAAAGACTTGACCGACATGTGGAGCGATTGCCTTGGTAAGATGACCGCCACCCGTTGCCACATCGAGAAATACCCAATCAGGCGAAGGTTTCAGCCAAGGCTTCAGGAGAGCGAGATCCTCTCCCGTAGCATGCGTCTGGCTATTCACATACTTTTCGGCATTCGCACCGAACTGCTGTCTGACTTCCTCTTTGATCTTTTTGTCATCGCGCATGAGAATCGCCCTCCCCTATTCTTCTATTCTTCGTTCACGATTACTTTCTTCCCTCTCATTTTCATGATCAAGGGAACGGTGATCCAGAGAACCGCAATGATCAGAAACACCAGCGATACTGGCTTTTGAATAAAGATAGAAAAATCACCATTGGACGTCGTCAACGCGCGTCGCAAATTGTTTTCAATCATCGGACCCAAGACCAAGCCAAGAACGAGTGGAGCCATTGGGAAATCGTTTTTCGCCAAAAAGTAACCCACGAGTCCACAGAGGAGCAGCAAGACTAGATCAAATACGGAGACACGGACTGCGTATACACCAAACACGGAAATGGCAACGATCATCGGGATCAAATATTTAGGCGGTGTCTCAATCAGCTTCGCAAACACCTTTACGAGCGGCATATTGAGGATCAAGAGCATCACGTTTCCGATGAACATGCTGGCGATCAAGCCCCAAGCGATGCTTGGATGATCTTCAAACAAGAGCGGACCTGGCTGCACGTTGTACATAATCAGTGCGCCCATCAATACCGCTGTCGTTCCTGTACCCGGAATCCCCAAGGTCAGCAGTGGGATCATCGCCCCGCCAGATGCTGCATTATTCGCCGACTCTGGAGCCGCTACCCCAGCGATTGCCCCTTTGCCAAATTTTTCAGGCGTTTTACTGATTTTCTTTTCCAACAAATAGGCAAGGAAGGATGCCAGTGTTGCACCAGAACCAGGAACAATACCTTTAAAGAATCCAACCAGCGATCCACGGAGAATCGGTCCGGCACTTTCCTTCAGGTCTTGCTTAGTCGGTAAAATTCGGGAGATTTTGGCGATCTCCCCCTCATTGATATCACGTTCGAGGATCGTCTTGAACACTTCCCCGAGTGCAAATACCCCAACGGCAATCGTCAAGAATTCCAAACCGGAATAAAGCTCTGGCATATCAAAGGTAAAACGCGCCACGCCAGATACATTGTCCAGCCCGATCGTCGCGATCAATAAGCCGAAAACCGTCATCATCAATGCTTTCGTGACGGACTTGCCTGCCAACCCGCTCAGTGCACACAACCCCAAGATCATCAGCGAAAACTCATCTGCTGGACTGAGCTTGAGCGCTACTTCAGAGAGTGGCTCTGCCAAAAATACCAGACCGACAAGCGAGACAAGCCCGGCAAAAAACGAACCAATCGCAGCGATGGAGAGAGCAACTCCCGCTCTTCCCTGCTTGGCCATCGGGTATCCGTCCAGTACAGTAACAACAGAAGATGACTCACCAGGTGTATTCAACAAAATCGAAGTGGTAGAGCCGCCGTACATCGCTCCGTAGTAAACCCCTGCCAGCAAAATAATGGCGCTGGTCGCCGCTGCTTCTGGCGGCAGTCCACTCGTCAACGAAGCTGTCACTGGAATCAACAAGGCCACGCCACTGATTGGCCCAATCCCTGGTAATACCCCGACTACTGTCCCGATCAAGACGCCGACAAACGCAAAGATAATATTTTGCCATTGCAGGGCAGTGGCAAATCCGTCCAGCAAATAATCAATCGCACCCATTTCATCCACCTCCTACAAGCCTAACCATGTTGGTAAACCGGGCAACGTGCCATCGAGAACTTCCACGTACAACAAGTAGACACCGAATGAAAACGCACCGGAAATGATCACGCTATTGAGCCATTTTCCTTTTTGCATCGTCTGGAATCCAACCAAAAGGAAAAGGAAGGTACTGATCACGTAGCCGATTTCCTCTAAAAGCAATACGTAGAATAATGCCGCGACAAGAATGATGAGGAACCGTTTGTAATCGAGCTTTTGCTTCTCTTTCTCGCCCTCTTGCTTGTATTTGAACGTTTCATAAAATAATCGCAGGCTGAGCAGGATCAGAAGACTTCCGAGTCCCATCGGAAAAATGTTTGGTCCGACATTGCTGCCGTAAGCGCTCGCCGAGATGTTTTGACTCCCGACCACAAATGCTACGCCTAACACGAGAAAAGCCAGACTGGCGAAGCGGTCAAATGTTTTGCTCACGCATGTTCCCTCCTGTTCGTACAAGAATCCAGAATGAAGGAGGAGAAGAATCGCTCCTTCTCCATCCCCCATCAAACCTTTTTATTTCGCCATTCCGAGCAAGCCCAAGATTTCCTTGAACATTTTTTCTTGCTCACCCAGGTAGCTCTTGAAGTCTGCGCCGTTTTTGTAGCCATCGTCCCAGCCGTTTGCTTCCAGCTCTGCTTTCCACTCAGGAGTCTCTGTCATCGCTTTCAATTTTTGCTCCCAGTAAGCAACAGCATCTGGCGTCATGTCTTTTGGTCCAAATACACCGCGCCAGTTGATCAGCTCCGTGTCATAACCGGATTCTTTGTACGTCGGGATGTCCTTGAACATACCTTTCAAACGCTCAGGGGATGAAACACCCAAGATTCTTACTTTGCCGGATTTCAAGTATTCACCCGAACCGGATACATCTGTAGCCAGTACGTCAGCATTGCCACCCAAGAGAGATGCGATCGCTTCTCCGCCGCCATCGTAGGAAATGTATTTCACAGATTTCGGATCAATTCCCGCTTTTACAGCTGGCATCAAAAAGGTCAAGTGATCAAGCGAGCCAGGAGCAGAACCGCCTGCAACCGTTACTTTGGTTGGATCCGCTTTGATTGCATCCATTAACGATTTCAGATCCTTGTATGGAGAATCGGCTGCTACTACGATCGCGCCGTAATCTTTCGTCAATTGTGCCAACGGAGTCATATCATTGTAGGAATGCGGGCTGTTTCCTTCTTTTTTCACATTGTTGATGACGATTGGTGTAGAGGGAAGCAGGAGCTTATAGTTGTTCTTCTTGTCCTGCGTCACGAAATCAGCCAAGCCAACTGCCTGTCCGCCACCTGGCTTGTTTTCGACGGAGATCGTCTTGTCTACCAGCTTCGTTGCTGACATCACCTTTGCAAGGGAACGCGCTGTTTTATCCAAGCCGCCGCCTGCCCCCGACGGAGCGATAACCGAGATTGGTTTTTCTGGATAGGTAGAAGCTCCTCCAGTGGATGCCGTCTGCCCACCGCCGCCTCCACAGGCTGCGAGGCTTAGTGCCATTGCCGTAGTGAGGAGTACTCCGGTCCATTTTGTCCATTTGTTTGATTTTTTCATCTTTATAACCCCCTCGATTGATAGCGTTTTCAAATAAGTTAAGGAGATCATAGCATTCGATGAAAACGCTTCCTAGTTTGTTCAGATAATTTGGATAAACACCATATTTATGATTATTTTCATTTTTTTCACGCCAAAAAGACCTGCCGTTTCCGATTAGGGAACGTACAGGCCTTGCCATTGATTCGACTGTAAAACTGCGTCAGGCGCTGGTCTCCTTTGGTTGTTTTATCCTGCTGTGGCGGTTCGTCCATGCACGAGCACCAAAGGAAAACAACGTGAGTACAAGAACCACACGAAACAGATGAAACGCCGTTACTAAGAGCGGATCGGCTCCTGTCGCCAAGGCAGTCAAGCTCATTTCGGCGAGTCCACCTGGCACCGTAGCCAAAATGGCCGTCACGATATCGGTAGCAGTCACGTAAGAAATGCCGATAGCAATCACGATCACCATAACAAACAAGAACAGGGAATGCATGAGACCGAACAGAAAGAATCGGCGGTTTTTGGCGATGTCCTCTCGTTTGAAGCCAAGACCGATGCTGACCCCGATGAATATTTGCGCCCCTTGGACCAGGATGCTTGGCAACGCAGGACTCTCTCCCACAAGCGATGTATTCATCGAAATCAAAGCGGTCACGAGCAAGGCACCTAGCAAGAACGGAGCGGGTATATAACAGCGTGACGCAATCAATGCTCCAATGACACCAACCACAAGAAGCATGACTGTCTGCCCAATCCCCAGCGTGTGTTCTGTAGTAGCCGTCTGTATGGCAGCATGGGTAGGTAGAAATGTCACAAGATAAGGGGTACAAAGCACGACGCTGATCGCACGGATCGAGTGGAAAATCGTGATGACTTGTTGATTTCCTCCCGCCGTTTGCCCCACCGACACCATTTCCGATAATCCGCCGGGAATATTGCTGAAGATCGCCGTTATTCCGTCTACTCGGCAGACCTTATAAAATATCCAAGCGTTCACCAAACTGATCAAGATGGTCAAAATCGTGGTGATGAGCATCAAACCGATGTGCCCTGTCATCGTCTCGACGATTTCAGGTGTCATTCGCAAACCAAGGGTGATCCCAATCACTGTCAATCCTGCTTGACGAAACCAACGGGGAATCCAAAGATTTTTGACCCCAAGCATATTACAGATAACGGTGGTGACTAGCGCTCCGAGCAGCCAAGGAAGTGGGCTGTGGATGGTAGCAAACAGCCAGCCTCCCAGTGATCCGAGCAGCAATGTAAACAGAATACGTAGCAGCATAAGCGTTCCCTCTCCTACTCTCCGACGTTGTATGAAGCTTCTAGGGTGGGGGTACACCTAGTGTAAAACAATTGTGCTCGCAGCAAAAATACAAAATGGTTATCGTTGGCGATTCCTTGTATGAATAATAAAAAACTGCTGGCTCCCGAGTCGAGAGTTCCCAGCAGTTCCTTTTTCCCAGATTAATCGATGAATGATATCTCACCCTGCTCCATGAAGCGTACAAATGCCTTGACCATTTGCAAGTCCATTGAGTCGGCATGATAAAACATCCAGGTACTTCGCTTGATCGGCTCCCCCTCTGCGCTGGTCAGCTCAATCATGTGCAGATCGTCTTTGCCATTCAGCACGGCTCGTGGAAGGATGGCGTACCCCAAACCGTTTGCTACCATTTCACTGCATGTATCCGCCTTGTCGACCTCCATGCCGATCAGCGGTGGTTGGGAAAATCGTTCGGTCCACCAGTCGTCCACTAACGCCCGCAGCATCGGATCGGTCTCATAGTCGATTCGCGGCAGGCTGGGCAGGTCGTCGATATGAAGGGGTTCCGTGGAAACGACATAGACCGATTCCTCGAACAGCAAGTACTTTTGGTCGGACCAGTTGTAGCTTCCTCGGACGAAGCCTACGTGCACGTCCTGATTATACACGGACTTGTAGACGTCTTTGCTCCATCCGGTCATTACCTTGTACTCGACGTTTGGATAGGCTTCCTTGAACTTTTTCAAGATCATCGGGAGCTTGTACCGTGCAAAATAGTTGGAAACCCCCAACCGGAGCGTACCATTGACCTCGTCTCCCATGTTCAAGACATGCTCCTTGATATTGCGCAGTCTGAGCAGCATTTCATCCGCGCATTTGGCCAAGTACTCGCCTTGCGGAGTGAAATGGACGCCTCTACTCCCCCGTTGCACGATCTGTACGCCAAATTCTTTTTCAATCTGCCGCAGTCGTTTGGTCAGCGCAGGCTGGGACAAATACAAGCTTTCGGCTGTTTTTGTGATGTTTTGTTCCTGGTACAAGGTTTGGAGAATGTACCAATCGCGATATTCCATAGCTATAGTGTCTCCGCATGATTATTTGTCACTTCTTTATTTAACACATTTTTCTCCTTCCTTTTCAAATAGTTTCCAATCACGATCACCAGAAGTGCCAATGCTACCGGCAAAATCATATGCAACGAAGGCATTACCCCTTCTAGGAAGCTGCCAACTGCTTTGTCTCCTACAATCATTTCTCCTGCTGTATATCCAAGCAAAGCCGCCCCTAATAATACGATGATCGGATAACGGTTCATCAGCTTCATCAGCAACTGGCTTCCCCAAATGATGAGTGGAATGCTGATGGTAAGACCGATGATGACCAAAACCAGGTTCCCGTTCGCTGCTCCCGCTACGGCAATGACATTGTCCAGACTCATAATCAGATCGGCAAAAATAATGGTTTTAAGTGCCTCAACAAAACTAACTCCGCCACCAATGTGACTGTCCTCATCTTCACCTTTTAACAGCTTGACCGCAATCCAGATGAGCAAAATCCCTCCGACGACTTGGACAAACGGGATTTTCAACAGCCAGATGGCAATGAAGGTAAGAATGATCCGCAATCCGATTGCACCGAAGCTCCCCCAAAAGGTGGCTTTTTTCTGCAGCTCTGGATTCAGGTTCCGACAGGCAAGAGCAATAACGACTGCATTGTCTCCGCTCAGGACCAGGTTGATCATAATGATTTGTAGTAAGCTAAGTAAGTATTCTGTCATGATGTCTCCCTCCAATGTTGCTGATACTGACAATAATAGACCTATCTTTTCGTTAGCGCAGTATTATTTCTATTATTTGCATATATTTTTTTAAAAAGACAGGCTACTTCTTGTATCCATACACAGAATAATCCGCTCGCACTTTTCGAATCGCTAGCCAAACTGGCAATCCTCTCGCTACCCAGCGCAAGGCAGACATAATATTTTGTTCATTTTCAAACTGCTCGACAATGATGACGGTCTTTTCATTGATATACGTCTGTAGCTCTTCCCAGCCCATTGCGGAATAGCGATCATTTCCGTATGTTTTCAGAGCCAAAAAGTCTTCGCGTTTTGGGTCCTTCAGCTGGAGGAGTTGTTGAATGGCTCTCGCGCATTCGGGATGAATGGTATTATTCATGATGTCATGCCTCACTTTGGTACGGGATGACTTTATGTTAAACGATTGCAGCAAGCTTCGCACGCAAATAAAAAAGGCCATCATCACTTTGGTAGGATAACGACCTTTTGTGCTTCTGTTGATTCAGTTTTTCTGCTCTGGTCTTCGTCGTCCGCTGTCTCATGTCAGCAAAAGCGAAAATGCTTCTGTTGAGATCCGGATTTCTTTTGCCTTCACGGGCCAGCTTTTCCCGTTGCTTGCGTGCTGCGCTTTTTGCCATTGTCTTTCACTCCTTTTTTACGGCTCTTACAATGGATACCGTCCTTGGTGTTATCATAGAACGCTTCCTGTGTTGTTGCAACGAAAATAGTAAAATCGCCTACAACTCTCGTCCATTCCTTTTTCTCCCCCCTGAATAGGATAGATTGACAGGAGGTGTTGAGACTCGATGAAAAAGAAAAGAATCACTGCGAGACGCGTGGAAAACCAAGTGTACTCCAATCGGGTTGTGCGCTCTGAATTCGATCGCAACTGGCGTACAGTAATCTCCAGAAGTGGTTACGTTATTTATATTGCAACAGCGAATCGGGCAAAAATCACTGTACTGCTTTCAAATGGATCTAGGAAATTGCTCATCTTCAGACAAGGTGGAAGAGTATTGGTTGGCGGTGGGGGTACCAGTCATTATAGCAAACCGCACATTGCAAAGGACTTGTAAGATGTAGGAATCGCCTTGCGCAGCATTGCTTGTGGCAGGCGATTTTCATTGAACGGATAGCTTACCTCGTCTTAATGATCACCGTCATTTTTTGCTTCATTTTTGTATCCTGAATCATGCCGATGATCTCCGCTCGTTTCCATACAACAAATTTATGCTCTTGTCCGTTATGCATCTTGATTTTCATTCCGTTTGGGATCACGAACAGCGTATTCCGCTTTTCAACTGCCGCCATATCCTTCAAGTTTATTTCGAGAGGTTGTGCTTGAATATTGAGACTGTGTGGTTGAAAATAAAGTCTTTCACTCGTAATCGTTAACCTCCCACCTACTCCTTCCATTCTTCTGAATAGGTATGCTGGTATATTCTCTAGCACGATCGATTCGTTTCGCCTGAGTTCCATTTCTTCCTTTTTCCCCTCCGACATACGATTCCGTTTTTTCTCGAATTGGTAGGCACTTCATATTACCATAATTAGGAATAAAGAAACACAATAGATGGCTTCACCAATCTACTGCGTTTCTTTTCATTAACTATCCCTACCTATTCAAAAAAAGCACTGGAGTATTCAACAACGCCCGAGACTTGAGCCAATGCATTTTCTTGCAGTTCCAAAGCCATAAATACCTCATCCGGTACGTCGAAAGGTGCTTTTATTCCCCAGTGCGAAGCTTTTTGGAAGCCAAACTTTGGGTAATATTCGGAATGCCCGAGAACAACAACAGATTGGTATCCCCGTTCTTTTGCTTTTTGAAGGGCTTCGAGAATTAATTTCTTTCCAATTCCTTTGCTTTGATAAACAGGCAGGACTGACACTGGGGCAAGTGCAAGTGACTCTATGCTCTGATTGTCATTGCGAATGGAGATTTTCGACAAAAGTATATGTCCAACGATTTCTTGATTTTCTTCATCAATCGCAACTAGAGATAAGGCAGGGATGAATGCATCAGATTTTCTGATGCGAGACACCAATTCATGTTCTTTGTGATCGCTGAACTCCGCATTCGCGAATGCACTTTTTACGACCTGTTCCGTAACGGAATAATCATCTACCTGTTCTATTCTGATCCTCATGTTCATCGTTCCCATCTCCTAAATCCATATCGCTTGTGTTGCCCATATGTTATCACATCTATACAGCGAAGCGCCCTGCTCGTATGCCTAGAGACAGGGCGCTTTGTTTGTTTAGGGACACAGATTAATAGGTAAACTTATTGATCAATACTTTCAGCTCTTCCGCCAATGACGACAAGGATTGAGCGGAGGATGAGATCTCTTGCATGGAGGCGAGCTGCTCCTCGGTAGAGGCTGCTACTTCCTCGGCCGTTTCGGCATTGCTTTTCGCAATGGTGACGAGCACATTGGCTGTCGCGGTTACTTCCTGAACAGCAGCCAAGATTTGCTGCGCGATCAAGGAGACCTCTGCGATATGTGGATTGGTCAGTCTGGTGCTTTCCATGATGCCTTCAAACTTGTGAATCGTCTCCTCCGAAACGTTCAAGCCTTCTGCAACATCCAGTCTGACTTTTTCCATGTTGTCGACGGATTGCTTAGTCTCCCGCTGAATCTCTGTGATCAATTCAGAAATTTGCTTGGCCGACAGTTGTGATTGCTCAGCCAACAGGCGCACTTCTGTAGCAACAACCGCAAAGCCTTTGCCATGCTCACCAGCCCGTGCCGCTTCAATCGCAGCATTCAATGCCAGCAAATTCGTCTGCTGGGCAATTCCGCTGATGACATCCGAGATCGTGCCGATTTCTTTCGAACGATCATAGAGCGATTTGGTCATGCGATCCGACTGCTCTACCGATTCATGAATCGACTTCATCTGACTCATGACTTGAGCGACAAAGTTGCCACCTTCTTCTGCCTGAACCGTTGTTTGCTGAGCAGTATCCGACAACACATTGACACTGTCAACAATCCGTGTGACCCCTTCCGAAATGTCATGCAATGAGCGAACATTTTGGTCGATTCCGCTCGTTTGTTGTTCCGCACTGCCAGCTACTTCCTGAACAGCAGTCGTTACAAGCTCGGTTGCAATGCTCGTCTGCTGCGCACTCGCAGTCAATTGCTCCGAAGACGCTGCTACTTGCTCCGCCCTGGCCTCGACATCGGAAATGAGCGCGCGCAGGTTATCCTGCATCGTGTTAAAAGCATGGCCCAGCTCACCAATTTCGTCGTTTGACCGCACTTTAATCGGGTCAGTTAAAATACCTTGGCTCACTCTGACCGCATGTATCTTCACTTCCTGGATGGACTGGAGAAGGGAACGCAGTACAGCTGCTACAATGAGTCCTCCCAGCACCAAGCAGATCGTAATCGTCCAAAACGTTTGCGCGAAAATCGGCTGTGCAGCATCCTCAACCTCAGACAGGTACATCGACCCGGCAATTTTCCAACCAGTAGCCGGATTCGTCACATAGTAAATCTGTTTCGGGATGCTTTGCTCCTCGTAATTGAATTTACCTGTTTCTGCTTGATACATGTTATCGTAATAACTTTCTTGTGCCAGCGTTCCTGCCTGATTTTCCGGATGGACGACATACTTCTTATTGCTGTCCACTACGATGACATCTCCATCAGAACCGATGCTGACTGAGTTTGCCAGTTGTTTGATCTGTTCAATCCCAACGGTAATGCAGATAACCCCTGCACCATCCTCCGTCGTTCTTGCTACCGCTACTAAAACCTCACCTGATACCGCCGAAATATAGGGCTCTGTCACGACGACAGTCCCTTTGTTTTCCATCGCTCTTTTGTACCAGTCTCTCGTACGCGGATCAAACCCTGCCTGTACTTCTTGCTTGGGAGCGCGGAAGTACTGTCCGTCAACCGTTCCCAGACTGATACTGGACGCTTCCACATGCATACCCATATACATCTCCAAATGATGCATGATTTCTTCTTGAACATCCGCTGATTTCACGCTAGGTGTGATATCTTTTGCCAAATAGTCAGCATCCTTCTTTTTGCCCTCAAACGTATTGCTGACGATGAAGTTGACCAAATCGACGTTTTCGTTGGCGCTATCCATGATCTGTCTTTCAATTTCTTGTTTCGCTTGATGGTAAGCCAAGCTTCCCACGACAAGGGAAGGGACTAGCAGAATCAAGAGAAATGTGATGATAAGTTTGGTTCGATAGCTTCTGAACCAATTCCTAAGGTTAACTTTCACTTCATTTCATCTTCTTTCTAAGTTGTATTTGGATAAACGATTCATGTTGGTGAAGTCCTAATTTTTTATATCGGTAACGAAGGAAACTTAATGAAGTAAAAAATATATAGAACTGTAATAGATATAAAAAAAGCGGGGAGTATACCGCCCCGAGGCCATAGAAAAACCGCCCTGCTTATGTATGATAGACAGGACGGTCGATATTGATTGACTATTTAGTAGCGAAATTTATTAATCATCGCATTTAGCTCTTCTGCCAACGATGACAGAGATTGGGCAGAGGCTGATACCTCTTGCATCGATGCGAGCTGCTCTTCTGTAGAAGCGGCTACTTCCTCTGCGGTCTCAGCATTGCCTTTTGCAATCATCGCCAACTCGTTCGCTGTTACCTTCACTTCCGCAACAGTTGCCACGATTTGTTGAGCGATCGACGAGACCTCCTCGATACGAGGATTTGTTTGTTTCGTGCTTGTCAAAATTTCCTCGAATTTATCAATCGTACCTTTGGAAATCCGCAAGCCTTCCGAAACATCGCGTCTGACTTTCTCCATAGTCTCAACGGATTCTTGCGTATCGCGTTGAATTTCTACGATAAGGTCGGAAATTTGCTTGGCCGATTCCTGCGATTGCTCTGCCAACAGTCTTACCTCTGTTGCTACAACCGCAAACCCCTTGCCATGCTCGCCAGCCCGCGCCGCTTCGATCGCTGCATTCAGTGCCAGCAGGTTTGTTTGCTGCGAAATTCCACTGATCACTTCGGAGAAGGCAACAATGTCTCTGGAGCGTTCAGAAAGGGAATGGACCATGTGATTGAGCTGTTCCACAGATGCGTGAATCGAGTTCATCTGGCCCATCACCTTCTGAACCGATTCGCCGCCTTCACCAGCGTGAATGGTTGTTTGCTCAGCGATATCCGTCAATCCATGCACACTCTCCACAATTTGCGCTACGCCGTCTGATATATTTTGGAGAGAGTGGACGTTTTGGTCAATTCCATTCGTTTGCTTCTCTACGCTGCCAGCAACTTCTTGCACGGCTGTGGCAACATGCTCAGTGGCGATGCTCGTCTGCTGCGCACTCGCGGTTAATTGCTCAGACGAAGCGGCCACTTGTTCTGCTCTTGTCTCTACATTTGAAATAAGCGTGCGCAGGTTGTCTTGCATCGTATTGAACGCGCGGCCCAGCTCCCCAATCTCGTCATTGGATCGAACCTGGATAGGCTCCGTCAGTATGCCCTCACTCACTTTGACTGCATGTACCTTGACCGCTTGAATCGATCGGATAAGCGAACGCAGAACAACGGTTACGATAAGCCCTCCTACAATCAAGCAAATCGCGATTGTCGCGTACGTAAAGGTAAAGATAGGCTGTACAGAGTTTTGTATCTCCGAACGATCCAGCTTTCCAGCGATTTTCCAGCCAGTCAACTCATTCGTCGTGTAGTGCACTTCTTGTTCGTTACCTTGCTCGTCGTAACGGAAGTCACCTGATGCACCTTCATACATTTTTTCAAAATAGCTCTCTTCAGCCACAGTACCAGACTCTTTTTCAGGATGAACAACGAACTTCTTGTTGCTGTCCAAAATCATGACGTACCCGTCACTTCCGATACTGACCATGTCCGCCAGACCTTTGATCTGCTCGACGCCCATCACAATGCCGACTACACCTGATCCATCATCCGTCGTTTTAGAAATGGTAACGATGACTTTGCCTGATGCTGCTGAGACATACGGCTCGGTAATGACAGCCTTCCCCTTATTTTCCATCGCTTTTTTGTACCATTCTCTCGTTCGCGGATCAAAGCCAGCCTTAACTGTTACCTTCGGGGATTGATAATACTGTCCGTCCACTGTGCCCAAACCTACGCCATTCGTGTCCGGAAGCATTCCACTGTAAATATCCAGATGCGGCATAACGAGCGCTGCACTGTCTTTGGTTGGATACATGCTTTTGTTAATGGTTTTTGCTAAAAACTCAATAGTATCCAGCTTGGGTTTAAACGTACTCGTCACAATCGAATTGACCAGCCCGACATTTTCTTTGGCGCTGTTCAAGATCTCCTTTTCCATCTCCTGCTTCGCCTGATTGGAAGCCAGTGTTCCAACGACAATAGTAGGAACAAGCAGAATTAACAGGAAGGATGCGATTAACCTCGTTTTAAAGCTTCTACTCCAATTTATTAAGCGAACTCTCACTCATTCTCAACTACTTTCTAGGTTGTATTGGGGAAATTTTTTCCATGATATAACCCCAATCTAATATCGGCTAGGAATGAATGAGTATGTAGTGAATTTTTTACGAATAAAGTATTTTTCTGTAAGTCACTTCAACCGCGCTTCATATTCCCCAAGCGGATGAACTGTTCGTCACGTACACGAAGCTTTTGTGAGACAGACGTATCCATATATGAGTATATACCTGCTCCGGTCTTGGTACCGAGATTGCCTTCTGCTACTCTTTCTTCAATAATGGCGGGTGCTTTTGTCGAAGCATCCAGCTCTGGCGCTAGGTTATCCATCACACGCTTCCACGTATCGAGTCCACCAAAATCCGCCGTCTCAATAGGCCCGACAAAAGCCCAACGATAGCCAATTCCATCCTTCATCACCGTATCGATCTGGGCTGCATCTGCCACACCCTCTGCAAGCAAGTGAAAAGCTTCTCTCATCAAAGCTGTTTGCAGCCGATTGGCGATAAAGCCCGGTACATCCTTTTTCAGCAAAACTGGGGACTTCCCGATCTCTTCCATCAGCTGCATCGTCTTGTGAACCACTTCCTGCGCCGTGCTCTCGTGCCTGACTACCTCGACCAACGGAACCAATTGAGCTGGATTGAAAAAATGTGTAATGATAAAGCGTTGTGGCGTCGTTGCTTTTTCGATCAATCGTGCAATGGAAAACGTAGACGTATTGGAAGCAATAATCGCGTCTGGCCTCGCGTATTGCTCCAGCTTTTCAAACAGCTCCCACTTTAGCTCGATGACTTCTGGTACCGCTTCTGTGATGATTTCTGCATCAGATACTGCCGCTCGCAAATCCGTGGTCAGGACGATATGCTCGAGCGCCGTTACTCTAGACTGGTCTGCAATCACTCCCTCTGCAACCAGAAGAGAAAGGCTGTGCTCAATGCTAGATCTTGCTTTCATCAAAAACGCTTCCTGCAAATCGTAAAGAGAAACACGAAATCCAGCCAATGCGTATAGCTGCGCGATTCCATGTCCCATAACACCTGATCCGATAACAGCCGCATGCTTTTCCATAGAACGAGCCTCCCAGGGGTGAAATAGGTTTACTAACAAAGCTTTCCACGATCAAATACCTAGTTCCTGCTCAGCAAATTCCTACTACTTTTACCGAAATTCATCCCTATGGCGCTTGCTGGGGAAGTCAAATTTCTGTACCATTAAACAACATATAAGCATCCAATTATTGGATGGATGTTTCGTATATGGAGGTACACATGAAACTACTGAATAAAATTGTGGTCATCACAGGAGCCAGTCGAGGATTGGGTCTTGAAATGGCAAATGTTCTGGCAAAAGAAGGAGCGATTGTTTGGGCAACCTCTCGATCCGCGCCTCATCCGAACGAGATCGCACACGCTGAACCTGGAAGTGTGACGAATATACAGCTGGACGTGACAGACGAGCAAAGTGTCCTTGCCCTATTTGCGCAAGTACAAAGGTTATACGGACGTCTAGATGTCCTCGTCAACAATGCAGGAGTCGGCGTGTTTAAGCCTGTTGAACAAACAAGCTTAGAAGAATGGGAGAATGTTTTCCGCACCAATGTAACCGGACTCTTTCTTTGCAGCCGTGAAGGATACAAGGTAATGAAAGCTCACGGAGGACGAATCATCAATATCGCGAGTGTCTCCGGATATATTCCCATTGCGGAAAACGGCGTTTATGGTGCTTCGAAATTTGCCGTCCAAGGCTTTTCTCAAATTTGCAATGAAGAATGGAAAAACGACAATGTGAGGGTCTCTACCATTTTTCCCGGCGCCGTTCATACAAACATGACGGAGGACCGGCATTTTTTTGATCCGAGTGCGATGCTCGTACCAAAAGATGTGGCAGATACCGTGTTAGATATCGCCTCCCGTCCCCTACACGTTCGAATCGATGAAGTCAAAATCCTTCCTCCTAAAGGCATTCTCTAGATGACAGATTAATAAGGAGAGTTTACAAATGCAACAAGTAGCAATGATCACAGGAGCAGGCAATGGGATTGGGGCCGCAGCAGCAAAGCTTTTGGCTCAGCATGGGGTCCATGTCGCTGTTCTTGATGTGCAAGAAGAAAAGGCACAGTTAGTCGCCGAAGAAATCAATCAGGCAGGCGGTCAAGCCTTGCCCATTCGCTGTGATGTCGGTCAACGAGCGCAGGTTGAAGAAGCCATCCAGCTTGTGGAATCGCATTTCGGAGATATCACCATCTTGGTCAACAATGCAGGAGTGGGCGGTCCATTCCACCGGGTGGACGAAGTCTCCGATGAAGAATGGGATTGGATCATGAATACCAACCTGAAGAGTGTATTCCTGTTTTGCAGAAACCTGTTGCCCAAGATGAAAGAAAGGAACTTCGGGCGGATCGTAAACATCGCTTCTATTCAGGGCTTGCTAGGCTCTGCACATTCATCCACCTACGTCGCTTCCAAACACGGCATGATCGGCTATACAAAAACAATTGCGGCGGAATGGGGAGAGCATGGGATTACTTGCAATGCCATCTGTCCGGGATATGTGGATACCGTGATGGGCGTACGTCCGGAGGATATTTCGGATTACATGAATCGAGTCATCGTCAAAAGCCCGGTGAAACGCGTAGCTCAGCCGTTGGAAATCGCCCAGATGATTTATCATCTCGTCGGACCACATAGCGGGTACATCAACGGAGCCAGCATCACCATGGACGGCGGGATCAGCAGTCACATCGGAATTACGGATCAGTTGTCCTAGTTCGGACACGTAGAAATAGCCGCACGCTCGGTCAGCTTCCACCGGGCATGCGGCCTTTTTTCCCCTATAAAAAGCGGCGGTGCACTTTCTTGCCGTCGTACGTAAACAACACTTGTCGATCCTCCACCATCGATTCCAGGTGAACGGATTTCCCCCACAAGGTATAGATGTAAGGCAATGTTTTTTCTACGTATTTGACATCCAGCTCCAGCCCCTCGAAATGATGCTTCAAGTACAGCTCGCCGGAGCGTAAGTAATCCCCATCGTGCACGAGTACATAAGGGAATCCCCCATTAACCCGTGTGCCCGCAAGACCATCGCGTACCTGCTCCCACTGTTTTTCCGCGACAACCCAATCGTTGCCCTGCTTGCCGAACATATACAAATCCAGATCACTGACGAGGTCCTTGGTCAGGAAGTTGCGAATGAAGCTGATGTCGGACTCCAGCTCACGCACCTCGAAAATTTTCGCGCGTCCCTCTCCTGGCTTTCGTCCGAAGCGCTCCTGCTCTTCCTTCGTCGGATTATCCCAGCGTTTTTCAATGTCCTCCAAAATTTTCAGACCCAAATGATACGGATTAATACTCGTCGTCGAAGGCTGAATGACGGAGGAATGCAGCTTGGCAAACTCGATCGTCTCCGCTTCCGTCAGCTCCATTTCCCGCAGGATGCGCATATGCCAGTAGGTGGCCCAACCTTCGTTCATGATCTTCGTTTCCATCTGCGGCCAGAAATACAGCATCTCATCTCGAATGATCGTAAGCACATCCCGTTGCCAATCGTCTAGGATATTGCTGTATTCCATAATGAATAGCAATAGGTCTTTTTCCGGTTCTGGCGGGAATTTGCGTGGTGCTTTTACTGGCTCGGCTTCCTCTTTTGCTTTGCGGTCCAATCCCCAGAGATCGTCATAAGGAGATTGCCGTTCGTTCCTCGTCTTTTTATTCGACTCCTCTGGCTCTCGTTTCCAACGCAGCTTTGGACGTAGCAAGCTCGGATCGATATGCTCCTGAATCGCCAAGCTCGCATCGAGCAAATTCTCGACAGCATCCTTGCCGTACTCGATCTCATACTGGCGAATCCGCTCTCCACTGGCCGCCATGCTTTCGACCATATCCCGATTGGTGTTGGAGAAGCGCACATTGTTTTTGAAAAAGTCGCAGTGAGCAAGCACGTGAGCCACAATGAGCTTGTTTTGGATCAAGGAATTGCCGTCCAAAAGAAACGCGTAACAAGGATTGGAGTTGATGACGAGCTCGTAGATTTTGCTCAGATTCAGGTCATATTGCAGCTTCATCCGGTAGAAGGATTTTCCAAAACTCCAATGCGAAAATCGTGTCGGCATTCCATACGCGCCAAATGTATAAATGATGTCAGACGGGCATATCTCGTATCGCATCGGGTAAAAATCGAGATTGAACCCTTTGGCGATCTCCGTAATTTCGTCAATGGATCGCTCCAGTTCTTTTCGCTCGTCGTTGGTCAATCGTTTCGCCTCCCCCTTTTGCAGTCGGTCTACTTTATGTATATGGGGGACCATGCTAAAAGACGCCAGCATTTAGAAAAGATATTGCTCTTCATTCAAACAAATAATCAACTATCTAAAGTGTCGTTCAATCACTTCATCGCAAGAATAAATACAGAATATCCTTTAATTCCCAATTATCAGGTGGTAATCTTGAAGTAGATGTAAGAGAATCTACTATAATAGACCCTTGGTTCTGAGATGAGGTGAAATAATTAAAACTTTTGGGTACTTAATTACTTTCATACTCAACTTAATAGTAGCTTACTTTATTTACGATCAATCCAGCTATGTAAAACCTCTATTGCAGTCTATTTTTATAGTAGCCTTGATCGTTATATTGGATTTAATCTCGAATAAAAAGAGTAATCAAGTAAAGCACAAATAAGATGCATCTAAACAGCCTTAGTCCGGTAGTAGTTCGGACTAAGGCTGTTTACGTAAATTTGCTCTGTTATTCATCCAGAAAAAAAGGCATCCCCGACTGGAGACACCCTTGATTTGTTTTCCATCTTACTTCTTAACCCTTAAACCAGTCGCGTACACCAGAATAAATAAGAGCTCCCGCGAATACGACCACAGCGATGAGACCAACTCCATCTACCAGCGGGTCCAATCCATTAAGGAAGGAACCATCCACTGGTGCTTTCAGCAATGCGTAACCACCAAGGAGACCTCCAACGTTGGAAATCCATTTGTTCATATTACGTCACCTCCCGTCGCAGCAGCCTGTAAGCGTTGCCACTGCGATACTTTACTCTATGTCGGAGGTTGACAAGCGGCTTGTATGGTAGTCCAAGGCGCGTTCACCAAATTACAATTGGGCTTTAGCGGTTCTCGCCACTTTCTCGGTGCTGAAAAGTCGACTTTTTGAACTTGGATTTTTAAGTTAGAATAGAGAACAGACAAGTGTACAGGTTATGCGAAAAAAGGAGTGACGCACTCATGAAGCTGTTTTTGATGCTTGGCAGTATCAGTGGATTTCTTTCGGTTGCGTTAGGAGCATTCGGAGCACATGCACTGAAGGAAAAACTGGACGAGTATTCGCTGGGCATTTTCCATACGGGCGTGACCTATCAGACGACACATGCACTGGCTCTGGTGCTGGTTGCCCTGTTGCTCAAGTGGTACCCGGATTCTTCTGGCCTCGTTTGGGCGGGCTGGTGCTTTACAGCTGGTACGTTGATCTTCTCCGGCAGTCTCTACACGCTGGCGATGACCGGAATTAAGGTTCTCGGTGCGATTACGCCGATTGGCGGAGTTTTGTTCCTCGCTGGATGGGCGCTGCTTGCCATTCATGCTTGGAAAACCGTATCGTAGACAAAAATCTTGCAAAAGGTTGGGATTTTCATTCCCAGCCTTTTTTCTATCCGCCACGCCATGACTTCAGCGGAACTTTGCCTGCCAATAACGCCAGCTCCTGACACCCTCCATGGACGATTGCCATATGCTGTAGGGTTAGCAGTTACCCCACTCACAAGGAGAGGAAATCATGACGAAGCCCTCCTATACCCGCCCCTCGTACTTTTATGGTGGAATACCAGATGTCTACATGCAGATGGGGTACTATCCGTTTCCCACTCCTTCTGCTACGGAACAGCTGAGTCGGAGTGTTCACATTCCGTATGCGATGTCGATGGCGGATCAATGCAAATACTTCATGGGGCAATCGGAAAAAATGATCGTGAGCGATGGGGCTATCGGGATCGCTGCCTTGTCGAATCCCTTACGCTCCGGTGTTCATTTGTTTGTCCATCACTGGATGGTCACCAATCCATCCCCGCACCCGATAGAAGCACATTTCTTGTTTGGCAAAGGCTCCTCCCTCACTGGTGCAACTCTCTCACGTCAAGTGACTTCTGGTTATATTCAACTCCCCGCTTGTCCCGCCGCTCAAGGGCAAGTTTTGCATGGCGCCGGTATGACGGATACCTTTTCTGATCACATTCAGACCGCCACGCGAATCATTCCGGCGTCCTCCACCGTTGAGGCGACCCCTGGCGGACAGTGGATTCTCGGACCAGGAATGGCGCTCATTGTTCGCGTTCCAAACACTGGTGAGAAGACAGCCTTTTACCTTTCCATAGACTGGTGGGAACAACCCGTATATGGGTAGCTCTCACTGGAACGCTTGACGGACAAGTCTAGTCACAACAAAAAAGGGAACCCCCAAAGGAGTTCCCTGTCATTTCAATTCGTATTTTTCCTACACCATGTTGAAAAGCCAATTTTCACGTGATACAATGAGAATTGGTCTGTTGGTCAATTGTTAATATGTATCTATTTTATCTCCAATATAATAGTACCACATTCACTTTCGATTGTCAAACCATCAGATCAAAAATGGGGAACGAAAAAGGAGCGGTACCATGAGCGTGACTGATCAAGATCGGCAAAACGAACAACAACGTGTTGAACGAGTCATCTCAGAGATAAAGAACCGAATAGATGACCTCAAAGAGCATGTGAATGTCGTGAGCGAGGATATCATCGGAATTCGCAAGCATTTTTGGGACGATGTGACAGTCAACTTCGAAGATGCCATCGAAGCTGTCGAGACTTACGCCAGTATCAAGCAGCAAGCGGAAGTCCTGTCCGAACGTGAACGCATCCATCGCCATGCCCAAAATCAGTTGCGTACGCTACAGCGATTGTTGCACTCTCCCTATTTTGGCAGGATTGATTTTCAAGAAGAGCTAGAATCGAAGCCAGAAGCCATCTATCTCGGCATTGCTTCCTTGCTGGATAAAAACGACGAGGAGTTTCTCGTCTACGACTGGCGCGCACCTATCTCCAGTCTGTATTACGACTATTCGCCGGGGCCAGCAGAGTACAATACCCCAAGTGGAATCGTAAATGGAGAGATTGCGTGTAAAAGACAATACATCATTCGCGACGGCAAATTGTTGCACCTGTTCGATACGGGCGTGACGATTGGCGACGAGCTGCTTCAGGAGGTACTCGGCAAACAGGCTGACTCGCAGATGAAAAGCATCGTGGCCACGATCCAACGGGATCAAAACCGCATCATCCGCAACGAACGCAGCCGACTCGTCATCGTCTCCGGAGCTGCCGGTAGCGGAAAAACGTCTGCGGCTTTGCAACGAATCGCTTATTTGTTATACCGTTATCGCAAGACATTGACCGCGGAGCAAATCGTTTTGTTTTCGCCCAACTCCTTGTTTAATAGCTACGTCTCGACCGTTCTTCCTGAGCTCGGCGAGGAAAATATGCAGCAAACGACTTTTCAGGAATATGCGGAGCATCGTCTCGGTGACAACTTCCGCCTGGAAAACCCGCTTGAACAGATGGAGTATGTACTGACAGCAAGTGATCAGTCTGGATACGAGGCGCGTCTGGAAGGAATCCGTTTCAAATCAAGCGCCTTGTTTTTGCAAGCCATGGACGAATACGCGAATATCCTAAAGGAATCTGGTATCATGTTTCGCCCCGTTACATTTAGAAACCAGACACTAATCAGTGCTGCCCACATCCATGAGCTGTTTTATTCTCTCAGTACGAGTCTGCCGATCCCCAATCGGATGGTACTCGTTGCCAAATCACTGCTGACAGAGCTGAAAAAACTGGAACAGCGAGAACGATCAAAACCATGGGTAGAAGAGGAAATGGATCTACTTGACCGAGACGCTTACGTAGCTGCCTATCAATCGCTGCGCCGCAAAAAGCAGTTTCGGGAGGATACGTTCGATGACTTCGACCGAGAGCAGGAGCTCTTAGCCAACTGGATCGTCAAAAAGCAGTTTCAGCCTCTGCGCGATTTTATCCGGGAACTTCAATTTATTGATACTCGCGCTATTTACCGTCAGCTGTTCTTGTCACCTGACTTGCTCGGGACGCTTGCGCCAAATACTCTCCACCACGATGTATTGAACAATTGGCCCGCCGTGTGCGAACAGACAGCAGAGCGTTTAGAGCAACAGTATTTGGCATGTGAAGACATCCCTCCTTATTTGTATTTGCAGGAACGATTGGAGGGCAAGCAGACGAACAATCTCGTCCGTCATGTATTTCTCGATGAAGCCCAGGACTACTCCGCCTTTCAGTTCGCTCTCATCAAGAGCTTGTTTCCCCGTGCCAAAATGACCGTGCTGGGAGACTGGAATCAGGCGATTTACGCTCATGCGTATCACCAGAATAGCTTTGAGGCTGTCACATCCCTGTTTGAGCCTGAAGAGACGGAGACCTTTGTCCTGACCAAAAGTTACCGCTCCACCTATCCCATCGTCTTGTTTACACGACAACTTTTGCGAAACGGAGATATGATTGAGCCTTTTATGCGCGACGGTCGCTTGCCAACTCTAACCAAAGTGACATCACCTCAAGCTCATACCGATCAAATCGAAACGCGCATACGTGAGCTCGCCGATCATGGTCATCAGACGATCGCTGTTATCACAAAAACGCTAGAGGAAGCCCAAGGCGTTCATGACGCTTTACAAGAAAGATTGCCGATTCGCTTGATCAAGCCCGCCACCCTTTCCTTCGAAAAAGGAATCTTGATTATTCCCGCTTACTTGGCAAAAGGGGTCGAGTTCGATGCGGTCATCCTTTATGATGCTTCCGCCGCATGCTATGGCGAAGAAAGCGAACGCAAGCTTTTTTACACGGCATGCACACGAGCCATGCACGAGCTGCATCTTTACTATTCGGGTGAAAAAAGTCCATTTTTAGAGAACGTTTCTCTTGAGCTTTACGAGCTGTTTGTTTAAAAAAGAGATCCAGCTGACCGCTTACTGGTTCAGCCGGATCTCTTTTTCACCTTTTTAGACCCACACAAATCGTGACAAGCAACAGGATCAAGTTGAGCTCATAACCGCCCACAAAGCCTTTCGCCCATTTCACCGTCACAATCGCCCCTGCCATGATCGCAGCTAATCCCCAGGCAGCATATCTCGCCCCGATTCCGATGATCAGCGCGAGACCGCCGATCAGTTCTACGATCATAACCAGATACGCCAGCCACCCCGGCAAGCCGAGATCACCAAACGTCGTCACAACAACAGCCATCCCTTTTTGCAGCTTGGCTATGCCATGAATGAAAAACAAGATTCCCGTCCCGATCCGTAATAAAACAAACGCTTTTTCGTAAGCCATCTTCTCTTATTCTCCCTCCCCTCCACCACTACCATATGCCCACTTGCGTACAATCAGTCTTGTGCTCTCCGGCGGGACAACAGCTCAAAGCTCTGATGCTTGCAACGAGGGCAGCCGCGTTTTTTCAATTGTTCAATCGTCACTATTTTTGCCTGTGCCCCTACCTGGATCGACCTTTTGCAACGCTTGCATTGATACTCACGTTTGGAAGGAGTCTCTTCGCCTGTGTATAGCGACTCCAGAAACGGATGCTTGATCGTCGGAGCCGTCAGCTCTGTAGTGGTGAGCACGATCATCTGCCCCTTATTGCCAATCATTTGCGCCGCTTCATATTCATTGAAATGACTGAGCACCTCTCGTACGGTCAAGCCTGCCAGCACGAACTCCCGTTGCATATTCAGCGTGAAATCCGGGGATTTATGCGCAAAGGACAGGAAGATGGACAGTCCTTTTTGCTTTTGCAGCCCACTGATTCCGCGAGATAAAAACAAAGCCATTCCTTGCAGCGTGTAAGGTGGATCAGTAAAAAAGCAATCGTACCCACCCTGTAGCTTCTTCGGCAGCGGCTGCCGCAAATCAGCCTGATGGCAGGCTACGGTCAATGCTTTTTGCTTGGACACATCCGTAATGTACTGGAGAAAGCGTTCATCGATATCGACTACATCAATTTGCTCTGGTCGTTGTTGATTCCCTGGAAACAAACGCTTGAGCAAAAGCCCCAGCGAGATGCTGACTAAATCATCATCCCCTACGCATAATATTTTTTTGCCCACCAAGCTCTGATGCCGCAAGCATAAGATTGCCCTGCGCAAGCTCGTCTCGACTGTGCATTTGGACTGATCAATCTGTACATCGACTTGCGGACGCCCAGCAAAAATCGTCTCCATCTCCGTTTGCAAGTCAACCAGCTCGTTTTTCCAAGCTTCGTCGTCTTTCATCAGCTTCTCGTACAGCTCTCGATCCAACCCACCATACCCTAGCTTTTGCTCAATGAACGCTTCCCCTTCTGCGGTGCATCTTACCCCACTCCCCTGCTGTATGGCACCTGCCTTGATCAGCTCTTTTTTAATGGCAGTCGCCACAGGTACAGGCAAGAGTAGCTTTCTTGCCAGCTCTTTCGTAGGCAAACCCGGATGAAAATAACACGCAAGCAGAAACTGTTCGATCACTCGTTGACCTTCTTGTAAACGCACTTGTTTATAGGTGTCTTCGATATAATTTTTCATGTAGAGAACCTCTTTTCAAAAGGGATGGACCCATCGATGCATACAAAAAGGCAGAGCATGAACATTCGTTCATCTCCGCCTTGAGGGCATACGTTCGCTACGTGCGCGTGGATAGTCACGCAAAAAAACCGTGCGTAAGAGCACGGTTCCCGTAGTCGAGCAAATGGGTAGATGGATGACCGTAAGTTCTTAACCAATCAAGGTCTCCTCTATTCCATAGCAAATAAGCTCACATAAAATGAGGTTTTTGCCAAAAAGAATGGGAGTACCCTATCCAATTGCTTAGTTAAGAACACACACCGACATCAAAACGACCCCTTTTGAAAAGATACTTTCCATTATACGGCATTCGTAATCAATCGGCAAGAAGCTACATGACAGTCTCTACGATCGCATTTCTAGGCTGCTTCCGCTTTTCATGCAGCCTGCGCCCCAGCCAATAAAAGATCAAGCTAACCAGCGCCAATACTGCCATGACCAAAAACATCACAGGGCCACCATATGCAGTGAGCACCATACCACCTGCCCATGGTCCGAGGAAGCTACCCAGCATCGTTGCGCTTTGTGCCCCATAGTAAGTCCCTCTCATATTCGCGGGACTGATCTCGTCGATTTGCGCATACTCCGCAGGTACAATCAGGATTTCCCCTAATGTAAATATGATCATCGCCGTAATAAACCAAGCCCAGTCTGGCGAAAAAGCAAAGCCGATTTCTCCTATGGCCATCAGCACAGCGCCACCTGCTATCCGCGCAAACAAGGAATAACGCTCAACCAGCCTCGTCACTGGAATTTGTAAAAGCAAGACGGTAAATCCGTTGACGCTCATCAATGTTCCAAACAAGGCGACTCCCTCTGAAAAGTTTTCCCGCAAGTATTGGGAGAGAGTAACAGACATCTGACCGTACACCGTCACTAACAGGACTCCACCTGTGACAAAGGTAAGAAGAACGACATCCCTTCTGAGCACTTGCCAGATCTCAGCCAAACTAGCTCTCTCTACCTCTCCGTTCCCCCCGTCATCATCGGTGACCCCACATTTCCGACATGCCACTACTAAAATGATAGCAAAGCTCACCAAGGATACCGTCGTCAAAAAAAATGCCAGATTGCTGCCGGAAATCCCCAGAAAAGCACCGAGCATAGGACCAATCGCAAAGCCAAGATTGTTCGCAAGATAGCGATTCGAGAACACACGAAAACGCTTATGCTCAGGAGTCAAGTCTCCCATCAATGCTTTTGAAACCGTCGCAAATATCGAGGCCGACAATCCCATTATCATACTGATCAAAAGCAAACCGATCGGATACGCTACTGTAATGAATCCGATAATCGAGCACGCCATAGCCAGCAAGGAAAAAAACATCAACTTTTGTCTGCCAAATAAATCCGAGAGAATCCCGCCAGCAAATCCCCCGACTGTTCCAGCCAAGGGACCTGCACCGATAATAAGTCCAATATAGGCATGAGAGAGCTTCGTCGTTTCACCGAGATAGATGGCCAAAAACGGAATGCTCATGGATTGCGTTAGCTGAACGAAAACCGTCCCTGCCATCAATAAATGAACAATCGGGTGATACGCCTCCCACACTTGCCTCATTTTGCTCATACTGATTCAACCTACCCTCTCAACAGAATCATGCCATTTCCGTAAGCAAATTTACTCTGGTGTATGAAAAAAGGAACGAAGCAAGACGGGAAGACGCTCGACGAACGATTCGCGCAGACTGTAGTAGGAAATCGTCGTACTGCCTGTATAATGAGCTCGAATCAACCCCGCTCTGCGCAACACCGTTACATGATGATGGACGGTGCTTTTTGCCAGTGATACTTGCTTTTGCAATTCCCCGAGAGTGCAAGTCTTTTTCGCTAGACAACGCAAGATTTGCAGACGTTTCTCATCCGCCAGGCACTGTGTGATGGGTAACAGCTCCAGGAGCGGCTGTGGTCTGGTCATTGCCGCATCTTTGACAGGATACATGCAAGTGGCAAGCCCTCGATAAAAGTCGAGCACAGAAGAATGGGCGCTATGATATTGCGGGATCAGTACAACCTCTCGCAAATCTGCCATCGGCTCAATCCAGATACCGTGCGTAACATGATCGACCAATTCGATCGAAGGCGTTTCTTTAGCACGGCTTGTCAGCTCATTGGCGCTCCGTTGCAGACTCTCCAAAATGCGTGGTTCCACCTTTGAAAAATAATGTTCATTCCACCGGGTAAGCAGCGACAAGCTGTGATCACGGATTTCCCCCAGGTTCAGCGGGATTGTCTCCACCCATGGCGCGAGACGCTCATAAATTTCACCGGGAGGGATGCTTTCTAGCCACCCAAGAAATTCTTCGACGGATTTGGTCTGAGGCGATTGCGCTACAAGCAGCACCAAACGGTGGAGTACCTCCCAACGTTCATCTGCGAGTTCATCTGCAAAAGAAGCCGGAAGCATTTGTTTTGTCTCCTCTTTCCAAGCCGTACCAAGCAAATAATGCTTGCGCTCCTTTTCGTAAATGTAAGTGTAGAGGCTAATGATACATTCATACGCAGGAGACCATTCTACTCTGATCGAATATAGTCCATTCATTCTATCACCATCGAACGTTTAGTTTTTTTCAGTGTATCATTCTTGCAGGATTTTGCATAGCGCCATTTCGTTAGAATAACTTATAAAGGTCCTTATGAATGGGGTCAACATAGTGGAGGAGAAGAAAAAGCACAGTTCTCTTCGACTCTGACACGCCAGCAGGGGTGATTCACTGTCCGTCTCCACTTCCAAAAGGGGACCCGTCGAGCCAAAGCCACCCTATGGGCGGAAGTATCTCATGGAAGAAGTGTTCGACAAGCGTGGTCCCCTTTTGAAAGTTCCGACTAGGGAGGCGCTGTCAAGGTCTACGAGCCCTGTGCTTTTTCTTCTCACCAGCTTTGTTGGTTTATCGATACCTCTTACACCTTAGAAGATTATTTTTATCAGCATAAACTGATGGATGATCTTCATTTTTGTTTGCGCTAGGCATCCTCAAGGGGGAGCAGCAGAAAGTTTTACTGAAACCATGCAAGAAGCAGACGCTGAGGCACCTTGTTCAACGCAAAAAAAGTAAGCCCCCAGCTTCACCAAACTGACGGGGCTTACCTATACTAGCTTTCCTTATACAAACGGCGGGTCCCACGCTTTTTTTCGCCAGCCCAACCGATGATCAACAACATTCAAATCACGGTCCAAGACAACATCTACGCCAAATGGCAGCTTGCGGTTGTACCAAAAACGCACATCACTCCACGTGACTTCATAACCGTCGGCAATCTCCTTCCACGTGACGTGGATTCGTTGAGCAAATCCGAGAAAAGCACGAACTCCGTCCACACCGACAGTAGCCTGAATGATTGCATCACGCTGCTGTTTCGGATACACATCCTCCAGTATCACACGTGCATACTCGATTCTCCCTGTGTAAAACAGTTCCTCCGTCTCTACGACGAATCGCCAGTGAAAAGGATGTATGCTAGGGAAAACATGGGTTATGCCCCTTGTTTCCAATGCCCTTTCTACCCGTCTGACGTTACGGTGATGCTGCCAAGCCCGCACACCAATATACACGAACGTCATGCCATATGCTATCGGAAATAGCACACTGGGATCTCCGTTAAAAGCTATCCACCATATCGCCGCTGCTAGATGAACCGCGAACACCAGTGGCTCAAAAATCGCGAGTACATCCAAATGCACCCAGCGCTTGTTAATAGGGCGAATACACTGGACTCCATAGGCGTTTAGCATATCGAGAAAAACATGCAGCACAACAGCCAGCAGCGTCCAACCGTACAAAATCCCGAACTGCCCCATGAGACCATAACCCCAGGCGAGAGCAAGACTGATGATGAGGGGCCACAGAAACAAGGCGGGAATCGAATGAGTAATTCCCCGATGAAAACGAATGTAAAAAGAAATACCGCGAAGTCTGGCCACAGTGTCGAAATCCGGGGCATGAGAGCCCACTACCGTTGCGACCATCAGCGCCTGAGCAAGTGCCGGATCATGTGCCACTGCCGGCGTGATATGAGCTAAGCCCGCCAGTGTGACACCCAACAAAAGATGACTGCCAGTGTCCATTACGATGCCTCCCTTTGCAAGTACTCCCTTCTCTTTTACTGTACGAAAAAATAGCGAGGATTCTATAAACCGCAGGTAAAGGTTATCCGAAGATTTCGTCTGCGATATTAACAATCTCTCAACGAAAAAGCAGCCTGTCAGAAAAGCGACAGACTGCTTGGAGCTTATTTATTCGTGATTTATGCTTCTTCTGTCAGGCGCAGGAATTCGTCGATGTCTGCCACAGCCAGATCAACAGCTTTTTGCCAGAACTCAACTGTCGTCATATCCTCACCGAGATGCTTCTTCGCCAAATCCTCTACCATCAGGCGGCCCGTATCTTGGAGCAGTGCATCGTATTTCGGCGCAAAGCTCTCGCCTTCTTCAAGCGCACGCGCATAGACACTCATGCTGAACAAGTACCCGAATGTGTACGGGAAGTTGTAGAACGGATACGACGTGATATAGAAATGCAGTTTGGATGCCCAGAAGTGCGGCTCATAATCTGCCAAAGCTCCATTGTACGCTTGCTTTTGAGCCTCTTCCATGATTCGGTCGAGATCAGCCGCGCTAACGAGACCTTCTTTGCGCTTCTCGTAGAAGTTTTTCTCGAAAATAAAGCGAGCGTGGATGTTCATGAAAAACGCGATGATGGATTGCAGCTTATCTTCCAAGAGCACCAGTTTTTCATCTTCATTGGCTGCATTTTTCACAGCAGCGTCAGCGAGGATCATCTCTGCAAAGGTCGATGCTGTCTCCGCTACGTTCATCGCGTAATTTTGGTTAAGTGCTGGCAAATCCCACATGACTTGCTGATGATACGCATGCCCCAGCTCATGTGCCAGTGTGGATACATTGCTTGCGCTTCCCGCATACGTCATGAACACGCGGGACTGCTTGCTGACTGGGAAGCTCGTGCAGAATCCGCCTGGGCGCTTGCCAGGACGATCCTCTGCCTCGATCCAGCCCTCATCGAATGCCTTTTGCGCAAACTCAGCCATGCTCGGATTGAAGCGGTTGAAGTGCTCAACGATCAGGGCAGCTGCTTCATCGTAAGACACTTCTTTATGTACCTTACCGACTGGAGCTCCTACATCGTACCAGCTCAGTTTGTTTACACCGAGCAGCTTTGCCTTGCGCTCCAGGTAGGCAACCAGGCGATCCTTGCGATTGTCGATGGCCTGCCACATCGCGTCGAGTGTTTTTTCCTGCATCCGTCCAATATCCAGCGGTTCACGCAGGACGGAATCCCAGCCGCGATGACGGTACAGAGAGAGACGGAAACCACCCAAGTGATTCAGCGCCTGCGCGCACAACTCCGCTTCCTTGCCCCAAGCTTCTTTCCACTTTTCAAAAACATGGGCACGAACAGCACGATCAGGACTGCTCATCAGGTTAGAAGCTTGCCCGACGGACAGCTGCTTCGTCTCTCCATTGACCTCAACCTCAATGGTCATACGTCCCACGACGGTATTGTACAAATCTTGCCAAGCGTGATACCCGTCTACGGCTAAATCGTTTGCCAGCACTTCTTGTTCAGGGGACAGCTTTTCCTGTGCACGGCGGCGGCGCTCATTCAGCACAAAAGCAAGCGGTTGCAATTCTTCGTCTGCCAACAGCTTCTCCCATGCAGCCTCGTCGACAGCCAGCAGCTGTTCTTCCCAGCGCGTCAATACTGCACCAAACGCAGCCGAGATGCTCTTTACACGCCCACCCAGCAGTTTGGCTGGCTCATCCTTTACATTTTGAGCAGTCAGGCAGGAAATGAATGCACCTGCTTGTCTCACCCGCACGGCAATGCTTTGGACATGAGTGATAACTTCCTTGAAAGCCGCTGTTTCATGCAAACCTGCACCAGATTGCTCCAACCGCGCCTTCAGGTTCGCAATATCCCCTTCCAACGTCCCTAAAAACGCCAGAAAATCCTCCGATTCACTACCACCAGGAAAAATCACATCCATATCCCAGCGTTGTGGAAATGCTTTTGTCATATGTACTCCTCCTCCAAAAACTCCTTCGATAAAAATATTTCTATAATAAGGTAGCTATTCCTTCCCCATTTATTCATATCAACGTAAAAAGCGACTGCCATGTATGCAGTCGCCAGCTTTTCACATCGATTGAACAGGGATCGAAAACGTCTCCCCTTGTTTTTCAACAACGATCCTGTCCCTCTCGTCCCCCGCTGCTGCCAACAGACGCTCGAACGGCTCATCAACTGGCTCACGCGAGAGCACAAACGTGTTCCAATGAATAGGCACCAGCCACTTGGCTTGGGTCTCCTTGAACATTTGCCATGCTTGCTCTGGCGTACAATGTGCTGCTTGATACGCGTCTGGCTTGTAGGCGCCAATCGGCATGAACACCAGATCGATCGGCCCGAATTGCTTCGGCAAATTTTCCATGGAGATATAAGCGGTATCCCCTGGATAGAGGATGCGCACGCCATTTTTCTCAATCATATAGCCGTTGTAGCCATACTCATGATTCCATGGAAAGCGGTTGCCCCAATGGCGAACAGGAATCGCAGTAACCGTCATTCCTTCTTTGGTTGTAATTGCTTCTCCCGGCTGCATTTCCTCATACGAACCAAACGGCATATGCTTAAACAGCTTGCTCGTCTGGTGCGCCGTAATGACATGTGTGGAGCGATTCGCTATTTTCTGCAAGGTAGGCAGATCGACATGATCCAAATGGGCATGCGATAGCAAGATGATATCTACCTCGCCAATTTCAGCAAAGTCGAGGGCAGGAGGTGTGAAGCGTTTGGGACCAAAATGGACACCTGCAAGCTTAATCCCCAGCTTCTCGCCCAAAACCGGATCCGTCAGTATTTTCGTACCAAACATATTCAACAGAATCGTCGAGTGACCGATCCATGTAAATGTAACCTCATCATGACTCCAGTCGGCAGGCATTGGCTTTTTTGTATCCAGATGACGAAACTCCGGCTTCGGAAGCTGCCCCATATGGTACCAGTAGCGGTAAACCACATAGCCAATCAATCCGATAAGGAGTCCCCCCACTATGAAGCCTACCCATGTAACAAAGTTGAGCATCAGACAACTCCCTTTATCTAGCTGTGATTTCCCCATTATAGCAAAAGGCATCCTTGCTGTAGCAAGCCTAAAAAAGCGGCAAACTGCTTTTTACGCTTGCTTACTTCCTCCTGCCGGGCTTGCTATAATTGCTAGAGAAAAACGTAGAGAATCGAGGAGAAACCCATGATCCTGCACAAGGGAGAAGTCCTGTTTCGACAAGGAGAATCTGGACCGCTCTATCATTTGAAGAGCGGTCTGTTAAAAATCGTTCGGGTACATGCAGACGGAGCATTGACGCTGGTCAACATCATCGTTCCGGATGAGATCATCCCGCATCATTCATTGATGAGCCCGAATCCCTATTACGGGACAGCAATCGCTCTCGTGACCTGCGAGGTCGAAGTATTGTCTGCCCCGGATTGGTATCGCCATCTGGATGACAATCCTGAAAAGTGTCGTGATATCGCGCTACAGCTGCAAGGGAAGCTGCGGATGATGCAGCAGCGTATCGACCAACTAACCGAAGTCTCTCCTGCTGAAAAGCTGCGCAAGCTCCAGCTTTGGTTTCAGACATTCATTCCTGTCGCCTCGCTTTCAGACTTGCTGACTCAGGATGAAATCGGTCAGCTCATCGGGCTTCGCCGCGAGACGGTAAATCGGCTGCTGCGCGCTCAAGCTGCGAATCGCGAGTAAGCTTGAGCTTTTTTTCGTGAGAGACTCTTTATGCCAAGGTCGCTGCCGGACCAAAAAACTCAAAATGAATATCGTCAGCTGGCACTCCCCATTCCACCAGAGCACCGTTGATTGTCTTCATGAATGGAATTGGACCACAGAAATAGTAGCTTGCCTCTTTTGTATCGATGACCTTTTGCAGCCACGGCAAGTCGATATATCCTTCTTTTTGATATGCACCGTTCACTCGATCTTGCTCGGTCGGCTGTGTATAGCACCAGTGAACAGAGAGCTGCGGATGTTTTGCGGCCAGCTCCTCTACTGCCGGCTTCATGGCATGCACATTTCCGTTTTTGACTGCGTGAATGAAGGTGATCGGACGGTCTGTTCCTGATTTGATCAGTGTGTTTAGCATGCTGATCATGGGGGTCAATCCTACACCACCACTGAGCAACACAACCGGACGGCTGTCCTCTTGCTGTAAGGTAAAATCTCCAGCAGGAGCAGACAGCTGCAGGCTATCTCCTTCCTTCACTTCCTCGGACAAATAAACGGATACTTTTCCTGCTGGCTTATCTTGCATCGCGTCCTCGCGTTTGACAGAAATGCGGTAGTACGCATTCCCTGGCGCATCTGAGAGACTGTACTGGCGAATGTGCGTAAATTGCTCGCCCGGTAATTCTACCTTGACGCTGACATACTGCCCTGGCTCATAGCTGGAAATCGATTGGCCATCCGCCGGAACCAGATAAAAGGAAGTGATCACGTCGCTTTCCTTCACCTTGCGCTGGACGATAAACTCTCTGAAATCTACCCATCCTCCAGGCTGCCCGCTCGCCTCTTCATACATTTCGTGTTCTACACCAATAAAAGCATCTGCAATGACGCCATACGCTTCCGCCCATGCTTGTAAAATCTCGTCCGTAGCGGCATCCCCAAGTACGTCTTTGATCGCAGCAAGCAGGTTTTCCCCGACGATTGGGTAGTGTTCAGCCTTCACTCCCAGGCTGCGGTGCTTGTGTCCAATCTGCTTCACTACAGGCAAAATCGTTTCCAGCTTATCAATATACAAAGCCGCAGCATACACCGCATTTGCCAGAGCTGTTTGCTGTCTTCCCTGCTTTTGATTGGCGTGGTTGAAAATATTGAGAAGCTCAGGGTGCTTAGCAAACATCATTTGATAAAAGCGTTTTGTAATGGCAGTTCCGTGTACCTCTAGCACAGGAACGGTTGATTTTATGATTTCAATGGTTTTTGGGCTTAACATCGTAGAACCTCCTTGAAGTGCTTCGTTCTTTCTATATTTCAAGTGTACGGGAGGTTCAGAAATACACATGTGATTCTGGTCACAGGAAATAGAAACGATTTGTGACAACTGCAAAAGACCATAAGAAAAAGTCGTCCCCCAACTCTCTTGTTGCAAAAGAAACGATTGCCATGATAGCATATCAGCCAAATCTATCATTCCAACAAAAACACTGAAGGTGAATGAATGCTAACAGTAAACCGAGATGACGAGCGTCCAATCTGGCAGCAACTGCTGGACCAAGCGATCCATAATATTACCACTGGAAAATGGCAGCCAGGTGAATTGCTGCTCCCCTCCCGCGAACTCGCTTCTTTAATTGGCGTTTCCCGTTCCACCATACAGATTGTTTATGAGGAGTTATTCAGCCGCGGATACACGGTAACCTCACGTCGCGGCGGGACTAGAGTGAGCGAATGGACGTATGCAACGCGTCCTTCAGAGGATGTTGCGACCGAAGGACCTGTCCCCCCCGACTTGCCTTTATTAAACGCTACAATCGGTCATTTGCACGGTTGGTTCGGGGATAAAGATAGTCGAAAGGTTGAGATCGATTTCAGTCCCCATGAGCCATATTTGGACGAACATTTCCAAAAGAATTGGAGACGTTCGTTTTTACAAGCTTCCACAGAAACGAATCTGGACAGTTGGGCTTATGGCAA
Organism: Brevibacillus sp. HB1.4B; assembly: GCF_013284285.1. Taxonomy (NCBI): domain Bacteria; kingdom Bacillati; phylum Bacillota; class Bacilli; order Caryophanales; family Paenibacillaceae; genus Brevibacillus; species Brevibacillus sp. HB1.4B. The sequence continues at coordinate 299,126 of NZ_JABSUT010000006.1, forward strand.
TGCCTATGGATACCAACCGCTACGTGAACAGATCCAACGATATTTGTCACTTGAACGGGGCGTTCATGTGACTATCGATCAAATCATGTTAACCTCAGGCGCACAACATAGCATTGATTTGATCGCCCAAGCCCTTTTACAAGAAGGAGATACCGTTTCTGTTGAAGATCCTGGCTTCCCTGCTGCCTGGATGGCAATGAAGTATCGGCGTATGCAAGTTGTCTCCGTTCCAGTTGACGAGTACGGGTTATGCGTAGACCATATTCATCCGGGATCCAAGCTTGTCTATGTTACGCCATCGCACCAGTGTGCGGTTGGAGTCATTATGTCGGAACCTCGCAGGCAACAATTGTTACACATGGCTGCCGAGCAGCAGTTTTGGATTGTTGAGGATGATTACGACAGCGAATTTCGCTATCGCGGCGACCCACTTCCAACCTTGTTCAGTCAGCGACCTCAGAACACGCTGTATATGATGAGTTTTTCCAAAATGATTGCTCCTGGTATTCGAATATCGGCAATCATTGGTCCCAAAGAAGCCATTCGTCAGCTCGTCCAAGTCCATGAATTAACCTATCGTCATCTTCCGATTATGGAACAATTAACGCTTACTCATTTTATTGAGCATGGTCATTTCATGCGCCATATGAGACGAGTTCGAAATGTATATCGGCGCAGACATGAAGCCATGACAAAGGCCATCATCACGACAGGTCTCGGCGAACATTTCACACTAAGCGGCGTAGAAACGGGGTTGCATATCCTTCTTGAAGCTGATAAATCGTTTGTCGAAGAAGCCGAGACGAACCTAGCACTCGAAAAAGGAATCCGTGTTTATCCACTTAGCAAGTATTGTTTGAAAAGCGATCGAAAAGGATGGGTGCTGGGTTTTGCTAAAGTAGATGAATCAACCATTGAAGAAGGCATTCTTCGTCTTGCGGAGATTACACGGCGTTCATCATGCAAAATGCTGCCGCATCAATAACGGCAGCATTTCTGTTTTCACAAAAGCATTTACACAGTTTTACCCGGTTTGAACATTTTCTCTTCTTCCATTGGATTTTCTTTCGCTGTGATATGATCTGGATCTATTCGATACACCTGAACCGGACCACCGAATACTGCTGAACGGTATTTGTCTACGTGCTGCTTGGGTAAAGGCCGATTGAAGTAGCCAGGTACATACTTATTCATCATTTCTTGCAACATGTGAGTAGCTTCATCCAGATCGACTATAGGCTGTGCCTTGCCAAAAATCATTACACTCATATACGCTGTGTCCGTCTTAGCTGGCACCGGATCAGTAATCGTTCCATATTCTTCACAAACCGTAAAACAGACCTCTGGATTCGCATCCATAACCTGATTTCTTCTCCCGCCGGTGGCTCCATGGAAATATAGCTTCCCGTTTGTCCAGACAAAATTGAGCGGAACAACATACGGCAAATGACCATCGACCATTCCAAGATGTCCGATTCTAGCTTGCTGTAAAAATGCCTCAATCTTGCTCTCATCCAATACTTCTCTAATTTTGTAACGCACTCCATTCATTGTTATCACTCCTATTATTTTGAAACACGCTGCAAGTTTATCAGCCATTGGAGTGAATATATACGTCCAAAACTACCAGATTGAAGCAATCCATTTACTTAGTATGATTGATTAAATGAGCAATTTCTTTCACTCTATCCATTGTAATTCCTTCTCTTTGTTCAACTGCAAGTCGATGACTCGTTTGTTCTACTTCTATTAATGGAACCGCACCAACTTCTTGTGTATGTACCAATGTCTTTAATGATAGTGTCGTTTCGGGATAGATGGAAAGTTCAGTCGATAACCAACCAAAATAAGGCTCTTCATTTTCTCTTCCTTCTACGTGCAGCAGTTCATTTGATTTCAAAAAGTTTTCTTCACTAAGAGAAACCCAAACACTCCATATAAACTTCTCATTTGTATCCAATATTGGTATTTCAATGTGTCCTCTAATAAAGAAATGCTGTTCATCAATTACACAAAAATCTTTTATTAATTCTGTTCTTTTCTCTTCTGGTACCATGTAAAAATAATGTGGTGCTTCCATTCCATAACAGAAAGGAAGTTCATTTAATTCTTCGTTACAGTGAGGGCATTTCATGTTCTTTGCTCCTTATCATTTCTCGCCGATTTTTTATTTACATTACCACATCTTTCATTACATGGATAACTTGCCAGCAAGTGCTACAAAAAAAGATCATCCCAACCCAAGCTGGAATGATCTCAATTATTCTAATCAGTTTTGACAATACCAAACGGATACCCGTTCCCTTACAAACGTGGCCAAGTTGTCTATGTCATTAATATCGAAAAATGGCAACCCCGGCTGACGATTGTCTGACCAACCTACGATCCCTACCAGATGAGTAACGATCGATAAAAGCTCCTCATCTTCTGGCCTGCGAAGCAGGACGAGCTTGGGAAAACCTTCACGCTTGAAGCCTTCTACTAAAACGAGCTGGGCCCCGGCATCTGCTAAGCGCTGGATAAGGACGGACAACTCCTGCGGCTTTTGCTCCACGATGGCTGTCTTCGTTTTCGAAGTGATAGCAACAAGCGATGCTCCGGCTTCACGATAACGCCAGGTGTCCTTCCCTGGCTGATCCCACTCAAAATCATGTCCCCCGTCATGCTTGATGACCCCGACTCTTATCCCTGCCTTTTCGAGGATCGGAATGAGCTTGGTGAGCAGCGTCGTCTTGCCACTGTTCGAATAACCAACAATCTGCAAAACACAAGGTGGCTTAACCATTCGCTATCCCTCTCTTCTCCAGGTTGGGGCGGTATGCGTGAGAACATCAACCAGCTCTCCTGCTTTTTGCCCGCTTCCCCCGGCTGGTATGATCATAAAGCATTCACTGTCCTTCAACGTCCCCAGATTCCCTGCCTTTTCATTAAAATCAGGGATCGCGTGCAAAACCCCGTCTTTTTCAAGGAGCTTTCCTCGCAGGTAACGCGGGTATGGACAAGGCTTCGTATAATCGACACCAAGTCTCGCCTTAATCACCTGCTGCATTACATGGGCTTCTCCCGAGATGCGACGAATCGCTGTTCGCGCAAATAACTCAAATCCGAGAAAACAGGCACCCGGATTACCTGATAGGGCAATAAAAGGCTTGCCTTCCATGATCATCGCTGTTGTCGGACTTCCCGGACGTATCGCGATCCGGTTGAACAGAAGCTCCACCTCGGGCTCATCCACTAATGCCGCGATCACATCAAAATCCCCAACGGACACACCGCCGCTTGAAATGACCAGATCCACGCCCTGCAAGCATTCATTGATTTTCGTCTTTGCCACCGACAAATCATCCGGCAGTCTTGAAAACGAAACAGGGATGCCCCCTGCCTCGGCAATCAAGGCAGTCAGCATCACCGTATTACTGTTGCGAATTTTGCCAGGAGCAAGCGGCTGATCAATCTCCAGCAGCTCGCTTCCAGTCGAAATCAGACCGACACGCGGCTTGCAGAACACCTCAACCTGCGAATAGCCAAACGTAGCCAAACTGGCGAGAGTACCTGCGTTAATCCGCTCGCCCGCCTTGGCAATGATCGTTCCTGCGGCCATCTCTTCACCGCGACGCGATACATTTTCCCCAGGCTTCATCTCCCGCTTGAGCCGTACAGCATCCGCCTCTTCGGCTGGGTTGTACGTTTGCTCAAACATGATGACCGCATCCGCACCCGCAGGCATCATCGCACCTGTCATGATCCGCGTAGCGTAGCCCTTTTTCAATTCTCTAGTAGGTACTTGCCCGGCCGCAACCGTCTCTAGCACTGTTAGCGTAATCGGGTGGTCAACGGAGGCCCCAACCGTATCCGCAGCTCTCACGGCAAACCCATCCAGCGGCGATCGGTCAAAGTGCGGCAAATCGTATGTTGCACATAGATCAGAGACCAGTATCCGCCCGTATGCCTCCCCGATCTGCACTTGTTCCGTTCTCCCTGTCAGCAATTTTGCCAACAGCTTGCTCATCGCTTCTTCAACCGAGAGTGTTTGTCGCGAAAAACGCATGGCTTGTTCCTCCTAATCTTGACCACCCATTGCTACAGCTCGTCAGCCGACGTTTACTTCCAAATCTTCTACTTCTCTCTCCACGTATTTCAAATCTTTGTTGGCGTGGAAAGTGTCCGCTTTTTCAACCTTCACGGCTGTATTGTATTCGGGAATACCTGCGTATGTCTCGTATACACCCTTCGGAATGAGTACGTTCCCTTCCGGCCAGTGTACTTGAATGTTTCCGCGTCTGGTGTCCTCGAATTTGGCCCGTCCTTGGAACGTTCCATATTTATTGTAAACGACGATATTTTCGCCTTCTGCAATGCGCAGTTCTTTTGCATCCTCTGCATTGATCAGGATATCATAACGGTCCGCATTGTTGAACGGGTCTTTCTTGCTATAGACCATCGAGTTGAACTGCTTGCCCCGACGAGTCGTTACATAGAAATGGCCCTCTGGCTTGTTCAAATCCGGAATCTCAATCGGGATCAGATTCGCACGTCCGTCTGGTGTCGGGCATACGCCATCTTCACACAACCATGCGCCACCCCATTGGAAGACATCTCCACGGTTTTTCAAATGCTGGATGCCGTCGTAGTTCGGATTCGCTAGGGCGATCTCTGCGCGAATTTCAGCCGCATTGGAGAAGTGCATCAGATGCTTTTTCTCTGGATTTACCCGTGCCGCCAAGTCTACGTAAATCTCCCATTCCGAACGGGCTTCTTCAATACGTGGCCCTTCGACTTCTGCACTGAAGTAGACCATACGCTCTGTACTAGTCGAAGTTCCGCCACCCGGCTGCTCGTAACGAGTCATAGCAGGCAGAACGATCACTTCTTCCTTCGCGTCCACCAACGTAGATGTATTGAAAATGATGTCCTGATGTACACGTAGCTCTACGCTTTCCAAGCATTTTTCCATGAAGTCCGGATCTGGCATCGTCTCCAGGAAGTTACCACCGCTTGTGTAGAACAGTCTGGTCTTGCGCTCATGTCCATCTGGCAACACTGCATTTTCCAAAGTAATACCCACGATATCCCCTTGCCATTTCGGGATCGGGAAGTTCCAGATCTTTTCAATGCGGTCCCACGATTTTTCTTCGAAGTCTCCGCCAGGCAAGCTAAATGGATCGGCACCCATTTCACCGGAGCCTTGTACGCCTGAGTGACCGCGAATAGGCATGAGACCTGTGTGCTTACGACCGAAGAATCCACGCAGGGTAGCCAGATTGGCTACTTGAGAAATATTGTCCGTACCGAATTTGTGCTGGGTCAGTCCCATACTCCATACGAATACGCCATTTTTGGAGTTGGCGAGCAGTTGCGCGAATTCTTTGATACGTTCACGGCTGAGACCGGAGGATTCAATGATTTTGTCCCACGATTCATTCATCACATGCTTGCGCAGCTCTTCGATTCCGTTTGCGTGCTCCTTGATGAATTCATGATTGATCGCAGAACCTGGTTTGGCTTCCTCCATCTCGAACCAAATCTTCATCACGCCGTTCATGAATGCAATGTCGCCGCCAATGTTCACTTGGTAGAAATCGTCTGCAATCTTCGTTCCGAACAAAGCACTATCCGGTACAGATGGAATCCAGTACTTCTCCATCGCTGGCTCTCTGTACGGGTTGATCAAGATGATTTTCGTTCCTGCTTTTTTCGCAGCATACATGTATTTCGTCGATACAGGCTGGTTGTTACCTGGTACAGAGCCCCAGAATACGAGCACATCCGTACCGATCCAATCCTGATAGTTACAGCTCGATGCACCAATTCCAACCGAACGCTTTAGTGCTGTCTTACTCGGCGAGTGACAAATACGTGATGCGTTGTCGATGTTGTTGGTTCCGAGGAAACGAGCCATTTTAGCTGCCGTGTAGTATACCTCGTTGGTAATCCCACGAGCCGTCAAGAAAAAGGCCAGCTGTTTCGGGCTGATGTTTTTAATTTTTGTGGCGATGCGGTTTAACGCTTCATCCCAGCTAATGCGGGTGAACTTGTTTTCGCCTGGCTTTCTTGAAAGTGGATACGGAATTCTTCCCAGCTTGCGCAATTCTTCGCTAGATAGCTTGCGCAGCGCATTCACGTCTTCAAACCATTTGGCATCCATGGCAGACATAGTATTTAGACGCAGTACATTCAGTCGCGTGGTGCACAAATGAGGACCAGTCAACGTCTGATCGTAGAGACCGGATACGCCGAGAGCACAACCATCACATACCCCTTGTGTCAAAATACGATACGCATAGCCCAAATTATCGCGATTGTCATAGGCCACCTTCATCGTATCGCGAATGTGATGCGGCTTGATTTTTCCGAGTCCCATCGGCATCAGTGAAGCCCATAAGGAAGGCTTCCACGAAGTATCCAGCTTAATTGGTCCCCCATGCTTGGTCTTGCCCATTTCTTTTGTCTCCCCTCTAATAAACTCCATTGAAACGAAAAAACCACCATGAAACCGTCCCTTGTCCTATAGGAAAAGAGCGTGTTCACGGTGGTTGTCTACGGCAGGTTCGCTACCTAGTCTCAACTTCGTGTTTGCTTTCGCGAATTCCGTTACGTCTAAGCCGGTGAACAGGAACGCTGCTTCGTTTAGACTTACGGTTCGTTTTTCATTCTTTTTTCGATGTCTTGATCAAAAACAAAGATCGACATTCCAAAATCCCGTTCAATGTCAATATCGACGAAAAGATCAACGAGTTTTGCTCCAAGAAACGCTTCCATGTCAACTGGCTGGTGTTTCCGATAGATCTCTTTGACCATTTCGGTTCGGGCAGCTCGTAATGTCTGCTTTCCGTCTTCCGAAGTGGCGATGAACTTTTCCACCGGAGAAAGGTTGCCTTCCATCTCGCAGATCGCCCAGTTCTTGCAGAACGTGGTGCTGATCTTGCTAGGTCCCTTTCCCATATGGCGCTTTCGGAAAGCCCTGACCAAATTACTGAATTCTGCTTCGAACTTATTCATCGAGGAAAATCACCTTTACTTCAAATCATTCTCTACTTAAACTTTACCATTGATTAACTAGCCAATTCAACAGACTTTTCTCTTTGTTTGGCTTCTTCCTTCAGTTTTTTGATATCCAGACGGACTATTAGCGAGATCACCAGAGCGACAACGAACATTCCTGCGAAAACACTCATAGTTCCTGTATAGCTTTCTGTCGTCTTGCGAACCCATGCTGCAAAGATCGGTCCTGCCAAGCCGGCAGCAGCCCATGCCGTCAGAATATAGCCGTGAATCGCACCCAATTGCTTCGTTCCAAACAAGTCACCAATGTATGCCGGAATGGATGCAAAGCCACCACCGTAACAGGTCATAATGATAAACATCGCAACCATGAACAGGATTGGATTGGTCAAATTCGGTAATAGGAAGAACAATACCATTTGGATGGCAAAGAAAGCTGTGTACGTATTTGGTCGTCCAATGAAATCAGACAGAGACGCCCATCCGATGCGTCCACCACCGTTGAACAAACCGTTTAGCCCTACCATCAGAGCTGCTGTTCCGACAGACATGCCCACCATTTCTTGCGCCATCGGCGATGCTACCGAAATAACCGCGATTCCACATGTCACATTGATGAACAACATCAGCCACAGCCAGTAAAAACGGCGTGTCTTGATCGCTTCATTGGCAGTCAATTGACACAAATCTTTTTTGATTTGCTTGCTGCCAGCTCTTCCCTCAGCGGAAAATCCAGCCGGTACCCAACCTTTTGGAGGTGGAGCCAAATATTGAGCCGAAGCCAACATTACAACGAAATAAATAATGCCCAAAATATAAAAGGTGTTCGCGATACCTACATTTGCAATCAAAGCGTTCATAATCGGACTGGCAATCATGGAAGCAAAGCCGAAGCCCATAATCGCAAGACCTGTTGCTAAACCACGGCGATCCGGAAACCATTTGACCAACGTTGATACTGGCGTAATATAGCCTACCCCAAGTCCGATACCACCCAGCACGCCATAACATAAGTACAACAGAGGCAAACTGCTCAATTGAATCGCCAAGCCAGCCCCGACAGTTCCTACTCCAAAAAAGATAGATGCGAGAATGCCAGCTTTGCGCGGGCCGTGCTTTTCTACATAATGACCGAGAAAGGCAGCAGACAGCCCCAAAAACAAGATCGCAATACTAAACGTAAATTGAACGTCTGGCAAGTCCCAGCCGAACTGCTCGGTAATTGGCTTGGTGAATACACTCCATGCGTATACCGATCCAATCGAGATGTGGATGCCTACCGCAGCCAACGCGATGAGCCAGCGGTTTTTCACTTTTTGTTCCAAATCATTCATCTCCTTCGCAATGGTCTTTCGCATGCTGTGGATCCATCAGCAGCCTTCTCGAAAAAAAGAAAAACTGCTGATTTCACCGACTCACCCAGGTCTCCACAAATGGAAACGAGGGCTACGATGAAACACAGCAGTTAATCATCAGCAGGAACGCTACATCAGCATCAACAAGCATTGTGTTCACTATGTAATTCGCTGCAAGGCTACAAAATAATCGGTGGCAGGGTCGCTGCTCCGTGTCAATCTGTCCTTACGCTATGCATACATGGAAAGACGAAAATTTTATGACACTTTTCATCTCTCATAGTATACTACCATGTAAGCGTTCACTCGACAATATTTTCCTCACAAAATAGCCATAAAAACTTCATATTTTCGACAAAAAGGAGGCCCGTATGTCCGAACTAACCATCACCACCCGATTGCCTGTGTTGAAAATTTCGGCTGACCAACATGGCTGGGAAGACGACGAAATCGTTACCGAGTACCCCCTCACCATTTTCCTCAATGATGAGGAATTCGCTACAATCGTATGTACTCCGGCCGACCTGGAAGAAATGGTCATCGGTTTTCTCGCAGCCGAGGGCGTTATCAAGAGCTACTCGGAAATCAAACAGCTTACGATTAATGAGGCCCAAGGGTTTGCTTACGTTGATTTGCATAAAGAAACAATTTTGTCACAGAGCTTTTACTCCAAACGCAGAATTACTTCCTGCTGCGGAAAAAGCAGACAATCCTTTTACTTTTTTAGTGATGCGCGCACAGCAAAGCCCGTTGAAAGCACAACAACTGTCACCCCTGCTCAGTGCATGCGCCTGATGAAAGAATTGCAAGCGTCGTCTGAGATCCACCGCCAAACAGGTGGCGTCCACAATGCAGTTCTCTGTACACCGGATGAAGTTTTGCTTCAGTTCTCCGACATCGGACGTCACAATGCTCTCGACAAAATCTATGGGAAATGCTTGCGAGATGACATTTCGACCACGGACAAAATTCTTGTCTTCAGTGGACGCATCTCGTCTGAGGTGCTGCTCAAGGCTGCCAAGATTGGTGCTGGCATCATATTATCCAAGTCCGCTCCAACTGATCTCGCCCTACAATTGGCAGATGAGCTGAAGCTCACCGCTGTCGGATTTATCCGCAATGACAAAATGAACGTGTATACACAAGCCCAGAGAATCCTCCTACCTTAAAGGAGGATTCAATCAAAAGCGGGACAAGCTGTTGGTAATCTCAAAGCCCGAGTTATCTCTCGGGCTTTTGTTCTTTGTACGTGGGAGTTTATTATTTGCAGCAGCAATGTTTCTTTTTGTGATGCTTGCAATGGCTGTCGTCATCATCTTCGTCTTCGTCGTCGTCGTCCTCTTCTTCATCATCTATTTCATACTTCTTGCAACAGTGATGGTCATGTTTTTCAAAGCATTTGCAATCATGGCATTTGCAGCAACAGCAGTGATCGTGGCAATGTTCATGCTTTTTGCAGCAGCAATGCGGCTCATCGTGTTTTTTGTAGTAGCAGTGAAGCTCGTAGTAATCGTCATGTTTCTTGCAACTACAGTGGTGGTCGTGATGCTTGTCGTGATGCTTGTCGTGTTTCTTGCAGCAGCAATGGTGGTCGTGATGCTTATCGTGTTTTTTGCAGCAGCAGTGGTGGTCGTGATGCTTGTCGTGTTTTTTGCAGCAACAGTGGTGGTCGTGGTGTTTGCCTTGTTTTTTGCACTTTCTTATCATTGCGCTTCCCTCCTTTCGTTAGCCATCACTACTATTTATACGGTTTGTCCAGAGAAACGCTTGTATGATAGCCCTCTATGAAAAGCCTCTTTTTTCCAAACAAAAAACAGGACATACCTCAAGCATGTCCTGTCTTTCTGCGTTCTTCTTCAATTTTGGCCTGTTCGTACTCTTCAGGCGTGTTGACATTAAAAACAGCCCAAGGGTCCAACCATTCATCAGGCAAGGGCACCACGCGCAGTTCATCTAAAGTCCGCATCAGTTTTCGCTGTCCATGCAACAGCGCCTGCTCCCAATTGGTCTGTGTTCTCCGATGGTACACTGCACATAATGGGTGGATTCGTTCCTCTGATTGGGCGACAATCACATCCCAATCGTTTCTCTCCCTCGCAAATTCAATAAGTTTGGCGATTTGCCCACGATCCATAAAAGGTAGGTCACAGGACAATACCAGCAAAGCATCCTCGGAACTTACGCGAAGGGCAGTAACCAGTCCACTGACAGGGCCACAGGATGGTACCAGATCAGGTGTAATTGTGACGGGCTGTTCATCAATTTGTTCCTTTTGTGTCACTTGAGTGTCCGAAAAATCGTTCGCTACAATGAAACAAGACAAACCAACCGCCTGTACTTCCTTTACCAGCTCTGTTAAAAAGGTTCCGTCCCTCCACGGTAATTTTTGCTTGGGCGAGCCCATTCTGCTGCTTTTTCCGCCCGCTAAGATAACCGCACCGATACGCAGCTGCTGCATAAATTTCCTCCTGGGTGTTGACAATAATCCTTATTAGTTTATAATAAGTTTAAACAAATAATAATTATAAATAAGGAGAGATTCTCGATGGAAAACACACTCTACAGCGTTCTAAATAAACAAGTGGCGAACTGGACAGTCCTCTATACGAAACTACACAATTTTCACTGGAATGTAAAAGGACCTCACTTCTTTACGCTCCACGCAAAATTTGAGGAATTGTACAACGAAGCAGCAGCGAATCTTGATTCCCTCGCTGAACGTGTCCTCTCCATCGGTGGAAAACCTGTAGCGACTTTGGCTGCATGTCTGAACACAGCGAGCATCACCGAAGCAGAAGGAAGCGAAACAGCTGAGCAAATGGTAGAAACGATCGCAAGAGACTTCTCCATTCTCGTAGACGAGCTGAAGCTGGCTATGGAAACGGCAGACCAAGCTGACGATGAAGCGACAGCCGATATGCTGCTGGGAATCCGCAGTGGCCTGGAAAAACACATTTGGATGCTCAAGTCCTTCTTGCAATAAGCAAGTAAATCAATAGACACCAAAAGGCGATTGTGCATAGACACATCGCCTTTTTTGGGTTTTGCCTCCCGTGAAACTGCTTATCCACCCTGGTTGCCTAAAGTGAAAATATCAGTTTCCGCCCGTCCTTTTCTACTTTTACTTGGGGTAGATACTTTAATGACTTCTGTACACCAATGTAGGGACTCGCAAACTCTACCTGGTGCCGTGCTTTCAACACGGAACAGAGATCAGCCAATGACATCGGAGACATCGCTTCCTGTAACAGGTTTTCGATGTGCTTTGCAACTTCCAAATAATCGTGACGGATGTGCGCCTTTCTCACCTTCATTCGCTTCATCAGATCATCGGAAAATTCCTCTGTCGACATAGCTGTATCTTCTGAGCTTTCATCGTCTCCGATCCCGGCTTCGTTATCCAACTCACGAATGCGGCTCAAAAGCTGCTTGATGTCAGCTCCCAACTGCTTGTCCTGATCGACATACTGTCGACGCAGTGCCATACGCTGTTCTAGCATGGCCTGCAATGTCATTTGTAACGCTTTCCGTTCGTTAAACATTGCGTTATGTATTCCCCTTTTCGCAAAAAGTAGAATGATGGAATTATACCCAATGATAATATAATTCTCACTAGTTGAAAATGGGAATTTGAAGCACCCAATCATAGCCACAGGTTACAAAATAAAAAGATAGCTTTTTTACAAAGCCATAATCTGCTTTCGTAAAAAGCTATCTGCGTTTTTTAAAGGCTAATTACAGATTGTTCAATGAGAGAGTGTAATCGGATTTTCCAATAGACCAGAGTCTTATATAGTATGTTTCACCAGCAACTACATCGAATTCTGCTTCACCAGAAGTCTCTGCAAGGCTGGTAGTTTTGTCTGAAGCCAATACAACGTATGGAACTACTGATTGGTTCTTATTGGTAAGGTTCGTTTTCATTTTTCCGGTTTGATTTGCTACAAAAACAAACGTATCCCAATCACCGTTCTCCCCTTGACCTAAGATAGAGGAGTTAATCTCCAAAGTATTCGCCATTTCAAAGGTATCGTTAGGTTCTGTTTCCGTATTCGCAGCAAATGCGGATGAGGATAGTGCAAATACTAGTGTCAATGCGAGTAAGATTTTTTTCACAATGATTGCCTCCTATATTTTGGGATAATTGGAATATACCATTTTATTCAAAAATTGTCAAAACATAATGTTTTTTGCCTTTATTTGTTGTTTTATGTAATTTCTCTCAAAAATTTTGTCGAATTATAGCATAAGCACTCAGAATCCTACCAAAAAAGACCTATCCAAAAATGGACAGGTCTTTTTCCCCTACTTCTTTCTATTACATCATCAAGCTACTTTCTCTTCACTCAATCGATCTGTAATCACAGCAATCGCTCCATCACCTGTTACGTTACAAGCGGTACCAAAGCTATCTTGCGCAATGTACAAAGCAATCATCAACGAAGTCAACGTGGTAGTAAATCCGAGCATAGACTCCATCAATCCCAGTGCCGCCATGACTGCTCCGCCCGGCACACCTGGTGCGGCAATCATCGTTACACCAAGCATCAAAATGAATGGAAACATCACGTCGAATGATGTCGTCATTCCGTTTAGCATCATGACTGCCATGGAACAGCTGACAAGCGTAATCGTGCTTCCAGAAAGATGGATCGTCGCACAGAGTGGAACAACGAAATCCGCGATCTTGTCACTCACACCGTTTTTCTTGGTCTGGTTCAGTGTCACAGGAATGGTGGCCGCAGAGGATTGTGTTCCAATCGCTGTGAAGTAAGCGGGAAGCATATTTTTCATCAGCGTGAATGGGTTTTTGCGCCCCATCTGGCCCGCTACCAAGTACTGCACGAACAGATAAAATAGATGCAAGGCAATAATCATAACGAAAACTTTAACGAACACGGACAAAATCATCGTGACTTGTCCACCATAGGTCAGGTTGGAAAATACAGATAGGATATGTAATGGAAGCAACGGGATAATGACGGAAGCAATGAGCTTCTCTACGATATCTCTCAAGTCTACCATCACATTTTGCAGGGCGTTGCCTTTGATGACAGTCGCCCCTAGACCAAGGGTGAAGGCGAGCAGTAATGCTGTCATCACACCTACAATCGGCGGCATGTCCACCGTAAAGAACGGCTTCACCAGTGCTTTCTCTGGGTTGGCATACTGATTCGCCAGTCCACCTACCTCAAGAATGTGTGGAAAAATACTCGTACTGACCAAATAAGCAAGCGCTCCTGCAAGGATCGTAGATAAGTAAGCCACCCCTGTGGTTACCCCAAGCAAGCGCCCTGCCCCTTTGCCCAGCTCACCGATGCCTGGCGCGATAAATCCAATGATAATCAACGGAATCGCAAATCCGAGGAAATTTCCAAATAGGCCACTAAATGTAGCCAATCCTTTCACAACCCAAATTGGCGAAATGGAGCCAATCCCGATCCCAAGGACAATGGCGATCAGGATTTTGGGTAGTAAACCTAGCTGTTTCATGAATTGAACCCCCGTTACGTGTTGGTAAAAAACGTCCACGTGGAATGGACTGTGTCTCCTTTACATGGACTAATGAATAACAAGGTAACACATCCGGGATGAGATTGTCATGAATCATAAAAAAGTAATAATATTTAAATTAAAGAAAAACCCCCAATGAGCGTTGCTTACTCACTTGGGGGAACGATATTATTTGGCGCAAACCACTTGGCGAAATTCTTCTTCGATATGTGCCAGCACGCGCATGGCATCCGCGAGTTCTTTCTCATTCTTTTCTACGGTCAGTGTGTGACAACGTCCGAATTGCTTCGCTTGCTTCTCTTTGATCGCCGCCAGCTCTGGCTCATACTTCGAGAAAAATACAGCGAAATCCATCGCTCGCCTCGCCCCTAGCTGGAATGCAAAATAGGATAAGTGGCCCATTTCCGCTGGCGAAAGGCCACCCTCCTCTTCCATCCGCTTCACTACACGCAAGATTGCTTCCTTTCCGTATAGGATCGAAGGCTTTGGTTCCGCCGCTGCACTTTCCTGATAGATTCCTTTGTATAAACGAAGCGCATTTGCAACCAGCTCCTCCTCTGTCGGATTGCCTACACGCTTTGGCGCTGTCCAATAATGGTAGGAAAAGAGGCCATCAAAGATTTTCTCAGCCTTCCACGCCAGGACAAACTGAGACAACGGCAGGCTGACAAAAGGAAAACCTGCGGGATCATGCACGTAGATCGATTGATCATCCATCTCGTACGCAAGAACAAAATGATCAGCGCCACCCAAGTACTGAGCATTTGGGTTATAAGTCAGGTAGCCCATATCAAGCGGTCCGAGCAACACGGGCCCCTTTTCCAAATCGCGCCGTAATTCCGCCAACGGTGGCTCGCCCTCCGCATCTCCTGACTTTTCCGTCCAACGAAAACCAAGCAGTTCTAGCGCATGACTGACACCACGGTCAGGAATCACTTGTCCGAAATAAATGACCTTCTGCTCCTCATACCAGATGGCTCCGACTCCTACGCCGGAGAGTACCTCGAGTACGGCAGGCGATACCTTCTCCCCAATTGTCTCCAAAAGCATTGATGATGAATTTGCGTAGCAGTAGTGGCCACTTCCGATGTACGGTAACATGCGTTTCTCCCTCTTTCTCGTCAATGTATGGCTTACCTATCATTGACTTCGGGTCGCATGTTTTTCTGACAACGCTTTGCAAAAACATTTCTCGTTCACGCGAAATATTTGCTGAAAAATTGTATCTTCTCACTCACGAAAGCATCATCTGATTCGCTGTTACCCATGATTTGAGGATCATGCATGCAAAGCCCCATTAGCCACAATTGGCGAATACCTGTCATGAGAGACACCGCAGCCTGATCGTTTTCAGATAGGGGACGAACCTCGGTATATCCTTTTAGGAAAGCACGCCATAGCAATTCCACCAGTTCGTCATCTTCTTCGATCAATATTCGGCTCAGCTTGAAAGCAGCCAGATCATACGCCCGCCAACCATATCCGCACAGATCGAAATCAAAGTGGGTATAGGTGTTGTCCTCGCAAAAATTCGTATTAAAATTCCCTTGAAGATCTCCGTGGCAAATCCCCCAGTCAAGTCCCGCACGGATATGCTCGTTCAGCTTGGATTCCAGCTCAATCGCCAGCTTTTGGAGAATTTGAAAATCTTCCTTCCGATGCTGCAGACGTGACTCGATGATAGCTAACGGGCGCTGAATCAACGTCTTGACATCCCACACCTCGCGAGCTTGTTGGGTGGAAAAACCTTCTGCTTTGACATGCAACTCAGCAACGGCTCTGCCAAACCGTGCGCTCAGTTCCTCGCTATCGATCTCCTGCTCCTTGCCACAGGCATAAGTGAACAGCGCACCAAAGCGATTGCCCTCTGCTACTTGCAGTCTCAAGACATGATTTCCTGAGCCGACCGCAATTGGCACAGAAACAGATACTCCTTGTCTGTTCAAATGGAGCAATAGATCCATCTCGAAAGCGACTGCTGCTTCCTCTGTTCGCCAATCGCTGCGATACAGCCTGAATATTCGTTTTTGATCGATCGTCTCCACGAGGTACGTATCGTTCATGCCTCGAAGCATGTAGTGAACCGATTGTATTTGTTCAGTTGGATATGCTTCCTGAAGTACTTTTTGTAATGCTTTTTCACAGATGGTTGAGTAGACGACGGGTAGATGCATAGTCATGCTGCTCCTTTTTGCTAAGTATTGGTAATTTATTAGGAAAGACGTGTGAATGTGGAAAAGGACACAGCAAGTAAAAAAGGACCTTGAAGGGCTAAAGGCCGATCAAGGTCTGGTACAGGCTGCAACGATTTGTCCCCTTTGCTGAATAAGCTCTTCAAGGAATCGGGCAACATAAGTAAAAGAGTTATTTCTTTACTTTTCCCTTGATCTCGCGCAATTCCTCGAGGATCAGATCGTATTTGTCGCTGTATTTGTCCAGCAAGTCTTGTAAACGCCCCTCGCGCTCGCGATTTGCTTTCATAATATAAAACAACAACCAGACAAACAAAGCAGCAAATGGCCCTTGCTGAAGTAATACGGTTGTTACTTGATCTTCCATGTTTGATCTCCCCTTTTGTCGCTGTACAGAACGAGTGTTCCTGCATCGTCCTTATCTGTATTTTGTACAAAAGGCTTGTACATAATTCGTTGAAAACAAAATTAATATCCATACTTTTCTTTTTCGCTCTCATTTAGTACAATAAATTTGTACATCCTCACAGGAAGGACTGGCTCGCTCATGCTATCTCAGCGCTTACGCACAGCTCGTAAGACAAAAGGTCTGACCCAGGAAGAGTTGGCAGAGCATGTCTGCACGACCAAGGGGACGATCAGTAACTACGAGAACAACCACAGCACACCACCGAATGACATGCTGCGGCAATTGGCTGATGTGCTGGACGTCACGACCGATTGGTTGTTGGGTCGCACAGATGAAGTCACGGCCTATCTTCTCCCAACAACAGAGCAGACAAATCAACGTTCGTTGGACGAGCTCTTGCAGGAAAAGATCGATGACCCGGACGACTACTTTTTCCTAGACGGGTATCTGGACGCTTCAGAAGAGGAGAAAAAAGAAATTCGCCGCTACTGGTACGACTTGAAGAAACAGTGGAAAGTCAGTAAAGTACGCGAAGAAAGACTTCCGTCTTTGTTTGACATCACGGAAGACATCAAAAAAAAATAACCCCAGTGCGGGGTTTTCTTTTCAGCGAAAAGTAGAACGTACGTTCCTCACCATTCATTTAGGAGGTTCTTGATGCTTCACTCCCTTTTGAAAGAAATCTGCGAACCGCAAACATGGCTCGAGAGTCGCGTGTACTTGCTGCTTCAGCATCACGGCATCGATTCGCCCGAACAAATCGATCTGCATCTGCTGTGTGAGACGTACGGCATCGAGATCCATCGTATTTGCGGCAGGAGTCGTGCACACGCGCATCCTTTTTTGCCGGGACGTTATGTCATTGCGGTGGATGAGCGACTCGACCTGGCTACCCAACGGGTTAAAATCGCGCATGAACTCGGCCATTTGCTCCTTCATGAAGGCATTCAGCCCCAGAGCAGCGAATGGATGATTGACTGGCAAGAATCGCAGGCGAATCATTTTGCCGAGCATTTGCTGCTTCCCATTTACATGATGAGCCCCTTGCTTGCTGATTGTTCTCGATACAACGCTCCAGCTATGTTGGCTCAGCGCTTTCAGGTACCGATGCCTCTTGCTCGTGCCCGTTTTGAGCGCATACTGAGCCGTATGTATGCCAAAGGCTTTCCCGTCTATGGGTAAATTACGACGCTATTATGTAGGAGGCGAAACCTGATGAAACGAGTCTTTATTGCCGGAGATGCATACACGACTCATTTTTTTGATCTCGCCTTGGACCAAGACGAGGAGCTGTCGCTGTTACCCTCCTTGCAGGTAGCCAGTTATCACGTGGCCCGCTTTGCTCTCATCATGCGAGATGACGGCCTTCGTGGTCTCGGTATTTTTCCCGGAGACGCCCTCTTGATCTCAGACTTTTCGATGGAACCTGTAAAAGACAGACCTGTATTGATCCGACAGGAGGGGCAGTTCCTTGTGCGTATCGCAGCAGACGTCAATCCATTGGAATGTCTGTTTACAACCACACGCGAGCAAGACACCCCCATGCTACTCCCCTCGGAAAACATTCGCATTACAGGTGTTGTATCCGGTATTATTCCACGTTCATCATCGTAACCTCATTAAGCAGCCAATCCTTGATCGCTGCCACCGTTTGCTGCCACTGCTCCTGCGGGGTAATGGCAGCGGGCTGGTCGCCTTCCTGAGATCCATAGCTTCCGAACTGGGAGTGGTTCCCCCCTTCTATGGACATGTACACGGTACGCTCCGGCAAGTATTGCTTGCTCTCCTCAAACTTTTCTATATGGATCACACCGTCGCGAGATCCGAGTAAAGACAGCACAGGCAAATTCACCTTCTTCAAGTTCCCCTGACTGTTCGGATACGCTCCCAGCAAAAATACTCCACTGATTCGGTCCGGATGGTTTGCTGCGAATTGAGCTGCCATAGTACCACCGAGCGAATGTCCTCCGATGACAAACGTTTTATTCGGGTACGCCTTTAATACTTGTGTGGCTCGCGTCATATCACTTACAGCCAAATTCAGCGGCATTCGTGCGAGAAAAACATGGTAGCCGTAGCCTGCCAAAGCACGGGCAATCGGTGCATAGCTCTCCGGTTTGACCAGTGCTCCTGGATATAAGATGAGTCCCGGCTCGCGTGACTCCCCGCCTTGGAAAATAATCCAGTCATTCGTATCCATGACCGTAATCCCTTCACCGCCTTGCATGGCCGTTAATGCTGCCTGATCGGGTTGATAGGGTTGCAAATACCATATCGCCAGACAAATCGCTCCAAGTGTCACCAATACGAGTGCCTGAAACCATTTTTTGCGTGCTTGACTCATCCTACCCACCTCGTTTCCGTTCCCATGTATAGCTCTATATATTATGTCTCAAACCTAGAAAAAAACCGTCAGAGACAAAATCCCGACGGTCGTTAGTAATGGCTCCATCAGCCTTTTTCCTTCTGTCGCTCCCGAAAACGGCGCACCTTCATCAGGTTTCCGCACATTTTGTCATCACACCAGCGGCGCACCCGGTTGCGGCTTTCATCATAAAACACCCAGCGGCAATCCTCGTTGTCACATATTTTGATTCGCTCCAAATGCTGCGGGGCAAGCAGCTCCGCGAAAGAAGCCGCAATTTGTGCCATGACGAGAGGCCAGCCCTCTGTTGAGCTGGATTGCTTTTGCCCGTAGCCGCCCTCCTCATCTACATACAACACCTGTATATGAAAAGGGGCCTGAGCCAAAGCTCTGTTCAATTCCGCAAGGTCGTCCTCTTGGATTCGGTCTCCACGGACAACAGCTTCCAGCATACGTCTCAAACGTTCGCGCAGCTGCAAAAGGGAAGCGGCACACTCCTCATTTATCGGAAGCGGAGCGGTTAGCTTGTATGTTTGCAAAAAGGATGACAGCCATTCCTGGTTCTCCAAACGATTTTCCGCACGACCAGAACCACGCCAATCCCGCCAATCACTATTTAAAAAATCGATACAAAGCCAGTCCATGTTATTATCTCTCCTGACGAAACCCTACATTTTTCTCTCTTGTATGACTATACAGAATATGGTAATATCTTTTTGTAACTATCGTAATCAAATTAACTGGTTACATCTTCATTTCTTACTGCTATTATAGCGTTTCATCAATCTGTTTCACAGACGAGGAGGAAGCGTATGAATCGGAAGGATTTGCTTTTGCATGGATGGGAATGTACGTATGACAAGGAAGACTGGTATCCACCCTTAAAAGAAGCGCTTTCCGGAGTATCAGCAGCCGAGGCCAGCTGGCGCCCTGTGGGAGAAGCAGCCAACACGATCTGGGAAAACATCAGCCACCTTCTTTATTACAAAGAACGCCTGTTGCATCGTCTATTGGGCACTGAATTTCCTAGCTCGGCTGAGACGAACGATGATACCTTCATCCCGTCCGGCGGTCCGGATGACGAAGACGCTTGGCAAGCTACCCTCTTGCGCATGGAAAGCGTCCATCGCCACATTCATGAAAAGCTTTCCTTGCTGACGGATGAGGATTTAAACCAGACGGCTACTTATACGCCCATTTACCAAACCGTGATGAGTCTGGTCCTGCATGATGCGTTTCATACGGGACAAATTGTCCAAATTCGCAAGTTACAAGGCTCTTGGCCTGCCAGACGCTCATTTGAATAACAAAATTTCACATTGATTAATCATAAACAATCCATTATAGTTGATAAATCACATAATTTCATACATGTTATCCTCATCTTTCACGGTGAGGATAGAGGTCGCGGCTTTTATATCATCCTGTACGAGATTCAGAGAAAATCAATGACTCCAGGTAAGGAAAATCCGCCGAAGCTCATATCGCGTCTCTGTGCGATTGGGTTGGGGCTGTACTCGAAAGGGGCAGAACTGTCACGTTTGCATGCCAAGCAAGCGTGGTGAGCTATCTTCAGTGAAGGCTTGGTGGGGATTGGATGATACCGCCCTATGCCATTTTTTTGGCTATGGCGGTTTTTTCGTTTCCGACCTTCCTTCTCAAAAATCAAGAAAGGTCGTGCAAGTAGCTTATGTCACAAAATCAATTGCAACGTGGTTTAAAAGCCCGACACCTGACGATGATCGCCATCGGTGGCTCGATTGGGACGGGATTGTTTCTCGCGAGCGGAGGCTCGATTCATTCCGCCGGACCTGGTGGAGCTTTAGTTGCCTATCTCGCCATTAGTATCATGGTTTACTTTTTAATGACCAGCTTGGGGGAAATGGCGGCCTTCATGCCTGTTTCTGGTTCGTTTTCGACGTATGCCACACGGTTCGTCGATCCATCTCTCGGCTTTGCTCTCGGCTGGAACTACTGGTACAACTGGGCCATTACCATTGCCGTCGAGCTGTCAGCTTCCGCACTCATTATGAAATATTGGTTCCCGGATACCCCAGCGATATTGTGGAGCGCTTTGTTCCTCGGATTGCTGTTTGCCTTGAATCTCCTGTCTGTGAAAGCCTATGGAGAATCTGAATATTGGTTCGCCTTGATTAAAGTAGTAACGGTAATCGTCTTTATTATCGTTGGTGTGTTGATGATTTTTGGCATTATGGGCGGCCAAGCAGTCGGCCTCCAAAACTTCACCAAAGGCGACGCGCCATTCAATGGCGGCTTCATGGCCCTGCTCGGTGTCTTTATGATTGCCGGATTCTCTTTCCAAGGGACAGAGCTCGTTGGTGTCGCAGCTGGGGAGAGCGAAGACCCTGCCCGCAACATTCCGAAGGCCATCCGTCAAATTTTTTGGCGCATCCTACTCTTCTATATCCTCGCTATTTTGATCATCGGGTTGTTGGTTCCATACGATAATCCAAATCTGATCAGTGGCGACCTTACGGATATTGCGATCAGTCCGTTTACGATTGTTTTTGAAAATGCCGGATTTGCTTTTGCAGCATCCGTCATGAATGCCGTTATTCTTACGTCTGTATTGTCTGCTGGAAACTCTGGCATGTACGCCTCTACACGCATGCTGTGGAACTTGGCGAAAGAAGGAAACGCACCAAAATGGTTCGCAAAAGTAACAAGTAACGGCGTACCGATCAATGCCTTGATCTTGACTGCGCTCGTCGGCGCCCTTGCTTTTCTGTCCTCTCTGTTTGGGGAAGGCGAAGTGTACGTCTGGCTTCTAAATGCTTCCGGTATGTCAGGTTTCATCGCTTGGCTGGGCATTGCCATTAGTCACTACCGTTTCCGTAAAGCGTTTATCGCTCAGGGTCGTGACTTAAGCGAATTGCCTTATCGGGCAAAGTGGTTCCCGTTTGGACCGATTTTTGCCTTCATCATTTGCTGTATCGTTATTATTGGGCAAAACTACTCCGCATTCATGGGTGGAACGGTTGACTGGTATGGCGTCCTGGTCTCTTACATTGGCCTGCCACTCTTCTTAATCGTTTGGCTCGCTTATAAAATTACCAAAAAGACCGAGCTCGTCCCTCTTGAACAAGTAGACTTCAGCATGGATGAGCACACGAAATAATCGAAGAAATAAGTACGGACTTCCGTTCAGATAACGGAAGTCTTTTTCATGTTTGCCAGCATATTAAAAACTGCCCAAAAATTGCCGATAGTATAGACAAGAAGCCATTGAGATCCGTTTCCTTCCGTTCTCACAACTCATACCAGTCATCTGATATAAGGTAACCAGATCTCCTGCCATCACGACTGAACATGAATCCATGTGAGGAGAGTAGAACATGCACATCCAATCGAATACCCGCTACCTAACCCCCCAGCTTTCAACTAACCAACTTGCACCCAAAATGGTGACAGGAACTCGTCTAGCATTGCCCGAGAACGATACAGTAGACCTTCGTTCTCACAAGGCACGAGAGCTCCCTGCTGATGTCATCGAGCATCACAGTGTCCAATTTTTCTTTAACACAGAGATTAATGAGCGTTTGGATAAAATTTTTGCAGATAAACCACCCGAGGCTCGCAAAGCCTTTGACCACATCCTGGAGCAAAACTTTTTCAACTCCCCATCCACCTACTCCGATGAAGAAAGAGCTGCTTTGGTAGAAGTCGGTTTAACCCAAGGCAAATATTTGGCAGACCAATACATGGCTGATGAAAATGCTGCTGAATTTTTGGATACCCTCCATTTGCTCGCTGGCGTTGCCAAAACACGAAAGGTTGACCCTGCAACCGGCAGTGTCAGCTACGTAGAGCTTCCGCAAAAACCACATGGGGCGCCGAGCGACTATGTTAACCCGTCCAAGCTGATGGAGCGGTATGACCCGGAAGCCTACAAAAAAATGCATGCGGCTACCAATCAAACAGAGAAAGTAAGCATGCTGATTCAATTCGTCAAAAAGCTGCAACATCGACCAGACTGGATCTCTCAATACCGGAACGAACAAGCTACGCTTCTTTCCGATTTAAAAAATACGAAAATCACTAACCGCTTTGAGAATGTAAATACAAAGGACGACACTGAATTTGTTCGTCGAATGAATACGCTCGCTGAAAATGCTTCCTTTTCTACCTTCACACCATTGCTTCAAACGAATCTTGCCTCTTTTATGAAGATCTTGACCAAGAAAACAAGTTAACTACACAAAGATGATGGTCACAGCCTCCTCCCGAACTTCCCTGGGACTGGGGCTCTTTTTTTGTGTAGCTGATGGACATACTAACCCGTAAAGGAGGGGACGAACATGTATGACAATCTCGAAAACGACCTGCCTGATTTCAAACAACTGGATGACAGACTGATCGCTCAACCTCCTACTAGCCCCATAATCGCAATCCGTACCAATCTAGACAAGGAACCAAATGACGTCGACAATCCGTATGTGCAGCAAGACTCTACACCCACTGGACAAAATAAGGGGGAAGCAAATGACTGATCGCAGCTCAAAGGAAAAACCGGACATGGGTTATAACGGAAGCAATATGCATGGTTATTCCCTTACAGCAAAGGAAGGGACATTGGACCAAACTGACAAGTCGGCTGCGGCAAAAAAAGAAAACAGGGACAAAGAATAGTTCTTTTCCCGTCACGATGAACAAATCCCCTTTGGGGAAACAGGCAGATACTCACTTTGCCTGTTTCCTGAAGGGGATTCTTTTGGATTTCTGATCAAGAACATGGTGAAAGAACATTTTCTTATTGACGAAACTCTATTGGAAATATATACTTTTCATGGATTTGATAATGAGAATCGTTATCATATTCTTGTATATATGATCAGGAGGTTGCCCCATGAAATCCAGGCTCTTCAAACACATTTACAGCACAACATTAGTCACTTCTCTCCTCACAGGTGGCGCCCATATGGCTCTGGCCGCACCACTCGTGGCCACTGCTGAACAGACGGATGTTTCCCCTTTGTCGCTAGATTTCGCAGTCGAACAGGCAATAAAGAACAGCGTTGATCTGGAGGTGCTTCGGCTTGACTTAGATATTACGAAGCACGAAACATCCATCACATTGAGAGAAAAAGCAGAAATCAAAAAAGCCGACATCATGTCACTGGCTGATGCAAAAAAGAAATTCGAAGACGCTGCCAAAGCAGTCAAAGAAGTGGTTGTCGATGAAGTCGCCCTGAATACGCAAAAAAACACCATTCAATTGCAAGTGCAAAAAGCATTCTTCGAAGTCCAATCATTAGACGCCAAAATCAAATCGCAGAAGAAAAGCTTGCAAAGACAGTACTGGTTGGACTCCGAAGAAACAGAAGCTCACAAAAATCTTGCTGCACTAGAAGCCAGCTACAAGCAAGCATTGGCCAAACTCAACGATTTATTGAATGAAAAAGCGGACAGACAATGGAAAATGATCGCTACTGATCTGACCCAACACGAGTTGCTTTCCTTAGAGCAATTGCAAGCAAAAGCTTATGAAAATCGTCCTGAAATGATCAAAGCACAAGCAGAAATAGACTTTGCCCAAGTAAGAATTGATTACACAGCAGAGTATTCCGCACTCAGCACACATAAAGGTACAATCGCAAAAAATGAGCACAAAAAAGCGGAACTGCAAAAACAAAAAACACAAAAGAAAATCGGTCAAGAAGTAAGTGACAACTATACGAAGGTACTGACAGCGAAAAAGGCATTAGAGGAAAGTACAACAAAGAAAGAAACCGCATTGGAGCGCTATCAGGCAACAATCGATCAATATAGATTAGGAAAAGCATCGATGAAAGAACTGATGGAAGACGAAGCAAACCTGTTTGACTCCGAAGCAAAAGCAATCGAATCGGTTTATCAATACAATCTCGCTGCTACCACCTTGAATCAGTCGACTGGTTATTAATATTTCGTATCACGAAGGATCTTATATATTCATTTAAAATATAGGAGGCTTCATCCCACAGGGTGAAGCCCTTACTCATTTATTAGCCTCTCAAAAACTCCCGGCATCACCAGACGACCACCGTCTACACCAAAATCCTCTATAAACCACCAAGCCGATAGCACACTATGGCAATACGCCCACGCCAACACTCTCTCTTTTTGCAAAGACAGCGCCTTCGTCAGTCCATCGATCCGCTGTTTCATTACTTCTTCTACCCCATCCTCTGGTAAATGGTTCAGCAAAAACGGAATCACCTCATACTCCGTCTCCCCGATCAGCCCCTTTGGATCAATTGCCAACCACGGCTCTCTTTCTGCACGCAAAATATTTTCATGATGAAGATCACCATGCAGCAGGCACTGTTCTTTTTGTGTGGAGAGAAGCTTTTTGTACCATTGCATGGCTCGGTTCACCATTTGCTCGGGAATCGGTCCTGTCCCCCCTTGGAAATAAGGACGAATCTTTTCCAGTCCCACAGCCCAGTCCGCTATCGTTGGAAACGTAGACGCAAGCTTGCCAGCGTTCGAAACAGGGGTATGCATCCTTTTAATCACGTCCGCCAAGCATTGAATTCGTTCTTCTTCGCTGCTCAGCTTGTCCATTGTCTCCCCTGGCATGATGCGCTCTAAAAGCATGATCCCTTTTTCCTCGTCAGCATCGAGTAACTGCACCATCCCCCGCCCCGCAAAAGCCCGAATCGCCGTCAGCTCTCTCTGCCAGTCCAGTCCAGGCACGCCCAGCTTCAGCACTGCGTTTCTCCCATCCTGCAACACAACAGGTGCGACAAAGTTATAGGAGAGTGGAAACGGCTCAAGCACTTTTAAAGACCAACGTGCTTCGCATTCGGCAATCAGCTCATGAAAGGAATCCAGCCAAAGACGTCCCGCTTCTTTATGTATGCCCATAATTGTTTGGGTAAATTGGGTTGGCAATGAAATCATTAGGAACCCCCTCCTCGAACTACTTGCAAAATCCTCTTGCCCCAGCTTTCAAGCTGTTCCCCTACCACAGCCGCTTCTTCCCCCCAACAACTACTCATAAAAAAGGGAGCAGCTTGAAAGCCGCCCCCCTTTATTTCCCGGAAAATGTTAGGACAGCCGTCCCATCAAGCGCTCCATACGTTCCAGCGCCTTTTTCAATTGCTCCATCGATGTTGCATAAGAACAACGGATATGACCCTGTCCGCTTTCACCGAACACGTCTCCAGGTACAACAGCTACCTTTTCCTCCATCAGCAGCTTCTCCGCAAACTCAGAAGAACTGAAACCTGTAGAAGCTACAGACGGGAATGCGTAGAATGCTCCGTCCGGCTCGTGGCAAGTCAATCCGATTTGACGGAATCCATCTACCACATAATTGCGGCGCTGACGGTAGCTCTCAATCATTCGTTCCATATCAGAGCGTCCATGACGCAGGGCTTCTAATGCAGCCATCTGAGCCATCGTCGGTGCACACAGCATGGTGTACTGGTGGATTTTCAGCATGCCTGCGAGCAAATCAGGCGACGCGCAAACATATCCCAGACGCCAGCCGGTCATCGCGAACGCTTTGGAAAAACCGGAGATCAGGATCGTCCGATCTTTCATCCCTGGCAGAGCCGCGATACTATCGTGCATTCGACCGTAAGTAAGCTCTGCATAAATCTCATCGGAGATCACCATAAGGTCGTGCTTTTCAATGATCGGCAAAAGTGTTTTCCACTCTTCAGCCGTCATGGTCCCCCCGGTCGGGTTATTTGGATAGCAGAAAATGATTGCTTTTGTACGCGCGGTAATGTGCGTCTCCAGCTCTTGCGGTGTCAGCTTGAACTCGTTTTCCATCGTAGTTTTCAGGAAAACCGGCACCCCGCCAGCCAAGCGAATGACTGGTTCATAGGAGACATAGCAAGGCTCCACGACCAATACTTCATCACCCGGATCAAGAATGGCACGCAGTGCGATATCAATCGCTTCGCTGGCACCAACCGTCACGAGAATTTCTGTCTCTGGATGATAGCTGACAGAGAAACGTTCTTCCAAGTATTTCTGAATTTCCACGCGCAATGGCAGCATACCTGCATTGGATGTATAAGCTGTATGTCCACGCTCCAGAGAAGAAATCGAAGCTTCTCTCATGCGCCAAGGAGTGACGAAATCAGGCTCCCCTACGCCCAAGGAAATGACTCCCTCCATCGATGCTGCCAAATCGAAAAAGCGGCGAATGCCTGATGGCTTCAATGACTGAACTGTATTGGATAAACGGTTTTTGACTTTGACTTGTGTACTCACGGCGTAACCACCATCCTGTGATCTTCGTCACGATCTTCCAGCTCAATACCATCGTGCTTGTAACGTTTCAAAATAAAGTGTGTAGCTGTTGAGACAACTGAATCGAGAGTGGACAGCTTTTGCGAAACAAAAGTAGCTACCTCTTTCATCGTTTTGCCTTCCAAAATAATCGACAAGTCATAGCTTGCACCAGACATCAAGTAAACAGCCTTCACTTCTGGGAAACGGCAGATTCGCTCCGCCACTTCATCAAAACCAACATCGCGCTTCGGCGTGACTTTCACGTCAATCATGGCGTTCACGTACGGATGATCGTCCACACGCTCCCAGTTCACCAGCGCTGGATATTTAACAATGACCTTTTCGGCTTCCAATGCTGCAATCGTCTGCTCAACGACGTCGGTCGGCTCTCCGATCATTTTTCCGATTTGCTCAGCGCTCATGCGACTGTCTTCTTCCAACAGGTGCAACAGCTCTCTTTGCTTCAAGCGATCCATGCCCCACCACTCCAGTTTTCTCTTTATTTTTTGTACATAAGTGCGTGTTCAAGTAGTCGACTTTTTGAACAACGGCACCATGCAAAAAGCCTCAGCAACCAGACTCATGATTTCCATGAATCCGATTGCTGAGGCGAAGGTATCGCGGTACCACTCAGCTTTTTTGCCTCTCTCACAAAAGGCAAACTTGTGCTGTCTACAAAGACATGCGCCCCATAACGTGGGCCATCCGCTGCTTTCTACTTGGCATTTTCAAAAGCAGAGCTCCAAGGTGGCTTTCAAAAAGAGTTCGCGGCTGCCCTCTCAGCTAACAGGCAACTCTCTGGACGTCAAAATCCCTTTTTTACTTTCCTTTTCACGGCTGTGTTGGTTGTTTTATTGAATGTCTCAGATTATAAATGAGGTTTTCTCTCATTGTCAACCAACAACTTCTGTCTTCTGGACCTCTTTCAAACCGTTAGGCAACCAGACGCGAAACACCGTCCCTGTTCCCAGGCTGCTTTGTACGTCAATTTTTCCCCGATGATTTTCTACGATGGATTGGGTGATTGACAGCCCCAAGCCAGCACCTCCGCTTTTGCGTGCGCGTGAGGATTCAATCCGGTAGAAACGGTCAAATACATGCGGGACATGCTCCGGTGCGATCCCGGCCCCATTATCTCTAATCGTCAGTTCAATCCCATTGGAAAGCTTTCTCAATGTAAGCTCGATCTCACCGTTCACAGGTCCAGTATGCTGCACCGCATTTTGAAACAGATTAAGAATGACTTGCTTCATTCCGTCACAGTCAAAAGTAGCCGAAACATTCGATTCTACGCGGAAATGAACGTTTCGGTCACCGGCCAGAACCATGAGCTGCGATTCCATACTGTGCACGACCGCGTCCAACTGCCCTTCTTGCAAAAAGAAAGCAGGTTCCCGATCCATCCGAGCCAGGTACAGCAAATCGTTGACGAGTTTGTTCAGCCGCTCTGTCTCGCCGTGCATGCTTTTCAATGCTTTCTGCAAATGTTCGGGATTTGCCGCCGCACCGCGCAGCAGCACCTCCAAAAAACCATGGATGGATGTCAGCGGTGTTCGCAATTCGTGAGAGGCATCCGCCACAAAGCGTCGCATCCGTTCTCCAGCCTCTTGCTCGATTTTAAAGGAGGTTTCCAACCGCTCCAGCATTCCATTAAAGACCGCCGATAATTGATCAATCTCCATCTGACCTTGATCCATCGGCAGTCGTTCATCCAAATTACCCGCATTGATCCGTTCAACTGTAACCTCAATACGCGAAAGTGGATTCAGCGTACGACGGAGCACAGGCACATAGGTTAACAAACCAATGAGCAAGGCGAGTGCAGATGCAGAGAAGAAAATGATCAACTGTGGAAAGAGAACTTCCCGCATCGAGCCAACAGGTGTACTCAGTTGTACGATTCCTTGCAGCTGTTCAGGTGATTTGATAGGTGCCAGCACGACCAAATAATCCTTCCCAGTGCTACCTTCCAAAATTTTGTATTTAAAACTACATACGCCACTAGCTAAGATCTCACGGTATAAACTCTCAGGAAAGCGCGGGGAATACCCTTCGGTCGGATTCGCAAACAGCTCCGTCACGTTGGCGTCATTGTCAATAAAGGCATACTTGATATCGGGTGTACGCAAGGAAAGCAACGCGCTGACATACTGATCGTTTTTCGGGAGCGTTTCCGTGTCTTCCAAGACCTGATAAGGAACGGTAACTGCCAGATTTAACAGGCTTTCCGCTTTGCTGCGATACAAGAACTGCTCCATCAATAAGTATTGAATCATGCCGATTAGAAGCAGCAACCCGGATAAGATAAATAACGAACGTGACAATAGCTGATAGCGCAAAGAGTTCGGTTCTAGGAAGGCGGCCCATTGATTGTTTCGATTCATCGTCATACAAAATCAACCCGATAGCCCGCACCGCGCAATGTGCGAATGATCCGATGCTGACGATCGTTCAGTTTGTCACGCAGGGAGCGGATATACACCTCGACAATATTCTCCTCCCCACCGAAATCATAGCCCCACACGTTATCCAGAATCATGGGTTTACTCAACACCAAGCCGTGATTCGTCACCAAATATTTCAGCAAAGAGTATTCCGTTGGCGATAGCTCCAGAAGCGTGTCCTCGTAGCTAATCTCCTTTCGTCTGTCATCGATCTGGAAGGGGCCGAGATGCACCTTGGAGAGCAGATGCGGGTAATGATTGCGAATGCGAGCATGGATACGGGCAAGCAGCTCCTCAAAGCTAAACGGCTTGATCATATAATCGTCGGCACCCAGCGTCAGACCTTTTACCCGATCCTCCACGTCTTCTCTGGCTGTTAGCATGATCGTTGCTACATTCTGTATCTTTTTCAGCATCCGGCATACCTCGAAGCCGTCCATACCTGGCATCATCACATCGAGAATGACGACATGGGGCTGATGCTCCTTCACCATGGTCACCGCAGTCATCCCATCTTGTGCCGTCAATACTTGGAAGCCTTCATTTTCAAGACCCATCTCCAAAAATTGCAGGATGGTCGGTTCATCATCGACAAGCAATATTTTAACGCCTTTGTTTAGGCTCATTTTTTTCACCTCACCTCTATTTTACCTGAACAGGCCAAGAGTAGCTGAATGTTTGCTGAATATGCCCTGAGTACGAGCTGAAGGCTTTTTACAGAATGACAAACCAAAAAATGTAAATTTAACATAAAAAACGTTGATAATTCTCTTACCATTGCACTTTCAACAAACTTTCAGCCAGCTTTCAAGACCCACTCAGCTTCCTCTCTCATAATGATCCCTGCGCAGTCAAATACATACGACTCAAGTCTGAACACTTCAAAAACATGGAGGTTATACAATAATGAAAAAGAATTCGGTTATCCTGACAGCTTCAGTTGCCACGCTCGTGGTCGGTATCGGAGGTTACATGCTCTATGACTATTTCGTGGGAAACCATGTGGAGATTCAGCCTGCAGCTGCGGTAACCACAGCCTCATCTACCGCTTCCTCAACGGCTCTGACAGCAGATCAACTGAATAAAAAATGGACGATTAATGACCAGTCCAAAGTCTATTTCTCCGTAACGACGTCGAAAGAAACGGTAAACTTTGAAATGGACGGGATTACCGGCAGCTGGGATGTGAACCTCTCTGCACCAGATCAAATGAAAGCAACAGCTTCCGCTGACTTGAATCAGCTGAACTCCGGTAATGAAAAGCGCGACACCCATATTAAATCTCCTGATTACTTTGATACTGCCGTGCACCCAGCTGCTACTTTTGAAGCGAAATCTTTTGAGAATTGGCCAACGGCATGGACAGAAGGACAAAAGGCTTCGTTCACCATCAATGGCGTCCTGACCGTAAAAGGAATTGCCAAAGACGTGAAAATTAATGCTGACGCGATTTATTCCCAAGGCAAGCTACAGTTGGAAGGAACGTCCATCGTAACGTTTGGTGACTTCGGATTGACCAGCCCTCATACAATCGTGGCCAAAACGGAAGAAAACATTAACATTACATTACGACTCGCGCTGGATGCTGTTTAATCAATCGCTTTTCGCAGGAACTGCTTCGAGAGACGTCTGACATTCACAGACGTCTTTTTTCACATATTTTTACATTGTGATATTGACATTGTTAATTCGATATCATACCATAAAAGCATGATAACAGATTCGAGCAAACGGAAAGGATGATCTTGTGAGTACGTCTCCCCTTCGAGCCAAACGCATCCACTATCGTACCAAAAAGTACCGCTCGCCGGATGGACTTCCAACAGATATTTGTCTCTTTACGATCCTTTCCATCCCGCGCCAAACGAAAACCAAATCGCTGCCACACAAGCAATTGGCCGTTCTTTTAATCAAGCGAAAAAGCGATATATTTGGAGAGCAATGGGCCTTGCCTGGCGGGTTTTCCCATGAATCGGAGACACTGGACGAATGCGCCTATCGTGAGCTGAAAGAAGAGACGAATATTGACCGCGATGTACACATCGAGCAGTTAAAGACGTACTACAAGCCGGGAAGAGACCCTCGTGGTTGGATCCCGAGTGTTGCCTATGTCTCCCTCGTTCATGAAGATTTATTGAAGCACGCACAGGCAAACGACGACGCATCGGACGCGCAGCTGTTTCCGATTGAGGAAGCCTTTGCGCTCAACCTTGCTTTTGACCATCGTGAAATTTTAACTGACGCCTTACAGCGAGTTCGTGAGCAGATGCTGCAAACGACTATTGCCAAAGCGTTTTTGCCAGATGAGTTTACCTTGAGTGAGCTGCTGCAAGTGATTGAGACTGTCGTTCCATCCTTTTCGGCAAAAGATCGCGGTAATTTTGAGCGTCGCTTGCTTGCGACAACCCGACGACAAGGACTTCTCGAGCCAGTTCTATCGGCTAACGGACAGCCTGTCTACTCGACCGAGTTTTCGAATTCGCCAGCCAAGCTCTATCGCTTTACTGGCTTTACCCCAATTGCCATGATTTACTGAGCAAGGACACTTTCTCGGTGCTGAACAGCTGACTTTTTGAACGCACAAATTCAGGAGGTTTTTGCCATGAAAGCTTTGATTGTGATCGACTACACGAATGATTTTGTCGCGACAGATGGTGCATTGACTTGTGGTGAGCCTGGTCAAGCTATTGAAGGACGCATTGGAGAATTGATCCGCGACTTCCTCGCAGAAGGCGATTTTGTCGTCATGGCAGTCGACGCACATCGCGAGCAGGACCCGTACCACCCTGAGACAGGCCTCTACCCTCCGCATAACATTATCGGTACGTCTGGCCGGAATTTATATGGCAGCATTCAGGAGATTTACGAGGAATTCGAAGATACGATTCACTGGATGGATAAGACGCGCTACAGTGCTTTTCAAGGCACCGACCTTGCGCTATTGTTGCGCACGAGAGGTATCACTGAGATTCATCTGGTAGGTGTCTGCACGGACATTTGTGTATTGCATACAGCGATTGAAGGCTTCTATAATGGATTTTCTGTCGTCATCCACGAGGATGCCGTAGCGAGCTTTCTTCCAGAAGGTCACAAATGGGCTCTCGGTCATTTTCAGAACCAGCTTGGTATGACTGTCCGCAAAAAATAACAGGCTCATGGCGAATAGGAGGCAATCTTCATGCGAATTGGCATTTATGGCAGCAGCTTTGATCCCATCACGTACAGCCATTTGTTCACGGCAGCGACCGTCGCTCATCGGAGACGACTGGATAAAGTCATTTTCGTACCATGCTCTTCAAAGCGTCATGATAAAAAATTGCAGACAGAGGACGTCCATCGCTTGCATATGCTTAAACTGGCTTTGGCAAGCAGTACACACAAAACAAACAAGTATGGCGAACCACTTTTCGAAATTTCTACAGTCGAGATGGATGCCTTGCCAGGTGAAACCTATACGTATGATACGATGATACACATGAAAAAGAAGTACCCGAACGACGAGCTCTTTTTCATTATGGGATCGGATTTGTTAGAGGGACTGTCTAACTGGGGCAACGCTGAAAAGCTGGTCGCAGGCTTCCATTTCATCGTGATGTCGCGTGAAGGCTATCCGACCGCTGACCTGATCGCGGAAGACGCGCTGCTGCGCAATCACGACGAGCATTTTCTCATTATGAGCAAGGGCATCAACATGGGAATCAGCTCTACCTATATCCGAGACGAAATCCGCAAAGGCGGGGACCCCAGCTTCCTGTTGCCGGATGCTTGCCTTCAGTACATTTATGAAAAAGGAATTTACAAAGAGCCCTACGTATAAATCCAAAAAGAAAAACAGCCGAACCTTCTCAGGTTCGGCTGTTTTTGTCGTCTCCATCAACGATTGAGAGTATTGGCAATTGCAGGCTGTCTTATCTTTTTCTGATAGTTCACCAAGTAAATACTGCACACGATCAATACCAGACCAGCAATGAGCGAATACGTAATCGGCTCGTCCATAAAAATGGTACCAGTGACGACTGCGATGAGCGGCACAAGAAACGTAAAGGCGGCCACCTTGCTCGCTTCGCCTGCATTCACGAGCCCAAAGTAAATGACAATGGCAATCGGTACCCCAAATGTAGCGCCATAGCTGAGACCGATCAGATACGGAACATTCCAGACAATGTCGGACCAGCTCTCTACGCCTGTCCCCAAAAGAGTTAAGGCCGCGCCACCGATGATGCATTGCATGGCAACCATCCACAGCGAATCTACCTTGGCACTGACTTTTTTCACATAGATCACGCCCAACGCCCACGTAAGAGCCGTCAACAAACCTAAAATGACGCCCACGATGGAAACCTGTCCAGTCAGTCCATCTGCACTGACCGCAAGTATCCCGAGGAATCCCATGATCAGCCCAATGACCTTGAGGACCGTCATGCTCTCACCCAACCACAACCAAGCAAAGAGTCCTATCAAGATTGGCTGGAAGTACACCAACACAGAGAATAATCCACCTGGCAAATATACGAGTCCAACCGTCTGAATGCCGTAAAAGCACAAGGTATTCAGAAAGGCAGATATACAATAGCGCAACCAGTTTTCACGCCAGTTGATCTTTTTCCATTTCGGTAAAATGAATAAAGCGAGCAGAAGTCCGCCAATCAGCGAACGCATTCCTGCGAATAAAATTGGTGGCGTATAGGCGAGTGACATTTTGTAGATCGACCAGCTTAAACCCCACATCAATACCAAACTTGCAATAGCGACAACAGTCTTACCCGAAAACTTTCCCACGAGGGGCCTCCCTTTCTAGCTGCACACTTGCTCTTCTGTTTTTGTCCGCCTCTTATAGTACCACACAAAAGAAGAAGCCGGATGTTCTCACCCGGCTTTGCTTCCTGCCATATTATTGCAGCTCTTGGCGCAGGAACTGGTCGAAAGCATCTGTCGGAAGCGGCTTGCTGAACAGATAGCCTTGACCATGGTCGCAGCCATTTTCCTTCAAAGCCGCTACTTGATCATGGAGCTCAATTCCCTCTGCGATGACATTCATATTGAGACTTTGCGCGATCGTGACAATCGCTTTTACAATCGCTTGACTCTCTTGGTTGTGATGAATGTCGCGAATAAATGAGGCGTCAATTTTGATTGTATCGACTGGCAAGCTCTTAATATAACTAAACGAGCTATAGCCTGTTCCAAAATCATCAATCGAAATTTGGATGCCGATGTCCCGAATCTGCTGCAGGACTGCCGTCGCCTCTTCCATTTTGACAAAAATACTCTCCGTAATCTCGAGCTCTAGCCAATCAGGGGACAGATTTGTTTCCCGAAGAATATCCTTGATCATCTCGACCAGATCTTTTTGATAGATCTGTCTCGCAGACAAATTCACAGAGACCTTCAGGGTATATCCTTGATCGTGCCAGAATTTATTTTGTTTGCACGCCTGTTTCAAAATCCATTCCCCAAGCGCCAGAATCATCCCTGTCTCCTCAGCGATAGGAATAAAACGATTCGGCGGGATGATGCCCAGCTCTGGATGCACCCATCTGACGAGCGCCTCCATGCCAGTCATCGCGCTTGTCATAATATCGATTTTGGGCTGGTAGTAAATTTGGAACTGCTCTTGTTCAATGGCTTTCCGCATCTCATTTTCCATCAAGATACGCTCCAGCGACTTCGCTTCCATCGTCGGATCGAAAAAGTCATAGCCATTCTTCCCGCGCGATTTCACTGTATATAAGGCCGTATCGGCCCGTTTCAACAAATCTTCGGGATTGTCCCCATCTTGCGGGTACAAGGCGATGCCGATGCTGCACGACACGTTGAACACATGACCCTCCAATTCAAACGGCCGCTGCAACTGATTCATGATCTGCTCTGCCAATGCAGACGCTTCGCTTCGATCTTGCAGATGGTTCTGCATAATCGTAAATTCGTCTCCACCTAACCTGGCCACGACATCTCCTTGCTTGAGGCATGCCTGTAGACGCTTTGATGCTTCAATCAGCAACATATCCCCTACGTCATGACCGAACGAATCGTTCACATCCTTGAAGCGATCCATGTCCAAAAACAGCACAGCCAGATTCGATTGGAAACGCTTGGCCTGCATCATTTCCTTGCTGAGCTGTTGAACATACATCCGTCGATTCGGCAAGTCTGTCAACGCATCGTGGTAAGCCAAGTGATGAATCGTCTCTTCGGACTGTTTCCGGTCTGTGACGTCACGGGTTACGAGGAGCAGCTTGGTCACATTTCCTTCTTCATCCGCTATCGGATTGATTTTGCTTTCTGTCCAGATAACATCGTTTCTTTGGGTGTTAATCCGGCACTCTACCATGTACTCTTTACGTGTAGAGAAGGCATGCTGAATCGCATAAGCAAAAATATCTCGGTCATCCTCCACAATCCACTCGAACAGGTTATGGATTTCCTCATCAGGAACGGTATGCTCCCATACCCGCTTGTGAGATGGAGACAAATAGAGAAACTCCCCATCCAAGTTGATGATGCTGATGATATCCGATGTGTTCTCCGCGATAATGCGATACTTTTCTTCACTCCGCTTGAGCTCGTCTTCCATTTGCTTGCGACATGTGATATCACTGCGAATGGAAAGGTATTGATAGATTTCGCCCTCTTGGTTCTTAAATGGCACGATGGTTGTATCGACCCAATAATAGCTACCATCTTTGGCGCGATTACGAATTTCCCCCCGCCAGACCTGGCCAGATCGAATACAAGACCACATTTCTTTAAAAAAGCCTTTTGGATGGTAACCCGAATTAAGAATACGATGGTCTTTTCCAATCAATTCGCTTCGTTCGTATTTCGATATGCGGCAAAATTGCTCATTTGCCCGCAAAATAATCCCCTTATGGTCCGTAATTGCCAAGATCGTGGATTGGTCCAAAGCGTATTTGACATCTGCCAGCTCATTCACAACCATGTTCAGCTCACCATCTTTTTCGCGTAGTAGCCCAGCCCAATCTTGGGGTGTCAGTGAAGATATCATTTGGTTATACATTTCAATCTCCTGTTTATACTTTCGAATACAGTCAAAAAAAATGATCCTTACAGAAGGATCGTAACGTTCTGAATACAAGTTCGTTCCATTTTACCATGTTTTTCCGAAAGTTCAACGAGAACAACTGCGGTAGAAACAACATTTTTACAAACTTCTTGATGTGTCCATACGAAAAAAAATGAACCAGCACACGTAGCCTGGCTCACTTTTTTCAACAATGGGTATGATGAGACTGCTCCCCCTTACAAGCGGGCAAGAATGCTGCGATCGAGGTCTGCGACAGAATTGCTGCCAGACAGCGCCATCGCGACGTCAAATTCATGGATGAGTGTATCTAACACACTCGCTACACCTTGCTCTCCGGCAACGGCCAGTCCATACAAGAATGGGCGACCAATCAGGATAGCATTGGCACCTAAAGCCATCGCTTTCATGACATCTGCTCCTGTACGCACGCCACTGTCGAGCAAGACAGGTATTTTGCCAGCTACCACCTCGGCAATCGCTGGCAACGCATCCAGTGTAGAAATGGCGCCATCCATCTGTCGCCCACCGTGGTTGGAAACGATGATTCCATCTACGCCATGCTCTAAAGCAAGCCGCGCATCATCCGGATGCAAAATGCCTTTTACCAAAATCGGCAGGCGAGTATGCTCACGCAAAAAGGCGATATCGTTCCAATTCAGCGCTGGATGATAAATGTTTTTCAACACTTCCTCCACTGCATTCTCCGGCGTTACCTCAGGGAGTCTCGAGCAAAAAACAGGGTCTGTCAAGTAATTCGCCAGTCCTCTTCCTTCGCGCAGTGGCGAATACCCGTTACGGAAGTCTCTGCGCTTCCACCCTAGCATAACGGTATCTACCGTGAGGACAATGGCAGAATAGCCAGACTTTTCCGCTCGTCTGACCATGCTCGCAGAAACCTCTCGATCATTCGACCAATAGAGCTGGAACCAACGATAGGCATCGCCCATCACTTCAGCAATCTGTTCGAGCGAGTGAGCGGAAACCGTACTGGCTACGAACGGCACTCCGGCTGCTGCCGCCGCCTTTGCAGACGCCAGCTCCCCATCGGGATGTGAAATCGTCTGCATACCCACAGGAGCCAAGAAGATCGGTGTGCGTAACGCTTGATTATACAGCGAGATACCAAGTGTACGATTCGTCACATCCCGCATCATCCGCGGAATGATTGCCCAACGGGAAAAAGCTGTCCGGTTTTCTACCAGCGTTTCCTCTGCCCCTGATCCCCCAGCAACGTAATCAAATGGCCCATCCGGTAACACCTCTCGCGCCTTTTTCTCCCAATCCTCAATGGAAATCGGCAGTGCCTGCGTGTCTTTGTTCACACGGGTAAATAAGAGTGATTCCTCATTTGTTTTCATCATCTGGTTTGCTTCCTTTCTGCGATCGTCTTTCATCTTTTTTATCTCAATTCACATAAATTCGCAATAGTCTTAATCTCTTTTCTATTCCACAGGCTTGTCCACATTCGCAACTGCCTTTATCAAGGCTACTTTTTCTTTTTGCCTTTTCGGGCTTTGCGACGGATTTGTTTCTTTGCTTTTTTTTCCTTCATTCCACGGGTAATTGAACCCACCCATGTGATGGTTTGACTATTTTCATTGATGACCTTTACCACGTTACCACTGTTGTTTCCACCTGAACCGGCAAACGCTTTGGTTACGCTTTTAGGAGAGTTATTTGCCGTATCACCAAAGTTAATGTTTCCGACATTGTTGTTGATTGTCACAGTTCCCACAAAAGTCGGCAATTCCTCTCCCTCCCCGTCTGCAATGGCTTATTTCCATCATATTCGGACGGTTTTGCGCCCGCTTGGACGATGGTTGAGGGCATTTGTCTGATGTGATCTTGCGAAAAAAAAATCTCCCCGAGTAGACAAATCTACGCGAGGAGAAAGACCTTTTTATTGCGCGGTATAACCGCCGTCGACCAGTAGGCTTGTCCCTGTGACGAAGGAAGC
This sequence comes from Brevibacillus sp. HB1.4B, assembly GCF_013284285.1. Lineage (NCBI taxonomy): Bacteria > Bacillati > Bacillota > Bacilli > Caryophanales > Paenibacillaceae > Brevibacillus > Brevibacillus sp. HB1.4B. Next base: position 337,662 of record NZ_JABSUT010000006.1, read on the forward strand.
ATCATCGCTGGCAAGGAACAGAACAGCCTTGGCGACTTCTTCTGGTTTACCCAAGCGCCCCATCGGATGCAATCCAATCAGGTGCTCGTTTAAGGCTTCATTTCGACCAGCGATCAGCGGCGTGTCAATATAGCCCGGGCAAACCGCATTTACGCGAATCCCTTGCTTCGCATACGTAAGTCCTAGTGTCTGGGTCAGGAGCTTCACTCCACCTTTGGCGGAAGAGTATGCGGTCACGCCAGCTTTTCCGGCATGGCTATGGATCGAGCCACAATTGACGATCGCGCCGCCAGTCCCTTGCGCCAGCATTTGCTCGATAACGTATTTATCGCACAAGAACACGCCAGTTAGATTGATATCAATCGTTCTTTGCCAATCATCCATGCTCAACAGATGACCTGGTGCGTCTTTCGCGATACCCGCATTGGCAAACAGAATGTCTACCTTTCCGAACTTTTCTACAGTGGCGTTCACCATGTTTTTCACTTCGTCTTCTTTCGTTACGTCCGTTTTCACGAACAACGCATCGAAGCCAGTTTGATTCAGCTCTTCCGCCAATTCATTACCACGTGGGGAGAAGTCAGCAATCACTACTTTCGCCCCTTCTTTTGCGAAGAGACGGACGGTCGTCTCTCCGATTCCGCTTGCTCCACCTGTTACGATCGCTACTTTATTTTCGAGTCTCATGGGTAACTCCTCCTATTTTCAAAAATGGTATTCATACCGTTTTATCTCGCTGTTGCGCCGCCATCGATGACGAATTCCGCCCCTGTGACATGAGAAGACTCGTCAGAAGCGAGGAACAGCACCATATGGGCTACATCCTCAACAGTTCCGAGTCGACCTGTTGGAGTCGCTTGTGCCAACTCTGATTTGGAATGCTTTGTCGTTTCCGAAGCATAGGACACCATGTTTGTATCGATATAGCCAGGGTGAATCGAGTTCACGCGCACACCGTGTGCCGCATACTCCATCGCTGCATCCTTGGACATGATGCGAACCGCTCCCTTGCTCGCTCCGTACAAGACGTGACCCGGCGCACCAAAAAGCCCAGCGATGGAAGAGGCATTGATGACAGAACCACCTTGTTGTTTTGCCATGAGTGGCATCACATGCTTCATTCCCAAAAAGACACCCGTTACGTTAATCGCCATGAGGCGATTCCATTCCTCTACGGTAATCTCCGCCAACGGTTTAATGATATAAATGCCTGCATTGTTGAACAGGATATCTACTTTCTCGTATTGTTCTACGGTGGTTGCTACTACTTGCTGCCATTGCTCTTCGCGGCTTACATCATGCGCAATCGCGATGGCTTCTCCACCCGCATCCTTGATTTCGGCTACCGTCTGAGAGGCACTGTCCAGATTGATATCGGTAACGACTACTTTCGCACCTTCCTTGGCAAAACGAATCGCCGTTGTTTTCCCGATTCCTGTTCCACCACCGGAAATGATCGCTACTTTCCCTTCGAGTCTCGCCATTGTAAACGCCTCCATTTATTATGTCTTTTGTACCTGATCTCTTGCCTTGCTTTCATTATAGGACTCTTTTATATTTAAAAATATGTAAACATACTTACCCTTCCTTAAGTACGACTAAAGGATGTGAGCTTGCCAAATGCATCTGGAACAACTGGAATATATCGTAGAAATAGCGAAGGCAGGCTCCCTGACCAAAGCCGCTCAGAACAAGCATGTGACACTCTCCGCCATCAGTCAGTCGCTCGCCAGTCTGGAAGCAGAGCTAGGCGTTACTCTGTTTACACGCTCGCGCCTTGGAGCTGTACCGACCTCTGAGGGGCGCATCATCATCAAAAAAGCGTTTGAAGCCTTGGGAAAAATCCAGGAGATTTGGGAGGAAGCACAAAACTACACGAACACGTTGACTGGTGAGTTGAGACTCGCTACGATTCCCGGTCCCATGAATCTACTGGTCGATGCCGTCGCGAGCTTTAAAAAAGATTATCCTCACATCCGTACCGAAATTGCAGAAAAAGGCACGCAGGAAATATTAGAGGACATTCTTCATGACAAGCTGGACATCGGGCTAGTCATCATCCACGAGAACCTGCTCAAAAAGAGCGAGGGACTTGGCTTGGTGTTCGAACAGTTGCTAGAGGGGAAAATGGTCGTCGGCGTCCCCAAAAACTCGCCCCTTGCCTATCAGGATTCCGTTACGCCCGAAGAGCTTCGCAAGCAATCCTTTGTCCTGTACAACGACGACTATGTCAAATGGTTCGTAGAGGATTTTGCCGCTACGTATGGTCCTGTCGACATTTTGTTTACGACTAACAACACAGAAGCCCTCCGCAATGCGATCCGGCAAAATCTCGCTGTTACGATCGGACTGGATTATTCTTTTGTTCATGAACCACATTTGCAAGACTCCGATACGAGAACCCTTGATTTGGATATCCCTTATCAGCAACCTATTTATTATGGCTGGGTCCGCTCTGCGGAACGGCATTACTCCCGCATTTCCATGAACTTTATCAATCGACTCCAATACGATTTGAAAAGCAAGAAATACTCCCCGCTTCTTTAGTAAGCAAAAAGGCTGCCGGCATTATTTTCGCGGACAGCCTTTTTCTATTCATTCTTACTGCGCTGGAGCAAGGAATGTCTGTTTATTCTTACCATCGATGATGAGAGCCGATCTAGCCTTCACCACTTGATTCTCGTACGTGAAATCTTTCTGTGAGAAATTGGCGATCACTTGCAAATCATCCCCATAAACTGCCTTTTGCACGAGTCTGTCTTCAGACAACACGCGATAATCGGTCATCTCTTGCTGCACTGCTTTTTTATGGAAGGGAGACCACACCTTCAGATAGTTCATGATCAACTCTTGTTCAGCATCCCACATCTTTCTATCCACATGATAGAGCGGCGGAACATTGTAGAGCAGTTCTTTGAGCATGCGAGTACCGACTTCTCCCTTGATCTTCAGGCTCCCCCACTCCCAGTGATGGCTTGTGATCACCGAGTTATTGTACACCAGTTTGTATAGCGGCAAGGAGTACGCTGGATCAATGTACACATGCTGGTACTCTTCCTTGATCGGAACCTGCTTCTTGTATCTCTCTGGAATCTCACCCGCTGGGGACCAATAACCTCCCACATAATACGGGCTTTGCTTGTTTTTTCGCATATCTGGATCTGCCCATTTGATGACAGGCGTCTCAATCCCGTGGGCAAAAGCAATGCTTCTGCTAGCGAAGTCGTTGCCCGTCTCAGAGCCAACGACCAATTTCTTTTCATCACGAATGTAGTCCATCCGTGCAAGCTTCGCCTTCATATCCTGTGCTTCTGTCGTCGTGTGCTCAGGTGAATAATCATCGTTGAAATCTCCTGCTGCATCCACATCAATAAACCACGAATTAAAAGCGACATCGTTACTCATGATTTCATCCATGCGCTGCTTCACACTTGGCAGCGATAAGGTTGGATTCAGCAATCTGCCACGTTGCAGAAAACCAGCCTTCTTTTCTCCATTTTTCTTCGTGATTGTCGCATTCTCATACAAGCTCTTATCCTTGAAAATGGCCGTATTCCAATCCTGATTTTCTTCCTTATGAATGGAATGGTACGAGTCGTAGCTAGCGATCAAATAGCCTGTATCATTCGCCTGTTGAATGAATGCTGGCTTCATGTATGCGGCTGTCCAGTCCGGCAAGCCGATCCATGCATTCGTAATTCCGGCTGCTTTCATGTCCTTGAGCAGATCAGTAGAATCCGCATTGCCCCACTTTTCTACCGGTGGAACGGCATCCTGCAATACACTTTTCAGCAGTTGTTTGTTCAAGTCGTACAGCTGTGCTTCCGTCAGCTTGTCGATCCCTTTTCCGATGAGTTCTTTTGTCTTCTCATCGACGTTCGTAAATAGCTTCGGATTGTAAAACTCACGCGAGCGCAATGCATAGTTGAACCCGCTGATGATCGCTCTCTTCTGGTAGTCCGCAACGTAATCCTGTTTTTGAATCTCGCGGAATTGCTGGATGCTCTCTTTTCCATCCTCGCTGCTTTGCAAGAACTGCTCCATCCATCCGATGAAATTCGCGTCCAGTTTGGTTTTCAATGCACGCCATTTTACATCCTCAGCAGTCAGGAAGCTCTTGTTCCACAAATAAAAATGAGGAGCTCCGTACAGCTTTTCCACATCCGGGTTCGCTTTCGCTTTTTCAGCAAGAGTCAGCAGCTCTCCCTTTTCCTTTATATAATCCTTGTACACGCCTGCAATGCTGACTGGATCATTGTCTGTTACATACAAGCGGAATCCGTAGGTCTTGTCTGAATGAATCGTCGGGAACTCATGCGAGAACGTGAAGGAAATCGTCGGATCGACTGCAAAATCGACTGTACTGTTAAACAAGTTGTCCACCACGAACATGAGCGCGTACTTGTTCTTATTGACAGCAAAAAAGCGCATCGAGAATGACTCCGCGAAAGTAAGACTCTCCTCTTTGAAAAAGGACTGCCACTCTCTGTCGTCGGCAGGAATCCACTTTCCTTCCCCCAAAGGCAGCATATAGCTAGGTCCTTTCACGGTAGGCCAGGAAAAGCTCTCTGTCCCTGTCGAGGTCAGGGTGATTTGCAAATGATCTTCTTTCTTTTGAAGCGAGACATCCAGCTTATCGTCTGGGTAGCTCCAGGTAATCTCTTGCTCACCTTTTTGTACATTCGCTACCTTACGCGCTGGCATAGGCTCAGAAGCGCTTTCCTTAACTCCGTCTTTCTCGACAAATACTTCGAAGGTCTCCGGCTTCACATCAAAAGTAAAATCTGCGTGTTGCTTCGCCTGCACTTGCCCGTTAGCATGGTTGCTCTCACAACCAATTACTACTTGGAGCATGAGGGCGAACACGATGAGTAAAATCGCTTTTCTTTTCATGAAATCCTCCTAGATCGAATAACTATGTATATCGTATTACGATGTACATATGCATAAAAAGTCATCGAAAACCTTGTCCAAGGTCACCTTACAACCCGGCGACCTCGGTCCATGAGTCTTCTTCGACTTATGTTGCTTTTTACGAGGGTGTAGCGGACAAATCATCATCGAAGCGAATACTTTTCCTTCGCCTGTGTATCATAGCTGCTCCTAATCGAAACATGCCATAACCAATCAGTCCCCCGATTACATTCAGCAGTAGATCATCGACATCAAAGCTTCCTAATGCAAGCAAAAGCTGCAACGCTTCAATGATAAGACTGGCAGACAATGTGAGAAAAAACACGCGATGCATGTTTTGAAAGGACAAGAATAACAGCGGCAAAAACAATCCCAGCGGCAAAAAAATAAGGATATTCCCTATCAAGTTATACATCACCGTACCGAAGCTGTAATGATCATAATGGAAGACGTAATCCACCAAGGTTTGAAATGGCTTCGTATTTTGAAAAAGATGCGTATATTGCGGGACGCCGTACTCGATCATCCTCTGCTTCCATTCCACTGTAAAAGCTCTGCGCCGGAAGCGATCAGGCGACAATAACAAGAGATAGCTGGAGATCGCTACATACAAGAAAAACAACGTCATGAACCATTTGCGGAAGTATTTATCAATGAGCGGCATCGATTCAGACAGTTCCCGGCTGATTGCCCCCGTAGGTCCAAATCGTTGAATGGTCAGAGAGACGGCTTGCTGTTCCTCGTAGCCTTCTTCGACCAGCTCACACTTCATGCTCCTTAAATGATCCATCAGCTCATCCTTGACATCCTGCTTTTCCCATTTGGAACACGGCAAACGATTGACAACCCGCTCTGCGTATTCTTCCAGCTTCATTCGCTTACTCACTTCCCTCATTGACGAGCGTAATGAGTCTGCTCAAGCTCTGCCAATCCTTCATCTTGTCTTGAAGAAGTCCCTGGCCTGTCTTGGTGATCCGATAATATTTACGGCGTCCGCCCTCATTGGCTTCCCCCCAGTAAGACTCCACTGCCTTTTGCGTCTCCAATCGCTTTAGGGCAGGATATAGTGTGCCTTCACCGATTTCATACAGCTCATCGCTTTTATCGCGAATCTTCTTGGCCAACTCATAGCCGTACTGATCTTTCTGTGCGATCAGCGAGAGTAGCAATAGATCGATGCTTCCTTTCAACAACTCTTTGTTCACAAAAGCATCTCCTCCCTGTGACATGCCTAGAGATTACCACACTATACCTCGTGATACAAGGTAGTTGATCAAGGAAATTTGCGGATAATTCATTTAGTTCTATGTAATTATTGACAATAATAAAATAGGTAATATAGACTATATTCGACAAGATTTTTCATGAGTCTACGTACTTTTGGATGATCATTCTTTTCAAAACACAACTAGATAATAGGCCCATAGAATGAACCAAAAAGAAGATCTTCCCTTTTATGGAGCAGGTTCCTTTCAATTCGTGACTTCATTCTCTCTAACAGGAGGCACTTACATGCTTGCCGACTTTTCATCGATCGTTCTGAACGCAGTTCTCTTAGCCTATTTTGCAATTGGTGTGCTATTTTTGTATTCCGAATCCAAATTTTTGCGTAAAATGAAGACTCGTAGAAATAGATAAGCCGATTTTTAGATAAAGGAGTTTGCACGTACATTGAGATCTTTTTTTCGCCAATTTCTGCCACGTCAGAATCAACCCCAAGAAATTACCTACAAGGAACTGGATTCGAAATTGATCAAAGCTGCTCGCTACGATCTGGTTACAAACCACCTCTACATCCGTTTTCACGATGGACGCGAGGTCGTTTACTGTCGGGTCACTCCTTACGCTTACAATGCGTTTTTAAATGCTGACTCGTTCAGCGATCATTTTCATTCGTTCATCAGCCAACGGTACTTGAACTATCAGGTGATGTAACCTGTCTATACAAAATGCCCTCAGTCTGTCTTCTCGACACTGAGGGTATTTGTTGTTGATCTTCTCTATTTTAATGCGCGATGCAAAAATGATTTGGTCCGCTCAAATTTAGCGTTTGTAAACAATTGCTCAGGTGTCCCCGACTCTACGAATTCCCCGTTGTCCATAAACATGATTTGGTTCGCCACCTCGCGCGCGAATCCCATCTCATGCGTCACAACCATCATCGTCATATGCTCTTGGGCAAGCTGCTTGATGACTTGCAGGACCTCACCTGTCAGTTCTGGATCGAGCGCAGACGTAGGCTCGTCAAACAACAAGATTTGCGGATTCATCATCAATGCTCTGGCGATCGCCACACGCTGCTTCTGTCCGCCTGAGAGCCTTGCTGGGTATGCGCCTGCCTTATCAGACAAGCCGACCTTTTCCAAGAGCTCTGCACTCATGCGCTGGATGTCCTCCGCCGCCTCCCCTTTGACCACTCTAGGTGCGATCTCAAGATTCTCCTTCACCGTCAAATGAGGAAACAGATTAAAATGCTGAAATACCATGCCCATTCTCGAGGTGATCTGCTTGATTTCCTGGTTACTGGCGTAAACGCCGTCCTTCACCAAATAATCATCCTGCACCCGAATGCTGCCACCATTCACCTGCTCCAGATTGACCAAGCTACGTAGCATTGTGCTTTTGCCGGAGCCAGACGGTCCAATGACCGCCACGACTTCGTTCTTTTTCACCGAAAACGAGACATCTCGCAAAACTTCCTGATTGCCAAACGATTTCTTTAGATTCGATACTTGAATGATATCCATATTGCGCCAGCCCTTTATTCGAATTTGAACCTTTTTTCCAGCCACTTAAAGAATAACGTCAACAATAGCGTCATCAACAAATAAATGATTCCGGCAATAAAAAACGGAACGATGGTAAAGTCGCGATTCACAGCCGTTTGTGCAAAGTGAAGCAATTCTGGGACGGCAACCGCATAGAGCAGCGCTGTATCCTTTACGAGAGTAATGGATTCATTTGCGACGGCAGGCAAAGCCACGCGAAACATTTGCGGCAAAATAATCTTGTTGGTCGTCTGCCATTTGCTAAAGCCGAGTACCTGCGCCGCCTCGTACTGTCCTTTGTCGATCGACAACAGTCCTCCACGGAAAATCTCCGCGAAATACGCTGCGTAGTTCAGCACAAAGCCGAGGCATGCAGCTACGAATCGATCCATAACCAAGTATTCTCCGATCACTGGCAAGAGTGGGAGACCAAAGACAAAAAACAATAGCTGTAATAATAGAGGCGTTCCACGCATGACATACACATAGGTGTGCGCGAACCAAGACAGACCTCTGCTGCTGCTATTCGCCATTAAGGTAATGAGAAATCCCAATGGGATCGATGCCAGGATGGCGATGAAGAACAGCAACACCGTCATCTGCGCCCCTTCTAGCATGGGCACGGTAATGGAGATAATATAGTCTAAGCTCATCTGGTATGCTCCTAATCCTTATAATAAAGCGTGGCTTCGCCAATCATTCGGCGAAGCCATCGTATCTTCCGTTTATTTCAACACGCGATTTTCGCCAAACCATTTTTCTGATATTTTAGCTGCTGTTCCATCCTGATTCATGGTATCCAAGGCTTTTTGCAGTTCGTTCAATAACGCCTCGTTCCCTTTTTTGACGCCCACTCCATACTCCTCAGGTGCAAGTGATTCTTCCAACAGCTTAAAGGTTCCAGGTTCTTTTGCCATGTAGTAATCGGCTACAATCTGGTCGATGACAACTGCTTCCACGCGGCCAATCTTCATATCGCTCAATGCCAGTACATTATCAGGATACTCTGTAATTGATTTGACCTGATTTTTCATGTCACTTGCATTGACAGCGTCAGCTGCGGAAGACAGCTTTTGCAAACCAATTGCTTTACCGGCCAAGTCTGACAGCTTGGTCCAGTTGCTATTTGCCATCGTGACCACTACTTGCGCGTTTTTCAGATAAGGCTTGGTAAAGAGAACCTTCTCTTTTCTCTCATCTGTAATCGTATATCCATTCCAGATCAAGTCGATACGACCGCTATTTAGTTCAGACTCTTTTGCACTCCAATCGATTGGTTGAAACTCGACTTGTTTTCCCATTTTTTCGCCGGCTGCACGTGCATAATCAATATCAAAACCGACTAGCTCATTTTTTTCATCCCGGAATCCCATTGGTGCAAACTTATCATCAATTCCGATAATCAGCTTGTTCGCGTCAGCGCCAGTTTTTGCGCTGGAACAGCCCACTACCAATGAAACCATCGCACTCAACAACAAAGACATCCATGCTATTTTCTTCATCGTGATGATCCCCCTCGTTTCCCTACTCTATATTTTACTCTGATAAAGTGGTAATACGTTAACAAGGTATCATGATAGCACATTAGCAAGGAATAGTCGATACTTTAGCAAACAAAAGCACCTTAGAAATATACGCCAAATGAATGAGTAAAATGCCCGACTAGCAGATGCATGTCTTTTTCTTTTTTCCGACACTCCCTCGTTCCTCTATCTTTTTGATATACTCCGTAGCCAACGGAACCTTGCACGCTGTCTGTCCGACGTCCACATGTACTTTGCCAATCGCTGCGGCCACTTCCAACGCTTCCTGATGAAGTTCCGGTACATACGCACCTACTGAAATAACGAATTGATTCATGGTGTACCGTACGCGATTTTGTTCCTGATGAATCGTCTCCTTCACTCTCATGAGGAGCCGTTTGATTTCTTCTTTATGTAGCTGTTCATCGGGCGTAATCGACAAGTAGTTCGAATACGTATTCCACCCACATGTGGCTACCATCTCTTCCTTTGACTCGATCCATTCTCGTGCCAACTCCATGGCAAAATGACTCTCAGCCGCTACACTCGCAACCGTATATTCGGCGGGCGCGTACCAAGACGCTTCCTTGACCCAAGTCTGTAACCGCTCTTTTGTCATGCTCTTTGGGTCAACCGTCAATCCGGCCAAGTACATGGCGTCGTAGTTTCCCGTATCGTACAGCGCCTGGACGAGCTGCTGATCACGCTTGACCTCCTTGACCAGCTTTTTCATATCGCCGACTCGCACGCCAAACAAAGGCTCTTTTGCTCCATGCCGCAATAACGTTTTTTTCGTCTGCTCTGTCCCCATCGCTTCGAGCTTCTGCATGACTTCTTCCAGCGTCATCTTGTCACCCTCCTTTTTCTTCTATTAATTAGGATAACCAGCGGCGTTACCTCCAACACGAAAAAACCCTCCTCATTTAAAGGAGAGCTTTTTCCTGAAGAGCTTGACGCGCTTTTCCTATCCTTACGCCTGACTGCGTACTTTGATATACGAAACATTTCTGACGTTGATAACAACATCATCGTACTGTAGCCATCCACCGTCTTGATTAGCGACCATTTGAATGATCTCTTCCGGTTCCGTCGTTTCAACGCTAATCGTTTCACCGCCTCCGGAAAAGTAAAATTGAATCACTTTTACTTCCTTCATAAAATCCCCTCCTATTCCTTCTAGTTATCGGATGGTTGGAAAATTTTTGTTATGGGTGATTTTTTAGGTATACTTTTGTTGCAGCTATTCCGTTTTGAATGTATACCATTTCTGTGAAAAGGGGTTTGTTGAAAATGCCGGATTCGGTACACACGAGAAAAGGAGCAAGTAAAGCCTCGCTCATCCCTGACAATGTTTTAGCACTCCTTCATGCTGGAGAATTAGAAAGTGTCAATTTGACTGAATGGCAGGCTGTTGATCATATTCATCTGGTACAAAGCGTTCTGCCTCATGTTCAATTAGACACACATATCTCTCAACTTGTTTATCAATTAGAAGAAACGGGATCTACGAGCGGAATGAAAGCTATCCGTCTGATTGGCCAAGAACTACTTGCGATCTTACACAAATCGGGTGAACCCACAGCTACGTCTCCCGTTTTCCTATCGTTGGCCACCCACAAGTCAGACAGTGTACGTTGCTGGAGTGCCTATATCATTGGTTTGGACAACAGCTTATCGCTCGAAGAAAAGCTAAGGCAAATAAGAAAACTCTCGGCAGATCATCATTTTGGAGTGAGAGAGATAGCATGGATGGCAATTCGAGATTCTCTCGTGCATGATCTGAACCATTCCATTCACCTCCTGAGCGAATGGGTACTTGATACTGACGAAAATATTCGCCGCTTTGCGGTAGAAGCTACACGCCCTCGAGGGGTCTGGTGCAAGCATATTGACACATTGAAAAATGAGCCTGCTCGCTGTCTGCCCTTGCTTACGCCAGTGAAGTCAGATCCATCCAAATATGTTCAAGATTCTGTTGGGAATTGGTTGAACGATGCGAGTAAATCACAACCTGACTGGGTGACGCAGCTTTGTGACGATTGGTTAAGAATCTCTGATACAAAGGAAACGAAAAGAATTGTCACCAAAGCGAAAAGAACGATTCTGAAGACCCAAACCGAACAGAAATGATGAACCAAATCACCTATTTATCTCAATTTTATTTGTTAAATTCATTATCCGAGGAAAGTTTGCGCTTAATCGATCAATTAACCTCCTTATCCCCTTTTCCCAAAAATACGTGCATTCAAACACCAGAAACTTTTTCAGAGGGCTTTTACTTCATCAAACAGGGGAAAGTACGTTTATATAAAGTAAATCGGGATGGGCGGCAGTTCACATTCGATATCCTCGGGGAAGGCAATGTGTTTGGAGAAGTGGATCTCCTCTCATTAGGTACACGGGAGATGTATATAGAAGCCATCGAAGACTGCCTCATTTGTAAAATGAGCAAAGCAAAATTTGAGAGCTACATAATCGAACATCCGCAACTGATGATGAAGATCATGAAGATCATTAGCGATAGAATGGTTTCGATCAGCCAGGCAGCCGAAAATCTTGCTCTTCTCCCTTTACAAGATCGCATTATTTCCACATTAGTAAGGCTTGCCGATCAATTTGGCACTCCTAACAGTTCGGCATTTCAACAAATTGACTTACCTCTTTCCCATCAAGAACTCGCCCATTTTGTCGGGGCATCCAGGGAAGCTGTGACGGTAGCATTACGTGCTTTAGTAAGAGAAGAACTAATTCAAACAGGCTTTAAATCCATTTCCATTCATCGGGACGAAATTTTGAAGAGAATGTAATCCAGGTTACATCTTCCCCTCCAAAAGAAAGATATCGTAAAGCTATGGCTTTTACTATTCTTTCGAAAAAGAGGGGAACGACATATGGATAAACCACATTTTCAGAGCCTGCGCGAAGAGCTGGATTTTACAACCATTCAAATAGCAGACCTCCTCACTCGTGAAGTAACAGATGCATTTACAAAATCAATCGAGGAGCTGCGGACCTCTGGACACGCAAAGGGCTTGCCGATTGGTTCGATTGCACCTGATTTCTCGTTGAACGATCACACTGGCAAGACCATTACCTTGTCGGAAAAAATCGGAAAAGGTCCCGTCGTCCTCACATTTTTCCGTGGATCATGGTGCCCCTACTGCAATTTGGAGCTGCAAGCATACCAAAAACAGATCGATACGATAACCTCTCTGGGTGCCCAATTGTTTGCCATTAGTCCACAATCTCCTGCACACTCTCTTACTATGCAAGAGAAAAACGGTCTGAGCTTTCCCGTGTTATGCGATACCAATAACCAAGTAGCAGAAAAATATAAACTCAGATTCAGACTGCCTGATTTTTTACATGATACCTACCGATCATTGGATATTGATCTCCATCGTTTTAATAGCGAAGATTCATGGACACTCCCCATACCTGCTACTTATATCCTCGACAACCAGGGCGTAATCCGTTCAGCAGGCTTAGATCCTGATTACAAAAAACGCATGGAGCCTAGTGAAGTTTTAGACATTCTGCGTACCCTAACCTAACGCTTATATAACGAAGAACCAGTTGATCACACAACTGGTTTTTTCTACGTCTATGCTTTATGAACAATTAGTTTATTTTCCCTACCAAAACTTGACAAGAATATATCTTTTGGCTTATATTTTGCATGATTATGTCTAGCAAAATTCGACACATCTTTACAATTTCTGCTAAAAAATGCAAAAGGCAAAGTCATCGAAAGGTGGCGACGCAAAACCACGGGTCTACAGTCTTTGACCATGATAGCCGGGTTGCCATCATCTTGAGACCATTTATTCGATGTTGGTAGCTTCGGTTGTTCCATTTCGATGGAACGGCCTTTTTTTGTGTTTACATTTTTGAAAGGAGGATGAAAGCACTTTCATTATCGTATCGGATGGAAAAACATAACTTTAGTGACGTCAAACATACACAACATGGTTCAATCAGAGAAAATGATGGAGTGGAGAAGTTATGTACAAACAAGTAGAAACCGTACAAGAGTTAGCAAAATTTCATGAAATCAAAGAAACAGTATGGACAAGCATGGGCTTCGAGATGGAGCATGCGAAAGAAGGCTCGGCTCAGTTCCTCTTACTTGCCGAAGATGGGGAAGCAGGTGGAACATTTGAAATGACGCCCTTTTCCAAATCAAGTGCTTATATGAAATCACTTTTTCAGGATGTTGTTACAGAAGATATGAAAGTAATGGAGGTAGACAGTCTCGCTGTTTTGCCGAAATACCGCGGACAACTAGGGCAAAAAGGAATTTGCTTGATGATAGATTACGCTGAAAAGCACGGTTATACCCACGCAATCGGGGTAGCAGATCCGACTTTTTTTACGTTCATTAACAAGAAGTATCAAGTAAAGGCGACTCAGACCAAAGATATCGTCTTTTACAAAGGGGCCGATGCCATTCCGACCCTCTTCCATCTAAAAGATGTCTATGACAATAAGCACGATCCGAAATATTCCTGGTACAATTCGTCGTCATCCAACCAAGTAAAAGTCGAGGTAGGTGGGTAACATGGATAACATGGATAACATTGATCTATTGAGAAGAAGAAACAATTGGGTCGTAATCGTATTCGCAAGTATTATTACGGTAGTTCAGGTCTTAAACCTTTTTCTAGGCGTATCGTACACATTCGTTTTCACGATACTGGGTATTTTGTATGGCGTACTGGCACCTTTTACTTACATCTCCAATCGCCCGAGGTTCCGTGAAAAAGCAGCGCCCTTCATGAAGTTTTTCAACTTCGCGGTAATCGGAATTTTTATGTTCATCGTAGTTGGACTGGACCCGCATATGATCAATATCATGACCATTATGTTCTTTGTAGCAGTCATGGGGATTTATCAAGACCGACTCATCAATATTTTGACGATTGTATCGACATTGGGTATTGTCTCTTACTACTTCCTGACACAGAGAGAAACGATTTTCCATTCGACAAACAACCTTGATCTGATGTACTTCTTGCTTACCTTCTGCTTCGTCTCTGTCACGAGCATGATGCATGCTGTATTCAATAACAAGCTGCAAGAGGAAAGTGAGCAACAAAAACAAGAAGCGATTGCCTCAAAGGAATCGTTGCAACGTGTTCTGGATCAGATCAATGAATCACTCACCTCTATGCAAGACTATCAAGAGAATTTGAACAAGGTGACGGACGGTGTAAATATTCGCGCAGTCGAAACCGTCGCTTCCCTGCAAGACATTATGGAGTCCTTTACGGTTCAGACCAGCAATACGGACGAGCTGCGTCGGGAAATGAGCTCTACGAATCTGCAAGTGGAGGACATGACCCGTTCTGTTACGGAGATGCATGATTACGTTGAATCGACCAAAGAAGCCACTAATGAGAGCGGCAAACGCATCGGCAACATCGGCAATGACTTTGAACGATTCATCAAGGATATCCAAGGTACAAACCAGTTGATTCAAGAGCTCAATAAAGAAACCGAATCGATCGGGAAAATCATTCAAACCATTTCCGAGATTTCTGCACAAACCAATCTGTTGGCACTCAATGCCACGATTGAAGCGTCTCGCGCAGGCGAACACGGCCGAGGATTTGCTGTCGTAGCAGATGAAGTACGCAAGCTGGCTGAATCCTCCAAGCTATCCTCTGAGTCGATCTCGAACCTGCTCATGACCATTCGCGAAAAAATGAAGCTCGTATCAGATATGATTTCTGAGTCACAGACTTCTTTTGAGAAAAATAGCGAGGGCATCATTGAAGTACAAGAAATGTTCACCAATGTAGACAACTACATGCAAAACTTTGCGGATAAAACGAAAAACCTGCAAGAGTTCATTATCCATGTTCACAGTATGATTCAAGAAGTCGGCGCAAAAGTTGAAGTCAACGCAGATATTACCGACAAGAACAAAGAGAGCCTGGAAGAAGTGCTTGTTCTCGTTTCTGAACAAAAAGACGAAGTCGTTAAGGTTTCTGGCGGCTTTGAGAAAATCGAACAACAGATGCGTGGTCTCCATATGTAACCTTCCTGCAACCGCCTTTCACGGGCGGTTGTTTTCTTTTCTCATTTTGTAACCGAATGGATATATAATGTAAATATTCTGATATTTATAATCTTATACAATGAAAGGAGCACATCATTGATGGATGCACGAATCGAAACAAAAACGATTCAGACCGATCGACTGCTCGTTTCTTATCTGACAGCTGGCGTACTAGAAGGAGAACCGCTCCTCCTCATTCACGGCAATGCATCAGCCAACTTGTTCTGGGATGATACCATAGCGGCTCTATGTGACCAGTACCGTGTGTACGCACCTGATATGCGTGGCTATGGAGCAAGTGAAGCATTGCCCATCGATGCAACACGCGGTTTGCGAGACTGGTCGGATGACCTTCACTCGTTTATTCGGGCATTGGACTTGCCAACACCCGTCCATCTTGCCGGCTGGTCGTTGGGCGGTGGGATCGTGATGCAGTTTGCCATCGATCACCCGCAGGAAGTACGCTCCCTGATTCTAATCGCCCCCATGTCTCCTTACGGCTTTGGTGGAACCAAGGATATAGCTGGCACCCCGTGCTACAGCAGCTTCTCAGGCTCAGGTGGAGGAGCTGTCAACTCCGAGCTGGTCAAAAGGATAGCAGCCAAAGATATGAGTAATGAATCTCCCTCCAGTCCTCGCAATGTCATGAATCAGCTTTATTTCAATCCCCCGTTCCAGGTTGGCCCAGAGCAGGAAGACCGTTATGTGAGCGCGATACTCTCTACGAGAACGGGAGAGGGCTTTTACCCTGGTGCCTTTGAATACGTAAACGATTGGCCCGGTGTTGCTCCTGGGACAACAGGGATTACGAATGCGATTTCTCCCAAATACGTAAATTTGTCCGGTATTGTCCAGATGGAGCCGAAGTGTCCGATTTTATGGATTCGCGGTGCGGATGATGCCATTATCTCCAATCAGTCGCTTGCTGATTTCGGTACACTGGGCAAGCTTGGCTATGTCCCCGGATGGCCAGGGGAAGACGAATATCCTCCGCAGCCTATGGTCTCCCAAATTCGTGACGTCCTCGAACAATATCAGCGCGCTGGTGGTTCCTATCAGGAGATAGTCATGGAAAATGTGGGGCACTCTCCACACATTGAAAAGGCAGAGGAGTTTGTAGCGCTCATTCGAAAGACCGTCAGGGCATGACCCTGGCGGTTTTTTTGCGATCCATTGGTTTCCTCCCCACCAAAATGGAGCGAATACCCGATGATGAACAACTTTAACATTTCCTTGCCTAAACCATACACCATCTGGGCTATTTCGGCGTTTCTTTCTCCGCTTTCGATACCTTCAAGTTAAATTCTCTTTCCTGCTCCTCAATAATTGTTCGATCCTCTGCATTATCTCTCACTACTTTTTGCGTCAAAATCGATCCAACTGCTACCAGAAGCATACATGCGATATAATACCCCTTTTCGTGCAGCTGAAGACCTGTTGCATTGTATAAACCGATGGAAAATAGCAGTACACCTGCCCCCAATGTAAAGTATGCCAAGAAAGTGAAGGCTCCCGTGTTGCGCATCCGATGCTTTTGTGGATACATAGTAACACCCCTCACATAAGTCAACCGGACGATTTCTCGCCCGGTTGCCACTATGATTACTTCACAGCTTCCTTCTTGCCAAAGAAAGTACGCAACGCCTTGTATACCTCGCCCTTTTCCCGAATGACACAATGCATGAATTTCGGCTCTTTGATGTGGCGATACGCTGACATGAGGGTTGAATGACGATTATACTGATTCACTTCGCCATAGCCGAACATGTTGCATCTCTCCATGAGCTCTTTCACCAGCTTTACGCAGCGCTCATTGTCAGACGTGAGGTTGTCGCCGTCGGAAAAATGGAACGGGTAAATGTTGTACTGCGATGTTGGGTAGCGGCTATCGATGATCTCCAACGCCTTTTTGTAGGCAGAGGAGCAGATCGTCCCCCCGCTTTCCCCTTTCGAGAAAAAGGTGTCCTCCGTTACTTCTTTCGCATCCGTATGATGGGCAATGAAGACGATCTCGACTTTTTCGTACTTGGTGCGCAGAAAACGTACCATCCAGAAGAAAAAGCTGCGGGCAATATACTTTTCAAACACGCCCATACTTCCCGACGTATCCATCATCGCAATAATGACAGCATTGGAATGAGGCTTGATGATCTCTTCCCACGTCTTGAAGCGCAGGTCATCATCGGTGATCCCCAGCTCCATATCACTGTAGCCTGCCAGCGCATTTCGGCGGATGGCCGCAATCAGCGTACGTTTTTTATCAATGTTGCCCATCAAGCCTTTTTTCCGGACATCATTGAACCGAGTCTCTTCCACGACGATTTGTTCCTCGTCTTTTTGTTGAAGGTTCGGCAGCTCCAGCTCGGCGAAAAGCATCTCCTGCAATTCTTCTACGCTGATTTCAGCCTCGTAGTAGTCTACACCTGGCTGATCACCCGCTCCCTGACCCTTTCCTGGCCCTTGCGCCGGATCGCCGTCACGGGCGACGACATCTCCTACTTTACTGTTTCCTTTACCTTGACCGCCATGTTTTCCCTTTTGGAAGTTAAAACGCAATCGGTATTCATCCAGGGAGCGAATAGGGATCTTAATAACTTCCCGACCATTCGACATGATGATGTTTTCTTCGCTAACGAGATCGGGGAGATTTTTTTTGATCGCTTCTTTCACTTTTTCCTGGTGTCGATTTTGGTCCTGGTACCCTTTGCGGTGCAGCGACCAGTCTTCCCGGGAGACAATGAACGATGATTCATCTTTCATGCCGTCTCCTCCTAGCAACTGGCGCAATCTGCGCCGAATATGACGTGCTCCTCATGTCGCCAAAGTTCTGTCATCTGTTCAACAGGCTACCCACATAGCGCAGCAGCTCATTTGCGCAAACGGGGCAATATTGATGCTCTTCGATAAGACGCTTGGTGACCTCATTAATCTTCTTGAGCTGATGCTCATCCGGCGTTTTGTTCGAGGTCGTAATTTTGACGACATCTTTTAGATCGGCAAACAGCTTCTTCTCGATAGCTTCCCTCAGGCGATCATGCGTGCTGTAGTCAAAACGCTTCCCTTTACGCGCATAGGCCGAGATACGGATGAGAATTTCTTCGCGGAAGGCCCGCTTGGCATTTTCCGAGATGCCGATTTGCTCCTCGATGGAACGCATCAGGCGCTCATCTGGATCCATCTCCTCACCTGTAACGGGGTCACGGATTTTATTCATGTTGCAATAAGCTTCCACATTGTCCAAATAGTTATCCATGAGCGTTTTTGCCGACTCTTCGTAGCTGTAGACGAACGCCTTCTGCACTTCTTTTTTCGCCAGCTCGTCGTATTCCTTGCGCGCGATAGAGATGAAGTTCATATACCTCTCCCGCTGCTCCTTGGTGATAGATGGATGCTGGTCAAAGCCTTCTTTAAGCGCCCGCAGAATATCAAGCGCATTGATGCACTCAGTGTCGCGGCGGATCAGTGCACTGGAGATACGGTTGATGACATAACGCGGATCAATACCGGACATTCCTTCATCGGCATGCTCGTTACGCAGTTCTTCCAGATCGGCTCCCTTGAAGCCTTCCACCGATTCACCGTCATACAGCCGCATCTTTTTCAGCAGATCGGCCCCTTGTTTTTTCGATTCTTTCAGGCGGGTCATAATAGAAAAGACTGCTGCTGACCGGAGCGCATGCGGTGCAATATGCACATGCCCCAAGTCGGATTGCTTGATTAATTTTGCGTATATTTTTTCTTCGTCACTGACACGCAGATTATACGGCATCGGCATGACGATAATCCGAGATTGCAGCGCCTCATTTTTCTTATTCCCAATAAAAGCCTTGTACTCCGATTCGTTTGTATGCGCAACAATCAGTTCATCTGCAGAAATGAGGGCAAAACGACCTGCCTTGAAGTTTCCTTCCTGTGTCAGCGACAGGAGATGCCACAAAAATTTC
Organism: Brevibacillus sp. HB1.4B; assembly: GCF_013284285.1. NCBI lineage: Bacteria > Bacillati > Bacillota > Bacilli > Caryophanales > Paenibacillaceae > Brevibacillus > Brevibacillus sp. HB1.4B. The sequence continues at coordinate 356,875 of NZ_JABSUT010000006.1, forward strand.
TCGTCGCATTTCAGCATTTCCTGAAACTCCATCAATCCGCGATTGGCTTTGTTCAGCTCCCCATCAAAACGATACGCACGCGGGTCGGACTCAGAGCCGTACTTCGTAATCGTCGAAAAGTCGATGCTCCCCGTCAAATCGGCAATATCCTGAGACTTCGGATCAGAAGGGCTAAATGTACCGATACCGACACGATTGGCTTCGGAAAACAAAATCCGGTGAACAGGGAAATCCTCTATGCACCCTCCATATTCGGTTTCCAACCTCATCCGGTTATAGGGTGTCAATTCTCCTTCAATCTTGATTCCCAGCTCTTCTTCCACCTCTGGACGCAGCTCGTGCGGGATAAGATGAAGTGGTTCTTCGTGCATGGGGCAGCCATCAAGTGCATAGATCGCTCCGTCTTCCGTCCGTGAATACTCTTCCAGTCCTCGTTTGAGCATCGTCACGAGCGTAGACTTACCGCCACTGACAGGCCCCATCAAGAGCAAGATGCGTTTGCGGACATCCAGACGACGCGCAGCCGAGTGGAAATATTCCTCCACTAGGCGCTCAACAGAACGATCCAGTCCGAAGATTTCCCGACTAAAAAATTGATACGAACGTGAGCCGTCCTCGTTCTCTTCAACCCCCGCACTTTTAATCATGTTGTAGACGCGTGAATGCGCCGTTTGGGCAATTTGCGGATTTTTACGTACCAGTTGCAAATATTCGGCGAATGTTCCTCTCCACATCAGGTTTTCTTCGCGGGCCCGGTGCTCAGCGATCCGTTTTAAAATGTCCATGTTCGACACTCCTCCCTCTTAAGCCCCTCTCTCTTCCCAACGACAATGTACTCTCATGTATATGTCCGCCTGCGGTCACGCATTCACGTGCAAGCCGTTTTCTCCGGTTGCCAACAGGCTCTTACAGCCTTTACATATGTGTATGCGAGACATCTGCACAAGTTTCAGCAATCTTCCCATAAAAAATCCGTCACATTGCTTTTTAACAGCTTGGAAGATTACGGAATTGTAAGGTTTACCGTGCGTAGCTGTAAGTTGATTCGATGGTTTGTAAGCCCATCTCCCCTGTAAAATACAATCATAAGCAACATACACGGAGGCCAAGACGGATTGGCGTAAAATAACAGGAGGAACGATCATGGATATTCAAGCAGAACGCATTCAAGTGAAAAAAGGACTTTATTTAACTGGCATCGCGAGCTTGGTGATTCTTGCGATATTCATTTACCAAGCAGTGACAGGGATGGAACTCGATACTGGTGAGAAACTGAGTGTATATATTGCGCTAAGTGCTTTTTTGAAGCTTGTGTATGACTATCGAAAATTGTCACTCACAAGGGCGCAACAGCTTTAATTCGTTTGCAAAGTGGGCAGGCTACGCTATAATGGGAGTAGTTTGTTTACGAAAGGAGCTGTCAAACGTGGGTACATTTATCGTAGCATTGGTCCTCGGAGCTTTTCTGTTTTTCATGCTGACAGCGGGCTACAACGAAGACAAAACCTGGAACATGTAAGAAGCATCCAGGGGAAAAAAGCAGGCTGCCTACTGTGGCAACCTGCTTTTTTTGTTTTCTTGTTATTTCTTATTCTCTTTCTTTTCTGCTTTCTTCGCTTCGATTTCAGCCTTGATTTCTTTTGTGCTCTTACCTGCTGTGTCAACGCCCCACTTGGCCGCCTTTTCTTTCAGGTTCTCGAGCTGTTCTTGCTTCTTCGCTTCTTTTGCTGCCTTTTTCTCAACGTTTTCTGCTTTTTTTGCTACTTTTGCTTCTTTAATAGCCGCTTTTACTTCCTTCGCCGTTTTACCTGCCGTATCAACGCCCAGCTTCACAGCTTTATCATTTAGCTTGGCGAGTTGTTCTTGCTTCTTCGCTTCTTTTGCCGCTTTTTTCTCAGCGTTTTCTGCTTTCTTTGCTGCTTTTGCTTCTTGAATGGCTGCTTTTACTTCCTTATTTGTTTTATCCGTGGTTTCTACGCCCCACTTAGCAGCCTTCGCGTTCAGTTTTGCTTTGTTTTCTTCCTTTTTCTCCGCTTTGGAGTGCTTAACCGTAGAATCCGCTGCTGTATCCGCCGCAGTCACTCCAGAGATACCGCTAAACAACAAGGTAGCCATCACCAGAGACGAAACAAGTTTTTTCATGCAGATTTCCTCCTTTATTATGTAAAACGTGATCGTACACCCCTAGCCTACCTGATGATTTTGGGAAAAGTATGTGAAAAAGCAGGCTTGACCATTTTTTCAAACGGACAGCCTGCTTCTCGCCTATTCTTTCATGGCCATTTCTTAACGCGCAAACACACCGCTTTTCTCAGAAATCGCCGTAAACAGCTCTTCTAATGATCCCCGCTGATCTACCGGATACTGAGGCTCCCCACGGTCTTCCATCCAATTGGTTACCAAGAACGTTTTCATCCCCAGCTTGGATGCGACCATGTCCTCCTGCATGTGATTCCCGACCATGACACAGTCTGTCGGTTCAACCCCGAGCTTTTGGCAAATCTCATTGTAATAACCAGGATTCGGCTTCGTGAAATGCGACTCCTCGTAGACGGTGACCAGCTCGAATTCATCCGGGGACATCCCAATCCAAGCAAGGCGATGGTGAATCGCATCACGCGGGAAAACAGGATTCGTCGCTACTGCAACCCGAAATCCTTGCTCTTTGGCGGCAGTAATAATCTGCTTTGCCCATGGCGAAGGATACGTCAGGTGAGAAAGTGTCGGAAACACATCGCGATAAAACGAATCGAATAGAGGCCATATTTCCTCCCGATCCCACTCACTGTGTTCCATAAAATGTTCGATAAAAACTTGTTCGTTCGTCTTATCCGGCTCTTGGTTCATGATCATTGCCTTGGTCGCATCCCAAATCAGCGCCAACAGCTTTTCGGTATCATACTTATCTCCGACATGACGACCTACTTCAACCAAGTAACTTTTGACAAAGGGTTCTGTCTGCATCTCTAATAACGTACCGTCCAAATCAAACAGGATGGTGTTCACAGTCATAATGAATCTCTCCCTCCCAAATGCTTTACGATAGCGATGGAAAACCTAACTGACGAAGTCCCTCAAACAAGACAATAGCTGCACAATTGGACAGGTTCACAGATCGGGTCGCACCGCTCATCGGGATACGAATAGTCTGTTCCCGATATTTTTCTGTCAGCTCTTCCGGCAGGCCCGTCGTCTCCTTGCCCAAGATAATGTAGTCGCCATCTCGGAAAGAAACGTCCGAATACAACTTTTCCCCCCAGGTCTCAACAAAGTAAAAGGTGCCCGCACCTTCCCCTTGTGCCGCAGCAAAGTGCTCAAAGCTCTCATGATGATGAACATTTACTGCATGCCAATAATCGAGACCAGCCCGCTTCAGGTAACGATCGTCCGTTGAAAATCCGAGCGGATGAATCAAATGCAGATGCGCTCCTGTCGCTGCACATGAACGGGCGATGTTTCCCGTATTGGCCGGAATGAGAGGCTCATGCAAAACAATATGTAACGGCATATCTGAAAATCTCCTTGTAAATTGCGAACTTGATACCTGTACACGTCCTATTATACCACCGTGCCCAGCTTCTGTAACAAATGGAGTGCCTGCTGCATCTAATCAGAAACTTTTCGCTATCGAAGGAGTGACGATTAGATGGGGACACCCCTATCATTTGGGCGAAGACTTGTCGCACATGTGAGCATCCTGAGTTTGATCCTATTAGGCGCCAGTTGGATGTGGACTGATTTTTCTTCGTTCCCCGCCCTGGAAACATGGAGTATGATTCTCGGCTATCTCTCATTTATTTTGATTGGCTGCACCTTACTGATTGGTCCACTCCAGTCCTGGCTCCCTGCTGGCTGGATGGCTGTCAGCTTGTCCATCCGCCGAGATATCGGTATATGGGCTGGGCTAACTGGACTGCTGCACGTCATTCTTGTGCTCATCCTTTTTGAAAGTGAGCCTCGCCTGATGATCCTAGATAACAACCGTTCTGAAAAGGCCGATGGATGGCTGGGTCTGTTCTTTTTCGCTTCCTCGGATCCAACCATGTGGCCATCTCCCAACTGGACCCTCACAGGCGTTGCGAACTATCTTGGGCTGCTTGCTTTTTTCATGCTACTGTCCTTGTGGCTGACTTCTTCTGCACGGGCAGAAAAATGGCTGGGTGGATCCAGTTGGAAAAGGCTTCATCTCGCCAATCCATGGCTGTTTGTCATCGTCTTATTCCATGGCTTGATTTACATCCAATCCATTAAAGGAGAACCGCATACCTTTTCAGACATGCTCGTTTTCGCGGCAATGATTTGGATGATTCGCAGCATCTCTTTTATGCGAAGAGCTTTTTTTCGCAAGCGATAATTATACCCCTCTTATATGAAAGAAGGCATAGCGCATTTTGGGCGTATAAGCTGTGGAATCCTCATATGCCCAATAACGCATGCTGCTATCTGTCGTATGGGCATTCACTAACGGCATCTGATTCGCGTCTTTTGCGACCACGATCGTATTGTGCTGAAAACGCCCATCCCCGTTAAAATCATAACAAATGATATCACCTGGGACCAATTCGGCCGCAGAGCTTTTCGTAACCGCCCGCATAGGTGGTCCACCCGATTTCAAAAGCAAATACAAGCTATGCGCCACCGTCCAGCTATAGCTCCAAGAGGTGCCTTTTCCCGTGCGAATCCACCAACCCTTGCCCATCTCTTTCGACATCAGCATAGGGATTCCACCAGCGTGTAAACATTGCGAAATAAAATTCGTACAGTCATCCGGAAAACGAGGATATACGGGATTGGTCGTGTTCCAGTAGCGTTCCGCATACGCGACTGCATTTGCAACGTTGTATCCTCCCGCTCCATGAACAATCAGCGTAGGTTGGTCAATGGCATCCTCGACGCCTGACACAACGATGACAGGCTCCTCCTCTTCCTCGACCACCAATTTTTGATCACCATTCGACTCCCTTGCCCCGATAATCGACCACTTTTCATTCGTTTTGAGCAACTGGAGCTGGAACAATCTTTTGTTTGCCTCTTTATACTTGGTATGCTTGATCCCCAAGGTTTTATTTTCTTGCCATTGAACCGTTATTTCCATGGTGGCATCGGTATCTACCCAGCACATGGGCGTTACTTGTCCCTGGACAGCCAACAATTTGACTCCCCGCTCCTCGATTTTCCGCTTTTCCCGGTTCAGTCGATCCCATTCATCTTGTGCGCCAGACTCTCCTGTGCAATAAAAAGGCAGCAGCCGCTCATATCTTCCGTCCATAGATGACTGGTGAACTGCTTGAAAGTATTGCTGAACAAATTCACGCCACTCCACTTTCCCCTCCTCCTTTCCCCCTCCAGACTGCGACATAGACCCATGAACCGTTCATCTCAATGAAGAATATGTCACTCGCGGAGCATTCAGAAGAAAAAGAAAAGCTGCCCGAGCAAGCAGACAGCTTATTTGGAAGAAGCGTGAGCAAAAAGTGGACCTTCTTCTAAGGACAGCAAATATTTTTTAATGGATAAGCCACCACCGTACCCGACCAAGGCACCATTCGAGCCAACGACACGATGGCAAGGTATAATGACAGGAATCGGATTGCGATTGTTCGCACCGCCAATGGCCCGAACAGCTTTCGCTGCTCCAATAGCCAAGGCAATATCTTTGTAAGAACGAGTTTCTCCATAGGGGATGTTCGATAGCTCATTCCATACATCCTTTTGAAAGGGAGTTCCGTACAATACGGTTGAAACATCAAACGTCTTTCGCTTGCCTGCAAAATACTCTTCTAATTGTTTTTTTGCAGACTCATTGATCGTATCGTTGCGCGTTGGAGTAATTCCTAAGAACGTTTTTTTGCACCAGCGCACCAGAGGCGCTAATCCGTCTTGTTCATTGGCAAACTGAATGTAGCACAGCCCTTCTTCTGTAGAAGCCAAGAGCAATGGTCCAATCGGTGAATCCATCATGGTATAGCCTAATTCCTTTGCCATTTTACGTCCTCCCTCTCTCGTTCAAACTAAGCCTGTGCGCGAATCATGCTCATGCCTTTTTCTATCTCTTCCACCACTTCTGGTGACGCCTCTTTTGCTTTTGCGGAAATGAGCGCTTCTTGTGCCTGCTCTCCTCCGATTTTTCCAAGTGCCCATGCAGCAGTTCCACGAATGACGGGACGGGGGTCTTCGAACAAATGACGCTCCAAATGAGGAACAGCCGTCCGATCTTTGAAATGTGCAAGTGCTAATATGGCATTGCGCTGAATGGGCTTTTTGCCCCGCCAAGATGAAGAGGATAGGCCGAACTTTTCCTTGAACTCCTTATTGCTCATCTGAAGCAGCGGAATCAATAAAGGCTTGGCAATCTCCGGATCAGGCTGAAATTCAGCATGATGGTCGTTGTCGATGCGACGATTCTTAGGACATACCGTCTGACAAGTGTCGCAACCATACAGCCGATTCCCGATTTTCCCACGGAATTCATCGGGAATAAAATCTTTTACCTGAGTCAAATACGCAACACATCGCTGTGCATCAAGCTGTCCGCCCTGAATCAAGGCTCCGGTCGGACAAGCATCTACACATATATTACAGTCGCCACAGCCTTCTTCGATCGGTAAGTCGCTTGGCAACGGAAGATTCGTTACAAGCTCACCCAAGTACACCCATGATCCAAACTCCGGCGTTATGATGGCACAATTTTTTCCTACAAACCCAATCCCAGCCCGCTCGGCAACCGCCCGATCAGACAATGCTCCCGTGTCTACCATGGATTCGATCCGAGCTCCTGGCTCCAGCTCCATAATGAATCGAGTCAGCTTGTCCAGCTTGTCGCGCAGAACGTGATGGTAATCGGTTCCCCATGCTGCACGGCACAAGATTCCCCGATACGCACCAGGTTCTGATTTTGGTGGATTTTTTAACTTGGATGGATAGGCAAGTGCGATAGAAATCAGCGAACGTGCCCCGTCCAACAACAGTTCCGGATTCGTCCTCTTTTCTAAATCAGGCTCCTCAAATCCAGATTCATAACCCTTTTCCCGGTGTACAAGAAGCCGTTCTTTTAAGGTCGTGAATGGATCGGCACTGGCAAACCCGATCTTATCGATTCCGATTTCCTTGGCATAGTCAATGATGGACTGCTTTGTCTGCTCCCAGTACTGCAAGTCGTTCACAGCTGTTTAATCGCTCCTGTCGCCAATTCGTCGCAGCGGTTGTTCCATTTGTTGTCGGCGTGTCCTTTGACTTTTACGTACTCTACCTTGTGTGTGTCCATCAATTGCAGCAGTTCTTTCCATAAGTCCTGATTTTCCACCTGCTGGCCTTTGCTGTTTCTCCAGCCGTTTTTCAGCCAGCCTTTATACCAGCCTTGTTTGAAGCAGTTAACCAAGTATGCACTGTCGCTATATAGCGTCACCTTACATGGCTCCTTCAATGTAGAGAGCGCCTTGATGGCTGCCAACAGCTCCATTCTGTTATTCGTTGTATGCGGTTCGGCTCCGGACATTTCCTTGATGTGTTGGCCGTACATCAGTACAGCTCCCCAACCACCTGGTCCTGGATTGCCGGAACAAGCTCCGTCTGTATAAATTTCAACCTCACGTATCGTCATCGTCAGGGGTTCCCTCCTCTGTTCTCTTCTATTGTATCGAAGCTTAGTCGCTTCCACAAAAATTTTTTGTTATACTACCAAAAATAGGTTTAGTAAGGAGTGTCTATAGATGAAAGTTCAGCTAGATTGTTCCGTGTCCGAGCGTCTGCCGCAATTTTCTCTCGGCATATTACAATACAACAATGCTTCCGTCAGTGACTCCCCAAAAATGCTGCAGGGACGCATTAATTATTATGTGGAGAGCTTGCGGCTTGCGCACGACACTGCAAACCTAACAGAAATCGAAGGCGTCCGCGAGTGGAGGGCCTGCTTTAAGCAAGTTGGCATTGATCCGTCCAGATACCGCCCTTCCTCCGAAGCATTACTGCGCCGACTGCTGCAGGGAAATCATTTTTTCTGGATTAACAGCGCTGTTGATGTTAATAATTTTTTCTCAGTTTTGCACGCGCTTCCTTTTGGGATTTATGACGTCAATCACTTAGCGGGTGATATCACTTGTCGTCTTGGTCACGCCGATGATGTCTATGAAGGATTAAACGGACGCGAAGTCAACATGGAAGGGAAACTGCTTCTCGCTGATGGTAACGGCGCATTTGGGAGTCCCATCGTCGATTCCAAGCGCTCATGCGTAACGGAACAAAGCCGCACACTACTCCAAGTCATCTTTTTCCATGAAAAAATGGAACAATCTAAAAAAGAAGAAATCGTAGGTTCAGTTGGCCGCATGTTTACGGAAATCAACGGTGGCGAGCTGACTCACTCCTCTATTGTTACCGCCTAAGAAAAAGACGGCCCGTCATGCAGCCTGGCCGTCTTTTTCTACGCTATCTTCCTTTTTTCTAAAAACAATATGTTCTAGGACCAGGCACACAATAACTCCGAGCAATAAGCCATTGCCAAACAAAAAGCTGACTAGTGCAGGAAGTTGCTTCCAAGCTACAGCAGGTACGAACATGACTCCGATCCCGACCAGAAGTGAGCTTCCCCCAACAATAATCGTACGTTCGTCCATCTTCAGATTCACATAATCCTTCAACCCGAAGCCAAGCAGTTGCGTATAGGAAATGAACATCGCCGCATATGCCACTGGAGTAGGCAAAGCCGCCAAAAAATGGGCAACAGTGGGAATCAGCCCAATCAGCATCATCCCCAGCATCGCTATTATAAATGGCAAGCGCGAAGCCATTTTCGTCGTTTGAATAACCGCTGCTGCCAAGGAAAGTGGAATCATACCAACCACACCGCTCAAGCCTGACAGGAAATGGGATACCCCTGTAAAAATACCACCGCGATTGTACTGCTTTTCAGTAGGCACAGTGTCTGTCGCTTTTCCCATGACTGACAAACTCGTCATGAGGTTTGTCAACAGAACGAATCCTGTCAGCATACTTGTTAATACAACGCCCCAATCCCAACGTGGGGGTCCCCAAAAGAAAATGGAAGGCCATGAAAATAATTGCTCAGCAGATCGGACAGGTTCTGTCCATCCAAGAAGCGCGTACACGATCCAGCCCCCAACCATGCCAAACAAAACCGCAAAACTGGAGAATCGTTTCGTTCGCATAATGAACACAACAAGGGCTACGATCCCTATGGACACGATTGCTACACCCGGTTGTACCTCTTTTGAATGCTGAAAACCAATACCGAGCATGCCCGTGAGAATGTTGCTACACAAAGAAACAGCAAGCAAAATCATATACGTACCCGATACCAGTGGTGTAAACCACTTCTGTAATTTTCCAATCCAGCCTAATAAGCCAAAAATGAAAAAGAGTAGACCTGCTAATATCATCCCCACTTGAAAGGATTGACCAATTTCTTGTGGATGAAGACCCATGCTCGTTCCGAGTTGAGCCAAAATGATAAAGATCCCCCACCATAATCCAGCCGGTCCTTCTATCATCGGATAGCGGTGTCCAATCCACACTTGCAGTAACGACGCGAGCCCAATGTAAAACATGGTCTGCTGCATCAGCTTTCCAATTTCATCAGCCTGCAAGCCGTACATATCTCCAATCATTAGTGGTACCGCCACACTGCTGGAAACAGTTACGATCATCCATTGCAATACGGACAGCGTCGTGATCCCCATTGGCGGTTTGTCTTGCAGTTTGTAAAACACCTCAACCACCTCGTCCTGTTACTTACACAAGTTGTCTATTTCCCCTGTCTACACTATGTGCATATCAATGCAGAAAAAAACCCCAATCATCAAGATATCTTGACATTCAGGGTTAGCTTGTAAATGTATGGTGCCGGTGAAGGGACTTGAACCCCCACGGTTTCCCTCACGATTTTGAGTCGCGCGCGTCTGCCATTCCGCCACACCGGCAAATACTTTGGAGGAGGCACCCGGATTTGAACCGGGGGTGAGGGTTTTGCAGACCCGTGCCTTACCACTTGGCTATGCCTCCATGATATAAGGTGAAACAATTTGAGAAATGGAGCGGACGAAGGGTCTCGAACCCTCGACCTTCGCCTTGGCAAGGCGACGCTCTACCAATTGAGCTACGTCCGCATTTTAATGGCTGGGGTACTAGGATTTGAACCTAGGAATGACGGAGTCAAAGTCCGTTGCCTTACCGCTTGGCTATACCCCAATAAGTAATCCCCAACTATGTATTTATGGGGCGATCGATGGGACTTGAACCCACGAGTGCCGGAGCCACAATCCGGTGCGTTAACCCCTTCGCCACGACCGCCATGATTACTACTAATGTTTTAAAAAATGGCAGGGGCAGTAGGAATCGAACCCACACCAAAGGTTTTGGAGACCTTCGTTCTACCGTTAAACTATGCCCCTATAAAGGTGGCTCGGGACGGAATCGAACCGCCGACACGAGGATTTTCAGTCCTCTGCTCTACCGACTGAGCTACCGAGCCTTATATCTATGCTTTACGCGCCAATTTCATTTGAATAGAAATGGCGGAGCTGACGGGACTCGAACCCGCGACCTCCGGTGTGACAGACCGGCGTGAACTCCAACTTCACCACAGCTCCAT